>JAJEGJ010000071.1 GCA_022819905.1 Alphaproteobacteria bacterium
GGACCTACGCGCAGGAAGGCGGGAGCGTGTTCAGGGAAAACTGCGGAATCCGGATCCTGCAGGGAGAACACCGGAGCTTCATGCAGACGTTTCTTCGGGAAATCGGCTCCGGCGGCTGCTCGGTGAAACCCATGCCGGGAAACTTCGGTTTCCGCGTGCTGCTGGAATCGTAGGCGCCGGCGTTCCTGGTTCCTAAAGGCGGCCGGGAGGCCCGGCATCCATCCTGCTAGGCGGTGGCGCTGCTGCCCGTGGCCAGCGGCCGAACCGCGCCCCCGTCCTGTCGTGCGGCGAAGATGGCCTGCAATGCCTGTGACGGGGCCAGCAGGTCCGCCAGCGTGTGCCGGTCCAGCACGTTGATGAAGGCCGCGAGGGCCGACTCCAGCACGTTGGTCAGCACGCACGGCCCCGCGATCGGACACGTGTTGTTCTCTTCGCCGCGGAAGCATTCGACCAGGTGGACGTCACCCTCGGTCACCCTGAACACGTCGCCGAGGCTGATCTCGTCGGCCGGCATGGCGAGCTTCAAGCCGCCCTTCCTGCCGCGCGACGTCGCAATGAAACCATGCTGCCCCAGCCGATGCGTCAGCTTCGTGAGGTGGTTCACGGAAATGCCGTACGCAGTGGCAATCTCGTGAATCGTGCAGCGCCGGTGAGGGTTGAGCCCGAGGTAGATCAGAGCCCTCAACGAATAGTCGCTGTATCGCTTTAGTTGCATGACTGACTTCCCGACGGGCGCGCGCGGTAACCCGGGAGTGCCAATCTAACTGAAACGCTGATGCGAGTCCGTGTGCACACGTTTCCTGTCTGCAAGCAGGGGCCGGTCCAAGGCGGCGTTACGCATGGTCTTCGGTGCATCGCGGCTGCCGCCGGGACGTCCGTTGATCAGTCGTTCACGCTGTGCGCAACGATGTGTGTGGCGGTCGACATGACGGGCGGGGGCGCCGGGTAGCTGCTCGTGCTCCGCGGCCGCCTCGACCCTTGCCCCGTGTCCGGTGCCGGTGGCCTCTGGGGTCGAAATTGTGACCGTGCGCCCACATGCCGCGCTTCGCTTCACGGGCCTCCCGCTCGACGCGCTTGTAGCGGTCGCCGTAGGCGGCGATTGCGTGTCCTTCCCGCACCAGCCATTCCCCGATGTCCCTGCCCTTGCAGGTGACGGTACCGAGCAGGCACCCGAAATCGTCCGTGCCCTCGACGAAGACGCGGACGCGTTTGCCGCCGATTTCCCGTATCAGCGCGCTCTTCACGTGCCTTCCGTGGTTGAACCAGTAGCCGTCCTGATCTTGCCTGCTGGTCCCATTCGGGCGCGTCGAGCCCTACGAGCCGCACTTCCTATCCGTCCACCCGGATCCCGTCGCCGTCCGTCACGTAGGCCTTCCCCTTGAGTGTGCGGGGTGCGCTTGCGAACCAGCCTGCGGGGCGGAGTCGACCGGCGGATGATTTTCTTCCGGAAACTGCTTGTCGCTGCCTTCGTCTTGCCCTTCTCCGACGGCCCTTTCGCCGGTACCGGCGGGAACGCTTTCCGAAGGCGACTGCGCGCAAGACGAAGACCGCGACACCGAACGCAATCAACCACCCCCAACCCGCGAGCTGCCCGGAGAGGGCCTCCAAGAACATGTCCTCCAAGCCGACGTTGTCCAACGGTGTTGCCCCGGGCTGTCAGGCCCGCTTGCGGCGTAAGCACACTATGCAGCGGGATCGCAGCCCACGAGAAGCGTTCCGCCGCCGAACCTTCCAACAGGTGCCGCTTGACCCATGCGGGCGCACGGCCTCGACACCCATGGCCTCAGCGATTCTTCCCGCCCCGAGGCCAACGACTAGATGATGCCGAGTTCACGCAGTTTCGACATATCGCCGGTCTTGCGGAAGTGCCTCCAGGCTTCCTCCTTCGGTGTGTTCGCGTCCCTGAGCTCGCCGGTGCGCATGTTGCGCCACTTCTGCAGGCGCTCGTCGAACTCCCACGGCTGAAAATCACTCTGTCGTTCTTTCGCGCTCATGCCGGAAATTGTAGCAAGCTCGACTTGGCTGGTTTCCGTATAGTTCCAAATATTTTCGGCCAATCCCCGCGACCCCTGACGAGGACGTGCCATGCTGACTGCCGAGCAAATCGGGCAATACCACGAAGACGGCTACGTAATCCCAGACTACCGTTTGCCCGACTCCGACCTTGCCGACATCCGCAGTCACCACGAACGCCTGGTTGCCCGCCACCCGGAGTTCCGAAACTACTGCCCGACGTTGCTGGCCTACGATCTCGCCTTCCTGAATTACGCGAGAAATCCCGACATCCTCGACATGGTCGAACAGGTGCTGGGTCCGAATATCGCGCTCTGGAACTCGAGCTTCTTTGCCAAGCCGGCGCGGGACGGCTACGAGACGCCGTGGCATCAGGACGGTGAGTACTGGCCGCTCCGACCGATGGCGACGTGCACGGTATGGATCGCCGTGGACGCTGCGAGCTCCGAAAACGGCTGCCTGCAGGTCATCCGGGGCAGCCACAAGGCGAGAAGGCTCCGCTCCCACCACACGAATGCCGACCCCGAGCTGACCTTGCATCAGGAGATCGACGACGACGAGATCGACCTCTCTGAAGCCGTGGGCCTGGAGCTCGAGGCCGGTCAGATCTCGCTGCATGACGTCTACCTGACGCACGGCTCCCTCGCCAACCGCTCGGAGCACCCGCGCCGAGGCATGACGCTCCGCTACATGCCGACGAGCACGGTCTTCGATCGGGACTTCGCGCGCCGCCTCACCGAGGAGAAGGGCGTGTCCGATCACACGAATCGCACGGTATTCCTCGTCCGTGGTATCGACGAGTCCGGCGAGAACGACTTCCGCCTTCGCCTGTAGCGCCTCGACAGACCCACGCTTGCCGGTCGACCCCTGCATGCCGGCCTGCTTGCCCGACCCCGACAGGCCGGGACCTGCAGGCGGTGGTCGTGCTTAGGCCGACCGCCCCTCCGTCGGTTCGATGAACACCGCGTCGGTCATCCAGCAATCCACGTAGGGGTCCTTGGACTGGCGGGACAGGTAGAACCAATAGGCGACGCTCGTTGTCGCGTCCGTGAGAATCACCCGCTGCCGCGCCTGCGTGCCGTTCGACTCCACCGGCCCGTAGCTCACCGCCCGAAAGTCCAGCATGAGGGCATAGGGGCCGTTGCGGATCATGCCGATGAAGCGCGGCAGCGGCCCGGTTTGGACGCGGTTGGCGGGAGAGGCGAAGCGAAAAGCAACCTCAATGCCGCGATTGCGCTCGTCGTTGTGGCGCAGCGCTTCGAGCTGAATGCGGACCACATCTTCCGGGGACAACATGGGCGCCGGTGTCAGGTCCCGGCTAAGCGGATCCCCGTCGCCGCTCTCGACTCCCTGCGCAAACACGGCGGCAGGCAGAAGCGCCAAACAGAGGAGGAAACGGGCAACCGGAATTCGTATCAACGTGGCTACCACTGACATCCCCGCTTCCGTGACGATAACCGATGATACCCGTCCTCCCACCTGACCTCGAACGGGGCAAAAGGTGGGGCATCCTGTCGCTCTTCAGCGGCGTACCGTATTCCGGCCTCAGGGCGGTGCTGGGTGGTGCCCAGGCCGGTTCTGATGCAGCAACGCCAAGGCGTCTTGTGGACCTCCGTGTCCGCTGCACCATTTCGGCAGCCCAGCGACGCCGCTGGCATCGGGAAGCTCTTCCAAGAACTCAGGGCTAGGCGATCTCAGGAAACAGGCCCTCCTGTCGAGGATGCGCCGGCCCTCCTTCCGCAAACGGATCTTCAACTCTCTTCGCAATGCGCAAGCGCTCGCGGATGGCGGCCACAACGGGTGCTGGTCCGTACGCGCGGCCACGCTTCTCTCCCTCCGGAACGAGAAGGTTCGCGTCCACCAGCAACTTGAGGTCTCGGCTCGCAAGATTCTTGGAAACGTCTGCACTTACCCGGTAGGACGAGTTTCGCACCTTGCTCCCCAAGGCGGCCTGAAGCAGCGCCATCGCGGTGCGGTCAGGAAATCCGTTGGCTTCTACCAGTTCCGATAGCTCCCCGTAGATTCGTTCCACCTCCCGCATCCGCCGGAAGATTGTCGCAGCCTGCAGGTAATGGCCGCTCAGGCAAAAGCGAACCCACGGCTTGGCATTCCGCGTAGGATCCCACGAACCGCCGCCGACTTCTGCCAACACGTCGTAATACGCTTGCTGGTTGCGGCCGATGTACTCCTCGATCGAGGAAAATTCCGGCGCGACAAAGCCATCGCTTGCCAACACCGCAGTTTGGATACACCTGGCGGTCCGACCGTTTCCATCCGTAAACGGGTGCAACATCGCCAGGTTCAGGTGTGTCATGGAGGCGCGCAGGAAGACCGACTGCCCCGGGCCGTCGTTCACATAGTCCAAGAGCTTGCGAACCAGAGGTTCGAGCCTGTCGCGATCCACTCCCTCGTGGACCAGTTCACCGGTCCTGGAGCTTCGAACGCCGACCCATCCCGGGCGGTACTGACCCGGATTTGCCGCCAGGTTGTACTGGCAGATCATGAAATGGACGGCCAAGAGAACATCTTCCGTGATCCTGAAGGACCCGCTTTGGCGACGCTGGAGGATGTAGTCCATCGCTTCGCGGTAGCCGACGACGGCCAGCCACGTGTCCCGGTCGGTGGTCGAGGGATCTTCGCGGTCAACGGCAGCAATGGCATCTTCCTCGGAAACATTGATGCCTTCCACGCTGTTCGACCCGGCCAAGGCGCGAGCCCGGGTCATGCGGGCCAGCAGGCCGGTCCAGCGACGTGGCTGCGTGGCAACGTAGCGACGTAGATTGTCGCGGATGCGAGCCGTAGCCTCTTCTACCCGTGTTTCCTCGTCATCCAGCGCACGATACGTAAACAGCATGATCATTTCAGGCTTGCAATTGATGTAATATCAGATAATAACTGATATATAGTCAGCTAGCAACTGCAACTTAAGCACGTTGAAGTTAGTTTGACCGGCTCACGAGCCCTTCATCCGGTGTTCGCAGACCTCCCCTGAAGCCAGACTCCGCAGACCGTGCCAAGAGAACGGTACGGCGCGCCGTTCGAGAACGCGCTGCCCACTGACAAACCGGGCAAACACCCGGGCCGTAGGGCGTTAGGGTAAACCGGAGGTGGGGTCCGCGGTCTCAGCCGCGCTGGTCAGTCACTGCGCCGCCGAACGACACCGACTCCCCGCACCCGCACCGGGCGACCTCGTTCGGGTTCTCGAACGTGAACCGGGACTGCAGGATGCTCTCCTCCCAACCGATCCGGCTGCCGGCCAGAAACAGCACCGCCGCCGGATCGATGAACACCTTGACCCCGCGGTCCTCGATCACCTCGTCGGCCGGCCTCGCCTCGTCCGCGTACTCGACGTCGTAGGCCATGCCGGAGCAGCCGCCGGTCTTGAGGGCGATGCGGAGCCCCTGCGTGTCCTCTCCCCGGGCGGCAATCATGGCCCGGGCCCGCTCGGCGGCGACATCGGTCAGTGTCAGGAGCTTCGGCGCGTTGGTCATCACGGTCCCTCTAGAAATAGCCTAGCTCAAGGCGCGCGGCCTCGCTCATCCGGTCGGGCGTCCACGGCGGCTCCCAGACGATATCGACCCTCACGTCACCCACGCCCGAGACTTCCCGAACGGCCTCCTCGACGCGCCCCGGAATGTACTGGGCTTCCGGACAGTGCGGCGTCGTCAACGTCATCGTGACGTCCACATCGCGGCCGTTCCGGATGGCGATGTCGTACACGAGCCCGAGTTCCCAGATGCTGACCGGGATCTCCGGGTCGTAGACGGTACCTATGGCGGCCACGACAGCCGGTCGAAGCGCTTCGGCGTGCTCGTCAGGGGTGACGGTGCCGGGCTGGGGCGGTGTGTCGTAATGGACCATGGCTATTCCGTCTGGACCGTTCCCGGCTCGTTGTCAAGCGCGGCCCGCAGCGTATGGAACGGCAGCGTGGCGCACTTCACCCGCATGGGGAACTCGCGCACGCCGGCCAGCACCTCGAGCTTGTCGAGACCGTCGGCCTCGGCGTCCGGCCCCGTCAGCATCTGCTGGAACCGGCGGAAGAGGTCGTGCGCCTCCTCGAGGGTCTTGCCCTTCAGCATGTCGGACATGATGGAGGCCGTGGCCACGGAGATCGCGCAGCCCCGGGCGTCGAACGACACGTTGCGGATCACTCCGTCCTTGACCAGGACGTCGAGCGTGATCAAGTCGCCGCAGAGGGGATTGTGTCCCTTGGCCGTGCCGCTCGGCTCCGCCAGCCGCCCGGCGTTCCGCGGGTGCCGGCTGTGGTCGAGGATGACTTCCTGGTAGAGGTCGCGAAGGTCCATCACGGCTGGAACAGCGCCTTTGCCTTGCCGAGACCTTCGACCAGGGCGTCGAAATCCGAAGCGTGCGTGTAGATGCCGAGCGAGGCGCGAATGGTTGCGGGCACGTCGAAGTGGCGCATCGCGGGCTGTGCGCAGTGATGCCCGACCCGGACGGCAACCCCTTCCCGGTCGAGCACGGTCCCCACGTCGTGGGGGTGCACGTCATCCATCACGAACGAGATCGAGCCGGCTCGATGGCGGGGCGTGCCGATCAGGCGCACGCCGTCGACTGCCTGCAGGCGGTCGACCCCGTACTTCAGCACGACACTCTCATGGCGCTGGATGTTCTCGCTCCCGAAACGCTGCACGTAGTCGATGGCGGCGGCCAGCCCGACCGCACCAGCGATGTTCGGTGTGCCGGCCTCGTAGCGCGCCGGCGGCGGTGCGTACGTCGTCCGCTCGAACGTCACTTCCTCGATCATGGAACCGCCGCCCTGCCAGGGCGGGAGAGACGTCAGCAGGTCAAGCCGTCCGTAGAGCGCACCGATCCCGGAAGGCCCGTAGAGCTTGTGGCCCGAGAACGTGTAGAAGTCGCAGGCGAGGTCCTGCACGTCGACGGCCGCGTGCGGGACGGCCTGGCAGCCGTCGACCAGCGTGAGGATTCCCCGTTCACGGGCGCGGTGACAGATCTCGCGGGCCGGGAGCACGGTGCCGGTGGTGTTGGAGACGTGCGAGAACGCGATGAGCTGGGTCCGGTCGGTCACCTCCCGGAAGACCGCCTCGACGTCGACGTTCCCGTCCTGGTCGGCGGCCGCCGCGTGGATGCGCACGCCGGTCGCATCGCGCATCAGTTGCCACGGCACGATGTTGGAGTGGTGTTCGAGCACCGTGAGCACGATCTCGTCGTCCGGCTCGAGGCGACCGCTCCGGCCGAGCGTCTCGGCCACCAGATTGATCGCCTCGGTCGCCCCCCGGGTGAACACGATTTCCTCGGCCCGGCCGGCGTTGAGGAAGCGGCGCACGGTCTCGCGCGCGGCCTCGTACCGGTCGGTGGCCTGCGCCGAGAGCAAGTAGACCCCGCGGTGCACGTTGGCGTATTCCGACTCGTAGAAATCCCGGAGTCCGTCCAGCACCGCGCGGGGCTTCTGGGCGCTCGCGGCGCTGTCCAGGAACGCGAGCGGGCGACCGTGCATCGGCCGCGCCAGCAGCGGGAAATCGTCCCGCGCGGCGAGGATTTCGGGGTTCTGGCCCGCGGGCGCGTTCATGATGTGGCACTCCCCAGTGCGTGCAGTCGGTCGTCGACCAGACGCCGGATGAACTCACGCATGCCCTCGTGGGCGATGCGGTCGGCCACGGCGCCGGTGAAGGCCTCCATCAACAGGGCCCGCGCCAGCTGCTCGGACAGGCCACGGGAGCGGAGGTAGAACAGCGCGTCGGCGTCGAGCTCGCCGGTCGCGGAAGCATGGCTGCACGCCACGTCGTCGGTGAGGATCTCGAGCTCCGGCTTGCTTTCGGCGCGGGCGCCGGCGTTCAGGAGCAGGTTGCGGTTGTCGAGGGCCGCGTTGGTGCCCGAGGCATCCGGCAGCACCCGGATCCGCCCCTGGAAGGCGCCGCGCGCCGTGTCGGCGAAGATGCCCCGCCAGAGCTGCCGGCTCGTCCCCTCGCGGGCGTGGTGATCGAGGCGGGTCAGCGCGTCGATGTGGCCTGACCCCCTTGCCAGGCAGACGCCGTTGACCTCGCCGTCGGCGCCCGGCTCCTCGAGCGCAAGACGCGTCTCGGTCCGGACGGCGCCACCGGTCGCGGCCAGCACGAAGCCGGCATAGGCGGCACCGGCCCGCAGGCGGGCATGGGCGACGTCGACGTGCACGGCGGCCACGGATCCCGCGTCGGCCCGGACGTGCTCGAGGCGCGCGCCGGCGCCGACTGCGATGTCGGTGACGTGGTTGGTCCAGACGCCAGCACCGCCGCCCGCATGAACCTCGACGACGTGCGCCCGGGCACCGGCGCCAAGCGCAATCAGGGTGCGGAGGTGATGGGCTCGCGGTTCGTCGGTGTCGCGGGCGACGTGCACGATCTCGAGCGGATGGGCAAGCGCAACGCCGTCCTCGATCAGCAGGACGGCCCCGTCGGAAGCGAGCGCTGTGTTCAGCGCCACCAGTGCCTGGGGCCGGCGGTCCGTGACGCGCGACAGCCGCTCCTCGGCGAACGCGTCGGGGTCGCCGATGAGGTCGCGGGCCGCCTGCGGATTCTCCGCCAGCAGCGCGCTCAGCGTGGTGAGACGAACCCCCTTAGGCGGCTCGCCGGCGTCGGAGTGATCGCGGCTGAACCGGCCGTCCACGAACACGAGCCGATGGCGCGGCCCCTCGAGGTACGGAGCCGGCACCTCAGCATGTCGCGCGCCGTCCGGCGCCGCGGGCGCAAAGACCTGGCCGGTGAGGGCCGCCGTCGGCCCTGACCGCCACTCCTCGATCCTCGCCGTCGGCGGGCCGTCTTCCTCGAACTGGCGGAAGGCCTCTGCACGAAGCGCGTCAACCCAGGGCGTGCCCGAACCGGGCAGCGAGTCACGGCAGGCGGCAAACGCCGTTCGCTGTCCTGCCAGCCATGCGTCGGTCATGGTGTCAGGCTGGCTGGAAGGCCGCATAGCCGGCCCGTTCCAGTTCCAATGCGAGTTCGCGGTCGCCCGAGCGGGCGATCCGCCCGTCGGCCAGGACGTGCACCGAGTCCGGCACGACGTACTCGAGCAGCCGCTGGTAGTGCGTGATGACGACCAGGGCGCGCTCGGGGTTGCGCATGGCGTTGACCCCCGTCGCCACGATCCGGAGGGCGTCGATGTCGAGGCCTGAATCCGTCTCGTCGAGGATCGCGAGCCGGGGCTCCAGCATGGCCATCTGGAAGATCTCGTTCCGCTTCTTCTCGCCGCCCGAGAAGCCGGCGTTGACGTCGCGCCGGAGAAAGTCCTCGTCCATCTCGAGCCGGGCCAGGGTCGCGCGGGCGCCCTTCAGGAAATCGATCGCATCGATCGCGGACTCGCCCCGCGCCTTGCGCTGGGCGTTGAGGGCGGTGCGGGTGAAGGTGGCGTTGACGACGCCCGGGATCTCGACCGGGTACTGGAACGCCATGAAGACGCCGGTGGCCGCGCGCTCCTCGGGCTCCATCGCGAGGAGGTCCTGCCCGTCGTAGCGCACCTCGCCGTCGGTGACCTCGTAGCCGTCCCGGCCCGCCAGCACGTTCGACAGGGTCGACTTGCCCGACCCGTTCGGCCCCATGATGGCGGCGACCTCGCCGGCCGCGACGCTCAGGTCGATGCCCTTCAGCACCTCCTTGTCGTCGACACTGGCCCGAAGGTTGCGAATCGTGAGAAGTGGTTCGCTCATCCGACGGCGCCCTCCAGGCTGATGCCGAGCAGTTTCTGCGCCTCCACCGCGAACTCCATGGGAAGCTGCTGGAGCACGTCGCGGCAGAAGCCGTTCACGATCATGGACACCGCCTCCTCGGGGTCGAGCCCGCGCTGGCGGCAGTAGAAGAGCTGCGCGTCGCTGATCCGCGACGTCGTGGCCTCGTGCGCGACCTCGGCGCCGGGGTGGCGCACGTCGATGTAGGGCACGGTGTGGCCGCCGCAGGTATCGCCGATCAGGAGCGAGTCGCACTGCGTGAAATTGCGGGCGCCGCCGGCCTTCGGCTGGACCCGCACCAGGCCCCGGTAGGTCTGCTGCCCGCGGCCGGCCGAAATCCCCTTCGAGATGATCGTGCTCCGGGTGTCGCGCCCGAGGTGGATCATCTTGGTGCCGGTGTCGGCCTGCTGGCGGAGGTTCGAGATCGCGACCGAGTAGAACTCGCCGATGGAACGGTCCCCCTGCAGGAGCACGCTCGGGTACTTCCAGGTGATCGCCGAGCCGGTCTCGACCTGGGTCCAGGAGATCTTCGAATCGGCGCCGCGGCAGGCGCCCCGCTTGGTCACGAAGTTGTAGATGCCGCCCTTGCCCTCGGCGTCGCCCGGGTACCAGTTCTGGACCGTCGAGTACTTGATCTCGGCGTCCTTCAGCGCCACGAGCTCGACGACGGCCGCGTGCAGCTGGTTCTCGTCGCGCTGCGGCGCCGTGCACCCCTCGAGGTAGGAGACCCGGCTCCCCTCGTCGGCGATGATCAGGGTGCGCTCGAACTGGCCGGTGCCCTGTGCGTTGATCCGGAAGTAGGTGCTGAGCTCCATCGGGCACTGCACACCCTTCGGGACGTAGACGAACGAGCCGTCGCTGAAGACTGCGGAGTTGAGCGCGGCATAGAAGTTGTCGCCCTGCGGCACCACGCTTCCGAGGTATTTCCTGACCAGCTCCGGATGGTCGCGGACGGCCTCCGAGATCGGGCAGAAGATGACCCCCATCTCGGCCAGCTTGTCCTTGAAGGTGGTCGCCACCGAGACGCTGTCGAACACGGCGTCGACCGCGACGTTCCCGGCGCCGGCGACGCCGGCCAGGACCTCCTGCTCCCGGAGCGGGATGCCGAGCTTCTCGTAGGTGCGGAGAAGTTCGGGATCGACCTCGTCGAGACTGGCGGGACCGTCGCCCTCCTGCTTCGGCGCGGCGTAGTAGCAGGCCTCCTGGAAGTCGATCTTGGGGAAGTGGACGTTGGCCCAGCGGGGCTCGCGGTCCTCGAGGCCAAGCCACATGCGGAACGCCTTGAGGCGCCACTCGAGGAGCCACTCCGGCTCTTCCTTCTTGGCCGAGATGAAACGGACGATCTCCTCGTTGAGACCCGTCGGCGCCCGTTCAGTCTCGATGTCGGTGACGAAGCCGTAGCGGTATTCGCCGGATGCGCGCTCGACCGTCTCGACGGTTTCCCTGAGCGGAGTCACGAGGCCATCTCCGGCACGGCGGCAACAGGGGCGGCGGGCAGCGGGAAGCGCGCACCGCCGCCGGTCAGTTCCTCCAGCGATATGCCTTCAAGGGTGGAACGGACCGCCTCGTTGATACGCTGCCAGTTGGCCGCGGACGGGCAGATCTCCATGAGATCGCAGGCATCGCCCCCCTCCGCGCAGATGGTGAGCGCAACGGGGCCGTCGATTGCGGCGATCACGGCACCGACCGAGATGTCGGTCGCGGCGTGCGCGCTGCGGTAGCCGCCGCCCGGGCCGCGCTGCGATTCCACCAGGCCGGCGCGCGTGAGCGCCGCCAGTACCTTGGTGACGGTGGGCGCCGGTAGATGCATGTCCCGGGCCAGCGCTGCCGCGGTGAATGTGCGTGCAGGCTCGCGGGCCATACGCCCTGCTAGCAGAACGGCGTAGTCCGCGAGCCGACTGACACGGAGCATGGGATCCTCCTCCCCGTCCGGTAGGTCGACATGCAACACTTAGTAATTAAGACCAATTGAGTCAACTATTGCCTGTTCGGCTGTGCTAATGTCTGACATTGCAACGGTCGGGTGCGAGTATGCCGGGCCCGTCGCTGGGCGCCCGGCGGGTGCATGTCTGGCCCGCGTGATGCGGGTGCGAAAGTTCGGCCACCCTCACGCCGCGAGCGTTGCGGGACCCTGACTGCGCTGCCCTTGCGGCGGCGTCGAGGAGGCTGAATTGCCAATGATATTCCGGGCCTTGCTCCCGTTCATCCTTACCGCCGCGCTCGCTGCCGCCTTCACGGCCCGAGCCGACACCACTGATTCCAAATGGGCGACGGAGGTCGTGATCGCCAAGCAGGGCGACCGCTGCGCCGACGACCCGAGCTGCATGAATCGCCTGCACCCCGCGATCCCGCCGGTGGCCCATGCGAACCCGGGCGACATCATCACGATGGGCACGCGTGACGCGCTCGATTCCGACCTGACCCTGGACTCGATCGCCGACGACATGGCGGCGCTCGACCTCAACCTCGTGCATCCGATGACCGGACCCGTGCACATCAACGGGGCCAAGCGGGGCGACGCCCTCGCGGTCGAACTGCTCGCGATTGACCCCGACCAGTACGGCTACACGCTGATCGTCCCCGGTTTCGGGTTCCTGCGCGACCTGTACACCGAGTCCTACATCGTGAACTGGAAGCTCACCGCGCGGGGCGCGGTGTCCGACCAGATGCCGGGCATCACGGTGCCCTACGAGGCGTTCCCTGGCTCGATCGGCGTGCTGCCGGGCGAGCCCGAGGTCCAGGCCTGGAAGGCCCGCGAGGCGGCGCTCGCCGAGGCCGGCGGCATCGCGCTCGCACCCCAGCCCATCGGCGCCCTGCCGGCCGCGGTGTGCGGACCGGAGGGAAGCCACAGCGCCGACTGTCTCCGGACCATCCCGCCCCGCGAGAACGGCGGCAACATGGACGTCCAGCAGACCCAGGTCGGCACGACGATGATCTTCCCCTGCTACGTGGACGGCTGCGGCCTGTTCATCGGTGACGTGCACTACGCCCAGGGCGACGGCGAGGTCTCCGGCACGGCGATCGAGATCGGCGCCGTGGTGACGGTGCGGACGAGCATCATCGAGGGTGGCGCCGCCGGCATGGTGGCACCGCAGGTCTCCGGCAACGACGAGATCCGCGACATCGAGCCGACCCGGTTCCACCAGACGATCGGCCTGCCGCTCAAGACGGCCGGCGAGGTCCCGATCTACGTGACCTACCTCGAATCGGAGAAGATCGGGGCGCTCGAGAACCTGAGCGAGGACCTCACCCTCGCGGCACGGCACGCGCTGATCCAGATGATCGACTACATCCAGGCCGAGCACGGGATGACGCGCGAGCAGGCGTACATCCTGGCGAGCGTGGCCGTCGACCTCCGGGTCGGGCAGGTCGTCGACGTGCCGAACTACGTGGTCACCGCGGTCCTGAACCTTGACGTCTTCGACAAGTACAGGAACTGAGACCGTTTGCTCCCGAGGAGCGCGCGCCACCCGGCGGGCGCTCCTCGGAGCCTTTCTCGCCGGCGCCCTCGGGGCCGTCCCGGCGAGGGCCCACACCCCCTACCGGCAGTGGCAGGTCTACCGCCAGCGCCACCTCGTGATCGGCGCGTCGCGGGCGGACGCCGAGAGCTATCCCAAGGCCAAGCGAATCCAGGTGTTCCTCGAGGAACATCTGCCGGAGGCCAGCGCGCGGGTGGCCCGGGCGCGGACGCTGCAGCGCCTGGCCGACCTGATCGCCACCGACCAGCTCCGGGTTCTCCTGCTGTCGCTCGGCGATGCCGCAGCGCTGATGCAGGGCGAGGCGCCGTTTGCGTTTGCGGTACCCGACCTTCGGGCAATCGCCCGGCTCGGCGACCATGTACTCTGCGTGCGCACCGACTTCCCGGACGCGCATGCCTGGATCCTGACGCACACGTTTGCGGACTACGCCGAAGCTGACGAGCCGGTCGAATTGCCGGTGCCGGCGCACCAGGGCGTCGAAATCGCCCTGGCCGGCGAGCCCATGCCGGAATTGCCGGTTGAACTGGAGGCAGACGCGGCGGCGGAAGCGGAGGCTCCGCACCACCACTGATCGGGTATTCGACGGAGCTCGACCAATAGTCAGCTCCGAATGTTTCTCGCCGCCTTCATGAGCGGGCTGACCGACGATGTTGTCACCGTGTAGACGGAAGGCCCGCCTGCGCCGCTCCTCACTGTTGCAAAGAATTCCTGACTCAAACCGCAGGTGCCGGACCGGAAGCTTTGGCTAGCCGGTGCCCGCGACACTCGGGGTGCCGGTCAAAGGAAACGAGCCTCATAGCTCGTCGCATGGAACGCCACGTACCTTTCAAGCGGCGGGTGAAGTTCAAACGCTCGTGGTCCTCGGGCGAAGTTCCACAGGCGCATCATGCGCCACTCACCCGGTCGACTGTCTGCAACCAGACGCTCGTTCCGCGTGATGTAGAACGGGGTTCGTTCCCAACCGTTCGTCGTCTTCACTTCGATGAGGCGTGGCCGGCCGTCTTTTGTAAAGCTGCGAATGTCGTAGCCGGCACCGTCCCCTTCTTCGTCAGATACCCACTTCACTAACTCGGCCAGATCAGCGCGTCCGGCCTGGTTCAGGACGGCCTTCTCGTGGCGGAGGACGCGTGCCTCGCCCGCCCGCCCCAGCACACGATTGCGCTCCGCTCGTCCTGCCACGTCATACCTATGTGCGATCTCGGATAGCTGCTTGAGTTCGTCGGGCGGCGGCGTGTTCCGCAGGACCGGCCCGGGTGGTGGGTCGACCGCTAGTTCGGCTGCCCCCTTTTGCCTGTCCGTCAGCGCACCTTCCAAAATCGATTTCTGGAACTCAGGATGGGAGTGGAGCCAGCGCGCCACCGCATCGCGAAGCGAATCCTGAAAATTGAGCGCCGGCTTATAGCCAAGAATCCAAGTCTCGCCTAGCCCTTGCAGTACGGCGCTGATGTTCTGGTGCTTGTATTCGATGGCGCCGCGGCCGCGGTCGATCCGGTTCCGAAGATTTCGGTTGTGTTGGGCCTTGCTGTAATCGATCCCTTGGAGATCGGCGTCAAGCATGGCGAAGTAATCGGCGACAATCAGGTCGTTTTCTGCGTTTGTCCACGGGTCGCTCGCCATGTGACCAGGCTAGCTCGTACCCGGGCGCCGGCCAAGCGGCTATCGTGCAGAACCCCGAGCTTGACCACCATTGTTGCGCCGCACCATGACGAGGAAACGCACACCTTGCGGCGAGGAGCACCGAGCCAACCCCGGTGACCACGGCTTGCCAAGTCCCGGTCTTCCAAACCACAATCGGGCGATGGTCTGGCGGACTACGAGCGTAGCCCCATGAATGGCGAACCGGTCGGCAGGCAGTCGGTGGCCGACGGCAGCGGCCCCTCGGCGGCGAAGCGCCTCTTTGCCGACTACGAGACCCGCCCTGCGTACTACGACGAGATGTTCGCGGCCACCGGCGTGCCGCGCGCTCACTGCCTGGAACTCTGTGAGGCGCTCGACGGGATGCAGCCCGACGAGATAGCCGCCATGCAGGCGCTCGCCGAGCGCTCCTTCCTGCACCAGGGAATCACTTTCGCGGTGTACGGGGAGGAGGGTGCGCAGGAGCGGATCATCCCGATCGACTTCCTGCCGAGGCTGCTCAACGCGGCCGACTGGGACGTGGTGGAGCGCGGGCTGCGCCAGCGGCTGAAGGCGCTCAACCTCTTCCTCGCCGACGTCTACGGCCCGGGGCGGATCGTCGCCGACGGCGTCATACCGGTCGATCTGGTGCGAGGCTGCCCGCAATACCGGGTCGCGATGCGCGGGCTCGAGGTGCCGCACGGCGTCCACGTCGCGCTCTGCGGGACGGACATCGTGCGCACCAACGACGGCTTCATGGTGCTGGAAGACAACCTGCGCGTGCCCTCGGGGGTCTCGTACATGCTGGCCAACCGCCGCGCGCTGAAGACGAGCCTCCGCAACCTGTTCAGGCGGCACCACGTCCGCGGCATCGAGCATTACGGCCAGTTGCTCCGTCAGACCCTGGCCGAACTGGCGCCGCCGGGCGTCTCCGATCCCTGCATCGTCCTGTTGACCCCCGGCGTCTACAACTCGGCCTTCTACGAGCACATGTTCCTGGCGCGGGAGATGGGGGTCGAGCTGGTGCATGGCAGCGACCTGCTCGTTCACAACGGATGCGTCTACATGCGGACGACCGCCGGGCTCCGGCGGGTGGACGTGATCTATCGCCGCGTCGACGACGATTTCATCGACCCGCTGGCATTCCGTGCGGAATCGCAGCTCGGCACCCCCGGGCTCTTCTACGCCTACCGGCTCGGCAACGTGACGATCGCCAACGCGCCGGGCACGGGCGTCGCCGACGACAAGGCCGTCTACGCCTATGTCCCCGACATGATCCGCTACTACCTCAGCGAGGAGCCGGTGCTCGCCAATGTCGAGACCCATCTCTGCCGCGATCCGGAGGAACTGGCGTTCACCCTCGACAACCTGGAGACCCTCATCGTGAAGATGGTGGGCGAATCCGGCGGCTACGGCATGCTGGTCGGCCCGCACGCGACGCCGGCCGAGCGCGCGGCCTACGCCGAGCAGATCCGCAAGGATCCGGCCAACTACATCTCGCAGCCCGTGCTCGACCTCTCCGTCTCGCCCTGCCTCGCGGCGCACGGCGCGGCTCCCCGCCATGTCGACCTCCGCCCCTTCGTCCTGCACGGCAGCGAAACACGGCTCGTCCCGGGCGCCTTCTGCCGGGTCGCCCTCGTCGAGGGCTCGCTCGTCGTCAATTCGAGTCAGGGCGGCGGCGGCAAGGACCTCTGGGTCCTGTCTTCCTGACGGCATGCTGTCGCGCAACGCCGAGGGCCTCTACTGGATCGGCCGCTACCTGGAGCGGGCGCGGCACGGCTGCCGTCTCCTCTCGGACCAGCTCGCGACCATGGAGGACCGGCCGGTCGAGGAGATCGACCAGGGCTGGCGGCGCCTCTACCGGGCCGTGCACCGGACGCCCCTCGGCGGCTTCCTGGCGTCCGGCGAGGAGGACGAGGACTTCATGCTGGCCGATGCCTACACGATGGCCGACGACCTGACCTTCGAGCCCGACAATCCCGATTCGATCCGCAACTGCCTCGCGGCCGCGCGCGAGAATGCCCGGCAGGTCCGCAACATCCTCGGCGTCCGGATGTGGTCCTGCCTCAACCTCGCGTACCTGGACGTCCGCGATGTCGGCATCGAGACCATCTGGAACGACCAGCCGGACGCCTTCTACGGCCGCACCGAGGACGCCATCCGGACCTTCAGCGGCATCGCCGTCAGCAGCATGTACCGCGACGACGGGTGGCACTTCCTGTGGCTCGGCTGGTTCGTCGAGCGGACGCAGCTCCTCGCCGGGCTCGTCGACGCCCACCTCGCGCAGTACCCCACCGCCGCCCAGCACAGCGAATCGGACTGGCGCGCCCTGCTCAGGATCTGCGAGGCGCACGTCGCCTACCGCCACCTGCACTCCCACAGCCATCGGCCCGGCCGCATGCTCGACTTCCTGGTGGCGGACCCCCTGCTCGCGCATTCGGTCCGCCATGCGCTGGCGCGGGTCACGGAGGCGCTCGACGCCATCTCCTCCGGCCGGTCGCTCGCGGTCGAGGCCGGGCGGCGCGCGGGCCGGATGGCCGCCGCCATCGACCATGACTGGCCGAACCGCGACCCCGCCGACGATGCCGCCACGCGGGCAGCGCTCCAGGGCGTCCGCAACTCGTGCCTCCTCCTGCACGAGGACATCGCGGCCACCTACTTCCGCTACGAGATCGCAGACGCGCCATGACCGGCCGAACGCAGCGGCGCTTCACGGTCGAGCACGTCTCCGACTTCCACTACGGGGAGATCGCCCAGGGCAGCCTGGTGGTGCTCCGCCTGCGCCCGCGCGAGGACAGCGGTCAGGCGCTCCACGCCTTCGCGCTTGACATCGACCCGGCCGCCGCGCCGATCGCCTTCGCGGACGCCTTCGGCAACGGCTGCTACCTCTTCAACATCCATCGGGCGCACCGCCACACGCTCGTCCGCTCGCGCTCGGAGATCACGACCGTGGACCCGGCGCCGCTGCCGAAGCACCTGGAGCCGGATGCCTGGGAGGCGCTGCGGGAGGCCGCCTCCCCCGTGGACAACTGGGAGTTCTTGGGGCCCAGCCGGTTCGCGCGGCCGAGCCCGGCGCTCGCCGCGTTCACCGAGGCCAAGGCGATCCGGCGCGGGAGCGACCCGCTCGCGTCCCTCCTGGAGCTGGCCGCCGAGCTGCACCGGACGTTCCACTACGAGCCGGCCAGCACGTCCGTCGACTCGCCCATCGAGGACATCCTGGAAACCGGCCGCGGCGTCTGCCAGGACTACACCCACGTGATGATCACCATCGCGCGGTCGTGGGGCATCCCGAGCCGCTACGTGTCGGGCTACCTGCACCTCGAAGGGAAACCGGGCGAGCAGACCCCCGCCGGCACCAGCCACGCCTGGGCGGAGTTCCTGCTGCCGGAACTGGGATGGATCGGTTTCGACCCGACCAACGACACGCTCGCCGACCACCGCCACGTCCGCATCGCCGTGGGCCGGGACTATGCCGACGCGGCCCCCACCAGGGGCGTCGTGGTCGGCGGCGGCGATTCCCGGCTCGACGTCCGGGTCACCGTGGTGGAGGACGGCGATCCCGACCCGACCTGGGCGCCGCGCCCGGCACGGTCGAACCTTCGTGACGTGACACGGGCGCCGCTGGCCCAGCCGGCGGGCGCCAATCAGTGACGGCTCGGGGGCAAGCGGACATCGCGTCGGCTCGCGGAAGTGATGCTCGGTTTAGGCTAATTCAAAATCATTTCTTGAATTGGCCTATTTTCTCGCAAAGCTCTCCGCCATCCTCGAACGGGATTTCGCGCCCAAGCTAACGACAGCGGCGGGACAGGCACGCACCCACAGAGATGCCCGGTTGGCCTCGCCGCACCAAGAGTCCGCCGGCTCCGGCGACGCGGTACTCGTTTAGTCTGACGCCCTACAGGAGGCCGAAATGGATGCCACCGAGCAGCAAGGCCTGAGTGAGGCTGAAGCCCGCAGAATCATCCGCAAGACCCTAGAGGAACAGTTTTTCGGGATGGAGATCGTTTCAGTCGCGGTGACAGAAGATCAGGACGGTGATGGAGAGCCCGTATTGCGCGTCACTGTCGTGCATGACACTGACCGGGAGGAACTCGATCCGTCTCTGCTATCAGGCGTCTTGAGGCACCTACGGCCAGCGTTGTCCGAACACGGCGAGCGTCGCTTCCCCGTGGTGTCGTTCGTCCCAGCGGAGGATCGCGCTGAAGCCCGCTGACTTGCTCCGCACGGCGAGGTTCCTTGCTTCAGCAGGGGGAACCGGCCTCGGGAAACGGATTTGCGTACCGCCGTCAGCAGCACGTATTACGCACTATTCCATGCCCTCTGCCAAAACTGCGCCAATGTGCTCATCGGCACGCGTGGTGCGGACCGAAGCCGGCGGGCGTGGCGCCAGGCCTATCGATCGCCGAAGCACCAGTTGGCCAAGCGGCGCTTCAGTGATCAGAAGGTGATGAAAGCGTTCCCGAAGGAGATCGAGGATTTCGGAAATACGTTCGTCAACGCGCAGATCAAACGGCACGCGGCCGACTACGATCCGTGGTTCCGAACGGCGCGATCAGAGGTATTGACCGATATTGCAACAGCGGAGGCTGCCGTGCGGAAGCTCCAGTCTTCTCCAATGAAGGATCGTCGCGCGCTGGCGGCTTGGGTGACGCTGGAAAACCGGAATTAGGATTCACACGGCGGCTCATTCGCTGATCGCGAGGAAATGAGTGGTAACACGGCAGAATGCCGCACCCCGTTCCCGGGACGCCCGTACGAATCTTTGGAAGCAGAGTACGTCCGGGCCGTCGCGTCGACGTCCCTCCCAGCGAGGCTCTCTGGCTGCCGGAGGTGCGTTTCTGCGAAACGTCCAGCAAGTCATGCGGCCTGTGCGATCTCCCACTGCTCCTGCAATTGCAGCCACCGCACCTCGGCTTCCGTCAGATCGCGGGTGACCTCCCGGAGTTCCCGCCGCAACGCCACCGCCTTCTCGCCCCCGTCGTCGTACAGGTCCGGGGCGACCATCGCCGCGTCGAGTTCCGCCTTCCTCGCCGTCAGTCGCTCGACTCTCCGCTCGGCCTGCTCGAGATCGCGGCGAAGCGGTGCCAGGGCCTTGCGCTGTGCCGCCGCACGACGCCGCTGGTCCCGCTTGTTTTTCGGCTGGAGTGACGGTGTCGCCCCGGCCGCAGTGTCGTCACGCTTCCCGTTGCCGGAACCCGTCAGCAGGAGGTCCCGATAGTCTTCCAGGTCGCCATCGAATGGCGACACGGTCCCGTCCGCGACCAGCCAAAAGCGGTTGGCCGTCAGCTTGATGACGTGGGGATCATGGCTGACGATGACGACGGCACCGTCGAAAGCGTTGATCGCCTGGATCAGCGCCTGGCGCGAATCGACGTCCAGATGGTTCGTCGGCTCGTCGAGCAGCAGGATATGGGGCCGGTCAGCAGTCATCAGAGCAAACAGGAGACGTGCCTTCTCGCCTCCGGACAGGCTGGCGACGGTGGTCAGGGCACGGTCCTGCGAGAAGCCGAACCTGGCGAGCTGAGAGCGGATCTGCTCGGCTGAATCGCCAGGCCGTCTGCGTCCCAGCTCGCTCACCGGCGTTCCCTCCAGATCAAGCTCGTCGGCCTGGTGCTGCGCGAAGTAGCCGACCCGCAACTTCGGCGCGGCAGCAACCGTACCCTCCATCGGCGACAGGCGGCCCGCCAGCAGCCGGATCAGGGTCGATTTCCCGTTGCCGTTCGCGCCCAGCAGCGCGATCCGGTCATCGTCGTCCAGGTACAGCGAGAGTCGCTCCAGCACCGGCGTGTCGTCGTAGCCGACCGACACGTCCCGGGCGCTGAACAGCGGCGGCGCATGGGGCTCGGGATCGGGGAACCGGAAGATGACGCTGGCTTCGTCCCGATGCTCGGGTATCGGCTCCATCCGTTCCAGCATCTTCAGCCGCGACTGCGCCTGTCGCGCCTTGGTGGCCTTGTACCGGAACCGCGCCACGAACTTCTCGATGTGCGCACGCTGGGCCTCCTGGCGCGTGCGGAGTTTCGCATCCCGCGCGAGCTGCATGCGCCGGGTCCGTTCGAAGCGGTCGTAGCCGCCCTGGTAGAGCTTCAGCTGCCCGTGCTCGAGATGCAGGATCTTCTGGGCAACGCTGTTCAGGAGATCGCGCTCATGACTGACGACGAGCACGGTGCCGCTGTAGCGCCGCAGGTACTCCTCCAGCCACAGGGTGGCCTCGAGATCGAGGTGGTTGGTCGGCTCGTCGAGCAGCAGCAGATCGGGCCGGGTAAACAGCAGGGCCGCCAGCATGACCCGCATGCGCCAGCCGCCCGAGAACGTGTCGAGCGGGCGCTGCTGGGCCGCGTGATCGAACCCGAGCCCGTCCAGGATGCGGGCCGCCCGGGCAGGCGCGCTGTGCGCCTCCTTGTCCTGCAGGCGTTCGTGAATCTCGACGATCCGCGCGTGATCCGTCGCGGTGGCGGCCTCGCGCTGCAGGGCGGTGAGCTCGTGGTCGGCCGCGAGCACGGCCTCGACCGGTTTTTGCGACCCCGAGGGTGCCTCCTGGCTCGTCATGCCGATCCGCCAGCGCCCGGACACGCTGACCGTCCCCTTCTCCGGCTCCAGGGCGCCGGTGATCAGGCGGAGAAGCGTCGTCTTGCCGGTCCCGTTGCGGCCGACGAATCCCACGCGGTGGCCGGCGTTGACCGCCGCGCTTGCCCCGTCGAACAGCACCCGGTCACCGACCCGGTACTTCAGGTTGTCGATCCGCAGCATGGCCGGGGTGTACACCTCGTGCCCAGAATTACAACGCTCGGACCCGATACGCCTCTGCGCCTTGGAGAAGCAACCGTCGGGGCCGACTGCTGGCGCGAGAGACGCGGTCGCCAACCGACCAGCGCCATTCGAGCCCCGACCTTCTTGGTGCAATAGTCCGCACGAGACACTACCGGGAACAATCGCCTCGATGCTGCAGCAAACTCGCTCTCTCGCGTTACGCAATCGCCACCGACCTTGCGATATTCCGGGTGACTGGATCTGCCGCCATAAAAGATGAATATTCGAATCTGATGCTCGAATTATCAGCTTTCGAGTGCTAGTGTTCTCTCATGGTCCACCTGCCTCGTCCGCGTGAGCTGGACGCCGTTGAGTCCAAGCTCCGCCGCGCCCCCATCACGGCACTCCTCGGTCCACGGCAATGCGGCAAGACCACGTTGGCTCGTTCGCTGAACGCCGAGCATTTCTTCGACCTTGAGGATCCGCGGAGCCTTGCTCGGCTGGACGCGCCGCAAACTGCCCTCGAGGGCTTGACCGGCGTTGTCGTGATCGACGAAGTGCAGCGCAAGCCGGATCTCTTTCCCCTTCTCCGCGTCCTGGCGGACCGCCAGCGCTCCACACGGTATCTGCTGCTCGGCAGCGCCTCGCTGGAGTTGGTGAAGGAGGTCTCCGAAAGCCTTGCCGGCCGGGTGGCCTACCACGACCTCGGTCCCCTGGCGCTCGACGAGACGGGGGTCGGCGAATGGCGCAACCTGTGGCTCCGGGGCGGGTTCCCGCGAAGCTACCTGTCGGAGGACAATGCCTCCTCCGCGCTGTGGCGCGAAGACTTCATCCGCAGCCACCTGGAACGGGACATTCCCGCCCTCGGAATCGCGGTTCCCGCGGAGACCCTGCGGCGGTTCTGGGTGATGGTGAGCCACTACCATGGCCAAACACTCAACTTCACCGAGCTCGGTCGATCGTTCGGGATTTCGGATCACACGGTTCGCCGTTACCTGGAGATCTTGAGCGGCACGTTCATGATCCGCTTGCTGCCGCCGTGGCACGCGAACATCGGCAAGCGACTGGTGAAGGCGCCGAAGCTGTACGTACGTGACAGTGGCCTGTTCCATGCGCTCCACACCATCGCCACCCCCGCGCAACTGGAGGCACATCCCAAGCTCGGCGCCTCGTGGGAAGGATTTGCGTTGGAGCAGGCGATCCGGTTCCTGGGGATCCACCACCCATACTTCTGGCGCACACACACCGGCGCAGAGATGGACCTCGTCTGGCAGGCAGATGGTGCCCTGTGGGGCATGGAGTTCGAGTACCAGGACGCGCCGAGGATGACGAGGAGTATCCGCGCGGTACAGCGCGACCTACCCCTGCAGCACGTGTGGGTCGTGTATCCAGGATCTGACCGATATGAGCTCGACGACGCGGTCAGCGTGCTGCCCGTGATCGACCTTCCCGATGTTGTAGCCCGCAAGGGCGAATGACGGGCGAACGGCGCCCGGTCAGGATCGTATGATGGGCTGTCTTCGTCGAGCCCGCGGATGTCCTGTCCGGTCTTGGCCATCCCGAAGATGAACACCAAGAATTGCCGGTTGGCGCCATCGACCTCCGCCCGAGAGGCCGATGGCATCGGGTGCCCCCGGCCCACGAGACCCGGAGAGGCAGCCAGAGCGATGCGACTACCCCATTTCACCGAAGGCTTCACCGGGAGCATCTGACCAGGTGACCGTCGTGGATACAGAGACGCCCCACGTCCGCTCCGCCCGGACGGCGGCGGAGGGGTGCCCCGCCGCCGTGAACCTCCGCAACATCGCCATCATCGCGCACGTCGACCACGGCAAGACGACCCTGGTCGACGGTCTGCTGCGCCAGAGCGGCACCGTGCGGGCGAATCAGCCCATGCAGGAACGCGCGCTCGACAGCGGCGAGATCGAGCGCGAGCGCGGCATCACGATCCTGGCCAAGTGCACGGCGATCGACTGGCGCGGCGTGCGCATCAACATCGTCGATACGCCCGGCCATGCGGACTTCGGCGGCGAGGTCGAACGGGTGCTCGGCATGGTCGACGGCGTGCTCGTCCTGGTCGACGCGGCCGAGGGCCCGATGCCGCAGACCAAGTTCGTCGTGGACAAGGCGCTCCGGCTCGGCCTGCGGCCGATCGTCGCGATCAGCAAGATGGATCGCGCCGACGCCCGGCCCGAGGCCGTGCACGAAGCGGTCTTCGACCTGTTCGACGCCCTTGGAGCGACCGACGCGCAGCTGGATTTCCCGACCGTCTACACCTCGGCGCGCGCGGGCTGGGCCTCGCTTGACCCGGCGGTCGCCGGGGCCGGCATGGACCCGCTGATCGAGACCGTGCTGGCGCATGTCCCGGCGCCGGTGACGGACCGGGACGGGCCCTTCCGCATGCTGATCAGCCTCCTCGAGTCCGACCCTTTCCTCGGTCGCCTAGTGAGCGGCCGCGTGCTCTCCGGCGGGGTGGAGACCGGCCAGACCGTGACGGCGCTCGGGGGAGACGGCGCCGTCGTCGAGGTCACGCGTCTCACCAAGCTGCTCCGCGCGCGCGGGTTGGAACGAATAGCGGTCGAGCAGGCTGCAGCCGGCGAGATCGTGACGCTTGCCGGGCTCAAGACCGCTTCCGTGGGGGACACCATCGCCTGCTCCGAGCATTGCGAGCCGATACCGGCCGAACCGATCGATCCGCCCACGATCTCGATGGTGTTCTCGATCAACACCTCGCCACTCGCGGGGCGTGAGGGAACGCAGCTCACCTCGCGCATGATCGGGGCCCGCCTGGCGCGCGAGAGCGAGGGCAATGTCGCGATCCAGGTGACGGAGACCGGCGAGGAGCACGCCTTCGAGGTGGCCGGCCGCGGCGAGCTGCAGCTCGCCGTGCTCATCGAGACGATGCGCCGCGAGGGCTTCGAACTCTCGATCAGCCGCCCGCGGGTGCTCATGCGCGACGACCCGGACGGCGGCGCGCCGCTCGAGCCCATCGAGGAAATCCAGATCGACGTGGACGACGCGTTCGTGGGCGACGTGGTGAACGCGCTCGCCGAGCGGCGCGCGGAACTGATCGAACTACGGCCTTCCGGACGCGACAAGAGCCGCGCGCGGTTTCACGGCCCGTCCCGCGGCCTGATCGGCTTCAACGGCGAGCTGCTCGCCGTGACCCGGGGCACGGCGATCATGCACCGGATCTTTCACGGCTACGCGCCGTTCAGGGGCCCGATCGCGGGACGGCGGAACGGCGTGCTGGTCTCGAGTGCCGACGGGAAGGCGGTCCCGTACGCGCTCTGGAACCTCGAGCCGCGGGGGACTCTGTTCGTCAAGCCCGGCATGCCCGTCTATCGCGGGATGATCGTGGGCGAGCACACGCGACCGCAGGATCTGGACGTCAATCCGCTGAGGAGCAAGCAGCTGACCAATATCCGCGCCGCCGGCAAGGACGATGCCGTGCGGTTGAGCCCGCCGCGGCCGATGCCTCTGGAGATCGCACTCGCCTACCTTGCGGATGATGAGCTGCTCGAAGTGACGCCCACGTCGATCCGGCTGCGCAAGCGGCTGCTCGACCCGTCTGCGCGCCGCCGAGCCGCACGGGCGAAATCCGCGACACGCTGATTGCTAATCGGGTGGAGTGGAGGCCTTTCGACGCAGACCGAATGCAGCGATACCTTGTGCTGTAGGCCCGGCCGTGAGCATCACCCACCGCTCGGATCCTCCACGCGCGCTGGCCATGACTGGCTTCGCGTGCCGCCCGGCCCCGACCGGTCACGCCGGGCTGGAAGAGGTGGAGGTCAACACGACGTCGAGCCTCACCTGATCGTAAGGAACCCGCGGCACGAGCGTGCCGCGCTGTCCCTCCGTCAGCTCTACCAGTCCGTAGCGCGACATGGTCTTCAGCGCCCGCGACAGGTTCGACTTGTTTCGTCCGGCCATCTCCGCGAGCTCCGTGAGCGAGCCCGGCTTCTCCCGGGCAATCGTCGCCAGAAGCTCCCGATTACGCCCCGAGAGCACCTTCGCAAAGATCTCGATGGAGGTGAACCAGACCGTCGGCTCGCCCTCGGCCGGCTTGTGCTCTCCCCGTGCGATCGCCATCGAGCGCCGCTTCAGCCGGTCGTAGCTCGCAATACCGATCCTGAGCGTCTTCATGGGACCGGTCCCCTTTCCTTC
The DNA here is from genome assembly GCA_022819905.1 of Alphaproteobacteria bacterium. Lineage (GTDB taxonomy): Bacteria > Pseudomonadota > Alphaproteobacteria > TMED109 > TMED109 > VXPW01. The sequence goes on from JAJEGJ010000071.1 coordinate 25,699, forward strand.
AGAACGGCGTCGACTTCATTCCAGAAGTCCTCGAGCAGCACCGCCGGATCCCGTTACTCGTACGGCCCGATGGATCGACGCCGGTGTCGATGATCGCTTTCGTGGCGCCATCGCGTTCCCGGACCCCGTCGCTCCCTCACCGGGTGGGCGTTGTCGAAACCGGGCAGCCTCTGCACGGCACGCATCGTGCACCGCAAAGCTCGGAAGGAACCCTGTCATTCGCATCGACTCTCTTCCTTCCAGAGTCTCTGAGCAGAGATTCCCATTGCGGTTTCCACGGCGTTGGCCGCCCGCATGACGGCATACAAGTTGAGGCCAGGTAAGGCGCCTTGGTAGTTCGCGAGATAGCTTTCGCTTCTCGGTTCGAGCCCGTTCCGTCTTGCAACGAGATAGGCCGTGGTTTCCGCCTCGAGCTCCGCCAACGCAAATGAGACCATGCTTCGGTCGGGAACCCGCATGCCGGGGTCGGGACCCAGGTGTCCCGAAAAGAGGTGGGCGAGTTCATGCGCAACAGTGACGAAACGCGTCGGCGCGGGATGGTTGCGGTTGTAAGCCAGCTTGTACCAGTGCTTCCCTCGTCGGGACTCGGAGCGAGACGTCAGTCGAATCCACCCTGCGTGTTCGTCACCGGCATCGAACTCGACAACGTTGATCCGATCCCGCGCGACGGCCGATACAAGCTTCGCAAAGCCCTGGTCCGTCAGGTTCCCGAACGTCGGAAAGACGAAGGCACTGTCAGGAAGCTCCTGCCCTTCGGTATCGAGGACGTCGAAGACAAAATCTACGGGCCCCATGGTGCGGAGGATCAGAAGCGGACGGGCACCCTCCTTTGGCACCCGGCGAAACCGTGTCCACCAGTCCCGTGCGGTCGCCGCGTGGGTAAGTCCAGGCTTCTGGATATGGAGCAGCATCGCGTTAAACGGGGCAAACGCCCGCAGCCGGATCGTGAATTCAAGAAGATCCTGGATCGCGTCGCTTCTGTTGTAGAGCTTGGTCGCCGCGATCAACTGCTCGATCAACGCGCGTTCGGGCTCGTCCCCGTTCTCTGTCGTGGCGTCGAACAGTGTTGCTTGTGCAGGCACTTGCAGCGCTCCCTGAGGTCCGATCTTCCCAGTCCTGAAACCGAAGTCGTCCACGTGACGCATCGGCATTTCTGCGACAAGAGCCGTCATGTGTCAGACTACCCTTATCTTGCTGTATCGTACCTTCATATACGCACACTGTTGGCAACCGGAGGCGGGGAGAAGATCGACTCCGACTACCAAGCCGCCCGCGCTCGGTATCGCGCGCTCCGGTAGGGTGCAGGGATCCCGGGCGGTATGACTCGCGGGGACGTCCTAGTCCATCACCGCACTTCGAACCTGCTGCGGAGACGCCGAGACGGACCGAGCGGTTGGCGAGAACGCCCCTTCCCGGCTCGAATACGGACCTGCTCGGCCGATTGATTTCCTTCCACCAAGGACATCATGAGAAACACCATGCAAGTACCACGATGGGGAAACAGTCTCGCCGGCCGGCTACCCAAGGCGGTGGTTGAGGAGCTCGGTTTTAGGCCCGGTGACAAGTTGGAAATCGTCTCCACCGACGCCGGGCGCATGGTGATCGCGAGGGAAGATCAGCGGGCTCGCGCCGTCGAGCGAATGCGCGCCCGCGCATGGCCGATGCCGGAAGTGTCCGCTTTCGACCGCGAGGAAGCGAACGCCAGGTGACGGCGTTTCTCGACACCAACCAGTTGATCTAATTTCCACGATGCGTTGATGTTCGCGTCGGCCCCGGGGGTTCGGTGCGACCTGCCACTGACTGAGAACCTTCAGGCCGGCCGGCGGATCAATGGGCTGGCGATCGTCAACCCGTTTGCCTGAGAGCTGCCCGGTTGGCGAAGGAGTCGCCCAGGACCGGGACATGCCGCCGCGAAGCGGCATGTCCGTCGTGTCTTGGTTGGCGGGCAACGCATTCCCTACCGGCACCGGCCGGAATCGCCGCACGGCATGGCGAGGCCCCGGCCAGCCCATGGCCATGAGCGCTCAATAGCGCTGCCTACACTGCTCAACTAGCATCCTCGATGAACCACGCGACCGGTGTCCGGCGCGAGTACCTGCCTGAACTCAACTGCGTTTCATTGCATGTTCTCTGTTGCGACTGGGGATGAAGGCCTTCCCACGCTTGTGCTGATCGGTGTCGGCGCCCTCGCCCTAGTCGGCGGCTACTGGCGGGGCACCGAAGTATGGCGCCAGCGCCACTCCATCCCGATCAATGGAGCGTCGTCGAAGCTGCGCATCGACGGCAGGTTCGGCGAGTTCGCCGTGTTCGCGATGATGCTGATCGGCGTAGGGATCGTGATGGTCACCTGCCCGGACGTCGGCCTGTACTATGCGGGCGAGCCCGAGTTCGCCTACGTGCTCTTCTGGTTTGCCTGTGTCTTCGGTGCTACCGAGTTCTACTCGCGGCGGGCGGTCAAGGCGGCCGCAAAGGAGGACCAAGGCGCCGATGCCAGGCACCGCAGCCTGCCCGAGGACGAAACCACCGGCGACGGGAGCCGCGGCCAGCCGGCTACTGACGATTTCGCTACCCACCTCCAACGTGGGTACCGCATCTACAACCTCTACACCTGCGTGCTCTTCGGTTTGGGCGGACTCGCGCTTGCGAAGGTCGCACTGCAATTCCGCCATGACTGGCAGGCAAATGCGTCGGCCGCCCAGCAGCTGGTCACCAAGGCAGAGGCGCTGCTCACGATCCAGCCCGCCGTGTTCGACCTCGATGCCATTGTTGAAGTGGAAAGGGCCTACCTGGCTTTCCGGCAACTGCTGAGCGACGTGCTGGTTCAGGTCGAGCCCATCGCCTTCATCTTTCTCTACGTCATGATGATGACGCTGCTGATATCGCTGACGCCGCTCTCCGCAGCGTTTCGTGTCGGTGCCCGCCAGTTGGGGTCGGCCGCTTCCCTGCTCATGGTGGTGAGCCTTCTGGCCATATCGCTCGCCAGCTACTTCATTCACGCCATTACGGTCTCGCGCGTACTTGCAGAATCGTTGTCGCACCTGGAGTCGTGGTCCGCCACGGACCAACGGCATTACATGCGGTACTCGGAGATCTACCAGGACGTGAAGGCGGCGGGCTCGGTCACCGGATTCATCAGGGTGCTGCTTTCCGAAGCGGTCTTCCTCGTCATCATCGTCGGGGTCATGCAGCAAGCGGCAACCGGCATCCGCAATCTCGCGGGACGGACTCCTTCATGACGGAAGCCGTGTCGGTCCTGCTGTGCCTGCTGCTCGTCGCGACCGTCATTGTCTTCCTGGCAAATCGGTGGAAGTCGCCGCGCTTCGGCAGCATCACGCTCGTCGGGACGGCCGAGCCGCGTGCGGCCGGCGACTCCGTGCGAATCGTCACCTGGAATGTCGGCTACGGATCGCTCGGAGCCGGCGCGGACTTTGTCGCGGACGGCGGAACCAGCATCCGGGCCCTGGATCGCCGGAGCATCGTCACCGCGGCGCAGGCGGTCGGCAAGACCCTGGCGCACCTGGATGCCGATCTCGTCCTCCTGCAGGAGATGGCAGGCGCGGGCTTTGCCACCCGGGGCGTCGACGTCACGGCGGGTGTGCTGCGACCGCTGAACGGCTACCGCACCGCCTCCTGGGAAGATTTCGCGACGACGCTGCTGCCCCCGCCGCTCAGGATTTCGCACGGGATGATGACTCTCGCACGCGTGGCCGGTCCGGAGTGCACGGCGCACCCCCTGCCACAGGAGCCGGGCTTTCGTCTCGGCATCCTCAAGAAGCACTACGGCGCCCTCGTCACCCGGATTCCGCTTGTGGACGGCCGCGAGTGGACGATCATGAACATCCACCTCTCCGCGTTCGACGACGGCGGAGCGGTCAGGGCGCGACAGGTGTCGGCGGTGCAGAAGTTGGCGCAGGCCGAGTACCGACGCGGCGCGCACGTGGTGGTGGGCGGTGACTGGAACATGCGCCTCACCGCCACCTCGTTCCCGCACGAAACCGAGACGAAATATCTCTCGTGGATCCACAATTTCCCCCGCGAGACGGTCCCCGAGAGCTGGGCCTTCGGCCTTGATCAGTCCGTCCCCAGCGTGCGCACGCTGCATCGGCCCTATGAAGCGGGCGTCAACTACGTGACCATTGTCGACGGGTTTCTCGTCTCCCCCAACGTGACGATCGAACGGGTAGAGACCACCGATCTCGGCTTCCGCCATACCGACCACCACCCGGTCCTCGCTTCCCTGCGCATGAGCGGTGATTGACAACAAAGCCTCTCCCGCACGTGAACAGTCGGCACACCCATTGCCACTCGACGCGGCGCGCCGGCTCACAATGCCCCGGCGCCGGAGAAGAATCCGCCGGCTCAGCGGTCCCGGTGTTCGTATAGTCCGACCCGCTACAGGAGGTGGAAATGGATGCCGCCGAGCAACAGGGCCTCAGCGTGGCTGAAACCCGCAGAATCATCCGCAAGACCTTGGAGAATCAGTTTTGCGGGATGGAGATCGTTTCAGTCGCAGTGACAGAAGATCAGGACGGTGATGGGGAGCCGGTATTGCATGTCACTGTCGTGCATGACACTGACCGGGAGGAACTCGATCCGTCTCTGCTGTCAAGCGTCTTGAGGCACCTGCGGCCAGCGTTGTCCGAACACGGAGAGCGTCGCTTCCCCGTGATGTCGTTCGTAGCGGCGGAGGATCGCGCTGAAGCCCGCTGACTTGCTCCGCACGGCGAGGTTCCGGTTGGGTTCCCCGGCGTGGTGCAATAGCGAAAGCCCCACCGGAGGACACAATCACCTGGAATTGAAATTGTGACTACCTGCCCCTCAAGGGCGTGTTCGTAAGCTCGGGACTCGTTGTGCGTCAGCCTTGACGCGGGACCAACTGCCGTTCAGGCCGGATCCAAATAGATGAGCGACAGCACGGAGCGAGCACGGCTCATGGCTACGTAATAGGCCGCCACGTTTTTCGTCGTCATGCTCGGGGCAGGAAGATCCAAGACCATGACGGCCTCATTTTCGAGCCCTTTGAATTCGTCAATCCTCGCGAATCCCACCTTGTCACCCGGCACGCTTCGCATGGAATATTCGTCCAGGCGCTGCACCCTGCTCGCTGCGCCGGGAGGCAAAAAGGCGACGGAGGAATCGGCAAGATCGAACGGAGACAGGATCGTGATGGAACCCGGGGCGAGCCCTCCCGAGTCCACGAGTTCGAAGATTTCGCGGGCGGCGTGCTTGGCCGAGTTGCGCTGACTTGATGCGGTGAAACAGCGCACGGCGGGGCCTGCCCCAACCCCTCGTACCCCCAGGTCCGCATCGAGGTTATCTTGAATCCATTCAAGGATGACCCGGGTGTTGCGGCAGTTGATTCGCAACGGCATCCGCACCGGGCACAATGATTCCAGGTAGCTCTTCGCGTTCCGCTCGAAGCGGGGCGTCAGCGACTGGTTGTTGAGATCATGGAACCAGCACCAGCGCCCCTCTTCGAGTCCGCCGGTGAGAACCTCGTCCAGGGTTTCGAGGAAGCCTGCCTCGAACAGGTCCTGGCCTTCGTCGACGATGAGCGCGTCGAAGCGCTCCAACCCGGCTCGGCAGCAATCGAGGCGAACGCCGTCCACAAGCGATACCGTGAGCCCGGGCATCGATAGCCGCGAAGCGAGGAAATGCCGTAGCCAGGGAGATCGGCATACCAAGGCAACCTGCAAGCCGTCCTCAGCCCAGCGCCGGGCCAGCCGTTCGGCGAGGAAGGTCTTCCCCGTGCCCGCACCACCGGCGCAGAGTACCCGCGGATTTGCCTCGGCCACATCCACCATACGCATCTGGTCGTCGGTGAACTCGTCAACGCGGCGCCGAACGTCTTCCACCTGATCCAGTAGCGGCACATCCGCTTTGCTCGACGGTACGTCGATATCGGGGCGGAGGTAGGCCTGGAGCGTGCTCACCGCCTCATCGTCGGACGGGCCGCTACTTCCTTCCCTCTCTCTCCAATACGCGAACAGGCGGCGCAACCAGCCTTCGAGGTCGCGGCTTGCACGGGCGTCGGCGACCATCGCCTGGTCCCACTCGGCCCCCTCGCTCCTGAAGTCGCAGTCTGGGAACAGCACCCCGTAGCCGACGGTGAACCGGTCGAGAACTCCGCGCGGAAGATTGGCGCGCAGGTCGTCCCTCAGTCCGCGGAGCGCCGTCTCCGCCTGCCGGAACGGACCCTCGTGGGATTCGACGGTCCGACCGAAGCGATCCTCGTACTGCCACACGCCGCCCTGACAGGCGACCCTTCCGCCCTTGACCTCGAGGACGTACAAACCCTCGGGACCGCAGATGACGAAGTCGATCTCCGGGAACCGCTTGCGGGGATGCCGGGTGGGCTTCAGCGAGTGACAGGCCACATAGCGATCGTCGAACGCGCGGCGTAGCCGGTCGAAGATCCGTTTCTCCGCCGGGCTGCCGGTTTCGTAAGGTGAGCTCGGCACCATCTGCATGACGGTGCTCAGCCCCGGAGCTGCTTGCGAGCCCTTCCCTCGGCCTTGGGATCGAGCCGCGTCTCTGCAAGGAGCTCAAGGAACCGTCCCCGATCGACCTCGGGCTCGATCCTGGGATCGCCGGGCAGCTCGATGACCGTCGAGCCGCCCTTGACGGTGAGCCGGTACTCGCCCGGCCTGAGATTGATCCGGGTGTGAACACAGTCCCACTTCTGCGTTCTGGCGAGATCCAGCGCCGCGGACATCTGGCCCGCGCGCCAGGCTGACCCGTCGCCGAGCAGCTCCCGCAGCGGACGGATTCGCGCCGGAGGGTCGCCGAATTCGAGGCCCGTGGCCGCGATGCGATGAGACATTCGAGCCATGCGGTGGGAGACCGCAGCGGAGAGTCCCGGTTGGCCACGGAGACCAAGCGGCAGGCTCATCCACCCGTCGCGCACGCCGAACAGGATCGCGGCGGCCAGCCAGTCCGCCTCCCCCAGCCGGTCGCTCCGGTAGTCGAAGAGGTCGGCGCAGTCACGGCGAAGGAAGAACAATGTCAGGGCATGCGCCAAGGCCGTATCGTGTCGGTCGAAGAGCTCGCTAGCGGTGGCTTCGGCGAGCCCGGTCAGGGATTCGAGGGTGTCCCGGAGCTTCTTGGCGCCCGCTTGCAATCGCGGATCGAGGATCGTCGCTGCTTGCGCAAGATGGTCCAGCAACACGTTCTCCGTGCTTCCGGCACGGCCGCTCTCCCTCCATTTCACCAGACACTCGACAGCTTCCCAGAAGAGCCGGGCCTGAAACCTATTTTGAAGGGCGATCCGGTCCGACTCGGCGTCCACGGGCGGCGGGAGCGGCGCCGTACCCTCTCCAATCCAGGTTTCGAGCCCGGCGAGAATCGGATGGTCGCCAGCCGGCACCTGTTCTCCGCCGGAAGGATCGAATGCGCCCCGGCACGCATGAACCGCCCGCTCGCCGAGGTTGCCGAAGAGGAGCAGCATCGCCATGACGCCGCCGGCGGCGAGCGGACGTTCCAGGGGGACGGCCCGTTCGGAGGGTCCTTCGCCGGTCCGCCAGGGCGTGTCCGGGGGCTTGGTGAACAACAGCTTTCTCGTTGTGCGCCTGAAATCTTCCAGCGGCACGTTGCCGAACTCTCTCGCGTCCCGTTCGCATGTCCTCTTGTCGTCACTCGACTGAAAGACAATCGACTCGATTCGGGACGTGGGGAGGGGTGCCGGCACGAGGAGCACCCGTTCCGTTCCGTCGAGCTGGTCCGGGAAGTGCAGCTCCCTTACGCCATCCTCACTGATCGCGGCCAGTTTGCCCGACAGTCCGGAGAGGTCGATACGAACGATGACCGCCTTGAGGTGCCCCGCCTCGCCGGTGGACAACGCGACCGCATCCCTCGGCGGTTTGTCGAGAAACAGGGCGATCCAGCCCGGGAAGCACTCGAGGGTATCCCGGTAGTACTTGTCACCGAACCCCGCGGGCGGCATCACGAGGCCCGCCGCGAGCATGTACATGAGGTTCAGGTGATTGGTGACGAGGAGCCCCGTCGGTGGGACCTTCACCGGCGCAGACGCGGGCGCGGAGGTGTCTACTGTCGTAAACAGGTCTGCGGTGGCCATCTAGACTCCGTGAGCGGCTGTCATCTCTGCGGTTGAGTCAAGTTCTGCGGAGCGGACCATACAAGAGAGCAAGGGCGGCTCGCCTGCGATCGAGGGCGAGGGCAAGACTCCCTCAATCCTGGGAGAACCCGCCGGCCGACCAAGCGCCCGAACATGCACCACATGCTTCGTCGGACCGAGGCGAAGCCTCGCTACAGCTCCTTGCGCCGCAGCACGTTCTCGCTCCTTGGAAGAATGCGATCGATCTCCCGGCGTCCACCCCGCTTCATGAACAGGAACACCCGCTCCCTCGCACGTGCAATCATGACGTAGAAGAGCCGTTTCGCGACGTCTGGATCATTCCGCCGGACGAAGTGCTCGTCGATGTCGGCGAGGACCGCCGTGTCGAACTCGAGCCCCTTGCAGGCCTGCGCGTTGATGACCAGGATGCCGCCCTCGTCGAACGCGATGTCGGGACGGTTATCCCCGAAGAATGTCTCGATGGTGGGCCGCGGGTTGTCGAGTTCCGCCTCTACAGTTCGAAGCGCGTCCAGATAGCGCTCCCTGACTGAATTCTTGGGGGCGATGACCCCGATGAGCTGGCGTGGGTCTTGGTCCGCAAGACGAAGGATGCCCCGCGCGACCGCCTCCAGATTACCCTCGTCGTAGCGGTACAGCAGTGGAACAATCCCCGGCCCGGGCTTCGGCATCTCGGGCGGCGGGCTCGCTGGGTCGCCGGTGTAGAACTCCCGCGCAAGCCGCGCCACCTGATAGCGGTTGCGATAGTTCTGCTTGAGTTCGATTACCGCGTCGGCTTCGAGAGCCAGACAGTCCTGGATTTCTTTCCGGCTGCTGTTCGCCTCCTTGATCTGCTGGTTCTGGTCGGCGACGACGAAGAACCGGTCGAATCCGAGACCGATGAGCGCGCCGTAAAACATTGGCGGCATGTCCTGGCCCTCATCGATCACGAGGAACGGCCGCCGCCCGACTTCGCCGCCGGGTAACGCCTGGACAGCTTCCTCCACGCCAGCCCAATCGATCTCCTGATAGCCATTGTCGTTGGGCTTCCGCACCGGGACCGGTTGGTCTGCCACCTCCCGGAATACGCCTCGAAACCAACGGTCCCACGTCCGGCTGACGAGACCGCTGCCGAACAACTGGCCGCTCGCCTGATCGAGGAGGTGATTGAAGACCAAGAAGCGATACTCATCCTGCTCTCGCTGGTGCCGACGGGCGCGGAGGAGCGCGAGCACGGACTTCCCCGTTCCCGGGCCGCCGATGATGAGATGCTGCCCTTCCTTCGGCAGCGCGCGCACCCGTTCCTGCTCCTTGCTCAAATCCTCGATGCGCGGAAGCTCGAGCTTGCGCTTCGCCATCAGCCGGCATCCTCCACGAAGTCCGTCAACGACGGGATGTCGGGTGGGGCCCCCTTGACGAAGACCCGGTCGAGGAGGACGTTGCCGTGGGCGCAGCTCGGTTCCGGTACGAGGGCGCAGGCGTGACAGGCGGCCCGGTTGAGAAGGTCCGGACCGTGCCCTTCCTGCTCTGCGCACACTGGATCGAGCGAGCACCAGGAGGCCGCTTCGAATGCCCCGGTCAACAGACGGAGGAACCGGTCGGGCTTTGCTAGGTCCATCAGGCCACCGAGGGAACCCTCCTCGTCAGCAACTGCCACGTAGATGAGGATCCCCGCCATGGGTTCCTTGCCGGTCGCGCAGTAGATGCGTTCCTTCAGCGACGCGGCGGGGTAGCCCGCCTTGGCCTCGATCTCCCGGATCATCAGGTGGGCGAGCGTATGGCAGAGCAGGAAACGGGGCGTCACGTCGACATCGAACTCGGCGAAGCCCTGTCCGGCGCGATGGACATACCGTCGTGCAAACGCGTCTGCGCGTTCGCGGAGGGCATCGCCGGACTCCCAACGTTGCAGCACTTCTTCATCGAGGGTGAAGAAGAGGCCCTCTCCGTAAAGCTCAAGGGCGGGAAACCAGCCGCTCTCGCCCGTGAGATCCGGGGGCGCCTGCCGACCGCCCGCGCGTTGAAACCCGGTGAACACCATGATTTCCTTCAATCGGTTGAGCCCAATGAGGCGTGAGACTGTGGTCGCAGTACGCCGGAGAAGCCCCGTTTCGAGCGCGTGACGGCCGGTTATCCAGTCGCGCGTGTGGTGCTCGGTTACGAAGTCCTCTTCTTCACCGAGATTGGGAATCTCCTCGATCAGCGCCCGGTATTCGTCGATGAGGAGATCCTCCGAGGTGACCGCTCGGCCATAGAGGGGGTAGCCCCGGTCGATCTCCGAAATTGCCTCTTCGATATCGCCGTGAGTGCATCGATATTCGCCGGCGAGCCGTGCGATGACGTTCCGCCGCGCAAGCGGGCTTCGGGCACTCCGAATCCGCTGCTGGTTCCTTGAGCTCCCGTACAGACGGTCGAGGACAGTGCCTCGCCGGATCCGCGACTCGGGCGGAATCACGAGCGCGGTCCGCGTGAGGGGAGAGTGCACTCGAACATCGTTGACCTCGATTAACCAACCCGGAGCTTCCGGAGATTGCGCCGGAGGTTCTCGCATCCAGGGTTGCTGCCAGGTGTGGGACGGAAACGGGATCAGGGGCAACGCGCCGGATCGGAGGCTTTCGTTCGATCCGCAGCGAGTACAGCGAAGCAACCGGCCCGTCCCCGTGTCGGTCAGTCGCAGGTAGGGTTGCGTCCAGTCGTGACTGCATTGACGCTGTTCCGGGTTCCGGGATTTTCCGTGGGCGAGATCGTGCCAAGGAACGTCGGCGAGATAGCCATCTTCGTGAACGAGAACCCAGGGCACTTGCTCGAGCCTGCCACCGCAATCGTTGCATTCGCCGGCGCTTCCTCCGCTCGTGCCCTCCTCTCCTTCCCGGCGGGCATCGCCTCCTGCTCGCAGGCTTCGCCACGGCGCCCGATGTAGCAAGCCACAACTCGAGTTCAGGCAGCGCATCCAGGTCGGAAAACGGAGCGCGGGGACCCACCCAACGACCGTCCCGTTCCGCCGCGCCGAACGAGGCGGGGCACAGAGCGCCTGTTCGATTCCAAGCGCGCTCCGCACCCGCTCCACATAACGAATCTCCCGGTCCATCGGATCGCTCCCCGGCCGGTCCCAGGTGCGAATGTCCTGGACCACCATCAAGCTGTCTGGACCGCGCACGACAGCGCCTACCGCACAGTCGCGTAGGAGGTGCGAGAGCCGGACAGGAACGTACTCTTCAGCCACGGATCTTCGCTGTCCTCCCGTTCACCGCCGGAGCTTCGCACTGCCGCATCGCCGGGTCATCGACCGAGCGGCCAATCATGGACCTTGAGCGACCCGGTGCCTTCCACGTTCCGCATGGAGTGCAGGGTTGCCCACAGACCGGGGCGCGACTCTCCGTGCGTGTAGAGCAGCCGGTCGGCGGCCTTGTCGCGTTCCGGTGCCTCGTAGTTGAGTTGCCGGCTCCCCTCCTCGCAGCGCCGTGCCTCGTCGTGCCACTCTTTGGCGAGACGGTCGACGTGAGCGGCGACGTCGGGGCCCAGACCCATCCCGTCCACGGCAAGCTCGCAACGCCGCTTGAGCCCGGCGACGACCGATAGGATTGCTGGTGAACTCCGGTCGAAATTTCCCGCCGACTTGTTGCTTCCCAGTCCGGGGCAGGCATGCCGGATCGCAATGACAAGGGCGGCGTGGAGGGCGCGTGACCGAACCTGGTGGGTAAAGGGGGTCACGCTGCTCGGCTCCACGAAACGGTAGAACGATTCGTGGTAGGGACGAAAGCTCTCGTAATGGGAAAGGCTCCGGGCCTGGTGGCGGTAGTAGTTGGCAAAGACCAGACCCGGAACGTCGGCTCGGCCGACCCGGCTCGTCGCCTGGATGTACTCCGCAGTGGTGAGAGGCTGGCCGTTGACGATCATGAGCGCGAGGCGCGCGACATCGAGGCCGACGGACACCATGTTTGTCGCCAGCACCGCGTCGAGACAGTTCTCGTCGTCCTGAGAAAGCGCGAGCCGCAGGAACGTCTCCGCGTTTTTCTCGGGGGTGGGGTGGCTCGTGAGCTGGGCGATTCGCGTGTTCAAGAACCGTTTGGCGGTCTCGTCGGATACGCTGTCGTGGGCGTCCGATCCGCCGCCGGCTGCAATGTCGCGCCCCTCCTCCCGCTCGCCGGCGAGCCATCGCCCGAAGTCGCGTACGTCGGTCACGAAGGCGTTGTGGCTGTTGCCGACCCCCTTCAGGCTGCCGTGATACACCACCTGCGTCCACCACGCATCGAGCAGCGTGTCCCGGTCTGCGTCGCCCTCGAACACCGCGCCCGGGGCGGCAAGCAGCACGGCGGCGAGCGGTGCGAAACAATGCTGCTGATCGAGCATGGGGGCGAGGTAACCGACGTAGCGCCGCCCTGGTCGCTCCCGATCCGTCCGCGCAAACCAGGAGTCGTCGTGGGACAGCCCAGGCGGCGGGAACACAGCAAGGTCCCGCGCGTAGAGGCGCCGCACCTGCTCCTTCGCCATGCGGATGGTCGCGGTGGACGCGACGTACTTGGGGCGAACGCCCCGGCGGACAAGCAGGGTCTCAAGTCCTGCCTCGTACAACCCGGCGACCGAGCCCAGGGGGCCGGTGATGAGGTGCAGCTCGTCCTGGATGACGAGTTCCGGCGGACGCGATCCGGTGCCAACACCGAAGAATGCGCCGGTCCGTTCTTCCCAAGCGACTCGCGCGAACTTGTCGATAGTGCCGATGAGGAGCGATGGCGGGTGCTGGTACAGCGCCTCGTCCACCACGTTGCAGGGAAGCGGCCGCTCGTCCGCGCCGAATTCGCACCCCTCATCGACGCAGTGGAAGTGGAAATCGTCTTCCTCGGCACGGTAGCCGCGGTCGGCATCGAACGGTGACCCGCACCAGGGACATCGTTCCAGCAGCATCCCGTATCGCGCCTCGGCATTGCCGTTGCGGATCTCCTCAACGAGTTCCCTGGCCTGATGGATGCCGTTGGGGCTGATCTCGCGGCCGACCCAGATGCCGATGTCGATGGGGGCTTCGCCGAGCCGGCCGGTGTCTCGCCGGCGGATCAGCTCCAGGGCGCACACCATGCGCGCGGCGCGTTCGAACTGCTGGCGGGTCAGCAGGCGCAGCGTGTAGCGCATGAACGCAACGGTTCCACCTCCGGTGTCGGGGTACTTGAGGCGCCGCCAGACAATGAGGAACGCGATGAGGCCGAGGTACGCCTCGGTCTTGCCGCCGCCGGTGGGAAACCAGATGAGGTCGAGCACGTCCCGATAATCGTCGTCCTCGCGAATCGCGGACTCCATGGTCGTGAGCAGGAAGGCCAGCTGGAAAGGCCGCCACCGGTGGCCGCCAGCCCCGGTCTCCTTGCCGGCAACACGGTCGATCTGGCCCATCTGGTCGAGCATCGCCCGGTTCGCAAGCCGGAACGACTCGGCCGCGATTGGGTCGGTGCGCAGCATCTCGATGCACCCGCGCATCCGCTCGAGGGCGGTCTGCATCCGATCGCAGATTCGATCTGCGGGAGCCCGTTCACCCGGAGTCGGAAGCGTGGCGGCGGCTCGCCGCTGCTCCGCGACCCAGTCGGAGTAACCGTCGGCGAACCGGGCAAGATCGTCCGCCATCGGTGAATCGGCGAGCCTGGCAAGGTCGAATACCGAGTCGTCGCCACCCGTGTCGACGGTCATCATCGGCGCCTCGGCCTCCGGCATGAAGTCGGACCAGACTCGCGCCGGACGGCCCGGACCCACCGCCCAGTCCGCAGCCGCGCCGTGGCCGACGGCGTAGATGCGCTGCTCCCGGTACTGGAGTTCGAGTTCCTGCTCTTCGTCCGTGAGCAGACTCGGATCAATGCGTGGATACTCGACGAGTTCGCCGCTCTCGACCACACACTCAACCCGCGCCTCGAACAGCGACTTCCCGACCCGGTCGCGGGTCCGGCTGTACGATGGTGCGTCTGGGTCCAACACTCCGCGATTGCACAGGGTGATGGTGAGAATGAGGCCTTTTCCATGCGATCGTGCGCGAACGTCTATTCCGGCACGCCCGTCCCAGAACGGCTCCCCAGAAATGCCACGACCCGCGCCCGCCGACCATGTGACGGTGTGCTCCGGAAGCGGGGTTCGGACGTACTCTCGAAGCACGAACTTGCCCCCCTCGCCACGCTCCCCGGTGCCCCTATAGGCGGCTGCGGAGGCGGTAATCGCAAGACGCGCATTGCCGCGAACGTAACAAGAGAAACCGACCGCCGACGGTGGTACGTACCGGCGGCGGCGGGCCGGCCGTGCAAGTGGCGCCTCTTCGGATCCGTCATTCCCGAACGGTGCGTCTTCAAGCTCGTCGAGGAGGGCAGGATCAGCCTCTTCCTGGCCTGAGGAAGCGGGATCGATTGGATGCAGCACACCGATCGGATATCGATCCAGCGGGGATACCCGGAGACTCCCCTCGTGGGTCGGACCAATGAGCTGGCGGCGCGACCAATTGACAAGTCCTTTTCTGGCTTCGACGTACATTATGTCGGGTGTGGAATGAGCGATCGGGCGGCTTCCTGACGTGAACTATCGACAGCCAGCTCCACAAGCATGATTTTGCGTGAATTACATTGGCTCACGGTCGGATCGCTCCCCAGCTTCAGATCTTCTCGGAGTGATGTCGAAGGGTTTCTCACGATTGCAGCCCAGAGAGGACGGCCGCCCCACGCGACGCGAGACCATACTGAAAGAACCTGTCACCAATGAATGACGCTCGGGTACTACGGTGACGTCAGCACTGCGCAATAGCGTGTTGCGCCAGATCTGACAAACTCAGATCGTCGTCGACCCCGGCACCCTGAACGGACTGTAGGCCGCCCCGCCCCCAACGGGCAAACCCATGATCAGGAATCCACAGCCGAATCAGCTCGATACTCCTCGGGATGACCCCAACACGAGATCGGCCAGCGTAATCGGCAAGCCGGGACCGGGCGACTTAGGGCGACCACCCATGAACACCTCAACCCGCGACCACTTTCCCCGCCTGATAAAGCCATCCGGGCATGGGGCGTTCCAGCTCCCACAGTATTTTCATGGGCCGTTCCGATTCATGACTTCTGTAATGGGCACGGCCAAGGCAGTGGTATGGAAGCGTAACCCCCCGGCCATCCCTTTTGCGTTCGCGCACGAACAGGATGACATTCGTGCCACGGACCGGTTGTTCGACGTAGCGGCGTCCGGTTGGTGTAGCCGGTGACGCGGTATTCTGCGACTCCCAGTGAAACAGGGTCGGCGAGATTGGGTAGTCCGCATAGCGCGTCGTCGGAGAGTAGTCCCTGTCCGACTTCTCCAGCGTGACAAACAGCAGATCGGTTTGCGTCGCCTCGTTCCAAAGGACGCCACCCTGGGGATAAACCAGCGCACCGCGCTTATCGGTGTGCCCGTGTGCAGCAACGATCTCCCCAAGGGAATAGGTGGAGTGGCTTGCTAGGGGAACTTCGCCGGCAGGATCAAGTGGTTGCGAAACCGTGCGGATGCGATCGGCGAGAATTTCCAGGAGGTCGACGATCTCACGACGAAAATCCGGAGACCCACGGACCCTTTCCAGGATCTGGTCCGCCTCGTCTATCGGCTGACGACGACCACCCAGAACAGCAAACAACATCAGGCCCAGGCGATATTTGCGGCCAGAGAGTCCTGAGAATTGGTCGAAATGATCCGCCTCCAACATGTCCCGCCACGCTTCGATCCGCTCGCGATCGTCCACGTGGATCAGCCGACCGATTGCGCTGAGGAGCAAGTCATCCACAACGCTCTGCTCGAAGCCTGCGCGCCGGCGAAGCTCGGTAAAGCAGTGTCCTGAACCGGGCCGTGCGTAGATCTCTTCGAGTTCGACACCGGCGTCGTCCATGAAGCTGCGGAGCCGTGATTCAGGTCCGAGGGCACGCAAGTCATCGGCGAGACGTCTACGGGCATTTTGCACCGCGTCGCTCAGATTGCGTAGTACCGTCTCCTTGGCAATACGGTCGAGCTTGAGCGCACATCCCGGTGGGAGCAAGGGGAAATCCGCCTCAACGGCGCGCCTGACCTGATGGCGAGTGCCCCCCAACAGGGCCCGATAGCGCACGTCGTACCGGTACTCACGCCGCACTTGGCCCACGAAATCGAGGACGGTCAGGACCCGCTTCCCCTCGGCCCAGCGCAGCCCTCTTCCCAGCTGCTGGAGAAACACTGTGGCGCTTTCGGTCGGCCGCAGCATGAGCACGGTGTCGACTTCGGGAAGATCGACACCTTCGTTGAAGAGATCGACCGCGAAGACGGCTCGAATTTCGCCCCGCCGCAATCTCGCGAGCGCTGATCGCCGATCATCCCGCGGTGTGCTGGCGTCCAGCGCCACCGCCGGGTAGCCAAAATTCGTGAACTGCCCCGCCATGAAGTGGGCGTGACCGATGCCGGCACAGAATCCCAGCGCCCGCATTTCGTGCGGGTCCGTCACAAATTCCTCAACAGCCTGGCGGACCCGAAGCGCTCGAACATGATCGCCCGTAAACACGTTATCGAGCTCACCTGGCACATATCGTCCACGCGCGAACCGTACATTCGAGAGATCGGTCGCGTCGTTCACCCCGAAATAGTGAAACGGGCAGAGCAGTCCCTGGTCGAGGGCATCCCAGAGCCGGGATTCCGACGCGATGCGGCCATCAAACCACTCCAGCACCGACTGGCCGTCCGCGCGCTCGGGCGTAGCCGTGAGCCCGAGAAGGATCTTCGGCTTCAGACGCGACAGCAGACGCGCGTAGCTGGCAGCTGCCGCATGATGAAACTCGTCCACAATGACCACGTCGAAATCGTCCGGATCGATGTCGTCGATCCGATTGGCAAGGGACTGCACCGAGGCAAAGACGTGGCGACCAGCGCGTGGACGCTCGCCGGCGACCAACAGCTCGCCAAACCCCGGCTCGCGCAGCACGAGCTGAAACACCTGCTGGCTTTGACGGAGGATCTCTTCACGGTGCGCGACAAAGAGCAGGGAACCGCCCACACCCTGGTCACGCAGCTGCTTGAAATCGAATGCCGCGATCCAGGTTTTGCCGGTGCCGGTCGCCGCGACCACGAGATTGCGGTGATATCCGCGCAGGCGCTCCGCTTCGAGGGCCTCCAGGGCGACAGCCTGGTGAGGCTTCGGTGCGACATCGACCAGAAGAGACAGCAGGAGTCCGTCGTCTTTGCCGGTTCCGCCGCGCTGTCGCGAGAGCGCCCGGTCGAGCCGCTCACTGTCACGCTGGGGCGCATAGTCCTCGAACTCGGGCTCTTGCCAGTACTGGTCGAAGGTCGCTGAGAACCGCTCTATCACGTCCGGATTCTCAGCCGCGCTCACGCGCACGTTCCATTCGAGGCCGTCGACCTGTGCCGTATGAGTCAGATTTGAGGAGCCGATATAGGCGGTGTGCAGACCGCTGTGGCGATGGAACAGCCACGCCTTGGCATGAAGCCGGGTCCGCGCGATTTCGTAGGAGACCTTCACTTGCGCGCCGAGCTCGACAAGTGCGTCCAGCGCGCGACGTTCGGTCGACCCGGTATAGACGCTTGCGATCACGCGCACTCGTGCACCCTCGCGCACGCGCTCTTCGAGCTCAGAACGGAACAGCCGCAACCCTGAGTGACGCACGAACGCGCAAAGGAGTTCGATCCGATCAGCGCTTGGGATCTCCCGTGCAATCTCGCTCGCGATCTGGACGTCGCGCCGTCCGTTTACGAGCAGCCCGGTCTGACGAAGCGAGAGCGTTGGGCGGGAGATTTTCGATTGCGTTCCGCCCAATACTCGGTGTTCGACAGCTTCCAGGAGCAGGCGCGCGGCGTCTGCGACACGGTCATCTGCCATCACGCCATGTTCTTCGAGCACCTCCACCAGTCGATTGGCCAAGGCGACCTGATTGGCCGCCTGAGTGCCCTTTCCTTCCGGTATCCCTTCGAGTGCGCGTCGCAGAAGGTGATAAATGTGGCGAGCTAGGAACTCTGGACGGACAGTTGCGTCCGCCGCTGCGACATCCACCCACCAACCTTCCGCGGCACGGGCATCGATTTCTGTCTCCAGAGCGGAAGTCAGCAGATCTTCGTAAAGCCCGGAATGCAGTCGACGCGTCATGGCCGGTCCGAACGGACGAGTGTGGTTTGCTGCACTCGTGTCACCATGAGCTCTTGAAGCGTTCCTTCGTGGCCTGCGTCCTCCCCCAGGGGTTCGCCGGGCATCCGATCGATGAGCATCGTGAACACGCGGCGAAACGATCCCATTATCGCGTCTTCCGTCAAGACTTCCGATCGAGCGACCGAGAGCAGAGGGCGCGCGTCGAGCAGGAGGCGCGAGCAGGCACGCTTGGCGAGCTTCCACTCTTGGGTTTCCTCGTCTTCGTGCTCATCGTCGATGCCCTGCAGTAGTGTTAACACGCCCTAGTCAACCAGATTTGTCTCCCGCGTCCAAAGTAGATGCGTGCTTTGTGGACGGTACCGCCGTTTTTTGGCGACTTGTCACTGCAGCAGCGCGCTACACACTCCACGAGAGTTCGGTTGAATTTGATGTTTTGTGGTGCATAATGGTGTCATTTTATGGGGTGTCGCATGCCGCGTCCACGGGGAAAGAGGACACCTGTGCGGCTGTCGGTCGGTCTAGATCCGGCGAGTTATGCAAGGCTCTCTCGGCTGGCTGACAGGCATGGAGTGTCTTTGGCTTGGATGATTCGTAGGGCGATCGCCGATCTCATCGAGCGACAGCAGGAAAACGATCAGATGGAGTTGCCATTACAGCGGCGCGCGGAAACCGACCATCCGGGACGGACATGAGAGAGCGCATCTACCTCGATTATCAGGCTACAACGCCGCTCGACTCGCGAGTTCTTGACGCGATGCTCCCATATCTCGAAGACAGGTTCGGAAACCCACATTCGGAGCATCTCTTCGGCTGGGAAACTGCTGAGGCGGTGGAGGAAGCGGCAAGAAATGTCGCTGCCCTCATAGGTGCCGATCCCGGCGAGATCATCTTTACCTCCGGTGCGACCGAAGCCAACAATCTGGCAATTCAGGGAATCGCGCGAAGTAACGGGCGACGCGGCAATCACATCGTCACGACGGCGATCGAACATAAGTGCGTGCTCAACACAGCGCTGTCCCTTTGCAATTCGGGCATCACGGTAGACGTTATTCCAGTGGACGAGCGTGGCTTGGTCGATCTGGCGGCATTGAAGACGACGGTGACGGACGCCACCGCCATGGTCTCGGTGATGACAGCAAGCAACGAAATTGGAACCGTGCAACCGATCGCAGAAATCGGTGCCTTCTGCAGAGAACGCGGGGTCGTGTTTCACACGGACGCAGCGCAGGCGGCAGGCAAACTTCCGATCGATGTCGCAGTGCTCAACATCGACCTGCTCAGCCTATCGGGCCACAAGTTCTATGGGCCGAAAGGGATCGGGGCGCTCTATGTTTCTCGACACTGCCCTGTTCCTCTTGCGCCCCTCATAATTGGGGGCGTGCAGCAGCAGGGATTAAGGGCTGGTACGGTCGCTCCGTTCTTGTGCGTCGGTCTTGGAGAGGCTTGCCGTATCGCTGGTACAGAACTCTCGCAGGAACGAGCCCATTGCGAGGCCCTACGCGACTCGTTCTGGTCGATCTTGTCTTCGTATCTGCCGGACGCCGCGATCAACGGTGACATGGTCCGCCGGCTCCCGCACAACTTGAACATCGTTTTCCCGGGGACCGACGCGGATTCGCTACTGGCGTCCGTACAGGGAGAAATCGCTGCTTCGACTGGGTCGGCCTGTAACGCAGGGTTGATTGAGCCGTCCTACGTGCTCCTAGCGCTCGGTTTGACGCTGGAAGAAGCCAACAGCTCGATCCGCTTCGGATTTGGCAGGTTCACGTCCATGGACGATGTGGAACGGGCCGCCATGCTTCTTGCCGACAAGGTAGGACATTCTCACCGAACCTTCGCGGTTGCCTGAGGTGTATGTCGATGGAGAGTGTAACTCGCCATGGGCATGACATGGCTCAATCTTGAACCTGGACGACTCGTCCAGTAGGAGACACCCATGCTACGCGGGCCCCTCGGCGAACCCGATTTCAAGGACCAACAATTTTCAGGACATGAGACCTTCCCGCTCCGACACCTCTGGTTGCGGAAGGCCTATGACACTGTCGCCAAATGCGAGCGGGGTGCTCCAAAGAAAATTTTCTCGGAGCCCGAGGCGATTATTACGTTCGGCGTTGGAAAGAACATGGTCGCGTCTATCCGGCATTGGGCCATTGCCTGCGAGATTATCGAAGAGGATGGCGACAAGTACCGTCCGACCGAAATTGGGACGTTTCTGTTCGACAAAGGCACCGGGCGCGATCCCTTCATGGAGACCCCGGCGACAACATGGCTGATGCAGTCGATGATCGCCGGGACCCCCGCGCGGACGACGACTTGGTATTACGCCTTCAATCACTTTGCAGCCCAAACCTTCGAACGCGATTCTATCACCACGCCAATCGGAGAACTGTGCAAAGAACGGGGATGGCAACGGACATCGACGGCCACGATCAAGCGGGATGTCGAATGCTTCATCAGAAGCTACGTTCCCCGAACCACCTCAAGGTTCTCTGACGACAGCATGGAACCAGTGCTCGCGGAACTGGGCTTAATTCGTCCCGTGAGCAGCAAGTTGTTCGAGTTTCGCAGGGGTCCTAAACCAAACCTGCCCGACGGGGTATTCCTGTTCGCGCTCGCCCGGTTCTGGGATGCGCACGCACCCACCCAAAATACTATGGCTGTCGAGAGCCTAGCTTACGAGCCAGGCTCTCCCGGGCGCGTGTTCAAGCTCGATGAATATTCCCTGATCGAGCGGCTAGCACGAATCGACGATAGTTCTCGCGGACAATTCGCTTGGTCGGATACTGCGGGGGTACGCTATGTCGCCCGGAGGGTCGAGGGCGTGGAGCCGATGGCATTGCTCGACCTAGCGTACCAAATTGGCACGCAAGGGAGGGTCGCCTGAAATGATGCTCTCCGACCAGGTCAACGTTGCGCGCCGGTTTCAGCGTTCGATACGGGTGGACACGGACTTGGGCAGGGCCGCTGCTCTCAACGGCTTCGTCTGTCACGGCTCCAACAAGTTCGCCCTAGAGA
This sequence comes from Alphaproteobacteria bacterium, assembly GCA_022819905.1. Taxonomy (GTDB): domain Bacteria; phylum Pseudomonadota; class Alphaproteobacteria; order TMED109; family TMED109; genus VXPW01. Next base: position 46,881 of record JAJEGJ010000071.1, read on the forward strand.
CCATGGCTAGGCTCATGGTGGAGACCGAACAGAGGGCCTTTACCTGGACCGGCCCATATGGCGGCGGCAAGTCCAGTTTGGCGGTCGCACTGTCCGCCTCGATCAGCGGCAACGCGAATTCGCGGGGCTGGGCCCACTCGCTACTTGGCGACGTACCCGAATTCGACCGGGCCTTTCCTGTCGAAATGGAAGGCTGGCTTGTGGTCCCCTTGGTCGGCCGGCGAGGCGATCCAATCGAAGACCTCCGCGAGGCGATTGCCATCGCGGTGGCTTCGGAGAGGGGTGCTCCAAGGACTCGGCGCCGCAAGACCGACAGGTCCGGCCGCGATGTGATCGAGCGGCTCCAGAGAGAAGCAGAGGCACGTCCGAAAGGTGGCGTGCTCGTTCTCCTCGACGAGATGGGCAAGATACTGGAGGGCGCCGCTGCCGGAGGAACGGATATCCACTTCTTCCAGGAACTCGCGGAGGCGGCCGGGCGATGCAAGGGACGACTGGTCATTCTCGGCATCTTGCATCAGGCGTTCGAGCAATACGCTTCGCGGCTGGGTCGAGAGGTACGAGACGATTGGGCCAAAGTTCAGGGACGCTACGTCGATATTCCGATCGTGACGGCCATCGACGAAGTGATCGACCTTATCGGACGGGCGGTCATCTCAAGAGGCAAACATCCGGACAGCATGGCGGTTGCCGAGAGTGTGGCCAAAGCCATCAGCCGACGCCGGCCCGGCACCCCCGACGACCTGGCGGTACGTCTCGATGCCTGCTGGCCATTACACCCGGTAACGGCCACCCTGCTGGGGCCGATGTCCCGACGCCGCTTCGGTCAGAACGAGCGGAGTACGTTCGGCTTCTTGGGATCGAGTGAACCCGACGGCTTTCGCGAGTTCCTTCGCGCAGTCCCTGCGGCTAGCGGAGAGACTTACGACCCTGCGCGGCTGTGGGAGTATTTGAGAATCAATCTTGAGCCTACAATTCTCGCTTCGCCAGATGGACACCGCTGGGCGCAGGGCGCCGAGGCAGTGGAGCGATGCGAAGCCAGGGGATCGCCGCAGCATATCCGCCTAGCTAAGACCATCGCCCTTGTAGATCTGTTCCACAACGGCTCCGGCCTGGTAGCGGAGCGGGCTGTCCTTCGCGCCAGTGTCAACGACGTGGCCGAGAGCTTGGTTGACCAAGCGCTCGAAGATCTTGAGAGCTGGTCGGTGATCATCTTCCGGAGACATTTGGATGCATGGGCGATCTATGACGGGAGCGACTTCGACATAGTGGAAGCCGTCGAAGTCGCGATCGCAAGCGCATCGGGCCTGAACCTGGACCGGCTTTCGCGTCTGGCGGATTTGCAGCCTCTGTTGGCGAAGGAACACTACTACCGGACAGGCACACTCCGATGGTTCGAAACGGACATCGTTCCGCTCGCGAACGCATCCGCGGCAGTTCGGTCTTTCGAGCCACAGAACGGAACGTCAGGTAAATTCCTTCTGGCAATGCCGGAGGGCGACGAAACGCAGCGGGAAGCAGAGGAAATGTGCCGCGCCCTCTCGGAAGAGGCGGGAGACTGGCCCGTGGTCATTGGCATGTCCCGCAACCCCAAACTTATTCGCGAGCTTGGAGGCGAGTTAGTAGCCTTGGAATCCGTGCACGCGAATCGGCCTGAGCTGGAAGGCGACCATGTGGCACGGCGGGAAATCTCGGCTCGGATTGCCGCGGTGAGCGCACTGTTGGAGGAGGAACTAAAGACATCTTTCAACGAAGCGACTTGGTATTTACGCGGAAAGTCCCATGACGAAGCGGATACGCCGACATTGGCGCGGCTCGTGTCACGCATCGCAGACGATACCTTCCCGGAGACGCCAATCGTTCATAGCGAACTGGTCAACCGCGAGAGGCCGTCCAGCAACAGTCAGGCCGCCGTGCGGCAGCTTCTTCACGCGATGGTCGGTCAAGGCACCGTAGAGCACTTGGGGATCGAGGGCTTTCCGGCTGAACGGGGCCTCTACAGCACCATTCTAGAAGCAGCCGGTCTACACGGTCCAACCAAGACAGGACCGGATTTCAAGGCACCGAGCGGGCGCAGTCCTGTCGGCAGAACCTTTCTCCCGATGTGGCGGAAGGCCGAAGAACTGCTGGAGACGGCAGAAGAGCCTGTACCTTTGTCCGCGCTCTATGCGATATGGACGGCACCTCCCTACGGCATCCGCCGCGGTCTGCTTCCCATTCTCGCCATGGCCTTCATATTGGCGCACCAGTCGTCAGTGGCCGTGTATGCCCAGGGGGTCTTCCAGCCTAACGTCAACGACTTCGTGGCGGATCGCCTACTTCAAGACGAAGGGCCAATCTCTCTGCGTTTCGTTGTTCGCCGGTCGGATAACGAGCAACTCATGGCCGACCTCGCGCAGACGGTTGGCAGCATTACGGGAACGACACCGGTAGCGGAGCCCTTGGCGGTCGCCCGTGCGTTGGTCGAGTTCGTGTTCCGGCTTCCCGCCTGGACGCGACGAACATCTTCCCTGACCAAGCCCACGAAGGATGTGCGACGGGTGTTGCTGAATGCGAGCGACCCGCATCGGACTCTCTTCGTAGACCTGCCTCACGTCGCGACAGCTTCTGCAGGCTATCCGCCGGCAATCGCGATCCGTGAGGCGCTCGGTGAGTTGGCGAACGCCTACCAAGGCATGCTGGAAGGCCTACGTGATCGAATGTTGAATGCCCTGGGACACAGAGACAGTGATCTCGACGAGCTTCGCCATCGTGCACGCGTCGTGTCGGGAGTAAGCGGCGATCTTCGGGTTGAAGCCTTCGTTACACGTATCTCCGAATTTTGTGGCCGTCAGGAGGATATGGAATCTATCGCGGGACTCGTCGTCCATAAGCCGGCGCGCGACTGGTCCGATATGGAACCCACTCAAGCGGCGTTGGAGTTGGCGGACCTGGCTCTGCGTTTCCGACAGGCGGAGATGCTGGCGCGTGTACAGGGCCGGGAGCCAACACAACACGCCATGGCCGTGGTGTTCGGGACCGGTGAGGCAGAGCGCTCCTTCATCAAGAGTTTCAAAGTGCCAGAGGCGGAGCGAGTTGAGATCGGAGAGCTGGCCGAAAAGGTCATCTCCATGCTCAATGAAGCCGGACTGGACGCTGACCTGCTATTGGCGGCACTCGCCGAGGCCGGGCTCCGGGCTGCGCAAGCGGGCGAAATCCACACCCGAAAGGTGGCCACTTCATGACCGAGAGACACGTTTTGGGGTTGTCAGGAGGTAGAGATAGCGCTGCGCTGGCAGTATTCATGCGGCAGACCTACCCGGAGCTAGATGTCGGATACTTCTTCACGGACACCGGCAAAGAACTACCCGAGGTCTATGAATTCCTCGGGCGGCTCGAAGGGTTTCTTGGCAAACGGATCGCGTACCTCAACCCCGACCGGAACTTCGACTTCTGGTTGCGAGAATACGGTAACTTTCTACCGTCGCCGCGCACGCGCTGGTGTACGCGCCAACTTAAACTCCGGCCCCTCGAGCGGTGGATCCGGGATGACTTGAACGCCGGGACAAGTGTGATGAGCTATGTGGCCATTCGCGCAGACGAACCCGAGCGCATCGGGATGCACGCGACGCATCCGAATCTCCAAGTGCGGTTCCCTCTGCGAGAACACGGGCTCGACAGAGCTGCCGTCGTCGACTTGCTTGAGTCATCAGGACTTGGCCTGCCGACTTATTATCGATGGCGCTCAAGGAGCGGCTGCACCTTCTGCTTCTATCAGCAGAAGATCGAATGGGTCCGATTGAAGCGAGAGCATCCCGATGCGTTCGAGGAGGCCAAGAGGTACGAGAAGACGGCGCTGGAGAGTGGTTCGCCGTTCACATGGAGCGACCGCGAATCCCTAGCTGAGCTTGAGCGTCCCGAGCGCGTAGCGGAGATTGAGGCCGACTACGAAGCCCGGCTCGCCCGCAAGAGGCTCCGCCGACCCAAGAACCCTCTGCGGACAGGGCTAGAGGACATCGAGATCGATGAGGCGTACGGCACCGCCGAGGTCGCGGCTTCATGTGTCATTTGTCACAAATAAAGACATCGGCTCGATCAGAGATACTTGGAACTCGCCGGATTTGTGGCAGAATTTCACAGATTTCTTGGCGATTTCAGGATGCTTCTCGGCGAGGCGCAGGATGGTCTCCGCCAGAGCGTCGCTCCCTAGGTCCTCGAACTCTTCGGCCAGCCTGTTTTCTAACGCCTGAGGGATCGAGAACACGGTAAGTGGTGTTTCCTCTGTATTCGAATCTGAAGGCAGTGCACAGTATGAAGCCAATTCATATAAATGCTGCTGCACCGCACTGCAGGTTCCGGCCGCCTATGAAATAACAGCGCAGTCTTCGTCGAACAACAGAACGTGCATCGTCGCGTCGTTGCTCATCAGGCGTTTCCGCCATCAAAGTGGCAGATTGCGGCAAGGATCGTTTTCGTCCGATCCGATTAAGCCTCCAGCGCAGCGATCAATTCTTGTGTATCAAAGTTCAGCAGGAACTGCGCATAGAAGGTCCGGAACAGGTCCGAAATATAGTCTGTGACCTCGACACTTTCTTGGGCGTCCTCCTCCTCTTTCTGTTGGACGATCCCGAACTTACGGTTCTTCGTAATCGTGTAGAGAAACAGGGTGTGGAAGTAGACCGCCGATACATATCGTTTTTCAGCAGTAGCAATCGCCTCCTCTTTGGTTAGCTTCGTACGATGAGACAGCAAGGCATTGCTATCCATGTTGATATAGACCGCGCTCAGCGTGTCGCCCTCGACCAGCGGATAGACGACAACATCGTGGTTCATTGAAACGCTGGCCTCCTCCAAGCTGTCCCATGTAGGTTTGCCACGGCTCTCATCCTTGTAGACCATGTGGAGTTGGGGAAGGCCGAGCCGCGTGTCGGGCTGGTCGCCCTTTTTGGGGTCGGTGTTTTTCTTTTCCGGCGCGCCGATCCGCACCATGAAGATCTGCTCCAGTGATCGCTCCGGGCTGGACAGGGATGCTTGGAGTTTGATGGCATCGCCGACCTTCACCTCCCCGGTCGGTTTCACCACGACTCGAATCGTCCCGTCTTGAGGGCTCGACTTCACCACGTTGAGAACGGTTTCAACATCCCGGGGCTGGCCTGGACCGTCTCCTCCACCATTGTCGTTGGAGCCTGGCTCCAGCAGGCCGATCTGTAGCTCTCCCGCATCCTGCACCCTGTCGAAGTACTGGTCCTCCACGTCCGTAGAAAACCTTATCGTGCGCTCGCCTCCGAGAGGCACTTGCACCATCGGAAACGCCTCCCCATTGACCTGCTTGGCCGCAATGTTGAAGTAGCTTGGATACCGTTGCGGGTGGAACGCAGGCTTTTCCCTAGATTTCTTCCGGGAGGTCTCTCTCGCTTTTTCGTTCCGCTTGCCGTCGCGCTTGTCGCCGATCCTGAACGTCTGCCCGAGCAGGTCCGCTAGCTCATCACGGATTGGAAGGTTGCGCGTAAGGTTGCGCAAGAGCTCTTCGGCGTCCCCACTTTCCACGGTAATCGACGCCTTCCGCTGCTTGTGGACATCCTTCAGCCGGCCATTGGCCAGTAGGTTGGCAAGCCTCCGCCGAAGATTCCGGGATTCCGCGCCATCCTTGAGTCGATCACGCGAGGCCATGAAGAGTTCGTTGCGGAACTCGATGTGAAGGTCGGTGCAGTCCACATGGACCAGCAGGTAATCTCTCAATAGCGGGAATTTGAGCGACCGCGTGATGAATTCGGACGTGTAATGCCCGTGGACCTGGCCGTTAACGGAAAACAGGACGGACATGTTGTTCTTGAAGAATTCCCGTTGGATCGTGTCGCGGGTTTCCCTCACGCTGCGGTTTTCCGTCCGCGGCTTGAACACATAGCAGGTCACACTGATCCGACCGATTTCTTGGTCGACCACATGCTCGGAAAAGAACTGCTCGACGTATCGGCTGCCGTCTTCCTCAAGGCGCCGTTTCAGCCCGTACAAATCACGTTCGAGGTTGCGGTCGTCCGGGTAGCGATCCGCGTTGTCGATCGTAAAGACCGGCAAAGCAGGATCGAAAAGGTACTCGTTAATGCTCTGGTTCAGATCGCGCGAGATGACAGATCGCGACCCAGACGGAAGATCGTAAGAGTAGAGTTTGATAGCAGTTCCGGTTGTAAATTTGCGGTTATGTAGCCCAAGCTCCAACGCCCCGCAGGAAAAAGCAGGGATCCGACCGTCAACGACCAGGTACTCGTACCAGGTCGCCTTCTTGCGCTTTTCTTCATCGGCCGTCAGGGGATGGCGACGTACAAGCGTGAAACCCAGTTCGTCGCTGCCGTCGAACCGCTTGGAAGCAATGAGCTGATAGCGGTGGCGGCCGCAAAACACAACTGCGCCAGCGCCACCCATATTGTATTTACCCTGCACGAAATGGATGTCGTTCTTGTTGCCGCGCAGTAGCGACAGAAAGGTCTTCTCGAAATCCTCTGGGGCCTGACCTTCACCGTCGTCATAGATTACTAGCGAGGTCTCCATTCGCGGGCCGTCGGCGAGAATCTGCAGCCGCTCGGCAAGCTGGCGTCTTCGTTGCCGCAGGTCCCAGTTCTTGTGGTCGGGGAAGAAGCGGTTCAGCGCCTCGCCGATAGAGCGCGGCGCTTCCTCCGAACGGGGGTCGACACCATGTTCGACGCAAGCACGCATCAGAATCGCATCGATTCCGTTCGTGATTTTCTCGATCATCGCTGGAATGGGTGAGGACTGCTGATTCTCCACAACCCCGAAATTGCTCTCGTTCCCCCCGTAAGGGCGCCAACGCGCGGGATTGTCGGCAAGATCATGCCGCTCTAGCACGCTGTGAACTTTCCGCTCGGTCGGTGCCTTATAGAGGTCCCAGAAAAGCCTCTTGAGGTTCACGAGTTATTCCCTTGCATCGGTATGTATTCCTCGTTGATGCGTCTAGACTTGTCAGCCGGTTGCTGCGCTAGCAGGGTTATGCGGCTTCAAGCGCTCCTGCCTGTTCGGCGTGTACCTTGGCATCATGACGGTGAAAGAATTGCCTTCCATTGGATGCGGCAGGTCATCGATCTCGCCCTTCGTGCCGCCGGAAACCAGCCAGGCCTCCATGCCATTCCCACGGGCATCATTCAACAGCTTCCAAGTGACGAATTTTCGCCCGTCACTGATGCGGTCTGTCGCAACCAGATAGCAGACCAGAGCGGCCATGCGACGCCTCATCTCCGGTCCGGCGTTGATTGCGCCGCTCGCCTTGGTAATGAGAATTATATAGACAACTGCGCAGAACCGTGCGTGACTACGTGCGACTGTGAAATCACAACCGAAGAGGGTAGATTCGCCCAGCCCTTAACCAACTGTCTGATTGTCCCAAAGGAATCTCAATGCAACTCTCGTGGATGAAATGTGCGGGAGACGTTTGGTGTCCGCTCAACACCTTCGATGTAACCGCCGTGACCAACAGAATTGGTGTGTACATCATCTGGCATCAAGGAGACCCGTCCCGAGTGGTACGAGTGGGTTCCGGCAACATCCGAAACAGGCTCACGGAGCATCGAAGCGACGAAGAAATTCAAGCCTACGAACATCTCAGACTAATGGTCACATGGGCAGAGGTACCGAATTCCCAAGCTCCAGGCGTTGAGAGGTATCTTGGCAATCGGCACAAGCCGCTAGTCGGAGAACGTTTCCCAGACGCAACTCCAATCGCAGTGAATGATCCGTGGTAGTAGCGAGACGACCATCAGCGATGGCGCTTAATTGCTCAATTTGCTTCATGTGCCGATACCGCACCTAGGTCGGATTCTCAGCACGCAACAGAGTATGCGCCCCTTCGCGAACTCTTTTCGGTTCGGCATCAGTTATATTCATCGCATCGCATCGCTCCTAACGCATCAAAGCATATTGGTCCTGCCCGCCCCAGCCCTGCGACAGATCTGTAACAGAAATATCCGCCGTGCATCTCAGAGTTTTTCGAGTTTGCTGGATGCTTAACATCCTGTGGGCGCTCGAAGAATAACTCAGGCAAAGCACGCAGATCATCAAATACTCCATCGGCCACCTTAAGTTGAGAGTACCGATGAAGACGCTCTTCCAGCCAATCTCGTCCTCTATTCGGTGCACACGCTGCGGATTGCACCCAAAGATTTCGGCTTCCCCCGTCATATTAGAGTGTTTAGGGGTACCCGACGTACTTCGCCTGGACACGGCACCTTTGAAATTCATTGCAATATCTCCCTAAAAGTCGTCAGGTAATCGCGCTTATACGACCCTTAGTTCTCCGGGAGTCCTCTCCGCTGACATGGGCACGAGCAACGAGGCCTACGGTGACCTGATCCGCCTCCCCCTTGGTGTCGCAAGCGCGGAGGAAATGTTGCGCCGGATGCCACTCGGCGTCCCTGCTTCCCAGGGGGGCATTGACGAATCCACGCTACGGGATCTGCTGTTCCGGTACCCGAAGACGCTGCCCATCGCTTCGATCGATGCAGCCTATGTCGGCACCGTGCCCGTCTGCCGGGAACTAGCCACGCAAGCGGGGTTCGTGGACGCACTGTACGCCAACCCGCAAGGGCGCCTGACGCTCGCCGAATTCAAGCTCTGGTGCAATCCGCAGGCGCGGCGGTGGGTCATCGGTCAGATCCTCGACTACGGCAAGGAGATCGCGACCTGGAACTACGAAGACCTGCAGCGCGAGGTATCGAGGACGCTTCCGTGAACCGGCAACGTGACCTATGAACTAGTGTCCTGATCGAGAAGTTTGTTCGATTACTTCCGCGTCCTGTGTGGGAGTATGGATCATGGGGAGACCAGCGGTTGCGATTACCTTGTCGCCGGCGGAGCGTCAGGAGCTGGAGGGGTTGGCGCGGCGCCGGAAGACGGCTCAGGGCCTGACACGCCGGGCGCGGATTGTGCTGGCGGCGGCCGAGGGTCTGGAGAACCAGAGGATCGCGGAGCAGGTCGGCGCCGATGCCAACACCGTGGGGAAGTGGCGCCGCCGGTTTGCCGAGCGCCGGGTGGACGGCCTCCACGACGAGCCGCGCTCGGGTGCGCCGCGGAAGATCGGCGATGAACAGATCACCGAGGTGGTGACCCGCACGACAGCTGCGCCACGGTGTCCATCGCTCCACGCGCGAGCTTGAACAGGCCATCCGGGACTACATCGACACCGTCAACGCCAACCCGAGACCCTTCCGGTGGACCAAGTCCGCCGACGATATCCTCGCCACCATCAAACGCTTCTGCCTGCGCACCCTCGACACTGCTCAACGGCAGCACGAACTCGTCACAACTTCAGAATCAGGACACTAGGGACATTTCCGATGTTGTGGCAATAGTCACGTTCTTTTCGTCACTTGTCACAACGTACAACCTAACCTGCCGCTACATTTAGGTGATCCAACAACATATCTGACCACGTTTCAAGTTGCCCCCGGCAGCGCTTCAACTCATCAACAGAGCAAAGCGTTAACGCATCCAATGCCTTTTCTGCAAGTTCCTGTGGCGGTGTCCGTAGTGTCCATATTTCCACCAGCCCAATGTGCACTCGACCTACCTCAGTCCCATTCTCGACCAATATCCCTTGCCATTCATGGTCAATGTAATCTAGGTCACCAAGCTCTTCTTCCATTTCCCTGACAGCTGCGCGACGTAGCGTTGCCTTCAAATCCACAACATTTCCGGCGGCTACAAGATCTGGAAGATCAACATGACCTCCAAAGCCAATGGATTTGAGTTGATGTAATCTGGTTTCCCCGCTATCACTCGTCCGAGTGTACCGAACAAAACGATCGCCCACTCGAATCAGGACATAAGGTATCAATTGCCTAAATCGCGGATCCTCCTCAAGCATGTCACGAGGGCCCATCCAAAGCCCAGCCGAACTTAGCTTTTCGATCCCACTCAACGAGTGACAGGGATAAAAACCAGTTTCACTGAAATGGCAATTTATTTTTGACGCAGTTACCGCAAGAATCATTTTCGCTTCCGCCTCCCCAGTCGGCGCATCACTGCTTCCTCAGAGGATGAAACAGTTTTGTCTTGAGGATAAAATCTAGATGGCCATCCAAACCTGCGTTGAACCCACTAGTAACAAAGTTCTCGTTCCTGAGTGCTGTAACACTCACTCTCTCTCCGGTGTGGAGTTGAGCTTCGATGCAACCCGTATTCGTGGTAGCGTGTCCCAAAACTGTGTACTCGATTTGTAGGTCCTCACAAACAGCACTAAACCGACTCATGTCCCGTGACTGTACACCAATCACTACAGACCAATCGCCCCAAGCAAAGAAAATGTTCCAAGGATCGATGCCAGTGCTGTGTGCAGCTTCTTGAACTAACTTAGGTAGCAGTGCCTCGTCCAGCTCAAGTTCAAACCCGCAATGAGATCCTCGAACAAGATTATCAATTGCGCCCAGAAGCCCGTCTGAAGTGTCCGAGGCAGCAACCACCAACCTCGCTTCCACAAGTCTTGCCATTTCCTTCAACTTTGGGCGTGGGTACTTCAAGACACTATCGCATAGTTTACTGTGCAAATACTCGGATTGAATTCCGTCTCTGGCTTCGGCCGCCACCAACAAGTATGCTGCCATGAATTCCCCAGTCGGACCGACAACAATTATGCGATCGTTCTCGCTAATACCAGTTCGTCCTACGCGACAACCTTCCCGGCAACTACCCACTGCGAACACTCGCGCAGCCAGTTTCGGACCATGACGAAGGTCCCCACCCCCATTCCGAAACCCGAACTCCGAGCATGCCCGAAAGTAACCTCTCAGGTAGCTTACCAAGTCGTCAACAAGCATGCTTGGTGGCGCATCTATACAGTTGGCCATGCAAAGCGGTTTAGCCCCAGCTGTGGCAATGTCACTGGCACTTGCAACAACTGCCAACCAACCTGCGGCCTCTAGGTCATTTTGATACTTGTCAATTTGCTGCAATAGCGGGGCCGGGCCGACATCCGCGGTTATTGCTAGTAGGGTCGTGGCTGAAGGTACAAACGCGCAGTCGTCTCCTACCGTGGTTTCGACATCGAGCTCTCGCGCCAATGGCAACACAATTTCGTCAAGAAGGCGCAGTTCGCCAAGATTTCCCAACGTTAGCCCATCATACGATTGCATTAGTTCTCCCCCGTTTCAATCCACCGGCCAAGATAGTCTCCTGCCGCCAACACCGTTGCAATCAGTGCTGCCTGATTACGGGCATTGTCGAGATGCACTAACAACCCGTAGGCTATCACGAATAACGGGCCAAGATATTCTTCTTCCCAGTTTTTGACTACCTTATGCTTTTGCAGTTTACACCAGATCTTTTTGATGATCCTTGCATGTTGTCTAACGCTGGATGGCAATGACGCAGCATCTTGGTTAGGATCCAGGAACTTTGAAAGGCCAAGAATGCTCTTCTCATCAACTTGCGAGGGCAGAGTCATGCTTCGTACATTAATGTCCAGCAAAATATAGTCTATAACTATTGGCGCGCGCTCTCGTGCCCAACCAAAATCAATAACCGAAGGAGTATTGGTCTCGTCCAACACGATATTCTTAGGGTGAAGATCTCCGTGAATTTGTCCTAGCGACGTCTCAAACGGCCTCTTCGTATCGATCAGTTTATCAACTATTTGTGCCGGATTGGTCCATTCATGCCCGAACACGTTTATTCGCTGCGCTGTACCAAACAATCGACGAGGTATTGCGGCACGAGGTGCCTGGCTGTCGTTACACAAATGAGTGCCTCTAAGGTACTTCCATAATGCTCCGCAATATGTAACCTTGTCCCGGAGGGGAAGTGCAAGCTCGCCCGTGTGGATTGCGTTCATCCGCCGCAGCACTATATTGATTACGTTACTAATATCCTCAAATTCCTGGCTGCCCTCATCTCTGGGCATTGACTCCAAAAGCTTCCACAAGTCATTAAGTTCAAGACGATACTTGCCGGGGCGGTCAGGATTTACAAATCGTTCAATCCTGCCCGACTTGAATGGGGCAATCAACACTGCGTGCTCAGCACCATGTACGTATTGGTGAACCGGTATCGCAAAGTGACGTGCTAGTTCATCGCCCATGGTCCTCCACGCCTGAACAGAACTAAATTCCCTACCAATGCTTTTGGGGACGCCGATCTTTACCGTTAGCGGAAGTGACGGCTTAATTCCCTTTGCACCCGCCGTCTTGGTGTCCGAATAGTAAACGACAAATACCTCGGCACCACTCGCCCCTGGCGGGGCTCCGATTCGCTCAAGAGGTAACACGTTAAGTTCTGCGTCCAGACAGGCCGCCCCTTGGGCAGCCGGCCATATTTTCTCAACGTCCTTATTCAAGTATTCATCTAGCGCAGCAGTTAATGCATCTTGGTGATCGCGTGTCATCATGTCGAAGATGACCGTGGTGCGTATTTCAGGCATCTAGTCATCCTCTGGATAGGGCAGCGTATAAGGCAGCTGGAGGCTCGGTACAGAACCAATCAGCCACAGCCCATCATCTGCGGCGACGGTTGCATGTTCTGCCGCATCCCATGACACGTCAATTACGCGTGGCTCACATTCTCCAGAGTCGTCGAATAACGTTAACGTCGATTGCTCAATTGAAGACACACGAAAAACGTGCAATGGACGTTCGCCTGACTGCTGACCGGAAAGTATAGAATAGTCAACTCCAATGCCGACAATCACTTTTCGTCGCAAAGCTTCCCTGAGCACATCCTCGCACAAACCTAATGTAATTTCACACAAGCGAATATGACGGAACCGTAACGTCGTTGCATTGTTCCGCAAAAATATTTCAATTGCCTTGGCGGCGCTCGCTGCGGAAATACCAGCGGACTCAGTGGTTTCTGCTGTCAGCAGCCCAAAAGGATTGGCTTCATTTCGGACAACACGTACGCCGAGCATAGCCGGTAATTGCTCTGGTTTGTCGAACGGAATCCCCAACTCTATGATAGCCGCATACAAAAATGCCGGGACACAGCATTGCGGGGGCCAGCGGAGGCCGTCTACGGTTAGACTTGCGTTCTCAACCATGGCCATCAGATGTCGGAACCTGCCACTCTTCAAAAAGAAGAGGCGCAACTACTGGATCGGCTCCTTCGTAAATGCTTTTTTGAACTGATCGTTCACTTGAGTCCGCTATTAGTTCTAGCTGCAAATGAACCAACGGCGCACCCACTTCCAATATTAATGGCGACGGGTTACGATTGCACAATTCCAATGTCAACGCTGATGGCTCTGAAGTACCAAACCCAGGATTAACCAGATTGGCATTGCCACATACTTCTAAGCCAAAACGGGCTATATGTGATATTGTAGAAATGTGCCCCACCATGTTGGCAGGTATAGCTAATTTCTCGTGCGTACATCCTAATATAAACTCTCCGGGCCTTAGCGCCAATCTGTCAGCTTCTTCGGGATCTTCGAGATGCTCCCTTGCGGCACATGAAGACCATAAGACAATCGGCTCATTCAAACGGCGCCAGCGGCGAAATCTACGTCCAAGAGACAACACATAGCTAACCGATCTAACCCGCCGGCAATCAAACGGTTTTATGACCAATTGTTCGTCTTGGATTGCGCGAACGATCTCTTCACGAGTGACTAGCATGAGCATTGCCGTATGCTTGGATTGTAGCAATGAGATCAGGTTCTGGTGTCGTATATTCGCGCCAATTCCAAGGCCGGCTCACACCCAGGTACTCGGTCAGGATCCGTCTAAAATATTGCGATTCTGGGTACTGCACCATATCCTTAACTTGGGAGTAAACTACTTTATTCTCATACCCAAAGAGCAAATAGTGATCGCTATTAGAAAGGTCTCGGAGGGCGCAGCAAAGATCTTCCGCCGAACTACGATAATCAGGAAGGACTGTCGTCACAGGGATGCGGTGCGGAAGCGGAACCAGGTGCAAATGAGCATGATAAATACCACAGCTACCACCAGTATAGCTTTGAGCTCCGTGTTCAAAAAACGCCGGGTATCCAAATTGTTGGGTAATGTCGAGTAGGTCTCCCAGAAAGTCGCAAAGTAGCAACTTTTGTTGAAGCGGTAGCCTTGCACAGCTCTCCACATGGTTTTCTGGAAGAATCAACAAGCTACCGGGAAATATCTGGCCCAAAGTAGGTAGCGCGACAAATCCGCGGTTCCGCGCGATAATCCGACTGCCAACTTTAGGGTACATCACGTTAAAGCGGGAACGTGATTCCCCCATCAATTCATCACAGAATTCGCACGCTGGTTCTTCAAGATTGGCCATGACCTACTCCCCATGAACGTGTTCTCCTCACAATCTCTCCCATCCCAACCACAAATTGGCGGAACGTGTGATGGAAGGCGGACCATGATACTCCAGCGGCGCGCGTACACATGGGGATCAAGAAACCTCACTTCATTGATCTGCGGGCAGGGTAGTCCCTCGTCCAAGATGCACATAATCCTAATGCTTATCAAATCTGGAGATCGAGTGGATGCAAAGCTAGGCGGAGAAGACGGCAGGATCCTCGAATGGACCCGAGGCAGGGACAAGCGCCGACGCTCTACCGTCCGTGTACCGGAATTGTCGGTCTCGGTGGTCGTGGCGGCGGGCGTTGAAACGCACGAGAGCCCCGACGGTCCGAATGTCGACCTTGAATCCACAGGCGACGTGGTCGGTTTCGATATCGACCATGCGGCCCGGCGTCTCGATCTCTCGACGCCGGAGATGGAGGCATTGCCGTTGCCCCAGTTCAGCGTCGGTTGTTCCGTGGCGCTCGGGTTCTTCGGGATACGATGGGCGAGGAACGGCCGGTGAGCCGAGACGAAATGCTCGCCCTACTGCGGGCACACAAGGCAACCCTCGCGCAGTGCTTCGGCGTCACCGATCTCGCCCTGTTCGGTTCCTTCGCCCGCGATCAGGCGGGCGAGGGCAGTGACGTCGATGTCCTCGTGCGTTTCGACGGACGAGCGACCTCCATTCGCTACTTCGGCAGGCAGTTCTGCATCGAAGACCTGCTGGGTCGCTCCGTCGATCTGGTGACCGACGGCGCCGTGCGCCGAGAACTGCGTCTCTACGTCGAGCGCGGGGCGATTCCTGTCTGAGCGGGAACGGGAACCGCGGGGGCGGCGTTTCTGTGTCGAGGACATGATCGGGTTCTGCGAACGGGGCCGGGACTATACCGCTGGGCTGGACCAGGCCGTGCTCATCGCAAGCCCCATGCTCTGCGACGTCACCCTATGCAACCATGAGCTCGTCAGTGAAGCGGCAACCCGGATCCCTGAAGAAGTACGTGACGCCCGTCCGGAAATCCCCTGGCAAACCATCATCGGGACACGCAACCGCCTCAATCACGGATATCTCAGCATCGACAATGACATCGTCTGGGACATCACCTGCAACGACGTTCCCGCGCCGCTGGCATCGCTGCGGGAACTGTTCGAGGCGACAAGGCAGCGA
>JAJEGJ010000069.1 GCA_022819905.1 Alphaproteobacteria bacterium
TCGACCTCCGCGAAACGGGAGGGATCGGCGCGCAACGGGGGTATCGCCTTGGCAAGCAGCATCGTCTCAAGCGCGATGCGCACACTGCACACTTCCCGAATTTGGCGATCATCGAAGGCGGCGACCTTCCAGCCTCGCCCCGGAGAGGAACTCAGGATCCCCTGCAGCCAGAGTTCTCGCATGGCCTCGCGGACCGGAACACGGCTCACCCCGAACTCAGCGGCGAGACTCTCCTCGACGAGACGGTGCCCGGGTGGAAACGCGCCGATGGCGATCGCGATGATAAGCCGGTCGATGACCTCGTCGGTGACCAGGCGTCTGCGAATCGGCGTGATCGGAGCCAACCCATGATCGCTCTTTTGCATACTGTCATGCTATGAGACTGTATGCGGCGAGTAAAGCGCAATGGATGACACGAAAGGAGGCTCTTGACGATGCCATTCGGGATCATCCGCCACATTGCCGCCGCGGCCCATCTCGGAGAGGCGCCTCTGTGGCTTCCGGCTTCCGGTGTGTTCCTTTGGCTCGATCTTCACGGGCGCAGGGTGCACCGTTTTGATCCGCAAAGTGGAAACGACCGGGTGATTGCGAGCGGGTTCGCCGAGAACCTCGCGTGCCTTGTTCGTCTGAACGACGGGTTCGTGCTCCTTGTAACGGCGACGGGATTCCTGCGCCTCGACTCCGCAAGCGGCGACACCACACCACTGCCGGCACCCCTTCGGCCCCCTGCGGGCACCTGCTTCAACGACGGCAAGGTCGCTCCCGACGGATCTCTCTGGCTCGGGATTTCCGATGTCGACGAAGGCGAGCCGACCGGTTCGCTTCACCGCGTGAGCGCCGCGGGCGTCGAGTGCATTGACCGGGGCTTTGTCGTCGCCAACGGCCCGGCGTTCTCCCCGGATGGCAGGGATGCGTACTTCGCCGACACCGTCAGCGGCCACATTCTCCGCTATGCGCTCGACGCCGGGGGACGGCCCGTCGGCCGCACGCTGTTCGCGTCGGTTCCGGCCGACGAGGGCATGCCCGACGGCATGACCACCGACCGTGACGGGCTCCTATACAGCGCCCATTGGCAGGGCAGCTGCATCAGCGTCCGTGACCCCGGGGGGGCGGCGGTGGAGACGATCGCTCTTCCCACCGGCAACGTCACCTCCTGCGCATTCGGAGGCGAGGACGGCTCGCTGCTCCTTGCGACCAGCGCCGCCAGGGACGAAGACGACGGTCCGAGATCGCCCCACGGCGATGCGTTCGTGCTCCGCGGCCAGTCCGGGGGGATGCCGGAGCCGGAGTTCGATCCGGCCTGGCTCGGAAGGGAAGGCCCCCCGGATCCGTGAGATCGCCTGCCTTGCGCAGCACGCGGTACCGGTTACCGGTCACGATGGGCGTAGGCCCGGGCCAGGCGGTCTTTCAGGTCAGCGACGAAACCGGTCGTCAGGACGGCGTCATGGGCTATGGAATGCCAGAGTCCGACCTGGTTGACATAGGACCGCATCGTCATCAGACCCTCCTCGAGCTGGTCCCACGTCAGGCCCATCGCTTCGGGACGAATGTCGAGGCCGATGCCGGAGATGGTATCGAGCATCTCCTCGGCTTCGACACCGTGCAGAATCGAGCCGACGATGACGCCGAGGCACACGGGCTGACCGTGGAGGAACTTCTTCCCTGTCAGTTTTTCCAGTGTGTAGAAGAGGAAATGGTCGGTTCCCTCGATGTGGCGGGGACACCACCCCGACCCGTGATAGCTCGTGCCCCACTTCAGGCCGTCGGCCAGCGCGTCGATGCCGCGGTCGTTCATGGCACGGATGTTGTCGACGTTCTCGACGACCGTCCTGACCTTGGCCAGGGACTGCCTCGCCAGGTTTCCGTCGAACCGCCACTTTTCTTCGATCTTCCCTTCCCTCTCGGCATAGCGCCAGTCCAGGACCCCGGTGTGAAAGCAGAGGATGTCGCCAATTCCGGACCAGTTCAGCGCCGGCGGACAGCCGGCCAGAACGTCATAGTCGATGTAGATGGCCTGCGGCACGGCCCAGCCGCGATAGACGACCCGTCCGTCGAGCCGGACACCCGAGCGCTGGCCGTAGACGGCATTCACCGACAGGGCGGTCGGCGCCTGGAAGAGCGGCAGGTTCAGGCGCCACGAGAAATACTTGGCGACGTCCAGCGCCTGACCTCCGCCAAGCCCGACGACGGCCCGCACCTCGCCGAGATTGGCGGCCTCCCGGTCGAGGTCGGCCTGTTCGATCGACCCGCAGAAGTAGGGCCTGCAGTCCGCACCGGCGAAGTGATGGGAGAACAGTGGCCAGAGGTCGTCCATCGTGACGACGAGGAATGGCGGATTGACGAAATGGCGGAACTCGTCCAGCAGACCGCGACCGAACACGGTCGGAAATCCGTAGGCGAGGTCCTGTTGGTGATCGTGAGGCAAATCGTTCTCTCCCGTGCTGAGCCACGCCGACCGGTCAGGCGTCACCGTGGGGTGTCCACCTGTGAGAATCAAACGACCGTCTCGATCGGGGTGTACGTCTTGTTTGTGGTGGGTCTGACAGGGTTGGATTATTTCCTGGGTTTCTGTGAGCATCTGGTATATTATTATTTATCAGATGGACAGGGAACCATGCCATGGCAGACGATCCATTCCTTCTTCCCCTGATCGAGCGGCGTGATCGCGCCCGCGATCAGTTTGCCACACTGGGCGACCTTCGCCCCGGCTCGCTGATACCCAACTGGCGCAAGTGCGGAAAGCCGAACTGTCACTGCGCTCGTGAAGGCAGCAAGGGCCATGGGCCGAGCTATCTTCTGGCCCGGACGCTCGATGGCAAGACGCGCTCGGTGCGGGTTCGCGCGAAAGACCTTGACGAGGTGCGTCAACAGGTCGGGGAGTATGGCCGCTTTCGGGAGATGTCGCTGGAGTTCCTGGAGGCCAGTGAGGCTCTGGCGGCAGCCCGGTTGCAGCGGGGCCGGGATGCGGAGGCACAGGGTGGCGAAAAAGGGGGGACATCGATGAAGCGTTCGCGAAGGAAGCCGAGGCCGAGGTCGCGCGTCTGATCGGTGCGGGTGGTCTTGAGGACTTCCAGGCCTTCGAGATCGAGGTCCGGCGTGTCGCCTTGCAGATCATGGGGCGGATCGTCGCCAGGGAACTCAATGCCGATCACTCCGATCACCAGGGCCCCGGCATCTCCTGCACCTGTGGCGGCACGGCCCGCTCTTGCGGCCGGCGGCCGAAGACCTTCACCACGGCGCTGGGCGACCTGACACTGCAGCGCGCCTGGTATCACTGTGACAGCTGCGCTCACGGCTTCGCTCCCCGTGACCGCGCCCTTGGCATGGAGAACTCCGTCCTGTCGCCAGCGGTGCTGCGCATGGTCGCTCTGGCGGCCTCACGGGTCAGCTTCGCCGGCTCCAGCGATCTCATGCGCGATCTCGCCGGTCTTGCCGTCCCGCCCAAGACCGTGGAGCGCCATGGAGAGGCGCTGGGGCGCGAGATCGCGGCAGACGAGGCCTCGGTCATCGAGCCCGAGCCCTCCGGAGCCTCGACCCTCTACCTCGGTCTCGACGGCACCGGGGTGCCGGCGCGCAGAACCGAGGTCGAGGGCGTTGCGGGCAAGCAGGCCGACGGGTCGGCGAAGACCCGCGAGGCGAAGCTGGCCGTCGTCTGGTCGGCCGACACCATCAAGGACGGCTCTGCGGTGCGCGATGCCGGCTCAGCCACCTACAACGCGGCCATCGAATCCATCGCCACCCACGACACCGACAAGGAGCCCGCGCCCTTTGCGCAACGCATCCTGCGCGAGGTCGAACGCCGCGGCTTCAACGGTGCATCGCGCCAGGTGGTGATCGGCGATGGTGCAGCATGGATATGGCGCTTCGCCGACGAATACTTCCCGGCCGCCATCGAGATCGTCGACATCTGGCACGCGAAGGGCCATATCTTCGATGTCGCCAGGGCAGTCTATGGACCCGGCACCGACATGGCCGGGCAGTGGGCCAGACAACGGTGCGAGGAACTCGACGAGGGTCGCATTGACGATGTCATCACCGCCATCCGGAGCCATGCCGAACGCCACGACGAGGCCCGCAGGAATGTCGAATACTTCTCAAGCAACCGCGCGCGCATGGCCTATCCGACGTTCAGGGCCATGGGCCTCGCCGTCGCCAGCGGGGTCGTGGAGGGAGCCTGCCGGAACATTGTCGCCGGTCGCCTCAAGCGGGGCGGCATGCGCTGGACCGTCAGCGGCGCCAACGCCATCATCGCCCTGCGCTGCGCCATCGAAAGCAATCGCTTCGATGACTTCTGGGAACGCCGGGCCGCAGCCGGCGCCTGAATCTCACAAACGAGACGTACACCCGGGGGGCGGCGGAGAGTTGCGGTGACAAAGTCCGGTTGCTATCGTTGTGAGTCATGCTGCATGACGGAGTAGACCATGGCGCTGATGGTGGCCGAATCGGTTGAACGTCCACGCATTCTGCTTCCCGGCATCAGGAGGTTGCCGCCTGGCGTCGAACGCTACGTGGTGCCGGCCGCCGGCTCCGTGGTGGTCACGGTCC
>JAJEGJ010000085.1 GCA_022819905.1 Alphaproteobacteria bacterium
CCTCGAGGTGGCGGGCCGGGTGGCGCGGATCGGCGATGCGGCGACCAGCCAGTTCTCGCTGCTGCCGCGGCTCAACGATTCGAGCACGTTCACGAAGGTGACGCAGCGGATCAAGGTGCGCGTCGACATCGAGCCGCCGGATGCGCGGCTGAAGCCGGGGATGATGGTGGAGGTGTACGTCGACGACGGCTCGGCCGGCGGGTTCTGGTCGTGGCTGCGGTAACCACCGCCGCGTAGGCGGAACCCGGCCGGGGCCGGTCCATCCACGACGGGACCGCACCCTGCAGGCACGGCACGGCCAAGTCGGACGACCGCCCGCGCAGGCCTGAACGCCCACCGTACCGATACGAACCGCCTGCCCCCCCTGACGACGGGCCGGATGAACGGCGCCCCCGTCGAGACGCTGAAGCGGACAGATGAGCGGGCGAGGCTGAGGCGGGTCTGGAGAACCGAGTTCCGGCTAGCTCGCCGGAAATGCCAACGTCGGCGGCCGGACAAAAGCGGTCGGCGGTCGCCGCACGGAGACCGGGCGGCAACCCGAACTGGCGTTCCCTAGGACCCTTTAGGAAACCGCCATAACACAAGCGTGCGCGCACGCTTGTTCGGGGTACAGCCGCCGACCGCGATGGAAACCTCCTCGCCTGTCGGTGCCGGTGGTCGCGGGTTGCCCGGGGCAGATCGGGAGGAATACCTGCCGCCAACGCGATTCAGGCCGGCACCCGAGGAGGGTTGGTGGTCGTCACCATTGAGATTCAATGTTCGGATGAGGAATCTCCAGTACACTAACTTTGTTCGACTTTTCTATATCATGTGTAAACCTGACTTTACAGTACTAGATATAGGTAGTCAAGACATTTGTTTGCTGTGCGAGCGTCTCTTGTTCAGCCTCTCTGGACGGATACGGGCGTCTTCGGGCAAACGCAGCTTTTGCGGCTGACCGCACCTGTGCACACCAATCGGGGCCACGAGCGATTCAGCGTTGCCGGCCAATCGTGGGAACGCCGACGGCCCTCGCTGACGGCGACCAGGCCGACGTTCATGTCAATGCTGGTCACGGTCCCGTCGTCGGGACAGGCTGGCACCGAGACCGTATCGCAAGAATCCTCGTTGCCGTGCCCCCATCGTTCCGGTAAGATTTCCGGAAATGGAGAAAGTCATGGCCAACACCCATCCGTCGCCCGTCACCAAGTGGCGCAAGCGCCGCCAGCGGCAGGGCTTTGTGCGCGTCGAGATCCAGGTCCGGAAAGAAGACGCTTCACTCGTGCGGGACGTCGCCACAGCGCTGGTCGATCCCGAGCGAGAAACCGAGACGCGCGCCATTCTGCGCGAGAAGATCGCCGCACCGCACACCGGAGGGCTCAAGGCGCTGCTGGCCTCGGCGCCGCTCGACGGGATTGACCTCGAACGCTCGCGCGATTTCGGGCGTGACCCCGCCCTGTGACGTTCCTGATCGACACGAACATCATCTCCGAGTTGCGCAAGGGTGACCGCGCCGACCCGGCCGTGGCGACTTGGTGGAACGGCGTCGACGAGGACGATCTGTGGCTCAGCCCATTGGTGCTGGGTGAGATCCGGAAGGGCGTGGAACTGGTGCGTCAGCGCGATCCGGGCAAGGCCGAAGCACTCGAGGCGTGGCTCGCCGACGTGAATTCGCACTTCGGCAATCGCGTGCTGCCCATCGATACCGCTGTTGCCGAGCAATGGGGCATGATGAATGCGATCCGCCCGGTGCCCGTCATCGATGCGCTCCTGGCCGCGACGGCCAAGGCCAACGGCCTGATCCTCGTGACACGCAACGTTGCCGATGTGGCGGGATTGGGTGTGGACGTGCTGAACCCGTTCGAAGCATGAAATGGACTGCTCCGCTGATGCGCGGCCGATATCGCATGCGTTGACAATCGCTCTACCAGGTGTTGCGCGGGCAACCTGATTACGGCTCGGCGTTAGCGCACCGCATCCAGAAATTCGAAATCTGAGTCCGCTGTTTCCAAGTTCACGTCATGACGTCCGGCACACGCAGCGAGGATCAGGTCGGTGGTCGGAATCGTAACCCCTCGCGCATGCGCGCGGCGTGCCAGATCGAATGCGGCCGACCATGCCTCCGCGACGATCGGGAGTTCCGGCAAGACAGCTTCAAAGTGATGGAGCACTGTCCGTTCCCGGCGTCCTCGCGCTCCATTCCAGAGCTCCAGCTGCACAAGCGGGCACCAGCACGCCTGCCCGTTTGCCAGCGCGGCTTCTACACGGCTCCGTACCTTCGGGTCACCGCTGGGCCGGAGCAGGTGTATCCAGGACGACGTATCAATCCGAAGCGCCGGCTCCCCCCTGGCGACGGGCCGCCTGGAGTTCATCCGGCGCAATTAGTCCGGTGCAGGTGCCGGCGTACTGGATGAGTTCCACCATGCGCATACGGCGGTTGAAGTCGGTGATCGCACCGATCACGGCTTCCCGCTTGGTCTTTGCGCCCGTGAACCTGATTGCATCCTCAAGCTCTCGGTCCGGAATATCCACAGTCATCTTCATGCTTCCAAATCTAGATCAATCGGGAAGATGCATCACGGCAGGTGCTTTCTCGTAGCCGGACAGTTGCAGGATGAATTTCAGCCACTAAGCGTCGTCCAGCCTTGCCTTGGTTCGGCCACCCAGACTGCACGATACGAGCAAAAGGGACCGGATGCCGGTCTCCACTACCTGCTTTGCCGTGATCCGGGCGCGATGGCCGTCGGTGACAGCTACCTGGCCGACGTTCACGTCGATGCCGGTCACGGTCCCGTCGTCGGAACGGGCTGGCATTGAGACCGCGTAGCATACGGGGGCCAAGGTCAAGACCGTATCGCAAGAATCGTCGTTGCCGTGCCCCCATCTTTCCGGCAAGAGATCCGGAAATCGGGGAAGTCATGGCCGTCACCCATCCGTCACCCGTCACCAAGTGGCGCAAGCGCCGCCAGCGGCAGGGCCATGTGCGCGTCGAGGTTCAGGTCCGGAAAGAAGACGCTTCGCTCGTGCGGGACGTCGCCACTGCGCTAGTCGATCCCGAGCTAGAGGCCGAAACGCGCGCCATTCTGCGCGAGAAGATCGCCGCACCGCGCTCCGGAGGGCTCAAGGCGCTGCTGGCCTCGGCGCCGCTGGACGAAATTGACCTCGAACGCCCGCGCGATGTCGGGCGTGACACCGCCCTGTGACGTTCGTGATCGACACCAACCTGCTGATCTACACCCAAGGCCCAGTCAGCAAAGGCGACATCGCCAAAGAGTCAATTTTTACGCGTGGTGTCGTCGGTGTGCAGGTCTTGAACGAATTCGCTGCCGTTCTCCGGCGTGAATTTGAACTTAAGTGGAATGTCAGTGCCGGGGCCATCGCTGATGTGTGAGCAGCGCTGGACCCTGTCCAATCTGTCGACATGGGCAGGTACGAGATGGCAATCACCCTCACAGACGGATACGGCTTGAGTTATTACGATTCGCTGATCGTTGCTGCGGCTCTGGAAGCAGATTGTGACACGCTGCTCGCCGAGGATCTCCGGACGGGGCAACGGCTCGAGGGTCTACTCGTTGCGAACCGATTTGTCTGAGGGAACAGAAGACGAAGACAGCCGACGGATTTCCACTCAACCTGTGCACACCAATCGGGGCCACGAGCGATTCAGCGTTGCCGGCCAATCGTAGGAACGCCGACGGCTCCCGCTGCCTCTGACAGCTTCTGGTCGAGCGTGGCCAACGGCAGTCCGCGCCGGCTCGCAACCTCCAGGTAGGCGGCGTCGTAGACGCTCAGAGCATGTTCACGCGCCAGCCACAAGACCAAGGTCTCATCGTGGCGATCGTCAGTCTCGATGCCAAGGGCCGCGCAGTCGGCAAGCGTGTCCGCCACCTGCTGTGCCGTGATCCGGCCGCAACGTTCGTTTGCCAGCAGTGCGTTGCGCAGTTCATACCACCAAATCACGGGCGCCACGCAGCCGGCACTGACCACACGGTGCATGGTTTCAATCGCAACCGGCTCATCCTCATCAGCCAGAGACCACGCCAGGAACATCGAGCAATCCACCACGACGGACATCAATAGCGGTGTCCCTCGTGGACCGATGTGACGAGATCGGCAAGCGGTATGCGATTCAGGTGCCGGCGGCGTTCCTCGATCCGTGCTGCCGCCTGCTTCGCCAATGTCCGGTCTCCAGCCACTGGGACAAGGCGAGCGACCGGCTTGCCATGACGAGTGATGGTCAGGCTCTCACCTCGAGCCACCCGATCAAGCAAGCTCGGAAGGTGGGTCTTGGCCTCGTAAGCACCAATGGTTTGGGACTTATATCGATTACTTGACAACTTACGCTGCCAGCTTTTGATCCGTTTCACGGGTCACAGGGGTCGCTGAGTGCGAACGCCCCTCGCCGTGCAGCTGCGCCAGTCCCCGACGCCGGATGTTGCGGGCCGCGTTCAGGTCCGCATGATCCGCGTGGCCGCAGGCCACGCACTTGAAACTCGCCTGGCTGCGGCGCGAGGCGGCGTCGGCATGGCCGCACGCGGCGCAGGTCCGGCTGGTATGGGCCGGGTCCACCGCAATCAGCCGCGGCGCCTTGTACGCGAGCATCGCGCGGAGACCGCCCCAGCCCGTCGCCAGAACGGCGCGGTTGAGCCCGGCTTTCTGCCGGACGTTCCGCCCGGGCGCTTCCACCGTGCCCCTCGCCGATGCCGTCATCGCGCGCGTCCGCAACGCCTCGACCACCACCGTGCCCCCGGCCAGCGACCGGCTCACCTGGTGCTGCCAGTTGCGGCGCCGCTGCGCGATCCGCCGCTGCGTGCGGGCCAGCCGCTGCCGCGTGCGCTCGCGCCGTCTCGAGCCGCGGCGCTGCCGGGCAAGGCGGCGCTGATACCGCCGGACCCTCGCCTCGAGCCGCCGGCTGTCGGGCGCGTGCACGATCCGGGCGCGACGGCCGTCGCTGACGGCGACCTGGCGGACGTTCATGTCGACGCCGGTGACCGTGCCGTCGTCGGGACGCGCAGTCGCCGCGACCGCGTAGCACACAACGGCCATCCACTTGCCGTTGACGCGCTTGAGGACAGCCTGAACGGGCTCCGCGTCCGGGTACGGGTTGCCGCCGCGCCGGCGCAGCGCGAGCCAGCCGATCTTCGGAAACCACAGCTTGCCGTCCCGGATGCGCACATCCTGCGGGATCGTCACGCTGTCGCGGCCGCGGCGCTTGAATCGGGGCCGCCCGGCGTCTCCCCGAAAGAACCGCCGCCAGGCGTCGGCCTGGTACTTCAGGGTGTAGCGCACCGGGGCGTACGGCATGGCCTGCAGCCAGGGCGTCACCCGCCGCAGCTGCGTGAACGCCTTCCCCAGCGTGAAGAACGTCGGCGCCGGCGGCTTCGCGCCGCACATGCGCGCCATGTCGTAGAGCTGCGCCTGCTGGTCGAGCATCTCGTTCCAGACGAACCGGCACGCCCCGGCAACCGCCGCCAGGCGCCGGCCGGTCGCCGGCCGGTCGAACAGCACCCGGTAGACGATCTGGCGGTGCTCCACGCCGCCAGGCGCGTCGGGCGCCGGTTCGCCGGTGCATTGGTTGGGTAGGTCGGGCTGTGACGGATGTTTCATATGTGTTCTTGTAGCACAAGAACACTGACGCAACAATTCGGGACGTACCTGATCTGTCAAGTAATCGATATAAGCCCCTATTGTTTCCATACATTTTTCCTCCTATTACGACCAGTCTACTCGACTAGTCTATATTATGGAGAGACTTCAAGATGTTGTCAAGGTCTCATTGTTACGACGTGGGTTGGGATGACTGCCAGCAAGTCAATCCAATGGACGGATCCCCCTTGCGGTTTTCGGGTTTCACACTCAGCAGGCAGCAGAGAAGCTGTTCAAGGCGTGACTCGCGCTACTGGGCGACACCTATCCTCCGACCCACAGCCTTGAACAGCTTCTGGAAATGCCGACGGCCCGAGAGCCGGATGCAGCGCGTTTCGACGGGTTGGTCGAATACACCCCCTATGCCGGTTGGCTCCGCTGCGACGCGAGGCCCAGGCATGCCCCGCCGCTCGAGCGCGACGCCGCCATCCGTCGGGTGGAAGCCCTGCTCGGAGCAGTCCGGCCACTACTGACAGGTACCGAAGAGACCTGACGACGACGAATGCGAACGCGCGGGCTGCCGCGGCAGGGCCGTCGCCGTAATCGACCGCAGTGGTTCTTCACACCTGTTTCCACGAGCCTGGTTGAGCCGGACTTCGCTGACGACTAAATCTCTCCGGGTGGCGCACGCCCCGGCCGGCATGCCGGTCTTGAGGCGGATCAGCAGCGATTTTCTCGCTGCAGGTGCTTTAACGTTGGGGGCAGGCCAGGGGGGCACTATCCGGCACGGCTGATCAAGCCAGACTCGCGGCGCCGGCCCGAGCCTGCTTCCGTCCCGGCAGCTCTTGCCCTGTCTGCGCGTGACCTGCCCGAAGGCGCGCCCTGCCCACCGCGGGCGAGATGTCAGCCTGGTCTGGGCCGCACGTGGCAGCAGCTCACTCCTGCGGTTGCGAGCCCCCTCTACCCCACAGGGAGAGAAGCGCGGAACCTCCGGGCGACCGAAATGATCGCCTCATTCCGCGCCGCACAATTGAGATCGGTCGGGGCAGATCGGACGATCGTGGATGCCGGACAGGCTCAGAAGCTGCACGACCTCGGCGCTTTTGCGAGGATGGAGGGCGTCGTCCGAAGCAGTTCGCCAGAGGGTAGGCGCCGGGTCCCGGAGGGCTGCACGATGTTCTCGCCCACGAACCGACCCTTTTTCCAGGCGGCCTCATCCCAAGCGAACTTCGGAACACCGCGTCTTCGAGCGGCTCCGGTTCTTCTCCTGACCTGCTTGAGCCTCGCGGGATGCAGTGGTGGCAGCGGCTGTCCCGTCACCACCGCCGAGGGCTGCGTTACCGCGGCCGAGTACCGCACGCAGATTGAAGACGCGGTTCAAGACATCCGCTTGTCCCCAAGCCTGGAAGACCGCTGGGCCCTGGCAACCATCAGCATCGCGGATGCCTGGGGCCACCTGCAGGTCGTTCAGGGAACTGATCGGCCGGGCGACGGCGTCAGCGTGGGAGTCATCGACACTGGCATCGACCTCTCTCATCCCGCGTTCCAGGAAGGAGCAGCCGCCGGCCAGGTCACGGAGAGGTTTCGGCTTGGTGCCGTCAAGGAAACCGGTGAGGAATTCTCGCACGGGACGGGTGTGGCCAGCATCATCGCGGGACGGGTGAACCCGGAGTACACGTTCCCGTTTACCGGAATCGCTCCGTACGCCTCGCTCACGATGTTCGCAATCCCTCTTGGCGACTCGCCTCCTCCGGACAAGGCGATCGAGCCGGTCACGCTTGCCACGCTGACCAGATACGACGAGGACAACACGGAGTTCTACAGGGAAGTTCTCGCCGAGGATCTGGACGTCCTGAACCTGAGTTTCGGCTTCACGGGACTGATCGAGCACTACGAAGATGAGCGGGACTTGCGCGATGCGCTGCCGAACACGATCGAAGCGCTGGCCCAGTCCGGCCGGAGGGACAAGACGGTGCTCGTGTGGGCAGCCGGGAATTCCAATGATCGCCTCTGCCGGCCGGGCACGGGCAATTGCATCGGTGACATGGAAGCCGACAACCTCGGGCGGCCTGCGGGCCGGCTCGACTCCAGTTCCCCCGAAGTGCTCGCGGGTCTTATGACGCGAATCGAGGAGCTCCGGGGCCACTCCGTCGCCGCCGTCGCGATCGGCGAGGACGGGGAGATCGCCCCGTTTTCCAACCGCTGCGGCATCGCGGCGAACTGGTGCATCGCCGCGCCGGGACTCCGTGTGTGGGCCGCCTATTTCGGACCGTATCGGGGTGACATCATCCGCGGTTACACGCCCTTGTCGGGAACCTCGGTCGCGGCGCCGATGGTTTCCGGCGGACTCGCGTTGCTGGATCAATTCTTCCGTGACCAGCTCTCCAGCGAGGAACTGGTGACCCGTCTCTTCACCACCGCCGATCGCACCGGCCGCTACGCCGACAGGTCCACCTACGGACACGGGCTGATGGACCTGAATGCAGCGTTGTCGCCGGTCGGCGTGCCAAGGATCGCGGCCAGCACCGCGGTGGTCGGGACCGGGACTCCGGTGCGGACGGCGCGCCTGCGGCTTGGCCCGGCGTTCGGCGACGGGCCCGCGAACACCTTTGCCGGCCAGGAAATCGCCGGTTTCGACACGCTGGGCGCGCCGTTCTGGTACGACCTCGGTCAGTTTGTCGGAACCCGTGCCCCGCTGACCCCTTCCGCGCAGTTGCGCGACTTCATGGCGGCATCGCCGACGGACCCCCGTCTGCGAAGCGCAGGTCCGGACGGCGACACGACGGGGGCCGGGCCAAGGCTCGGCTTCGGGGAAACGCCAGGCGGCGCCGACGTCGGCCATGCCCGGCTCGCGCAGGACGCGATCACCCTGACGGTCGGCCGGCCCGACGGCGTCGTCGCGACGGCGTTCACGACCGAGGGCGACGGTAACCCGGACCCGGTTTCGGGTGCGCTGGTGTCCTGGCGTCCCGCGAACACGTCGCTGGACCTGCGCGCGGGCTGGCTCGGCGAGAGCCGCAGCCTGCTTGCCGCCACCGCGGAAGGCGCCTTCGGCGACCTCGCCGCCCATTCCGTCTTCGTCGGCCTTGACCTCGATCACGAATGGGGCGGCTGGCGGCTGGGCGGTGGACCTGAACTCGGGTTCGTCCGCGCCCGGGCGCGGGGCGGCATCATCGCTCGCATCGAGCCCCTCGTGACCAGCGCGTTCTCGCTGCACGCCGCCCGGCTGACCGCCGGACACGGGACGCTGCGACTGGCGCTCGCCCAGCCGCTCCGGGTCGAGGACGGCGACGCCGTGCTGTCGGTTCCGGTCGGGCGTACCCTGGACCGCGCGGTCGTACGCCGGCAATTGTCGGCCGACCTTGCCCCCGTGGGCCGGCAGCTCGACCTGTCGGTGCGATGGGAGCGGCCGTTCGCCCGCGGAGAATTCCGGATCGGCGCGGTTGCGACCCGCCATGCCGGACACGACGCGGAAGCCCGGCCGTGGCTCACGATCATGACCGGCTGGCGGACCTTGTTCTAGGATTTCCAACCCCTGATCCAGGGTCTTGGCCGCGGTGCAGGCAGTGCAGCCATGGACGCGTCCGGTGGCGGCGGCAATGCCGTCGGCCACGGTCGTGAGCGGTCGCGGCCAGATCGAGATCAGTGACCGAACGACGGAGGTCGGGCCGGACTGCGCGGTCTACATTCCGCCCACTGCCTCGCACGCCTTGGAATGCGTTGGCACGGAGCCGCTGGTCTTCGCGTTCGCCTTCCCCAGGGACCGCTTCGATCAGATCGTCTATTGCCTTGACCACTAGCGGCCACGCCGCCCAGCTCCTCTGATGTTCAGCCGCTGATGGCCGCTTGCGCGCCCGCGCCCACCGATTCACCGCATTGGTCACGACCGACCAGCGCCTCGCGGCGAATCAGCCCGAGCCTACGCATTCGGTGGTCGTGGTGGACGACGACAGGCTACGCGCGCTCGTGGTCCAAACCTTCGCCGGCGACCGCCGCCAGCCCCGCCACGGCGATCAACAGCTCCCTGTCGCCCGGTCCCCGCCTCGGCAAGGGACATTTCCGGCCGCGAGCGCGCAGGCCTCCTCCAGCCGGCGGATGAACGGCCCCCGGCGTATGGCATCCACCCACGGTGATCGCACGATCGGTTGTCCCGTTTGGGCTACCGGTATACGTCCCGGCGGTGCCCCACCTTCAGGATGGCAATAATCAGCTCGGTCTCCGAAACGCTGTAGAGAATGCGATACGGTCCGACACGAATACGGAAGACGTCGTGATAACCGGAGAGCTTCCTGGCGCCCCTGGGAAAGGGATCGTCGGCCAGTGCCAGCATCTCCCGGGCAACCCGCGCCTGGTCCGATCGAGGGAGCTTTCCAAGCTGTCTCTCCGCCGAGCGCGAGATCCGGATTTCACGTCTGATCATTCAGGCCGATTTCGGCAAGCACTTCGCGCAGCGGACGCGTCGGCTCGTGTCGGAGCTGCTTCACATCTTCGATGTCCTCGAGTTCTTCCAGACGGTCAATAAGCGCCTCCTGGATGAAATGGTTCATGACGATCCCCCGAGACTTGCAGTATCGCTCCAGAGCGTGCTTCAGGACATCGTCCACCCTTGCACTGATTTGCACCTTGGCCATGGATCATCTTCCCGCAGGTGGTGAGTTTGCGTTTGCTAGAAAAAGCTAGCATATGCTAGCAAGTTGGTCACTCTGCAAACCGAGGTTCACGACTCCCTCGCCGACGTTGCGCCAGCGCAGGTTCCCGCTTCCGACCCCCGGAAGGAAACGGTTCAGGCCTGCTGGCCGGGGACGGGCAGATCGTGTAGACAAACGCAGATGAGCGGGCGGACCCAAACAAGCGGCGGGTCGACGATGCGCTCCTGCGCCGCATGGCGACGGTCATCGTGGACGAGGTGGACCCCGATCAGGTCATCCTGTTCGGCTCCCGTGCGCGGGGCGACGCCCGGGCGAATTCGGATGTCGATCTGGTGGTCGTCGAGGCCGAGCCGTTCGGGCCGGACCGGGACCCTCGCACCGAGGCTGTGCGGCTGTATCGGGCGCTTGCGGGCTTTTCCGGTGACCGCGGACATCCTGGTCTACTGCCGCGACGATGTCGAATACTGGCGCGACTCCATAAATTACGTACTCGCCCGCGCCCTGCGGGAAGGCAGGGTGCTCTATGAGCGACCTTGAGGCCGCCCGTGTCCACGTACAGGCGGCTGAGAGGGATATCGTCGCGTTGCGCGGCATGGGCGACGCGGCTGTCTTTGCTAACGAATCTTCGGATTCCATCCGCAGCAGGCGGCAGAGAAGCTGTTCAAGGCGCGGCCCGCGCTACGGGGCGACACCTATCCGCTGACCCACAACGTTGAACAGCTTCTGGAAATTCTGGCGGCCCGGAAGCCGGATGTGGCGCGTTTCGACGGGTTGGTCGAATACACCCCCATCTACGCGGGTTGGCTCCGCTACGATGCGAGGCCCAGGCATGCCCCGCCGCTCGAGCGCGATGCCGCCATCCGTCGGGTGGAAGCCCTGCTCGGAGCAATCCGGCCACTACCGACAGGTGCCGAAGAAACCTGACGACGAATACGAACGCGCGGACTGCAGCGACAGGGCCGCCGGCGTAATCGACCGCAGCGGTTCTTCACACCTGTTTCCGCGAGCCTGGTTGAGCCGGACTTCGCTGACGACTAAATCCTTCCGGGTGGCGTACGCCCCGGCCGGCATGCCGGCCCTGAGGCGGATCAGCTGTGATTTTCGCGCTGCAGGTGGTCCACCGTTTGGGGGCATGTTCACTACGAGCAGGTTGAGATGCCCAATCGAGACAACGAGAGCCCAGGTGCCCCTTGAAGTCGATTAGCGAATTCGAGTCTCGCTTCGGCGGCTGGATCATCGCGTGGCGGTGGCCGATCATCGCCGCGGCGGTGGCCCTGGCCGGCGCCGCGGCAAGCGGCACGATCTTTCTCAGGTTCTCGGCGGACTACCTCATCTACTTCGACCAGGACAACCCGCAGCTTCTCGCGCACGAGGCAATGGACAACACCTACGGGACGAACGACAACGTCCTGTTCGTCATCGTCCCGGACGACCGCGACGCGACCTCGGCCCTGTCGCTCGAAGCTGCCGCCTGGCTTACCGAGCAGTCCTGGACGCTTCCGTACGCGGCGCGCGTCGACTCGCTTGTCAACTTTCAGCATGCCACGGCCGATGGCGACGACATCCTGATCCGCGATCTCGTGGACCAAGCCACCCTCGCAGATGACGATGAACGTTCGCGAATTCGCAGGGTCGCCCTGGCCGAGCCGCGCCTTGCGGGGAATCTCATCGCCCGCGACGGCCGGGTCAGCGGCGTCAACGTCACGGTTCACCTGCCCGGCGAGGACGAATTGCTCGAGGGGGCCCGGGTAGCCGAGGCCGCGGACCGGCTCGCCGGCGAGGTTCGTGAGCGCTTCCCCGGCATCGACGTGCGGGTCACCGGTCAGGTGCCCTTCAACCAGGCCTTCGTGGAAGTGTCACTTAGCGATCTCCAGATCCTGGTGCCGGCAAGCTTCGTTGCGATGACGCTGATGCTCGTGCTGCTGACGGGGGGCTTCAGCGGAACCTTCGCCATCATGCTCGTGGTCGCACTGTCGGTCATGACGTCCGTGGGGCTCGGCGGCTGGGCGGGGCTCCCGATGACGTCGGCGTCTGCCATCGCGCCGGTCGTCGTGCTGACGGTCGCCATCGCGAGCTGCGTGCATGTCTTTTCGACCCTCGTCCAACGCCTGCAGGGCGATGCGTCCCGCCCGCCCGAGCACCCGCACAGCGAGCCGCCCGCGCGCATCGGAACCGACGCGCGCAAGCAGGAAGCAATCATCGAAGCGCTGCGGGTGAACCTGCAGCCGGTCTTCCTCGCGAGCCTGACCACGACGCTCGGCTTCCTGAGCATGCACTTCTCCGAGGCGCCGCCGTTCCGCCACCTGGGCACCTTCGTAGCGTTCGGGGTCGGCGCGTCGTTCGTGTTCACGGTGACCTTCCTGCCGGCGTTGCTGTCGCTGCTGCCCATCCGGGTGCGCGCGACCCGGCGCCGCCGCGACGCCGCGATGACGGCGCTCGCGGAGTTCGTCATCCGCCATCGCCGGACATTGCTCCTCGGGTCAGGCGTGGTGGTGGTGGCGCTGGTCGCGTCGATCTCCCGCAACGACCTGAACGACGTGTTCCTCCACTACCCTGACGAGAGCATCCAGTTTCGCCGGGACGCGGACTTCACCGTCGCGAACCTCACCGGCCTGTATGCCATGGAGTACTCGCTGGCATCGCGCGAGCTCGGCGGGATCACCGATCCCGCCTACCTCGACGACCTGGCGGCGTTCGCCGAGTGGTACGGGGAACAGCCCGAGGCGATCCACGTCAACGTCATCACCGACACCTTCCGGCGTCTCAACATGAGCATGCACGGGGATGATCCGGCCGAGTACCGCCTGCCCGCCAGCCAGGAGCTGGCTGCGCAGTACCTGCTCCTCTACGAGCTGTCGGTCCCCATCGGTCTCGATCTCAACAACCAGATCGCTCCCGACCGGTCGGCCACCCGCATGATCGTGGCGACGCAGACGCTGTCGTCGAACGAGGTGATCGATCTCAATCGGCGGGCGATGCGGTGGCTGTCGGACCATGCGCCCAATATCGCCCGTCCGGCGAGTTCCGGCACGACGCTGATGTTCGCGAACCTCGGCCGGCGCAACATCGTCGGGATGCTCCTCGGCACCACCCTCGCCCTCGTCGGCATCTCCTTCATCCTGATCTTCGCGCTGCGGTCGCTGCGGCTGGGCTTCGCCAGCCTGGTCCCGAACCTGGTGCCCGGTGCGCTGGGCTTCGGGATCTGGGGGTTGGCGGTCGGCCAGGTGGGCCTGTCGCTCTCGATGGTGACGGCCATGACCCTGGGCATCGTGGTCGACGACACGGTGCACTTCCTCAGCAAGTACCAGCGGGCCCGCCGCGAGCTCGGCCATGCGGCGCCGGATGCGGTACGCGTGGCCTTTCGCACCGTGGGCAACGCCCTGCTCACGACCTCCATCGTGCTCGTGGCCGGTTTCGTCGTGATCAGTTTCTCCAGCTTCGAGCTCAACTCCAGCATGGGCAAGCTCACGGCCCTGGTGGTCGCACTGGCGCTCCTCGCCGATTTCTTCATCCTGCCCCCGCTGCTGATGCGCGTGGATGCGGGCGGTGCGGCGTCGCGTTCCATGGATGTCCCGGAACGACGGCGGCCAGGGGGATAGGCCACCGTTAATGTGATAGACGGGAATCGGCTCACGATGAAGCCGGCGGAACCGGCGGGAAGTCAGCAGGGCTTTCGTACCGGGTTCCGCCGCGGTTCGATAGCGCTGGCGACCATGACCACGTTCGCATTTGGAAGCTGCAGAACTCGAAGAAGGGCGTCACGGGTTCCGAAGTCACCTGCGGAGTGGCCGTCGCCGTTGCAACCAGGCCAGACTGACAGGACGGCAGGCAGAACGCGGATATCCCGAAGAGACGGTGCTGATATCACTCGGTGGCCGACATCCGTTGGAACGCGTGGGTCGACGCGGGAGATTCCGTGACCACTGACCGGAGCGCCGGGGCCGACGGCGACGTCAGTGCCGCACGCCGCCGAAGGCGCCCGTGATCGTGCCGCGCTCGAAGATCCCCCCGGCCTCTTCCTGACCGGGACCGTAGAAGCGCCCGCGAATCCGCTCAGAGGGGGACTCGTAGCGCTCGAAGGCACCCCCCTCCACGGCCATGCCACGCCACTCCATGTCCGGTCGAGCGGCGCCACTCCCGATGACGGCGATGCCGCTGAACAGCACATCGGCCTCCATCCCGCTGGCGCCGAATTCCACACGAATCTTGGCGTCGCCCTGCAGAGCCTGCCCTCGGTCGGACCCGGCCGCGAGGTCCCGGCCCAGCATCAGGCCGGACCATCGCGCCGATGCGCCGGCCAGGATCGGGTTGACGCCCTGCGACTGCCCGACCGCATAGGCCTTGACCCGCGTGTAGCCCCGGTTGGGGTCGGCCGGATTGGTGAACAGGTCGGCCTGGGTGGCGAAGAACGCGTACTGCATCCACCCGCCGTAGACTTCCACGTCCGTCCACTCGAAGCTGCCGTCCTCCCGAACGATCCGGATTCCGGGCCGGGTCCCCACCACCGTCAGATCCAAGTTCTCGACGCTGAACCGGGTGGGATCCGAATACCGGATGAAGCCCAGCGAGCACGTGTCGGCGCGACAACGGGTCGGAATGCGCTCGGCGTCATGGTTGCCGAGGTAGTTCAGGAGATCGCCGTACAGAACGGAGTCGGCGTCCGCCAGGATCTGCGCGAATGCATCCCGCAGTGGCGCTTCCGGATCGTGCATCGCCGGAGGCGAGCTGCTGCCGCAGGCGGTCAGCGCGAGCACCATCGCGAGAACCCAGGCTCTACGAATCACTCCCCCATCCTCCCAATCCGATACCGCGGCCGAGCTGCCCGCTACTGCGCCGGGCTTGCGCCGCCGCTCTACATACGAAACCTGTCCGCCTGCGTCCACGCCGTTGACCCGGCGCGGGCGCGACGATCCCTCATGGTGAGCTGTCGCCCGGGCTCCGGCGCGGCCTGCATGCAGGAGGGTATGGCGAACGACGGCGCGCCTGTGGTTCGCGAAGCCGGACCCGGTCGAAGGCGAGCGGGGAGCCTGCGTTGGGTACCATGTCCCAGCGCTGGAGCCAGCCCGCCGCGTCCACGCCCCCGGCCGCGCGCAGGCGCGCCGCAAGAATTACAGTTCGCCTCGCCCAGGAGTAGTTTCATCACCCCTTCAGCACATGGGGCGTCGTTCCGCCCGCTTGTCAATGTATTCGATCTTGTGCATATTGAGCACGCTGGCGGTAAGGAGAATCGGCCATGCGGCGCACGACTACAATGACCGTCCGTGTCAGCGGCGGGCTCAGCGACTTCGTGTCGGCCAACGTCGGAGACACCGGGTCCTACGAGAACATCAGCGAATACATCCGCGATCTCATTCGTCGCGACATGGAGCGTTCCGAGCGTGAGGCGTTCGAGCGCCTCAAGGCAGAACTGACACGCGCCTTCGCGGCTCCGGACAGTTCGTACCATCCACTCTCGGCTTCCGACGTCATCGCGAGGAACAGGGTGCCGCCCGGCACATGACGGCGGTCCGCGTTCAGGAAGCGGCCGCGCTGCGAATCGACGAAATCTATCGCTATTCCCGGGACCGTTGGCGGGAGGCCAAGGCGAACGCCTACGTCACGGGCCTGTTCGAGGCGTTCGAGAGCCTCGCGGCCGGCGGCATTGCCTCACGGCCGATTCCGGCGGAATTCGGCGTGGACGGCTGCGTCTTCCGCTACGAGAAGCATTTCGTTTACTGGAAGAGGCTGGACAATGGTGATATCGGTATCGTCACTGTGCTGCACGAGCGCATGCACCAGATCGGCAGATTTCGGGAAGATCATGAGCGGGATGAGGCATGACGCAAGCCGTAGCACGCAGGCACGATGCTTTCACCAAGTAATGCCGCAATCAACTCCGAGGCGCGTTCATTTCAGTTCCGGGAGCTCTTCGGGATCGACGAGAACCCGGATGCTCCGTGCCAGCCCTGCGATCACCGTCTCACCTTGATTGACGCGCTGCACCGTGGATCGCCGCCGCGGTCCACCGCTGCGATTTCCGCGCCGCCAGCCCCGCCACGGCGATCAACAGCTCCCAGTCGCCCGACCCCCCTGCCCTGGCGAGGGACATTCCCGGCCGCAAGCGCGCAGGCCTCCTCCAGCCGGGGGCCGAACGCCTTCGGGCCCGCCCGCAGGTCGTGCTACGGTACTACGCCGTCCCGCGGATCAAACCCGCACCCGGCCGCCAGCCGGATTACACCGCCATGGCGCCGCCTTCCAGCTTGAGCACCGGGCTCCCGTCCAGCATCCGGAGCCCCTCAACCGCCATAAGCGGAATCCGCCCTCCGGCCATCAGATATTCCGCGAACGCTCACCCGGCACGATTGAGAGCAGCAATTCGTTCTCGACCCGAACATCCAACGCGCGCGCGACCTGACACAGTCGCCGGTAGCTCGCAGAGGCGTAGCGGTCCGCCTCATATCGTTGGATCTGTTGCTCCCTGAGCTTCAGACGTCGGGCAAGCGACCGCTGGCTCAAGCCTCCGGCGATCCTGGCCTTGATCAGACCTTCCGCCAGTTCCTCGAGCGAGGCCACCGGGATGACCGACAGGCCGGCCGACTTCAACTGCTCGTATTCGTCCAGCTCGGCCCGCAAGTCCGCCAGCTGGCTTTCCATGGCTTCCCGCTCGGCCTGCAGCAAGCGCGGGTGTACGTCAGCACGCTCATCCGTCCGTGCATCGAACGCCTTGATGGCGTCGGCAAAACTGAGCGCCTTCTTGCGCGTGATCCGGTACTGTCGTTCGTTGGTAATCATGGCAAGCTCTCCAGATCGATCGACAGGATGCCTTTCTCGACGCCACTGCGGTCGGTCCTAAAGAAGTCCCGATAGAGTACTCCCGGCGCGGCCAGTGCCGATGCCGGGAACAGGTCTCCCAAATACTTGGCCTTCATCGCTGCCCGGCGGTTGCTGAAGTCGAGCAGAACCGGGTCCAACAGATTTGGGTCGACGCCGGCGGTTTCCCAAGCGGCGTCATAGTCCCCCGGCAGCGCCTTGGCCGACACAGAACTGCCGTTCAGCAGCAGCCGACGACAGCCGGCCGCTGCCAGATTGCCACACGCCGCGAGCAAACCGTTCGTCAGCTGGACGCGATGGCTGTTGCCGGCAAACCGACCAGCCACATCACCCCACACGGCATCGTGGATACCTGGCGGCAGATAACCGGTGTCGAGGTCAGGAGTGGGAATCATAAACACAACAAGATAGTTGTGTTACATCGCCGTCAATCCTGCCATGTCCCCCCGAGGGCCCGTCAGGCTCTCGGACTGCCGCTTCTCACCAACGTAGCCGGCGGTTCTCATCCAACGTTGCCACCGATTCTCCGTGACGCATGTCGGAACCCGACCGTCCGAGAACCGTCAGAACACGCGCACCAGGCTGAGTTCGCCGCCGGTTCGCCGGTAATCGTAGAGCTGCGCATTCGTCTCGCGCACTTCGTGCACCAGGGACAGGCGCAGGCTGAACCCCCGCCAGGCGAAGGCCCGGTTGTATACCGAAAGTCGGAGCGAGCGGGTCCGGCCCTCGCGCGGCACCCCGCCCAGAGTGTGCGGGTGCCAGTTGCCCTCGTAGTCCGTCCAGCGTATCTCGCCGCTGCCGCCCGCGGCGATCCACGGCCCCAGGGAGTTGTGCCGACTAGAAGCGCATGCCGAAGCGCAAGTTGGCGGTGTACACGCTGTCGTCCGAGCCTGGGCTGGAGGCGGACACCGCGCCGCTCAGCATGTACCTGCCCCAGCGATACTCGCCGCCCAGCCCCAGCTTCCAATAAAACACCACATGCGAGCCGACGGCGGCCTTGCGGTATCCGGCCCGGATGTCTTCGGCTGACCGACCGGTCAGAGTGCCGTTGCCGAGTGCCTCACAGGCGTCACCGATGTTCCGCATGTAGCGCTCGGCCTGCGCCTCGCCCCAATGCCGGAGCGTGTAGTCCCAGATCTCTTCGACGTCGGCCCGGGCGGCCGGAGACAGGGCATAGCCGCCCGCCACGGCGCTCAGGCGGATTTCTTGCGAGCGATGAACGCGTCGAAATCGAACCGGGCGGCAGGGCCGGACCGTTCGCCCTCGGCCAGCGCGTCGCGCAGCGCTTCCACCTTGGCCTCGTGCTCTTCCAGCAGCCGCAATCCGGCACGAACGACGTCGCTTGCGGAGCTATAGCGGCCGGACGCGACGCGCTCGCCGATGAAGTCCGTGAAGTGCTCCCCTAGCGAGACCGACGTGTTGCGCGGCACGGAGATGCTCCTTTGGCTCGCACTGTACCAGCGTATGGTACTGCCGCAAAGCGGTGGCGATGGTTCCGGCATGAGTTCGCCCCCGGCGTCGTGAACCGGCTACCGGGCCCGACGTCGAGGGAGAGCGGTCTCCGGTTGCGATTGGGGAGGCCCGGACCTGTCGTTGCCGCGGCAACTTCGCCATATGGCCGCGTCACGAGGTTACGCCGGTGTCGGCCAGGCCCGGCGCGTCAACGGCTGCCCCTGCGTGCGGGACGACGCCCCGGCGGGGGATCCACCCGATCAGCGATATCACGCGCGACGGCGCGGCCGAACGCACGGGAACAGGACGCAAGCCGCCGAAGGGAACACCGGCGACGCTAGACCGCCAAACGGAGGAGACACGCAAGCCCACCATGACTACAAGGAAGCCGTCGCTTCCACCGGACGTCCGGTCAGACTTCCACGCGGGGCCCCAGCGTCCGCAGCCGGAGGCCGTGCCGGACCCCCAGGGCAGTGTCGCCCGCCAACTCTTCCGGGTGCTGGCAGGGGAAGTGGATTCCGCTGCGCTGTCGTTCGGCGACGGCACCGTGCTGGCGGCTCGCTGGGAGCACCGGACATCGTTCGATGTCGACCTGTTCTGCCGGCCGGAAACCTACGAGGCGCTGGACGCGGCGGCGCACGCCCGGATCGAACGGGCGGTCGGGAACATCCCGGGCTGCGACCGAGAGCGCACGTGGTGCGAGCCGCTGGCGCTCTATGCGGAGATCAACGGCATCCAGGCCACCGTCCTGCCCCGGAGCACTGGCCCGACCCACGGGCGACGAAGCGAACTGACTGGAACCCGGCTGCGGCTTCAGAACACCGAGGAAATCCTGTACGGCAAGATCTTGCAGCGGCTGTACGGCACGGAGACGATCACGGTGCGCGACGTGTACGACGTCGCCAGCGCCGCCCGCCACGACCAACCGGCGCTGCAGCGGGTGCTGGCGCACCTCGGCGGCCAGGTCACCGGCGACATCGGCGCCCGGCTCGCCAGCCCCCCCGAGGGTGAAGCGGGCGCGACCCGCAACCGGTGATCAACCCCGCGTACGACTGGAACGAAGCGGCCCTGGTCCGGGCAGCGCAAGCGGCCATGCAGCCTGGCCCGCCGGTCCGCGGGGGGCCTGAACGACGACCCGGCAATGGTTCCGCCGGCATCCCGACTACGTCGCGCCGGTACTCGCGCCGGCCGCGGCCTTCCGACGATATACCGCGCAATACGGCCGCTGCGAACCCGCCCCCAACGCTGCCAGCATCGCGGCGATGATCGCGCGCAAGGACTGCGCCGGGCGGCCGGGCGATCTGGACGGCCACGACATCCTGCCGGTGTTCCGGCGCCCGCCGGATCCGCGGTGTGACACCTCCGGGGCCATCGGCTGGCTTCTTGAGAGCATCAGGATCCCGGAGTTCACGAAGCTCGCGGTGCGCTGCGGCGTCGCCTACGAGGACCTCGCGGCGCACCTCCGCGCGCAGGTTCGGCAACGCCCTGACCTGGTCCGGTACCTCAACCAGTACGCGATCCCGGACACAACCCGCAATGCCCCGAACGACGAAAGCCGCACCTGAACCGAACCGGGCCGAGGGATCGACCGGTGGTCGCCAAGACCGACGCTCGGGGGCCCTCCTGTGGAAGCGGCGCACGTAGGCGGCGTCAGGTTCCGTCGCCCATCCCCCGCGACGGATTGCCGGATTTCCTCCGGACGAGCCCCTCGGCAACCGCCGCGAATTGGCGCCCCCCGCCGTCGGGCTCCAGGAACTTGAGAACCCGATACCGGCAAACGATACCGTGCGCGGCCTCATTCAGAATGCGGATCCACGGTCCGGTAAGGAACCATCCCGACTATCTTTCCTCGCGACCGTCCATGTCATCCGGCGCCGTACCAGCGCCCAGTCCTGCCGGGACCGCAATCCAAGCCAGGTCACATGCGTGGACTCCGGGAACCCGCGCTCGCGGGCCATAGCGGCCAGGGTGGGGCTCAGGCATTCGTCGATCAGAAGCTTCACCGGGTCGAAGACGGTTCATCGAGGGCGATCTCGCTCGACACGGCTGGCTCCCGTCCGCGCCAGAAGGGCTCTCGGCGTGGACGGCCCCGCCGCGGATAGGCCCGGGCATAGAAGGCGGCAAGCTCGATCTGCGCTTCCGAAAGCTGCGGTAATGCCGCCCGGATTGCCCCGATGTCGTCCCCGTTGGCCATCATGTCCGCAATGTCGTGGGCCGGAATGCGTGTTCCGGCGATGCACGGGGTTCCGGAGAGCACGGCGTCGTCGCACGAGACCGCCTCGCGCGCCTGCGCGAGCAGGGAGAGACCCTTGCGCACGTCGCCCTTCATCGACCGCACGTCGACCGACACATGGCGCTCGCGTGCCGTCATTGCTTCAGGGTGGTCAAGCACAAAGCGAACGAGTCGCCGGCGCCCCTCCAGGGTGAGGATTTCCGTCGTCTCGTGGGCGAGCTTCAGGCCCACCAGCCCGTCGTGGCGGATGGCGCGGGCGCGGTTGCCGCCGCGCGCAGCTTCGTTAAGCAGGCCCGCGTCGATGATGCGGTGCACCTGCTTGAGAGGCACCCCGGTGACGCAGGCCGCCTCGTTCGTCGAAAGACTTGGGGCTGTGATCGTGGCGGCCATTATCTTTCCTCCGTTTCGGAAAGAATGTAACGGG
Source organism: Alphaproteobacteria bacterium (assembly GCA_022819905.1). GTDB lineage: Bacteria > Pseudomonadota > Alphaproteobacteria > TMED109 > TMED109 > VXPW01. The sequence goes on from JAJEGJ010000085.1 coordinate 21,134, forward strand.
TGACAGACCGCACCCCCAGTGCCGAATCGGGCGGCGGGGCCGGCATGGATTTGCGTGGGACAGGTCCGTGAGTCACAGGCAGGGCTCGGACGATCCGACATCCGCGGGGCGCGACCAGTGTGTCGCTGATCTCGGACGGCGTGGCCGTGCCACTACGTTGCCGGCCGTATCGTGTGCGATATCGTTTGAGGCCATCCCCCGAGCGACGGTATGAAACCACCATCGTAGGCCACGAAGATTTAGGGACTTGAGAATACGTCGCCTGTCGATTCCGGTACGAGACAGAACGTAGAATGTGTCTCACCGGACTCGGCGAGCAGCCACGTGCCACAGCAGCAGGACCCTCAAATAATCTGTAAGCAAGTTCCTCAATGATCGTGCGTGCGCTCAACGGTAACTCGTTGTTGGGTTAACTGATCTACAAGGCGATTCGGTTTATCGAGACAAGGCCGCAATGCCTCACTTCACGCGTAGCTCAATGAGCATGCAATTCTAGTGTCGTGTCCCAAAGGTATTGACGGTTTGAAGCGCGTTCATTTCAGTTCCGGGAGGTGTTCGGGATCAACGAGAGCCCGGATGCTCCGTGCCAACCCCGCGGTCACCGTCTCACCCTGATTGACGCGCTGCATCAATCGGGACCCGACCCGTCCGAAAGCCGTCAGAACACCCGCACCAGGCTGAGTTCGCCGCCGGTTCGCCGGTAGTCGTAGAGCTGCGCGTTCGTCTCTCGCACTTCGTGCACCAGCGACAGGCGTGGGCTGAACCCTCTCCAGGCGAAGGCCCGGTTGTAGACCGAAAGTCGGAGCGAACGGGTCCGGTCCTCGCGCGGCTCCCCGCCCATGGTGTGCGGGTGCCAGTTGCCCTGGTAGTCCGTCCAGCGCATCTCGCCGCTGCCGCCCACGGTGAAGCCCAGCGGCAGGGCTACCGACACCCCCAGCCGAAACCACTTCCGCTGGTGGCGCCACCGCTCCTGGTCCGTGCGCTCCTTGCCCCAGCCAAGCGCGCCGTCCGCCCGGACCGTCGGACGCACGATCCAGGCACCGCCCAGCATGACGTCGGCGACCGGGCCGTCGAGGTGGGTCTCCGCACGGTAGCTGCGATGGTGATACGACGCCTGTCCGAACGCCGTCACCCGGCGGCTGATCCGGCGGGCGGCCTCGAGCCGGGCGCCGTGTGCGTCGTACAGCTGATCGCCGCCGAACCAGCGCCGCTGCACGCTGGCCAGCAGGCTCGCCTCGGCGTTCGCGCCCACCAGCCAGCGCGGTCCGCCGTGCACCGATACGAACGTCTGGTCGAAGACACTCCCCGCGTAGTCGCGTCGGGAGACGTCGGCGCCGGTCCGCAGCCGGCGGCGGTCACCCAGCGGGTACTGGTACTCGCCGCTCAGCCACGCCGAGAGACCGACGCCCGACGTCGACAGTTCCTCCGCATCGCGCTCGAACGGCAGACCGTAGATATAGATGACCCGCTCTTGCGACGTGGCGCCGATGTTGGTGTCGGGCGCCAGGGCAAAGCCCAGGTTGAAGCTCCAGCGCCTGCGGGCGCGGATCTCGGCGAGGAAGCGGTTGACGTTGGCAACGACCGGAGCGGGCGGATTGCCGGCCAGCACCTGTTCGAAATGCTCGCGCGACAGGTCGTCGTCCCCCTTCAGGAAGAACGCCCGGGCAAGTTCCAGGCGCACGCGCACGAGGTCCGGACGGTTGACCAGCATGAAGCGGAATGCCGCGATCGCCTCATTTAGCAGGGCATCGCGTTCGGCGTCGGACATCCCCGGTTGCCGAGAAAGTTCAGTTGCCGCAAGGCCGATGAGAAATACGATGCCCGCATCCACCTCCGGGCCCTGTGCGAGGGGGCGCAGCAAGTCCAGCGCCTCGGCAAAACGGCCTTCCTGTACCAAGGCCTGGGCCTCATCGGTGGTAACGGCGGGACCCGAAG
>JAJEGJ010000060.1 GCA_022819905.1 Alphaproteobacteria bacterium
CAACTCGGTTCCGCCTGACATCATGGGGACAAACCTACCCGATCCGGAACCGGTTGTCCAGTCCCGGAAATTCCGTCAGCAGTTCAACGGGTTGGCGACGACTTTAAGATGGCCCTGCGTTGGATAAGACTGAGTGTTGCGCTTGCCCGCCCATGCATTAAAATGGCCGCGTTCACAGGGTGCGCCGTTCAGCGCCCTGCAGCGACGCGGGAATAGCTCAGTTGGTAGAGCACGACCTTGCCAAGGTCGGGGTCGCGAGTTCGAGTCTCGTTTCCCGCTCCACTCCACCCCGGCACTAGTCCGGCACGCTCGACAAATTCGTGATGTGCCCCGTTGGAGTGGACAGCAGGTTCACCACCAGGATCGGCCGGTCGGCTGCCACCGTCAACCGCCATTTGCCCACCCCGTCACCGATCGCGCCATCAAACCCGTCGCCCCCCGACTCGAGTTGCGATGCGTCGAGCGTGCGTACAGTGGCGGCAGCCAGTGTGAACGCGACCGCGCCGCCAGGCGAAGCGCCGGAGTCGTCCGTCCCCTCAATGGTCACCTTCGCGTCCCGATCGCCGGGATTGATCATCAAGAGGCGGCTCACCTTCTGCCAGTTGCTCGCCGGATTGAACGTTGCGATGCTGTGCAGCCCCTGCACGGAAGGAACCACATCGTGCATCAACGTAAGGAACCCGCCGGGCGCGCGGATGAACGACAGCACGTCGATGTCCAAGGCGCTGGTCAGTTCAAGTCGCCAATCGCCGTCACCGCTGCCGGTGCTCCCCGTCATTCCGGCGCCGCCGAGTTCAAGATCGTCCGAATTGAAATGCGCGGTCTCCCACGCGTCGAGCGCAACGGTCAGTGGTGAGTAAGCGGTGCCGCTTCGGTCATAAGCCCGAACCGAAACATCGCCCTTGGTCGGGGAGTTGCTGATCAGGCGCACGAAACCCTGTCGGCCCAGCGGGTCCGAAGCGGCGGGAAAGAGCGCCACGGGATGCGCACCGTCCGGTGAGACGGGAATCGACGACAGATTGGTCAGGTACCTCTCAGGACTCTCCAGCAGGCTCATTACAACGATGGACTGTTCGGACGTCACCTCAAGCTGCCACTTGCCCGTGCCTTTGCCCAGCGAGCCGGTGAGCCCCGTCCCAGTCTCGAGCTCCGCTGCCGTGATTTCCCGAACCGCATCCGCCAGCACGTCGAACCGCACCACGCCTTTCGATGTGGCGCCCGATTGGTCCCAACCCTCAACCGAGATCCGAGCCGTCTCCGGGGAGACGTTGATCACGCGCAGCCTGCTGACCTGATTGACATTGCTGCCGGGGTTGAAGGTGGCGACCCGATGCTTGCCCTCTTCCATGGGAGCCACATCGTGCATGGAGGTCAGGAACCCGTCGCGGGTGCGAACGTACGTCAACACACGCAGGTCAAGATCGCTGTCGAACAGCAGCCGCCAGTGGCCTGTACCCCGCCCCACGCCACCAGCAAGCCCTTTACTTGGGTTGCCGCTTTCCACATCCTTGGAGTTGAGATGCACGGCGGCATTGGCCGCCAGCCGAATCGACACGGAATCCGGCCGCCAACCCGCATCGTCGATCACCGTCAGACGCGCCTCGCCAGCCTTGGCCGACCGGTTGATGACCCGCACGAACCCATGCCGGAAAGGATCCGATGCATTGAGAAACAGCGGCGCCCATGCCGTCGGCGCCGCCGTCACGCTTTCGCTGTCCCGGATGGTTAGCTGCACCTCCTCGACACGGTAGCCCCGGGCGCTGCCGTTGATCGTTATAACATCCTCGGACGCGTTCCCGTCATCCGCAGGCTCGAACGTCAGGGTCTCGGAGCCGCTCCGCTCACCTGCATCAATCCAGATGTTCCGGCTGCCGGTCACCGTGTACGGTCCCGACCCGAGCTCCAGATAAACCATCACGCCGTCCCCTTCGGGAGCTTTTTCGGCCCGGGCAGTCACCGTCACCGTCTGCCCGCCGCCCCCTTCCATGATGCGCTTCGGATTCGTGGTGAGGGTGATGGCCGGCGGGTCATTGTCCTTGATGGTCAACGTCAACGGCACGGCATCGAGCGCCGTGTGCGACGGTTCCACGCCGCGGTTGCTGCCGGTGCAGTAACCCTCCACCACCAACCTCTCGTCGCCCTCGTGGATCCGGTCGTCGACCACGCGCAGGAGCTGGGCCTCGGCCGACCAGCCGTTCGATGGGTTGAGCTTCTTCTGGTTCTGGAAGGTGATGTCCGCGGGCATCTCCGCCTCGCTGCCCGCGCCGAGCCGCAGCCGGCAGCCCGTATAGCCGCCCTCGGCGGCGGTGTCGGGCGGGTGGTCCAGCGTCAGGCGAACGTTGACCCGGCCAGAGGATTCCGCAAGCGTCGAGTCCGCCACGCTGGCCACGATCACCGGCACCGGCTCCGCCGTCGGCTCGCTGATCGTCAGCGATGTCCCGACCACGAAGTAACCCGGTGCGCTGCCGTCGATCCAGACCTGGTCGTCGGTCGTGTTGCCGTCGTGGCCAGCCTCGATGGCCAGTTCCGTCGACCCGCCTGTGGCACCCGCTTCGAGCTCGATGAAACGCAGCCCCGTCGTGGTGTAGGTGCCCACACCGAGGTTCAGCTTCACCGTCAGCGCCTCGTCCGGCGCCTCGTCCGTCTCCGCCGTCACCGTCACCACGCTCTCCCCACCGCCCTCGACGACGTTCCGCGGGCTCACTGACAGCCGGATGACCGGCTCATCGTCATCCTCAACGGTCAGCGTCAGCGGTACCGACTCCAGATCCCCATGGGGAGGGTCCACGCCCCCCGTGGTGCCAGTACAGTACCCTTCCACGACCAGCGTCTCGTCGTCCTCGCGCACGGTGTCGTCGACCACGGTAAGCAGCCAGTCCTGTGCGGACCAGCCCTGCGACGCGGTCAGGTCCACTTGGCCAGAGAAGGCCACGTCTCCGGGCGTCTCCGCATCGCCGCCCATGCCGAGGCGCAGACGGCAGCCCGTGTAGCCGCCGCTCGCGGCCGCGCCTAGTGGAGGATGCTCAAGGCGCAGCCGGACGCTCACGTCGCCCGTGGATTCGCGCAGCGCCGCACGGGACGTGCTCGCCACAATTCTAGGCGTCCTGCGCGCAACAGGCTCCTCGATCGTCAGGATCGCACCGGTGACCGTGTAGCCGGAAACGGTGCCGCCGATGCTCACCTCGTCGTCGGTGCTGTTGCCGTCGTCTTGAGGTTCGAAGGTGAGCGTGGTGGCGCCACGGGTCGCGTCCGCCTCGATCTCGATGCGCTGCGTACCGGTTACCGCATAGGCACCCGCGCCGAGGTCCAAGTCCACCGTCAGCGTCGACTCCGGCGCCTGCCGCGTCTCCGCCGTCACGGTCACCACCTGCCGGCCCAACTGCTCGCCGATCCGGTTCGGACTCACCGATAGCGCGACCGCTGGCCGGTCGTCGTCCTCTATCACGAGCGCCAGCGGGACCGACTCCAGATCCGAGTGCGGAGGGTCCGGCCCGCCGTTGTCGCCGGTGCAGTGTCCTTCCACCACCAGCGTCTCGCTGCCTTCCACCAACGTGTCGTCCACCACGGTCAAAAGCCCCGCTTCCGCCGTCCAGCCATTCCCGGCGTTAAGCTTCTTCTGGTTGGAAAACATGACGTCCGCGCCTTCGGTGGCCTCGCTGCCCGCGCCGAGCCGCAGCCGGCAGCCCGTGTAGCCGACATGATCGGCCAGCACCTCCGGCGGGTTCTCCAGCGTCAGCCGCACGTCCACCCGCCCGGCGGACTCGGCGATCGCGGCCGCCGCCACACTCGCCACGATTCTCGGCGGCGGACCGGGGGGCGGTTCCACGATCGTCAGCGACGTTGCGGCAACCGTGTAGCCACTTGCGGACCCGTCAACGACGACTGCATCGTCGGACCGGTTGCCGTCGGTCAAGGGCGTAAACGTCAGGGTCGTTGAACCGCTCGTCGCATCAGCCGCCATCTCGATGCGCTCCGTCCCCGAAACGCGATAAGCACCCGCGCCCAGATCGAGGTTGACTGTCAGCGCCGACTCCGGCGGATGCTCCGTCGCAGCGGTAACGACGACTTCCTGCGTGCCGTCCCTCTCGCCGATCCGGTCCGGATTCACCGAGAGCGTCATGTCCGGAACGTCGTTGTCGCGGACGGTCAGCGTCAGCGGCACGGACTGCAGTTCCAAGTGGTGCGGCTGCGTGCCGGTCCGTCTGCCGTCGCAGTGGCCCTCCACCACCAGCGACTCATCGCCCTCCACCTGCGCATCGTCCACCAGAGTGAGCAGTCCGGCTTCCGCCGACCAGCCGTTATCTGCGTTCAGCTTCTTTTGGTTGGAGAACGTCACGTCCGCCGGCGCCTCCGCCTCGCCGCCCACGCCCAAGCGCAGCCGGCAGCCAGTGTAGCCCGCGTCTTCGGCCTCCGGCGGATTCTCCAGCGTCAGCCGAACGTCCACCCGGCCCGCCGATTCCAACAGCACGGTCGAGGCAACGCTTGCCACGATGCTCGGCGGCGGCCCCGCCGGGGGTTCCTCAATGGTCAGTGACGTGCCCGCGACCCTGTGGCCCGCTGCGCTGCCGCCGATCGTCACCCGATCATCGGATGTGTTGCCGTCGTTCGATGGCGTAAAGTTCAGCGTCGTGGTTCCGCTGGTCGCACCGCCCGCAATGTCGATGCGTTGCGTTCCGGTCACCGCATAGGAGCCTACGCCCAGATCGAGGTTGACAGCGACCGCCGCATCCGGCGCCTCTGCCGCTTCGGCGGTCACGGTCACCGCCTGCTCACCACCCCGCTCGCCGATCCGATCCGGGTTCACCGACAGCGTGATGGCACCCGGCTCGTCGTCGTCAACGATGGTCAGCCGCAGCGGCCGTGACGCCAGCTCGTCGTGCTTCGGTTCGGTGCCCTTTTTGCTGCCCGTGCAGCAGCAATTCCCGCTAAGGCGTGTTGAGTGATTGATGAGGTGCGGATTGTGCGCTCAAGGTCGGTGGGCGTATCGATCGGGGAGGGGGGCCTTGCCGGAGGGTGCCGGATCGGTCGTTTGGCTGCGCTGTTTCCCCGAAG
>JAJEGJ010000089.1 GCA_022819905.1 Alphaproteobacteria bacterium
CTTCCTCCTCCCCTACGTCATCGCCACGCTCGACCATTTTCAGCAGGATCTCGCCACTCATACGGCAGCCATGGCGGACGGCGCCGTCCGCACCTTCCAGGAGCACGGCCATGCCTTCGCCGAGGCGATCGGCAACACCACGGCCGGGCTGCACGTACTCATGGCCCGCCGTCTCCTCCCCGAGATTGAAGAGGCGCGCTCAGCCCTGACGGGTGGCGGCACGTTCCTGGATTACGGCTGTGGCGTCGGGGGCTTGGTTGTCCAGGTGGCCAAAGCCTTCCCGCAGGCCCGGTGCGCCGGCATCGACGTCCACCAGGACGGCCTTGAGCAGGCCCGTCGGAACGTGTCCGCCAGTGGCCTTGAGGATCGAGTCACCATTCAAGACGGAAACGAATGGCAGGGCGACACCGCCAGTTTCGACGTGATCTCGATGGTCGAGGTACTGCACGAGATTCCCGAGGGCGTGCGCGCGGAAGTCCTCGGCCACTGCCGGCGCCTGCTGCGTCCTGACGGCCGACTCGTGATCCTCGACGAGACCTATCCAGAGGATGCCGAGCTCCGCACTCCGGAGGCCGCGCTTGCCGTCCAGACCCAGTTCAACGAAATGACCTGGGGAAACGTGGTACCGACGGCCGGTCAGCAGGCGACCCTCCTCGCGGATGCCGGTCTGGAGATCATCGAACGCAATACCATCGGCGGGATCTTTACGCTGCTGGTCGCGGCTCCCCAGGGGGAATGAGCATGGATGTGAAGGACAAGGTGGTCGCGGTCACCGGCGGCGGCAACGGGATCGGGCGCGCACTGGCGATGGAAGCGCACCGCCGGGGCGCGCGCGCCATCGCGGTGGCCGACCTCGATGGCGCCGCTGCCGAGGCCTGCGCGGTGGCGTGCGGGGGCCGTGCCTGGGCAACGGACGTCGGCGACGATGCGGCGATGGGACAATTCATCGAGGCTGCCGAGGCGTTCGCCGGGCCCATCGACGTCTTTTGCTCGAACGCTGGCATTCATCGCCCGGGCGGTGTCGATACAAGCGCGGCCGACTGGCAGGCCTGCTGGGACGTGAACGTCATGAGCCACGCGTTCGCCTCACGTCGCCTCGCGGCGCCGATGGCGGGACGCGGAGGGTACTTCCTGATCACTGTCTCGGCGGCGGGCCTTCTGTCCCAAATCGGCTCGGCGACGTATGCCGTGACCAAGCATGCCGCCCTCGCCTACGCCGAATGGCTGTCGATCACATGGGGAGACCGGGGCCTCGGTGTTTCGGCCCTGTGTCCGCAAGCGGTCCGCACCGACATGATCGCCAACCTCGAGGATGGGGGCGTCGCCGGCCTCGACGGCGTGCTGGAGCCGGACGATGTCGCCCGATCGGCGTTCGACGGCATCGAGGCAGGCACCTTTCTCATCCTGCCGCACCCGAACGTGGCCGAGTACGTCCGCCGCAAGGCCATCGACCATGACCGGTGGATCCGCGGCATGCGGCGCCTGCAGGAGCGGTTCGGAGAAGGAGCCGGGTGATGCGCCGATCGCGCGGCCCACATCTGAACCGGCGGATCCTGCTGGGGGGCGCGGCGGCCGGGGCCATGGCGCCCGGTAGCGCGCTGGCCGCGCGGGCGGGTGATGCCGCGCCCGACTGGATGCAGGTCCCGGGACGTCCGTTCCGGGAGTACGGAGCGCCGGCTCCGCAGGAGGCGGACGTCGGACGGGAAATCATGCAGCCGTACGAGGACGTTTCGCCGGGGGCGGGCGTGGCGATGACGCCGCTGGAGGACCTCGAAGGCACGATCACGCCGAACGGCCTGCATTTCGAGCGCAGCCACAACGGTGTCCCCGCCATCGATCCGCTGCGCCACGAACTCCTCATTCACGGCGAAGTGGAACGCAACCTGCTGTTTTCGCCTGCCGACCTGCTGCGCTACCCGATGGCGACGAAGGTGCTCTTCATCGAGTGCGCCGGCAACAGCTTCTTCAATTCGAACGCGTTTCCCCTGGCCGTCGACGAAACGTGCGGCACGATCCACGGGCTGATGTCCACCGCCGAGTGGACGGGAATCCCGCTGTCGCTGCTGCTCGGCGAGGCTCGGCCTCGACGAGGAGCGCGCTGGCTTCTTGCCGAAGGCGCCGACGCCAACGCGATGAGCCGCAGCCTGCCGATGGAGAAGGCGCTGGATGACGTCCTGGTGGCGCTGTACCAGAACGGCGAGCGGCTTCGGCCCGAGCAGGGCTATCCGATGCGGCTGGTGGTGCCGGGATGGGAAGGCAATCTCAACGTCAAGTGGCTGCGCCGGCTCAAGGTCGTCGAGGAGCCGGTCCACACGCGGGACGAAACCTCCAAGTACAGCGACCTGCGACCGGACGGAAAGGCCCTCCAGTTCACCTACCCCATGGACGTGAAGTCGGTCATCACCGAGCCCAGCGGCGGCCAGACGATCGCCCCGGGCTTTCAGCACATCAGCGGGCTGGCATGGTCGGGGCACGGCGCCGTACGCCGCGTGGAAGTTTCAACCGACGGCGGGACCTCATGGAACACCGCCGCGCTCGACGGCCGTCCGGCGACGTACGCACCCATCCGATTTCGGCACAACTGGATCTGGGATGGTTCGCCGGCGACCCTCCTGTCGCGGGCGACCGACCAAGCCGGCCATCGCCAGGAATCCCGGGCCGAATGGTCGGCGCGCTATGCGCACGGCCAGCTCTACCACTGCAATGCCATCCAGAGCTGGCACATTGGCTCGGACGGCAGTGTCACCAACGTCTACCTCTAGTTTCCCGCAGCCTGTGACCCGACCCGTCGTCGTGGCAGCTCTGCTGCTTGCTCAGGGAGCGGCCGCCGTGGCCGACGAGCTGCCGGTCTCCCCGGACCTCGGGCGGGAAGCGTCGGAAGCGGTCGTGCAGCAGATGGACATCTCCATCGGTCCCGACGGCGCCACGCTGCCCGACGGTTCCGGCACCGTCGAAGCCGGCGAAGCGGTGTATCAGTCGCAGTGTCTGGTCTGCCATGGCGCGCAGGGCGACGGCGCCGACGCCGACATGCTCACCGGCGGCGTCGGCACGCTCGGCACCGCGCAGCCGGTCAAGACGGTTGGCTCGTACTGGCCCTACGCCACGACGCTCTTCGACTACATCCGCCGGGCGATGCCGCACAACGCGCCGCTCACCCTGACGGACGACGAAGTCTATGCGGTGACCGCGTACCTCCTCTGGACCAACCGGATCATCGGCCGCGACCTGATTCTGGATGCTTCGACGCTGTCCGCGGTGCAAATGCCGAACCGACAGGGCTTTGTCGACGTGTGGGGTCCGCCCTGGAAGCGCGTCTGGCACACGTCCGGCCTGAGCGTATTGGCAGTGGTCCTGTTGATCGGCGCCGTGGTGGCGACCATCGTCCTGGCCGACCCGCTGACCCGTCGCCCGCGGCTGTACCGCGTCGTCCGTGGGGGGCTGCTCGCCGCCACGCTGATCGGACTGGGCGGCTGGTTCGGCGTGCAGCCGGGCCTGCAGGAAATCGTCGATGCCGTACGGAGTGCGACGGCGGTCGGCGACTGGCGCCCGCTTCTCGGCATCCCGGCACTGGTGCTGGTCGTCGTCTTCACGCTGGTCGCCCTGCTCCTCTGGGGACGCGGCGCCTTTTGCGGCTGGCTGTGCCCGTTCGGTGCGCTGCAGGACTTCATTCATCGGGCCGCCCGGCTGTTGGGGGTGCCGCGCTACGAGCCCCCGGCGCGCGTTCACCGGAGCCTCAGGTTCCTCAAGTACGCCGTCCTGGCCGGCATCGTGGCCGTCGCGGTGTTCGTACCCGCCATGCTCGATACGGCGCTGGCGGCCGAGCCTTTCGGGACCGCGATCGGCGACGCGTTCCTGCGGCCCTGGCCCTACGTGGTGTGGGCCGTGGCCTGCCTTGCCATCGCGGTGTTTACCGAACGGGCGTTCTGCCGATACCTCTGTCCCTTCGGCGCCGCGCTGGGCCTCGGCGGGCGGCTGCGGATGCTCGACTGGCTGCGGCGCCACCGTGCCTGCGGCACCAGCTGTACGAAGTGCGAGCCGGTGTGTCCGACCCGCGCCATCCGGGCCGACGGCACGATCGATCATTCGGAATGCATCCAGTGCCTCCGGTGCCAGGAGGCCTACTTCGACCCCGCGTTCTGCCCGGAGGCGAAGCCCGCGCGCAAGCCGGCGCGCGGGACCGCGGGCGCCACCGGTGCCGCAGCCGCGATCGTGGCTGCCCTGGTGGCCACGACCGACCCCGCCGGCGCCGACATGTACGACCCGCTCGCGACCCGCCTCACGCCGGGCGTCATCGCCAAGACGTTTCCCGGTGCCAGCGACGTCCAGCCGCCCGACGGATCGCCGCCGGTTGCCACGGTGCGGGATGGCGACGCGGTGCAGGGATGGCTGTTCTCGACCTTCGAGACCGTGAACCCGCGCGGCTACTCCGGGGAACCGTTCGACATCATCGTCGGCCTGGATCACGCCGGCCGCATCACCGGCTCGGCGGTCCTCGAACTCCACGAACCGATGGTAGGCCCCAGCCTGATCCCGCAAACCAAGCTCGAGGACCTCTTCGAGGGACTTCGCAACCTTGATGTCCGTCGTCCGGTGCGGTTCACCGGGCGCGGGGTGGACGGGGTTCGGGGCGCGACGATCAGTGCCACGCTCACGTACAACGCGATCGTCCTTTCGGCGCGAAAGATGGCCCGGATCCAGGGGCTGCTGGGCGAGGAGGAAAACACCGGTCCGTTTCAGCTCGACGTCGACCGGTTTGAACCGAGGTCCTGGCAGGGGCTCCTGGACTGGGGCGGCGTGGTCGGCGGCGAGTTCACGGCACAGGATCTGGGAATCGGAGGTGAGGGCCACGAGCCGGGCGAAGCCGTGCTGTCGCTGTATGCCGCGCTGGCGACGCCCGCTGACGTCGGCCGCAATCTCTTCGGCGGCCAGTGGTTCAATCACCATATCTCGCAGATCGGCTACGGCGACCAGCTCCTCGCCGTCCTCGGGAGCGGCCGAATCTCCTGGCGCGGGAACGCCGTCCGGCGGACCGGTCAATACGACCGGCTCCGGCTGGTCCAGGGCGAGCAATCCTTCAGCTTCACGAAATCGGAATCGCTCACCGCGACCGCGGTCCGTGCCGACGGACGGCCGCTGTTCTCTGAGACCGGCCTGTTCCGGATCCCGCGTGGTTGGAAGTTCGACCCGCTCAAGCCATGGACCCTGGAGCTTCGCGTGCCCGCGGACCAGGGCGGCGGGGCAATCGATGTTGGGTATTCGCTACCCCAGGAATTGATCGGCGGGGACCCGATCGCCCTTGAGGACGCTGGCCTCCGACCGATCCAGACGGCCTATTTCGGGTTGGTCAGAACCAGCGCCCTTGACGGCTGGCGGCGCGTCTGGGCCGAGCACGATGAAGCCATCATGGGGCTTGTGTTACTGCTCCTGGTGCTCTCGGTGCTCGTGGCCCGGCCCAACGTCATCTCGCGCCACCGCCGGGTCCACCAATGGGTGCGCGTCGCCTTCCTCGTGGTCGTCATCGGCTGGCTTGGTTGGGTTGCGAACGCGCAGCTCACCATCGTCAACGTGCTGACGTATGCGCAGGCCATCTTCACCGGCGGTTGGGCCAGTTTTCTCTACGAACCACTGATCGTCATCATCGCCGGCTACACGCTCGTGTCGCTGGTGCTGTTCGGGCGCGGGGTGTTTTGTGGCTGGCTTTGCCCGTTTGGCGCACTGCAGGAACTGCTGGCCCGCCTGGCGCGCGCTGTCCGGCTGCCCACTCTCGCAATCGCGGAAACCGCGAACGAGCGCCTGTGGGCCCTCAAGTACGTGGTACTGGCGGTGTTGGTTGGAAGCGCCCTCACCCTGGGGATGGGCACCACTCAGACCGTTGCGGAAGTCGAGCCGTTCAAGACGGCCATCACGCTCCGGTTCGACCGCAGCCTGCCGTACGTTCTGTATGCAGGAGTATTGCTGGCGCTCGGGCTGTTCGTCGAGCGCTTCTACTGTCGCTTCCTCTGCCCGCTGGGTGCCGCCGTCGCCGTGCTCGGCAAGATTCGGATCTTCGGCAACCTGGCGCGCCGTGTCGAATGCGGGAATCCGTGTCGACTGTGCGAGCGGGCGTGTCCGGTCCAGGCCATTCCCGCGAGCGGCGTCATCAACATGAATGAATGCTTCCAGTGCCTGGACTGCCAGGTCGAGTACCACGATGAACGGCGCTGCCCACCACTGGCCCAGTTGCGGCGGTCGCTGGCCCCCGAAAGTTTCGCCAAGTAGCTGAACGCCCGTCCGATGGATCGGGAGGCGCGAGCCGGTGGCATACCGCTGCGTAAACCCGTATAGTCCGCCGCACAAAAGGAAGGGCCTTTCAGGTTTCGCCGCCGTTTCGGCGAGGCACGGCTACGTGAAACCGGTGCCGCGCAAGCGCGACCGGGCAGTCGAGTTGTGGCCCCACCTAATGAAAAGATGCTGAACGGGAGGAATTACCTAATGCATCTCCTAACCAAACTGACGATCGGTGTGCTCGTGAGCTTTGGGCTCGCGACGTCCGCGTTCGCTCAGGGTATTGACATCCTTGCGGCACCCAAGCAGCAGCCGAACTACGTTTCGGACGACATGCTTCTGAACGCCGACAAGGACCCGATGAACTGGCTCCACTACGGCCGCGACTACGAGAGCACCCGGTACGCCCTGCAGACGGCGATCAACCAGGACAACGCTGCGGACCTCGAGGCTGAGTGGTACCTGTCATTCGGTACCCTTGAGGGGCAGGACAGCCAGGCCGTCGCTGTCGGTGGCACCCTTTACGTAACGACGTCCTTCAACCGCGTGATCGCGGCCGATGGTCAGACTGGTCTGATCAAGTGGAAGTACGAACGCGAGCTTCCGGCCGACGTGTACCCGCAGCTGTGCTGTGACGTTGTGAACCGTGGCGTCGCTCCGTACAAGGACAACGTCTACCTCGCAACGCTGGACGCGCACCTGGTCGCGCTTGACAACGCGACCGGTGAAGTCGTCTTCGACAAGACCGTTGGTGACTACACCTACGCCGAGACCTTCACCGTCATGCCGCTGGCGCTTGACGGCAAGATCATCATCGGCACCGCCGGTGCCGAGTACGGCGTCCGTGGCTGGGTCCGCGCCCTCGACCACGAGAACGGCGACACGATTTGGAACACCTACACCATTCCGGCTGAAGGCGAGCCCAACAACGACACGTGGGCCGGCGAATCCTGGAAGTACGGTGGTGGATCAACGTGGATCACCGCTTCGTACGACCAGGACCTGCACCTGCTCTACGTGCCGGTCGGCAACCCGGGCCCGGACTTCGACCGTCACGTCCGTCTTGGCGACAACCTGTACTCGAACTCCACCATCGTGCTTGACCCCGACAACGGCGAGCTCAAGTTCTGGTTCCAGTACACCCCGAACGACCCGTATGACTACGATGGCGTGAACGAGGTGATCCTGGCCGACATCGACGGCAAGAAGGTTTGGCTCCACGGCGACCGGAATGGCCACCTCTACTCGATCGACCGTACCAACGGGCGATGCAACTGGGTGGTTCCGCTCGGCCGCATCAACTGGACCCCCGGCTTCAAGGACAACTGTCGTCCGATCATGGCCTGGGAAGAAGGTGGCGACCCGGCAATGGACGTGGTCTACGACCGTCGTACCAACGACATCGCCCCCTCGCTTGACGGCGGAAAAGAGTGGCACCCGATGGCCTACTCCCCGCGCGTGAACATGGTCTACGTCCCGACGTACAACTTCTCGATGGACCTCCAGGCGAAGAAGATGGAATGGCGTCGTGGTGAGTGGTACCTGGGCGCGAAGGTCCTGACCTTCAACAAGGGTAACGGTGCGGTGAAGGCGTACGACGCCTCGAACGGTGAACTCGCTTGGATCCGTCCGCACAGCACGCCCGCCACGGGCGGCATGATGGCCACGGCTGGCGGTCTCGTGTTCTACGGTGACGCAGAGGGCTTCTTCCACGCCGTCCGCGACGACACCGGTGAAGAACTCTGGGCCTTCAACGTGGGCACCGGCGTGCACGGCAACCCGACCTCCTTCACCGCCGGCGGCAAGCAGTACGTCACGATCGTCGTCGGTGCAGGTGGTGGTGGCATCTGGCCCCTCACCTTCGGCGAGTGGCTCCAGAACCACACCAAGGGCGGCGGCCTGTTCGCCTTTGGCATCGACTAAAAAAGCTCGCATCCGCGACTTTTTCGGGGGAGGGCAGTTCGCTGCCTTCCCCCTTTTCTTCTACCTATATATCTGCACCGGACTGATCCCCCTTTAATCCGGAGTCGACCCCGTGAAACTGATCTCCACCTGCGCCGCAGCGTGCGCGCTGGCGTTTACCATGAGTCTGGACGCCCAAGCGGAAGACTCGCTCGACCATATCGAGGACCGCGGCGTCATCACCATCTGCGCCGATCCGTACAACTGGCCACACAGTTCTTCGACCGACTATCCACGAGGGTTTGACGTCGAGATCTTTTCGCAGATCGCCGCCAACAACGGCTGGCGCACCGAGATTTACTGGTCGAATACCGGAACCCGGGGCGGGCTTGGCAGAGCGCTGCGCAATTCGATCGCCAAAGGGCGCTGTCAGGTGTTCGCCGGTATTGCGATCCACCCGGACAACGTCGATGAAATCGGGGAAAAGGGCCTGATCTTTTCGTCTCCCTACCTCGGGCTTGCCTACATCCCGGTGGTCGACCCCGAACTCGCAAATGCCGCCACGCTTGAGGACATCGCGAAACACACCGACATCGGGGTGGCCATGTCGACGGCCATGGACGGCTATCTGATTGACAACGGCATCGAACGTGAGCTCTACCTCGGCAACCGGCGGGTCCTGGACGGTTTGCGCAACCGGGAGACCAAGGCCGCCATGGTGTGGGCACCTGCCCTCGCCATCGAACGCCGTCGGCACAAGGAATCCAACTTCTCGCTGGTTGATGGTTTTGAACCGATCGTGGGCCTCCGCTGGAACGTGGGCGCCGCCATCCCGCAAAGTGAAACCCGCTTGATCGAACTGGTCAATGCCGAGTTGGCGAACATGCTGGCCGACGGCACCATCGAGTCGATTGTCACCGGCTACCAGATTCCCTACTACGCACCGTTCCCTGGCTGACGCTGCCGTTGCCCGGATGAATTCCATGCACCCTCTATCCCTACGCCGAGCCTCTCTCCTTCTCGTCTGCGTGTTCGCGGCCTTTGTGCTGCTGGCGCAGACCGCGAACGCCGCCGAAGACCTTGGCTACGGCGGCGAAGACGACATCGAGAACCCGCTGGAAGGCGATGCCGCGGCCATCGAGCACGGCAAGGAGCGGTACGGAGCGAGGTGTGGGTTCTGTCACGGCAGCCGCGGCATCGGGGCGAAGGGTCCGTGCCTGAGCTGCAACAAGTTCAAGGCGGGCGGGGGCAGGAATCTCGACATCTATTCCGTGATCGCCGCGGGCCTCACGATCAACGGCCGCCCCACCCAGATGGGTGGCTTCTCGCGGACCCTCTCAGACGATGACATCTGGTCCATCATTGCCTACTTGCGAAAAGAGTACAAGGACCGGCTCGCCAGGGGCGAGTTCGAAGAAGGCTACAACCCGGTGGCGGAAGAGGCCCAGCGGTAGCCGCCAGACCGGCCCGAGTGGCCGGCGCGCACCGACCACACGCGTGCCTCGAGCCCGCAGCCGGACGGTTGCGGGCTCAGTGAGCCTCGAATTATCGCAATGCGGCGGTGGTGCGTCGGTCCGGCGGCTCATCGATGGCGATGGGCAGGCCGATCTCCCGAAGCAGCTTCTGCTGGATTGACGCGGCGAAATCCCGATAGTCGTCGGCCACCATCAGGAACGCACCCGCGCCGCCAATGACGCTGTGCTCGAAGTAGTCGTCGAGAAACGGCTCCTCGTTCAGGATCGCGAGGCCGTTGACCGTGACCCCCTGCTCGATCGCCTCGTCGCGCAGTGACATGGGATGGACGCCGTTGTTGGCCCGGCCGTCACCCGAGACATCGATCACCTGACGGTTGCCCTCGAAACCGTTGGTCGCCAGCTCCCCCATGGCGAACTCGATCGCGCCGGCGATGGAGGTCTGTCCGCCGGGAATTGCCCGTGGCGCCTCCCGCAGTTCACGCGCGTATGCGACGGCATCCGCAGCACTCCGAATGACGCGCCATCCGGTAACCGGCGCCTGTTCACGGTTGTCTGACCACTGCATCACGAGCACTGCCAATCCACCCGGCCCAAGCGAACGGATCGCGTCGAGCACCGAGGGGTTTCGGAACGCGGCGGCAATTCCTCCCATCTGCAGCCGGTACTCGTTCTCGTCGACGCTCGAAGAGACATCGACCGCAATGATCAGCTCCATGTCGACCGGTTCAGCCGTGACGGCATGTCCAGCTGCCGTCAGGGTCATGACGGCCAGGAAACCCCACAGGTGCTTCATCGGGCTACCGGGCCATCCGCACCAAGAGTCGCCAATGCCCAAGCCGCGGCCAGGCGAACTTCCTCGGCCTGATCGTCCAGCGCGGTGTGAAGGGCACCAGTCGCCTGAACGGCGCCGACGCTGCCCAACGCTTCGGCCGCAAGTGCTCGAATCTCCGGCTGACCCGCACCCAGGTGAGGCAGTAGGTACGCGGCGGCATCGGCGGCGATCGGGCCGAGCTCGACGATGGTGGCCAGCACGCCTGGCAGCAAGAGCGGATCACCGTACTCCAGGACGATGGTGAGTTCGGGCAAAGCGTCAGATCCCACGTTTCGCAGCGCCTGGATGACCGCCCATCGGACGTTGTCATCGGGGTCCGCCAGCGCCGAGACCAGCTCCGGAACCAAGTCAGAGACGGCCTCCGAACCCATTCCCCCCACCGCATCGGCCGCGGCCCGCCGGATCCGCGACTCCGGGTCTCGCAGCAGCGGCGCCACCTGATGTGCACCTGACCGCCCTTCCTCACCCAGATCGGCAAACCCCTTGACCGCCTCGTACCGCACCCGCGGGTCAGGATCGCCAACGAACTCGCCGAACACCCTCAGGGCAGCCTCCACGATGGCGCGGCGGAGCGACGGATATCCCCGTAGACGTTCGGCCGATGTCATCGCTTTCGGCCAGATTTGCGCCTGCGGATCGGTAAGCCAGCCGGACTCGCCGGGCCAGTTCCGGTCCCCGGCAATGCGGCGAAGGCAAAGCAATGCAGCGGCGCGCAACTCCGGATCGGGGTCTCCCGCGAACGGCGTGATGCGGGGCACTGCCACCCCGGCGCGGGCGCCGTGGCCGGCCAGAGCCTTCAGCGCGCTCAGCTTCTTGCCGCGGTCTGGGTCGTCCAGCACTTGCATCAACGCCGCCACTGCCACCGGTCCCATCTTGCCCAGCGTCGAAGCTGCAGAACCTCGAACTGCCGGGTCAGGATCGTCCAACATCTCCACCAGTGCCGGCGTGGCTACTACCGCCTTGAGGCCAAAGCTCTCCATCGCACCCGCCGCGGCCCACCGAATTTCCGGGTGCGGATCATCAAGCAGTTCAATCAGGGCGGTAACGGTCACGTTGGCCTGACCGCTGATGCGTTCGAGCGCGCGAATGGCCCGGATGCGCACCAGGTGATCCGAGTCGTGCAGCGCCGACACGATCAGGGCGTCGATGGCGGTATTGGCGTTGGATCCGAGTTCACCAAGTCGGATTGCGGCCCCGGCGCGCTCGGCGGCGGTGGCCGCTTGCAGCTCGGAAACCAAGGCCGAGACCTCGTCGAGCGTCGCCGCACGCAGCGGCCACGCGGCAACAAGTGCTGCGGCAAGGGGCAGCAGGGCCCAGACAGCTCGAGGCACGGCAGTTCAACGAATGGGAGGACGTGGTCGCATCATTCCAATCCCGCGCGGCTCCGTCAAACGTCGATTCCGCCTCCCTGCCCCGTTCCGTGTCCCTACCGGGCGTCCAGATCGGTCGCTGGCCGACTGCAGACCGACGGAGGCCGGTACGCCGTGGGGCCCCGCCTTGCGTCCGGGCTCGCCGAGGAAACTTCAGTGCGAGCGAACCGCGCCGAATACCGCAATTGGGTTATGGCCGGGACGCTCAGGAAAGCCCGCGCCTCGCGCATCCAGGTCGCGACTTCAGAGGTCGATACATTCCCGTCTGAAGGCAATGGCTCATGTTCGTGTAACAGAGCGGGGTGCAGGTTCAGCCCCTGATGGCACGGGACTGCCCGGACGAACTTCATGCCGCAGATGACCGGACGAAGCTGGCGTTTCAGGTGTTCAGGCCTGGCTGACATTCGGCGCCCTTGCCGGAAGGCCGTGCACACCCAGCCTGCGTGTGTAGGGTGCAGGTTCGCATCAGCAGCGCTATCCACCCGGAACTCCTGACCGATGGACCACCCAACGCCGACCGACGCTCCCGCCGTCTCGGAATGCACCCTCGAATTTCACGGCCGCGCCGCCGTGCTCGCGTTTGACCGCCACGACGTGCGAAACGCGCTCACCGGCACGAAGATCCTCGAGGACTTGCTGGCCGTGGCGGCCTGGATCAACCAATCGCGTGCGATATCAGTGCTGGTGCTGACGGGAAACGGTAGTGCATTCTCGGCCGGCGGCAACGTCAAGGACATGCGCGATCGGTCCGGCGACTTCGAAGGCCCCGTGCAGGACGTCGAACATGCGTACCGGCATGGCATTCAGCGGATGCCGCGTGCCATCTTCGACCTCGACATACCAGTGATCGCCGCCGTGAACGGTCCTGCGATCGGTGCCGGCTGCGACCTCGCGTGCATGTGCGACATCCGGATCGGCGGCGAGTCGGCTCGTTTCGCGGAGAGCTTCGTGAATCTCGGCATCATTCCCGGGGACGGAGGCGCATGGTTCCTGCCGCGTGCCGTCGGGACCCAGAGGGCGGCCGAGATGACGTTTACCGGACGCATGGTGGAGGCCGACGAGGCTCTCGCCATCGGTCTGCTGCTTGAGGTGGTGCCGGACGACGAGCTTCGGGACCGGGCGCTGGCGCTTGCAGCCGCGGTTGCAGCCAAGCCCCCCGTGACGCTGCGCTATGCCAAGCGGCTCCTGCGGATGGCGCAGTCGATGCCGCTTGACCAGTTCCTAGACACCTGCGCCGTGTATCAGGGCGTGGCTCACCAGACGCACGACCATCACGAGGCGCTGGCGGCCTTCTTCGAGAAACGTCCGGGGATCTATCGGGGACGCTGACGCCCACGTGGTGGGCCCGGCAGGACTCGAACCTGCAACCTAACCGTTATGAGCGGTCAGCTCTGACCAATTGAGCTACGGGCCCGGCGCCAATCGTCTACCGGTCGTCGAGGAAGCCTTCGAGCTTCTGCCGCCGCGAGGGGTGTCTCAGCTTTCGCAGGGCCTTGGCCTCGATCTGCCGGATCCGCTCACGCGTCACGTTGAACTGCTTCCCGACTTCCTCCAGCGTGTGGTCGGTCTGCGTGCCGATGCCGAAACGCATCCGGATCACCCGGTCCTCGCGAGGCGTGAGCGATGACAGCGCCCACGACACCTGCTCGCCGAGCTTGGCCCGGACGACCGCTTCGTCAGGCATCATCGCGTTCTCGTCGGCGATGAATTCCCCGTAGTTGGTGTCCTCGTCCTCGCCAACCTGTTTGTCCAGGCTGATGGGCTCCTTCGAAATCTTCATCACCCGGCTCACCTTCTCGAGCGGCATGCCAAGTTTCTCAGCGATCTCTTCCGGCGACGCCTCGTGGCCGCTCTCATGCAGGATCTGGCGCTGGGTCCGAATGATCTTGTTGATCGTCTCGATCATGTGAACCGGAATCCGGATGGTCCGTGCCTGATCAGCAATCGAGCGCGTGATCGCCTGCCGGATCCACCAGGTCGCGTAGGTCGAGAACTTGTAGCCCAGACGGTACTCGAATTTCTCGACCGCCTTCATGAGGCCGATGTTGCCTTCCTGCATGAGGTCCGGAAACTGAAGGCCGCGGTTGGTGTACTTCTTGGCGATGGACACGACCAGCCGAAGGTTGGCGGCAATCATCTCGCCCTTTGCCTGTTCAGACTCCTGCTCGGCCCGGTGAACCCGCCCGACGATGGCCCGGAACTCCTTCGGAAGCAGCTTGCTTTCTTCGGCCACGCTGCGAATGGCGTCACAGCAGGCCTGCAATCGTTCCGTGGCCCGCTCGTCCGCTTCCGGTCCCTGCCTTCGCACCAGCTTGGCGAGCTGGGTGACGTCCAGTTCGTTGGCCGAGTACTGGCGCAGGAATTCCGACAACGTGGTACCGCTTTGCTCGACAAGCGCCCGCAGTTTCCCTTCGGCCCGGGTCAGTTCGCGGTTCCACCCGTAGAGTTCGTCGGCGAGTTCCCGCGTCTTGGACGGCATCAGGAAGAACTCGCTCAGCAGCACCAGTGCACGCGCGCGTGCGCGTCGGTAACGAAGGTCGGTGGTCCTCGGGAGCGGCTTGCCCTCAGTCGCGTACCGAATCCGGCGCGTGTGCACCTTGTCCAGCCAGGCCTTGAGCTTCTCAAGCTCCGCAAGAATGGTCATGACGGCAGGTCGGACCGTCTTTTCCATCGATGCGACCGACTGCTTGGCTCCCCCGGTGGTCGGGGTCGGTTTGCCGTCCTTGGTGGATGGTGCGGCGGGCGATGCGCGATTGGACATGAGGGCGTGGGTCGCCTCGAGGTCGATGACCTCGCGGAAGGGCACCTCCTTGGCATCGATCTGGCGTCGCCATTCGACCACGCTGTCAAGCGTGCGCGGACTCTCGACCAGCGCCTCGACCGCCTTCCTGCGGCCGATCTCCATCCGCTTGGCGATCGCGATTTCGCCTTCCCGCGTCAGGAGGTCAATCCCGTTCATGTCGCGGAGATACATCCGCACGGGATCGTCCGTCCGGCCCGTAATTTCGTTCGGCTGCGCCGGCGCGCGCGCCGATGAGTCGATCACGCCGCCCGGCAGCGGCCCGCTCTGCTCGCTGGGTACCTCGTTGGGTTTCAGCACCCGGATCGAACTCGCGGTGAAGTAGCCGTGAATTTTGTCGAGATTCTCGACCATGTCCGCGGGCACCGCTTCTGCGATCTCTTCAGTGCTGACCCAACCGCGCGCCATGGATTTCTGGATCAGGGCGCGCACCGCCTCCATCCCTGCTTCCCGGGTCGCCGCGGCACTGTTGTTGGCATCATTCATGGCTGTGACTGGCTCCACGGGATCTCATGGTCGGGCCCTGACGGAACAGCCTGGTTTGCCGTCGCCGACGGAGGGGGGTCGTTGCGGTGCACCCAGGCAAGCTGGACGTCTACGGCGGCCTCCCAGCCCGCAAGCGCTGCGTCGAGCCCGCTGTCAGGGAGCACAAACGGTTCCACTACGTGGCGGCTATCCCAACGGCTGGACGGCGCTCCCTCGTCAACGAGTCCGGCCAAGCCGCGGCTTTCCAGCCACGGACGGACGCTCGACGGGTCTACGGGGTCGCTGTGTGCGTGTCTATTTAGGAGTTCGGTGCGCACTGCGTCAAGGTCCGGGACCGCTCGAAACGGCACTTCGGCAAACTTTTCCTCGACGCGGTCCAGAAGCCCAGGCACGTTGATGACGGCCTGCACGATGGACCGCTCACGGCGCGCGGCTCCCTGGTTCGGTTGCCCAGCCTGGTGACGCTCGCTCACCAGCCGATCAGGGCCGCGGGCGGCAAAGCGTTCGCGCAAACTCGTTGGCTGGCCGGCCCGGCGCCGCGCGGGCGCATCGGCCGGCCTGCGGATCTCCAGTGTGCCCTGGCAGGCCTGCTGGTAGCGGCGCGCGAACTCTTCGTGGTACGCGTCCCGAACTGCCCCGTCCTCGATCTCCTGCACCAGGCGGTTCAGCCGCTCCTGAAAATGTACCTTGCGTTCCGGGGTATCGAGCGATTCCCGGGCAAACTCGGTTTGCCAGGCTAGGTCGACCAGCGGCAGAGCATCGGCCACCACTTCGCGGAACGCGTCAGCGCCTCGATCACGCACCAGCGAATCGGGGTCTTCGCCCGCCGGCAGGAACGCGAAGCGCAGGGATCGACCGGCCCCGAGCATCGGCAGAACGTTCTCCATGGCGCGAATGGCGGCCGCCCGCCCGGCATCGTCTCCATCCATGCAGAGCACCGGTTCCTCGTGCAGCTGCCACGCCACGCGGATCTGCTCGCTCGTGAGGGCCGTTCCCAGGGGCGCAACTGCCGCCTCGAAGCCCTGCGTGGACAGGCCGATCACGTCCATGTAGCCCTCCACGACGTAGAGGGCGCCGGCTGCCCGCACGGCCTGGCGGGCCTGATGAAGATTGTACAGGGTGCGGCCTTTCTCGAACACAAGGGTCTCCCTTGAATTCAAATACTTGGCCGGAGCCTTGGGGTCGAGCGCGCGGGCGCCGAAGGCCACGATGTCGCCTAGGCGGTCGGCGATTGGAAACATCACCCGGTCGCGAAAGAACGGGTACGAGCGGCCGCGGTCATCGTGGACGAGAAGACCGGCATCGATCTGCGCCTCGGGGGAAACGCCGGCCGCCCGCAATTGCTTGATAAGACCGCTGCCGTGGCGCGGGGCGTAGCCGAGCCGGAACGCCTTCGCCACCGGCCCCCGGATTCCGCGCGACGAGAGGTACTTCCGCGCTGCGCCGCCGCCAGGTGCGCGGAGTTCGGCCTCGAAGATTCCCTGGGCCGCTTCAAGCGCCTCGCGTGCGTGCCGTCGACGACGCTCGCGCGCCGGATTGGTCCGGCCACCGGTCCGGGGCACCTCCATGCCGGCCTGCGCCGCCACTTTCCGCACCGCGTCCATGAACGGAAGGTTCTCGATCCCCATCACGAAATTGACAGCAGTACCGGACGCCTTGCAGCCGAAACAGTGGTAGAGGCCCTTGGTCTCGTCGACGTGAAACGACGGGGTCTTTTCGTCGTGGAACGGACAAAGCCCCTTGTGCCGCCCCGCCCCGGCCGCCTTCAGCCGAACAGTCTGGCCGACAATGGCGGCCAGGGGAGCGCGGGACTTCAGTTCCTCGAGGAAGCTGTCCGGAAGTCGCGCCACAACCCGCCCGGCTCAGGCCTCGAGCCGTCGCCGGGCTTCGCGCCGGGCCCGGGCCAAGTCCTCGGCGTTGGTGCAGATCTTGCGTAGCTCCGCCATCGTTCTGCCCAGGTCCCGGATGGAACGCGCCTGCGCTGCACCAAGGGCCCGCTCAACCGCCAGCGCCATCTCGGATTCATTCATCGGCTCGGGCAGGTATTCGGCCAGCACTGCCCGCTCCGCCCGCCGCAACTCGCGGACCTGGGCGTTGCCCTCCACGCCGCTGCCGGCCCCGGCAGCTGCCTCTTCGGAATGACAGTGCAGGCGCTTGATCAAGTCACGAATGGCGGCATCATCCAGGCCAGTCTCTCCATCCGGCAGGTCGGCTTCCGCGTCATCGATCGCGGCAAGCACGAGCCGAAGCGTCGCGACCCGCGCGCGATCCTGCGCACGCACAGCGGCCTTGAGATCGGCGCGCAGGCGTCCGCGAACATTCGTTTGAAGCATGGTGAGGCGGCCCACAACTTCCAGCGCCCGGAGGCGACGGCCCGAACCCCGCATTATACAGGTAGCCGCGAACCAGCGCTCAGCGCATGCATTGTCTGCTGAACCGTCTTGCATTTTCTGTTGCCGCCCGTAGTTTCTTGGCAATCCCGGATGGTCCGGGGCACCCTGGAAATCGATGACCCAGCCCGGATCTCCCCCCCGAGTTCCCGGACGCGCGGAATCGGGGATTCTGGTGCTCGCCGACGGTACCGTATTCCGGGGCCGCGGGTGGGGCAAAACCGGCCGCGCCGTTGGCGAGGTGTGTTTCAACACCTCGATGTCCGGCTATCAGGAAGTGATGACTGACCCGAGCTACGCGGGCCAGATCATCACGTTCACGTTCCCGCACATCGGGATCGTCGGTTGCAACGCGACCGATCACGAAGCCGCATCCCCGGCCGCGCGTGGGGCCATCTTCCGGGCCGATCCCACGCCGCCCTCGAACTGGCGAAGCGAGCAGCCGCTTGACGCCTGGCTGCGGCTGGCCGGAATCGTGGGCCTTTCCGGCATCGACACGCGCGCTCTGACCCTCCGGATCCGCGCGGGCGGCGCGCCCGCAGGCGTGATCGCACACGAGCCGGACGGAGCCTTCGACGTCGAACAGCTGGCCAGCCAGGCCGCCGCGTGGCCCGGGCTCGCGGGCATGGACCTCGCCAGCGAGGTCACGTGTCGCAAGCCGTACACGTGGACCGACGGGCTATGGCCCGGGCTCGGGCGAACCCCGGTTCCGGCCGCGGACGCGGTACCCATTGTTGCCGTCGACTACGGGGTCAAGCACAACATCCTCAGACTCCTGGTCGATCGGGGGCTGACGCCGACCGTGGTGCCGGCGACCGAGCCGGCCGACGCAATCCTCGCCCGCCGTCCGGCAGGGATCTTTCTCTCGAACGGACCGGGCGACCCGGCGGCGACCGCGGAGTACGCGGTGCCCATCATCCGCAGGTTGATCGACTCCGGGCTGCCGCTATTTGGAATCTGCCTGGGGCACCAGTTGCTGGCGCACGCGCTGGGCGCGCACACCGAGAAAATGCACCAGGGGCACCGGGGCGCCAACCAGCCGGTGCTCGACCAGGCGACTGGCAAGGTCGAGATCACGAGTCAGAACCACGGATTCGTGGTCTGCCGCGAAGCACTCCCGGAAACGGTGGAAGAGACCCACACGTCCTTGTTCGACGGGTCCATCGAGGGCATTCGCCTGCGCGGGCGCGCGGTATCCGGGGTCCAGTACCACCCGGAGGCCTCGCCCGGTCCGCGCGACTCCGCCTACCTGTTCGATCGCTTTCGGTCGCAGATCGTCGAGGGGGCAGCCTGAATGCCGCGGCGACGCGACATTGAATCGATCCTCGTGGTCGGCGCCGGGCCCATCGTCATCGGTCAGGCGTGCGAGTTCGACTATTCGGGATCGCAGGCCTGCAAGGTTCTCCGGGATGAGGGCTACCGCGTGATCCTCGTCAATTCCAACCCGGCGACGATCATGACCGACCCCGAGCTGGCCCACGTGACCTATGTCGAGCCGACCGTGCCCGACACCGTGCGCCAGATCATCGTCAAGGAGCGCCCGGACGCGCTGCTTCCGACGATGGGCGGGCAGACCGCCCTCAATATCGCATTGGCCCTGTCCGAGGACGGAACCCTGGAACGCTACGGGGTCGAACTCATCGGCGCGTCGATCGACGCGATTCACCGCGCCGAGGACCGTGAGCGGTTCCGCGAAACGATGCGTTCCATCGGTCTCGCCACTCCGGAAAGCGCCACCGCAGGAACGCTGGCCGAGGCGGAAGCGGTCGCGGCGAGGCTCGGTCTCCCGGCCGTGGTACGCCCCTCATTCACGCTCGGCGGCGCCGGCGGCGGCATCGCCCGGACGCCGGAGGAGTTCCGTTCGATCGTCCAGGGAGGGCTGGACCTCTCGCCGGTTACGCAGGTCCTGGTCGAAGAGTCGGTGATCGGCTGGAAAGAGTTCGAGATGGAGGTGATCCGCGACCGCGCGGACAACGCGATCATCGTCTGCTCGATCGAGAACGTCTACCCCATGGGTGTCCACACCGGCGACAGCATTACCGTTGCGCCAGCCCTCACACTGACGGACAAGGAATACCAGTCGCTCCGGGACGCCTCGATCGCGATTCTTCGAGCCATCGGGGTCGAAACCGGTGGTTCCAACGTGCAGTTCGCCATCGACCCGGCAGACGGCCGAATCGTCGTGATCGAGATGAACCCGCGGGTATCGCGTTCCAGCGCGCTGGCCTCCAAGGCCACCGGATTTCCGATCGCCAAGGTCGCGGCACGGCTGGCGGTCGGCTACACCCTCGATGAAATCATGAACGACGTGACCGGCACCACACCGGCCTCGTTCGAGCCGGTCATCGACTACATCGTTACGAAAGTGCCGCGCTTCACGTTCGAGAAATTTCCCGGCGCCGACCCGGCCCTCACCACATCGATGAAATCGGTCGGGGAGGCCATGGCGATTGGGCGCAATTTCGCGGAGTCCTTGCAGAAGGCCCTGCGGTCGCTCGAGATGGGACTGACGGGGTTCGACGCCGTGGACGTCCCGCGGGGTCCCAAGGGTGTTGACCGGCGGGCGCTGCTCGAGCGCCTGGCCCAGCCGACGCCGCGGCGGGTGCTGCTCCTCGCGCAGGCATTTCGGGAGGGGCTGTCGCTGCCGGAGGTCCACGCCGCCACCAGCATCGATCCATGGTTCCTGGCCCGGATTGAAGAGATCGTCCTCGTGGAGGCCGAACTCGCCGGCCACGGCCTGCCGACCAACCCGGACGCGTTGCGCAGGATCAAGTCGCTCGGGTTTGCCGACGCTCGGATCGCCCTCCTGACCAACCGCGACGAGGCCGCGGTGGCCGCCGCCCGCCGTGCCCTCGGCGTGCGCCCGGCGTTCCGCCGGGTCGACACGTGCGCCGGGGAGTTCGCCGCCAGTACGCCGTATTTCTACGGGAGCTACGAGGAAGGCGTCTCCGACGGCGGCGAAACCGCACCCGGCGACCGCCGCAAGGTGGTGATCCTCGGTGGCGGCCCCAACCGGATCGGACAGGGCATCGAGTTCGACTATTGCTGTGTGCATGCAGCGCTGGCGCTCAGCGGCGTCGGCATCGAAACGATCATGATCAACTGCAACCCGGAGACGGTGTCCACCGACTATGACACCTCGGATCGGCTCTACTTCGAGCCGCTCACGGGTGAGGACGTGGTGGAGATCATCGACGCCGAACGAGCGGCCGGGGAGTTCCTCGGCTGCATCGTGCAGTTCGGCGGGCAGACGCCGCTCCGGCTGGCGCAGGCACTGGTCGCTGCTGATATCCCGGTCATCGGCACGCCCCCTGACGCGATCGACCTTGCCGAAGACCGGGACCGGTTCAGCGGCCTGCTCGCCCGACTGGACATCCGGCAGCCAGAAAACGGCAGCTGCCGCAGCCCCGACGAAGCGGTCGGGATCGCCGAGCGAATCGGCTACCCGGTGATGGTGCGCCCCTCCTACGTGCTTGGCGGCAGCGCGATGGAGGTGGTGCATGACGAAGCGTCGCTGGTCGACTACGTCAGGCGAGCGGTCCACCGGCACGGCAGCGATGATCCCATCCTGATCGATGCGTTCCTGTCATCCGCCATCGAGGTCGACGTGGACGCCCTGTCCGACGGGACCACGGTGGTGATCGGGGGCGTGATGGAACACGTCGAAGAGGCCGGCATCCATTCCGGCGACTCCGCCTGCTCCCTGCCGCCCCATTCCCTCCCCGACGAGGTCATCGAAGCCATCAAGGAGCAGACCGAGACCCTGGCGCTGTCGCTCGGCGTCATCGGGCTCATGAACGTGCAGTTCGCGGTTACCCGGGCGACGCCGGACCGGCCGCGCGAGGTCTACGTGCTGGAAGCCAATCCGCGCGCCAGCCGGACCGTGCCGTTCGTGTCCAAGACGACCGGCAATCCGCTTGCCCACATGGCGTCCCTTGTGATGGGGGCCGGTCGGAAGATTGCCGACCTCGATGTGCGTCCCTGGCGCAACGGCCACATCGCCGTCAAGGAAGCCGTGTTCCCGTTTCGGCGTTTCCCCGGGGCCGACACGCTGCTCGGACCCGAGATGAAGTCGACGGGAGAAGTGATGGGAATCGACCGTTCGTTCGCCAATGCGTTCGCCAAGGCACAGGTCGGCGCGGGCACGGTACTCCCGACCACCGGCACCCTGTTCCTGTCCGTGCGCGATGCGGACAAGGAGGACTTCGTCCCCGTCTGCAAGGCCTTCGTCCGCTATGGCTTCCGGCTACTCGGGACCACCGGCACAGCCCGTTTCATGCACGCCCACGGAATCGAGATTGAGCCGGTCAAGAAAGTCTACGAGGGGAGCCCCCACGTCGTGGATGCCATCCGCAACGGCGAAGTCGACATGCTCTTCAACACCACCGAGGGCGCGCAGTCCATCGCCGACAGCCTCTCGATGCGACGCGAAGCGCTGAACGCCGGCATCCCCTGCTTCACCACGCTCGCCGGAAGCCTGGCCGTCGTGGAGGCTATCGAGGGCATGCGTTCCGCCAGCCTTGACGTAGCCCCGCTGCAGTCGTACTTGGGCTGAGGATGCGGTGACCGGAACTGATTGCACGCTGGACCCGACGCAGGAATTCGAAGATGCCGAAAGTGCCCATGACCGAGGAAGGCTATCGCGCTCTCCGACAGGAACTCGACCGCCTGAAGAACGAGCAGCGGCCGGCCATCAGTGCTGCTCTGGCGGAGGCACGCGCCCACGGGGACCTCTCGGAAAATGCGGAATACCAAGCCGCCAAGGAGAAGCAGGGGCGAATCGAGGCTCGCATTGCGCGGCTTTCAAGGCGACTCGGAATGGCCGAAGTCATCCGCGCCGACGATCTGTCGGGCGACGAGGTCCGCTTCGGGGCCTGGGTGACGATCCGCAGCGCGACGGACGGTGCCGAGGACACCTACCAGATCGTGGGCAGCGACGAGGCCGACCTCGACCTCGACCAGATCTCCCTCGAGTCGCCGATCGCGAAGGCCCTTCTGGGCAAACGCAAGGGCATGTCCGTCGAGGTGGAAACACCGGGAGGGACTTCCAGCTATACCGTCACCGAGGTCTCCTACCGGCGCTGATCCCCCTGTCATGAGCGACACCCGCGACTGCCCCGTTCTCATCGTCGGCTCCGGGCCGGCGGGCTGGACCGCTGCGATCTACGCGGCCCGTGCGGCGCTTGCTCCCGTCGTCATCCGGGGGCTGCAGCCCGGCGGCCAACTCACGATCACCACCGACGTCGAGAACTACCCGGGCTTTGCCGAGGTCGTGCAGGGGCCGTGGCTGATGGAGCAGATGGAGGCGCAGGCCCGCACCGTCGGGGTGGACGTCGTCGACGACATCGTGTCGGCGATCGACCTTGGCAGCCAGCCGTTTGTCTGCACGGGCGAGACCGGCATCCGCTACCGGGGTCAGACGGTTGTACTCGCAACCGGCGCCAGCGCCCGCTGGCTGGGCCTGGCTTCCGAACAGAAGTACCGCGGGCACGGCGTATCGGCCTGCGCCACGTGCGACGGCTTCTTTTTCAGGGGCAAGGATGTCGCCGTGGTGGGCGGCGGTAATACGGCGGTCGAGGAGGCCCTGTTCCTTACCAAGTTCGCATCGAAGGTCACGCTGGTGCACCGGCGCGACAAATTGCGGGCCGAGCGTATCCTGCAGGATCGGCTGATCGCCGAGCCCCGTATCGAGATCGCATGGAACTGCGTCGTCGAGGAGATCCTGGGCGATGCCGCCGGGCAGACCGTCGCCGGGGTGCGCCTTCGTTCCACGAACGGCGGCGCGACACGGGAACTGGCGGTCGAAGGCGTGTTCGTCGCGATCGGCCATGATCCGAACACGGCGCTGGTGCGCGACCAGGTGGAGACCGATGCCGACGGCTACATCAAGGCAAGGCCCGGCAGCACGGCCACCAGCGTTCCCGGTTTCTTCGCCGCCGGGGATGTCCAGGACAAGGTGTTTCGCCAGGCCGTGACAGCAGCGGGACAGGGCTGCATGGCGGCCCTCGAAGCTGAGCGCTTCCTGACGGAAGCAGCGCAGCACGGAGATCCATCATGACGGAACCTCCGCATCTCGACTGGGACCGCCTGCGCGTGTTCCGTGTCGTGGCCGACGCGGGCTCGTTCACGCGCGCCGGCGAGACGCTCCGCCTCTCGCAGGGCGCGATCAGCCGCCAGATCCGCTCGCTGGAAGACAGCCTTGGTGTGACGCTGTTCCAACGACACGCCCGCGGCCTCGTTCTGACCGAACAGGGAAAGATCCTCCGGCGCACCGCCCGTGACGTGTTTGACCGGATTTCGCGCATGGAGGCGCAGCTCGACCACAACCGTGAACGGCCGCGCGGGCCGCTCCGTGTCACCACCACCGTCGGTTTCGGTTCCGTCTGGCTCCCGTCGCAGATCAACGAATTCCTCGACCGATATCCGGAAATCAACCTCTCGCTGGTGATCGACGATTCCGAAGTGGACGTCCACCTGCTCAAGGCCGACGTCGCGATCCGGATGGCGCCGCCGCGACACCCGAACCTGATCCAGCGGCATCTCTTCACCGGGCACATCGCGATCTACGCGGCACCCTCGTACCTTCGGCGGTTCGGGACTCCGCAAACGCTCGAAGACCTGCTTGACCACCGGATCGTCACCTACGGGGAGCAGGCGTCGATTCCGTTTCCCGGCGTCAACTGGCTGGGCGAGGCACTGCGTGAACTGGATCCCCACTTCGAGCCCGCGTTCACGCTGAACAACCTGGTGGGGATCGTCCGCTCCGTGGAATGGGGAGCCGGCATCGCCGCACTTCCCACCCTGCTCGTCCACCAGATGGGAAGCTGCGAACACATCATGCGCGAGATCGAGGGGCCGCTGATCGAGGCCTACTTCGTCTACCCGGAGGTACTCCGGAACACGCTGCGCGTGAACGTGTTCCGCGACTTTCTGCTGGAGAAGATCCGGGAGGTCAGGCTCTAGGCTGCGGGCCGGGCGCCCGCGGGCGCCCTCGTCGCTGCGAGACGGGGCCGGACGCCCGATCCGACCTACCGGTACAGCGTCGTGTCGGTGTTGCCCTCGTAGAGCGCGGTCACCCACTCCCCGTACCCGTTGAAGATCTTTGTCGGGATCCTCTTTCCGGTCCCGAGGTCCTTTTCGGTCGCCTGGCTCCAGCGCGGGTGCGGGACCGCCGGATTGACGTTCGCCCAGAAACCGTACTCGCGGGAGTTCATCTCCTCCCAGAAGCCGACCGGTCGTTCGGCCGTAAACGTGAACCGCACGATCGACTTTATCGACTTGAAACCGTACTTCCAGGGCACCGCGAGGCGCAGCGGCGAGCCGTTTTGCCGCGGCAGCGGCTTCCCGTACAGGCCGGTGACAAGGAACGCCAGTTCGTGATTCGCCTCTTCCATCGTGAGGCCTTCCACGTACGGCCACGGGTACCAGTCCTGACGCTGGCCCTTGGCGGTATCCGGGTCCAGGAACGTTTCCATCGCCACGTATCTGGCGCTGGCCGTCGGGTCTGCGAACCGCACGAACTCCCGGAACGCGAAACCGGTCCACGGGACGACCATCGACCAGGCCTCCACGCAGCGGTGCCGGTACACGCGCTCCTCCAGCGGCATCTGACTCAGCAGATCATCGATAGCGATGGTGCGTGGCGATTCGACCTCGCCGTCAATCCGCACTTCCCAGGGCCGGATCTTCAGCGCCTGGGCGGCCTTCCAAATCTTCTTGCTCGTGCCGAACTCGTAGAAGTTGTTGTATCGCGTCGCCCATTCCTCGTCCGTCAACTTGCGCCCCTCGCCGGGCTCGAAGCGTTCGTTGCGGGCGACGGGGTACAGCCCGGCGCTCGGATCGTCGGACTCCGTGGCGCCCCACGCGAGTCCCGGGGCGGCGGCCGCAATGCTGCCCGCCGCAAGACCCTGAATGATCTGCCGCCGATTCAGAAAGACGCTTTCGGGCGTGACGGCGCTCTCGGGAAGTTCCCAGCCTCTCGGGATACGGATTGCCATGCAGTCCTCCTGTCCGAACCGTGCGGCTCAGCCGGCGCGCAGCCAGACGGCCGTGTCATGAAATGCCGGACCGCCGTTGGGCGGGCCAGCATCAGAACCGACCAGTGTGTTGATGCCCCGCCGTTCGATGAAGGCGTTGCCGGGCCAGATGCTTTCCACGACCACGACCCCGGACTGCAGGCCGGCGAATGACTGGGCGTGCAGCAGCACGTCGCCCCGACGGTTGCCGAGACGGACAAGGTCGCCGTCCTTGATCCCGAGAGCCTCGAGATCCTCAGGGTGGATCCGCGCCGTCGGATGCGCCTCCTGCTTCTGCGACGTCGGCGTCTCCGTGAAGGACGTGTTGAGGAAGTTGTGCGCCGGCGCCGTGACCAGGCGGAAAGGATGATCGGCGTCGCACTCTTCGATATTGGCGAGATGATCGGGGAGTGGCGGCATCACGGCGTGATCCGGGCCGAGCGAACTCCAGTCGGGCGCGAACCGGAACTTCCCGTCCGGGAATCCGAATCCCGTCTCGAAATGGGCCTCGTCGAACTCCGGCTGCACGTCGAACCACCGTTCGGGCTCGAGCTCGCTCAGCGGTCGGTGGCCGGACGCCCGAAGTGTCGCGTCAATGATTTCGCGTTCGGTCATCGTGAAACCGGGATGGCTCGCGCCGAGACGCTCGGCCAGATCGCAGATCACGCGATGGTTGGCGCGGGCCTTGCCCCGGGGTTCGATCAGCTTGGGTCCGAGGATCACGTGCTGGTGCCCCCCGCCCTGGTAGATGTCGTCGTGTTCGACGAACGTCGTCGCCGGCAGCACCACGTCCGCATAGCGCACGGTCTCGGTCGGAAACTGCTCGTGCACGCAGAGGAACAGGTCGTCCCTGGCGAGGCCCCGGTGCACCAGCCCGAGCTCCGGCGCCACATCGGCCGGGTTGGTGTTCTGGACCAGCATGGCGGTCACGGGGGGGCCATCGCCGATATCAAGCGGGTCGTTCGTCAGGACCGGCCCGATCCTCGACATGTCCAGCGTGCGAACCGCAGGATTCCGCACGTCAAGCCCCTCGATCAGGGTCTTGTCCCAGTGGTAGATGTCGCGGTTCGAATAAAACGCGCCGCCGCCCGGGAACTGCCACTTGCCGCCGACCGTGGCGATCGAAGTGGCGGCATGCACGTTGGCCGCGCCGTTCCGCGAACGGGTAAACCCGTAGCCGACCCGGATGTAGGTGCGATCGGTCTCGCCAATCAGGCGGGCGAACGCCTCGATCTCGGCTTCCTGGAGCCCCGTGATGCGGGCTGCCCACGCCGGCGTCCGGCTCTCGAGATGGGCCTCGAGCCGATCCGGACAGTCGCTGGCGCGTTCGAGGTAGGCGCGGTCGGCGAAACCATCCCGGAACAGCACGTGCATGATCGCGCACGCGAGCGCACCATCCGTCCCGGGTCGGAGGCACAGATGCAGGTCGGCGACTTTCGCGGTGCGCGTACGGTACGGATCGACCACGGCGAGCTTGGCGCCGCGAAGCTTGCGGGCACGCTGGATGTGGGTCATCACGTTGACCTGAGTCGACGCCGGGTTGCCGCCCCAGGAGATGATCAGATCCGACTGCGCCATTTCCCGCGGGTCGGGCCCGCGGAAGGTGCCGGTCCCGGCCAACCAGCCGGCGTCGCACAGGCCGGTGCAGATGGTCGCCTTCTGGTCGGAATAGCCCATAGCGTGCCGGAGCCGGTTGATGCCGTCACGCTGCACGAGCCCCATTGTGCCCGCGTAGTAGTAAGGCCATACCGTCTCGCTGCCGAGGCGCGCCGTCTGCTCCTGGAAACGCTCGGCCACCCGGTCGAGAGCTTCATCCCAGCCGATTTCCCGGAACTGGTGCGTGCCCTTGGGTCCGGTTCGCAGCAGCGGCCGCAGGATCCGGTCGGGGTGATGGACGCGCTCCGCGTATCTGGCGACCTTCGCGCAGACCACCCCGGACGTGTACGTGTTGTCGCGCGACCCGTGGATGCGGCCGATGTCCCCGTCGGCAAGCAGTTCCACCTCGAGCGCGCACGTGCTGGGGCAGTCGTGCGGGCAAGCCGAGTAGCCTGTACCAGATACGTAGCCGTCCACAGCCCCACCCTTCGCCACGATCACCGACTCGGCTATCGGTATAGTTCAGTTTCTGCCTTCCGTCCACGAACGCGCCGGCCGCGGTCCCGTCGGGCCGATCTATCAGACGCCGCCCGTCACCAAGGCGTCGGCAGATTGCCGATAGCGCGCCGGCTCCGGGTGTCGGCCGGACCACGTGATGTCAAGAAGGCATTGCGGAGGCGGAGACGGGCTTATATCCGGAACCCTGTCCCGATACCGTACTCCACGACACCCCCTCGACGGCGCTTGGCGCGAATCCCGCGCCACCCACTGCATGCAACGCCTACCAACCGCCCCGGCAGCCCGGCCACAATCCCCCGTCATCCTGGTCGACGGCACCAACGTCTACGGCAGCCGCCCCGACGGCTGGTGGCGAAACCGCCCAGAGGCCGCCCGGCGTTTGGCCGCAGAGCTCGATCAGCTTTGCCGGAGGACCGGACTCGCCTGCACCCTCGTCCTCGACCCGATGCCCCGGCACGGCGAGTCGCCCGCGTCGACGGCTCACGTGACGGTTGTCACCGCCCCGCGTCGAGGACGTGACGCCGCGGACGACACCATCGTGGCGCGCGTCGCGGCACTGCCCGACCCGACGCGCGCCTTCGTCTATACGTCCGACCGCAGACTTTCGGCGCGCCTCGCGACACTCGGCGCGCGCACCGCTGGCGCAAGCGTCCTGCTCTCACGCATTGACTCGGTCTGCCGCTCCGGTGCAGGCTAACGCTTTTACAGAGGATTCCGGATGGCCCAACCGACCCGCCAAAGCACGGTTCATCGAGAACTATCCAAACGTCGGTATCGTCAACGCACAGTTTCCGCCAAGCACCGCGACCCGCACCACGACCGACGCGCCCAAAAGCACGCGCTGCAGGTCCGCCCCGAGCCCGAAGATCCGGTGCCGGATGAGCGGGCGCCCCGGCAAGCACCGGCGGAAATCCCGGGCGACTGACCGGCCGCCAGCCAGGTCGGGAACGGCGAGGTCCGCGCGTCGCTCACTGCGCGGCGGCACCGCCGCGAAGGGCAGATCGATCGGCATGACCGGCGACACCCGCCCCGCCTGCATCGCAACACGCACGTAGAGGGGCGGGTCCGCACCTTCTCCTGGCGGGCGCATTGCCGTCGAGCTGCTGGACGGTACAGCCGGTTCGGCAACCGCAGCTTCTGGCGCCCGCTGAACTTCGATCCGGTGCGGAAGGCCCGCACAGGTTGCGGCGGCCTGCCCGGAGGAATCGAGCGGCCGACCCCATGGACACCGATACCGTCCGCCGGGACCGTGCTCCTGCGGCCCCGTTCGCGCGTGCATGACCCGGCGTCGTCGGCCCTGCAGGCCGCTTCGGCCACCGCGTGCACCCGCGCAACCACGGAGGCGTTGCTCCCTATAGTTGGGACCTGCCGTGATGGATCGCAGGAAACCCGATGGCCGGTCCTGTACCCACCAGTTCGCGTGTCGGCGACCGCACCCTGGAAACGCGCCTCCGCGGCGTCCTCGAAGGGGAAGTGCTGTTCGACGCCTTCAGCCGCGGGCGGTACGCCACCGACGCCTCGATCTACCAGATTGAACCGGTCGGCGTGGTCGTGCCCCGGCACAGCGGAGACGTCGAGGCGGCGCTGACGGTCGCGCGCGAGGAAGGGATCGCGGTCCTGCCGCGCGGGGCCGGCACGTCGCAGTGCGGCCAAACCGTGGGTCCGGCGCTCGTCATCGACACCACGAAACACCTCAACCGGGTGCTCGACATCGATGCGGACCGTCGGCGCGCAGTCGTCGAGCCCGGACTCGTGCTCGACCAACTGAACGCGCGTCTGAAACCGCACTGCCTCTTCTTCCCCGTGGATATCTCCACCGGAAACCGAGCCACGCTAGGAGGCATGGCCGGCAACAACAGCTGCGGGGCACGGTCGATCCGCTACGGCAACATGGTGCACAGCGTGCACGCCATTGACGCCGTGCTGCCGTCCGGCGCGGCGTACCGCTTCGGGCCGACCCCGGGCAATCTCCAGAGTCTGGCCGGTTCGCCGGACTACGCGGCGCTGGTCCAGCGTGTCCGGGCGATCGCTGCCAGCGAAGCGGATGAGATCGCGGCCCGCATTCCCAAACTCCTGCGGCGGGTCGGCGGCTACAACATCGATTCGGTATCGCCTGCCGGCCATAACATGGCCAGCATCCTGGTCGGTTCCGAAGGGACCCTTGGCTTCTTCACGCGACTGGAACTCGACCTCCAGCCCATCCCACCGCACTCGGCGCTCGGAATCTGCCGTTTCGCTTCGCTCCGCGATGCCATGGCGGCCACGAAATCGATTGTCGAGCTTGGCCCCTCGGCCGTGGAGCTGGCCGACCGTCACCTGCTGGACCTCGCGCGCGCCGTGCCGCTCTACCGAACGACGATCGAGACCTTCATCGAGGGGAGACCGGAAGCCATCCTGCTCGTGGAGTTCTCGGGCGACGACAAGGTTCGCCAGGAACGCCAGCTCGACTGGCTGACGGAGACGCTCGCCGATCTCGGCCACCCCGGTTCGGTCGGCCGGATACTCGATCCATCGTCGCAAGCCGCAGTGTGGGACATGCGGAAGGCCGGACTGAACATCGTCATGTCGATGAAGGGCGACGGCAAGCCGGTTTCGTTCGTCGAGGATTGCGCGGTGTCGCTCGATGACCTTCCGGAGTACACGGACCGCCTCACGGAGGTGTTTCGCCGACACGGCACGCACGGCACCTGGTACGCCCATGCGTCCGTGGGCTGCCTCCACGTGCGTCCCGTCCTGAACATGAAGGACGGGCGCGATGTCCGCGCCATGCGCGCGATCGCCGAGGAAGCCTTTGCCATGGTGCGCGCCTACCAGGGGTCGCATTCCGGCGAACACGGCGACGGCATCGTGCGCTCGGAATTTCACGAGGCGATGTTCGGCGGCCGCCTGGTCAAGGCATTCGAGGACATCAAGACCTGCTTCGACCCGGCGGGACTGTTCAATCCTGGCAAGATCGTCCGCCCGCATGCGATGGACGACCGCACCCTCTTCCGTTACCACCCGAACTACGCCGCAAAACCGCACGCGCCGGCGCTCGACTGGTCGGCGTGGGGGGCCGACGCCGGTGGATTCCTCAATGCGGTGGAGATGTGCAACAACAACGGCGCCTGCCGGAAGCGCAGCCCGGGGGTCATGTGCCCGTCCTTCCGGGCCACCGGCGACGAGCAGCACGTCACGCGTGGCCGCGCCAACACGTTGCGCCTAGCGCTCACCGGTCAGCTCGGAGACAACGCCCTGACGTCCGATGCCATGGCCCAGTCGATGGCCCTGTGCATCGGCTGCAAGGGCTGCAAGCGCGAGTGCCCGACGGGTGTCGACATGGCCCGCATGAAGATCGAGGTGGAGCGGCAGCGCGTCCGCACGCACGGCCTTGGCGGACGGGATCGCCTGATCGGTTGGCTGCCGCGGTACGCGCCGGCGGCCTGGCGCCTGCGGCACCTTGTGAACGCCCGCAACCGGTCCTCGGTCCTGCGCCGGGCCGGGGAAGCGCTGGTCGGTTTCAGTGCCCGCCGGGCGCTGCCGGAATGGCATCGGGAACCCTTCCTGGAGAGCCCCTTGCCGGCGGGAGAGAATCCCGATGCCGTCCTCCTGCCCGACACGTTCACGACCTGGTTCGAGCCGGAGATTCCGCGCGCCGCGCTCGACGTCCTGACGATGGCAGGCTACCGCGTGGACGTGGCGCGACCGCCGCCGGAAGGTCCTTCGGGAACGCGCCCGCTTTGCTGCGGCCGCACGTTCCTGGCCATCGGGGCGGTCGATGAGGCGCGCGCAGAGGCCGAGCGGACATTGCGGGTGCTTCGGCCATACTGCGAGCGAGGCATCCCGGTCATCGGTCTGGAGCCGTCCTGCCTGTTCACGTTGCGCGATGAGTGGACCGTGCTCCTCCCCGGCACCGGCACCGCGACGGTCGCCGACCTCGCCATGACGCTGGAGAGCTTTCTGGTGAGTCGGCCCGGACGACGAAGCCCCCGGTTCGGCCCGCTTTCCGTACCGGCCGGCCTGATCCACGGTCATTGCCACCAGAAAGCGTTCGACGCGCTAAGCGAACTCCGTGAAGTGCTGTCCTGGGTACCGGAGCTGAACGCCAAGGCAATCGAGTCGACCTGCTGCGGAATGGCCGGTGCGTTCGGCTATCAGGCCGAGACGTACGACGTGTCGATGGCGATCGGCGGGCTGGACCTGTTCCCGGCGTTGGATGGGGCTCCAGACGACGCCCTGATCATCGCCGATGGCACGAGCTGCCGCCAGCAGATCGCGGACGGCACGGGTCGGCGCCCCCGTCACGCCGCCGAAGTGCTTGCTGCATCGATGGCGGCGGGCGAAGCATCGCCAACCCCGCCCGCCGGCTGAACGCCGCGACCGTTTCCGGGAACTTGCCGGTCGGGCGCCAACGCAATCAAATCGGTGTGACGCTCGTCCACATACATGACGGGCCATCAAGCGCCCGCAGTGCAACCCAGTTCCCAGAGGAGACAACCGTGCCGAGACTACTCAACCAACGGGCTTCCGCCGCAAAGGTCGTAGCGGGCGCACTGACCGCGCTGCTGGTCGCCGCCCCGGCCTCGACGACGCTGGCCGCTGATGGCGACATGGAGAAATGCTATGGCGTCGCCAAGGCGGGTCAGAACGACTGCGCGGCCGGCGAGGGGACCACGTGCCAGGGCACCTCGACGGTCGACGGCCAGAAGGACGCCTGGATCTATGTCCCGGCGGGCCTCTGCGAAAAACTGGTCGGCGGCAGCCTTAAGGAAAGCTGATCGGCTCGCGCGATCGGCTGCCATCGTGCACAAGAAGGTCGATCAAACACGGCTGCTGCACGTCCACGACTGACCAACCGCGCGGCGGTCCTCCACCGCCATGAACGACAAGGACCTGCTGCAGGCCGGC
This sequence comes from Alphaproteobacteria bacterium, assembly GCA_022819905.1. GTDB lineage: Bacteria > Pseudomonadota > Alphaproteobacteria > TMED109 > TMED109 > VXPW01. Next base: position 32,537 of record JAJEGJ010000089.1, read on the forward strand.
TACCGATACGCCCTGTCGTTACGGACCGGGGCCGACGACGCCGATGACCTGGTCCAGGAGGCCTGGTACCGGCTGCATCGTCACGGTGGTCGCGCCGGCAGCAAGGCGCACTTGTTCACGGTCATTCGAAATATCTACGTGGACCGGTGGCGCCGCGACCAGTTGATCGTGTTCGAGCCCCTGGACGACGTGGACGAGGTGGCCGACAGCCGGACCGTCATCGACGACGGGCGGTACGATGCGCTGAGACTGGCTCGGCTCCTCGATTCGCTCCACGCCGCCGAGCGCGAAGCGCTGTTCCTGAACGTCGTCGAAGGTTATACCGCGCAGGAAATCAGTGATTTCACCGGCCGACCGCGCGGCACCGTCCTGAGTCTCATTCACCGCGCCAAACGGAAACTGCGGCAGGGTCTCGCGGCGGACCCGGTCGAGCCGAGGCCGGCAGCAAGGAAGGGGAAAGGGTCTGCGGCATGACCGACCTCGAATCTCGCCTGCAGGAACATTACGCGCGGGCGCGTCTGTCCGACGCCCGCATCGAGCAAATGCTCGCTGCCGCTCCCGCCAAGGCGACACCCCCCCGAGTCTGGTACGCCCGCCTGGGCTCGTTCGCCGCCGCGCTGGTTGTCGGCCTTGGGGTGTTGCACTTCCACCTGATCGAGCGTGACATCGCGGCACGGGTGCTCGCGGAAGTCGCGATGAACCACGGCAAGCAACTGGACGTCGAAATCGCTTCAGGTGATGAAGCGGTTGTTGCCGCCGCACTCGACCGCCTGGACATTCCCCTTCGCCCGCCGGGCCAATGGCCCGCCCGCTACGCCCTCCTCGGCGGGCGCTATTGCTCGATCCAGGGCGGGCTCGCCGCACAACTCAAGCTGCACGACCTGGAAACGGGCGACTTCCACACCCTGTACGCCACCCGACTGACGTCCGATCTCGAATCGGTCGTGGACACGGCAACCACGCACGACAACGTTGGCATCACCTTTTGGCGTGACCAGGACGTGTTCTTTGCACTGGCCGGCGGCGATGCGCCCAACGCCTGGCCGCAGGATTCGAACTAGGCAGGCATGGCGGCGAACCGGTAGCGGTCCGGGGCCCGCCTCGATCGCGTCCGCGAGGCCGCACCACCGATTCGGTGCGGGTTGCTCCGGGCCCGCCCCCCGGCCGGCTGTCCAACGCAAGGGTCCTGGGCAGGACCTTGGCCGCTGTGCCTGACGATCAGCGGCGCGCGCCAGAGCCCGTCTATGATTCTCCCCGCCGCGCGTCGTTGACTGCCAAGCGAACCCCGGAGGACGAAACGTGCCCGACAACCTCCGTGCCATCAATGAGCACCTGCAATCTCGTCTCAGGCAAGACAATCGGGATTCCGTCCCTGCCGTGGAGGCCGCTCAATGGTTGGCCGAAGCAGGCCTGCTTGCGGATTCGAGGAGTCGGCCCGGTTTGCCGCTCCGCAGGCTGCTTCGGGCCAACCGCATCTTCGGCCAAGAACAGGTTCCGCCCCGACCCGGCGGTCGATGGCGCGTCCGGCGCCGGCCGCCGGTTACGGGCTACCACGCCCACATCTACTATGACGAGACGAGCCGTGCCGACGCAGCGGTGGTACGCGAAGAAATAGCCGCCTATTTTTCCGTACGGCTCGGCCGGTGGAGGGATCAGCCGGTCGGCCCGCATCCACAAGCGATGTACCAAGTCGCGTTTGCGCCCGAGGAATTCGCCAAGATCGTCCCTTGGCTAATGGTTCACCGCCGCGGCCTCACCGTCCTCATCCACCCCGAAACCGGGGAGGCGGTCGGAGATCATGACGAGCGGGCCCTGTGGATGGGTCGAAAACTCCGTCTCCGGTTGCGAGTGCTTCGCTGAGTACCCGAGCGGGTCGCGGACAGACGGACGGCGTCTCGGCCCCATGCCGTTCCGGGCGGGTCCGGCTCAGGGAGGCTCCATCACGAAATTGAAGGTAGCCGAAAGACCGGCGTACCCCTTGGACACGCTCATCAGGAGGTCCGGACGATACAGCGCGTCCTGCGCATTCAGTTCCTCGTCCGGGAAGTAAAGCTGGGTCGTGAGCTCACGCAGGCCATCCGCCTGGATGCGGACATGAATGTGAGGGGTTCGCACGAAGCCTGACCCGTAGGACCCGGGTTTCAGCGTCAGGAACTTGTACCGGCCTTCGGCATCCGTACGGACCTTGCCGCGCAACTCGAAACTTTCGGTGTCATAGACCCCGGTCGGATCGGCCTGCCAAAGGTCAAGTACCGCGCCCACCACCGGCTGGCACGCGACGTCGACAACCTGGCCTCGCACCGTGAGGTCCTTGCCGTCCATGCCCTCCACGCGGAAGTCGTCACGGAACGGAGCGTCCGCCAGATGGAACGGTCCTGCCGTCTGCTTGGGGGTTCCTGCCGCGGTGCCGTCCCCGCAAAGTTCTTCCTGCTGCGCCACGGCCGCCCACGGCGCCAGCGGGAGTGCCGAAACACCGAGCACGCCGGCCCCCCCTCGAAGCAACAGACGGCGGCGGTTCAGGTCAAAGTCGCGAGCGGGCATCGTCGGCACTTTCCCAGTAACAGACGCAGGTAGCGCATCTTGCGACAGTTTTTTGTCCATTGCCAACTGCCCTAGTTCGGTATGGTCTCTCAGCAGGTCGGCATTGCCCGTCGTTTGGAGCATGTGCGTCATGTCGTTTCAGGTCTCGAATCGCCCTGTTGTTCTTTGCGGCTGGCGCCTCCTTGCCGTTGCGCTCACGCTGCTGGTCGCCAATCCGGCCGCCGCTGACCCGGAACGGTGGAAGCTCGCGTGGCCGGACACCGACTTCGCGAAGCACTCGGTGGACCTCCGATCGATCCGGTCCGGCGGGCCGCCAAAGGACGGAATCCCCTCGATCGACAATCCGACGTTCGTGCCCGTGTCCGAGACTTCGGACCTGGCGGCCAAGGAGCCCGTGATCAGTCTTGACGTCGCCGGTGACGCCCGCGCCTACCCTTTGCGCGTCCTGATGTGGCACGAAATCGTCAACGACACGGTGGGCGGAGTCCCAGTCGCCGTTACGTACTGTCCGCTATGCAACGCTGCAATCGTCTTCGACCGCCAGCTCGGCGAGCAAGTTCTCGACTTCGGGACCACCGGAAAACTCCGCAAATCCGACCTTGTCATGTACGACCGGCAAACGGAGAGTTGGTGGCAGCAGTACACGGGTGACGCCATCGTCGGAGCACTAACCGGCCAAACGCTCACCCTGCGCGCGTCGCGGCTCACCTCGTGGGAGCGCTTCCAGGAGGCCCACCCCGAAGGCCAAGTCCTCGTGCCCAACGATCCGCGGTCCCGCCACTACGGCGTGAACCCGTACGTCGGCTACGACACCCGCCCCGCCCCGTTCCGCTACGGCGGTGAACTCCCGGAGGGCATTGCCCCGCTCGAGCGCGTGGTGGCGGTCGGAAACCGGGCATGGAGCTTCAAGTATCTCGAGGCGGTGCGCGCCGTCGATGCCGGCGAATTCGTCATTACCTGGGAACCGGGCCAGGCGTCTGCGCTCGACGCCAACATGGTCGCGTTGGGCCGGGACGTCGGCAACATCCTGGTGCAAACCAAGGAGAGCCCCCCGAAGGATGTGCCGCACCACGTCACGTTCGCTTTTGTGTTCCATGCTTTTCAGCCGGATGCGGACATCGTGGTCGGCGCGCCCTACGAGCGCGGCGTAGGTGATGATGTATAGTTTTTCCCCATCTGCCGAAGGCAGATTGCTGGGTGGAGGAACCAGAACCATGCGCATGATTGGTATCGCAGTTGCGCTTGCGGCCGCTTTCGGCATGGCCGGCCAAGTGTTGGCTGGCGCGGAACGCATCACGTATCCCGACAACTACAAGTCCGACTTCGTCTACTTCATGACGTCGGACCGTCCCGACAACAACACGGTCCGCGATCTCTACGCCAACCTCACCGCGTTCGAAAGTGCCAAGGACGGCGCCCCGCTCGACCACGGTTCGCAGTTCGCGATGGAGGTGTACGCCGCAGTGGTGGACGAGGCTGGGGAGCCCGTGTACGACGCCGACGGACGCATGCAGAAGGCCAATCTCAAGGTCGTCGCCATCATGGAGAAACAGCCGGGCTGGGGGGAGAGCTACCCGGAGGACATCCGCAACGGTGACTGGGAGTTCGGGTTCTTCACCGGCGACGGCACGCTCAAGGCGGACGTCGACACGCGACCCTGCATGGAATGCCACCTGCCCTTCGCCGACGACGACTACGTGATTTACCTCGAGGAACTTGTCGCCAAGGCGAATGAATAGACGTCAAGCACTGCTGGCCTGCGGCCTCGTCCTGGCCGTCGGGACTGCGACCGCTTCGGCGCAGGCCGCGGAGGACCCGGTCTTCACCGGGCCCTTCTCGTCCGTCGCGATTCGCGGAATCGATCCGGTCGCATACTTTTCGGAGGAGCGCCCGGTCGAGGGCAGCCGGGACTTCGCCTTCGATTGGCGCGGTGCGACCTGGCTGTTCAGCAGCGAGGCAAACCTGGAAGCATTCCAGGCCGAACCCGAGCGTTACGCGCCGCAATACGGTGGCTATTGTGCCTGGGCGGTGGCCAACGGCTACACCGCCTCAACGGACCCGGAGGCATGGACGATCTTCGAGGACAAGCTCTACCTGAACTACAGCCTGTCGGTGCAGGCGCAATGGGAAGAGGACATCCCCGGAAACGTGCAGCGGGCCGACCAGAACTGGCCGGGCGTCCTGGACCGCTGAACCGCTAGCGACGCACCGCGGGCGCCTCTACCGCCAGGCCGGTACCTCGCCAGGCGACGTAGAGCTGGAGCGCGTTGTAGTCGTCGCTGCCGATGGGGAGCGGCTCGGCGCGGGCCTGCTCGTTGCAGAACTGGAACCGGCGATGCACGGAACTCACCGTGCCCCAGCGAAGCAGGTACGCCGGGAACCCGTTGATCTGTCCCTGGCTGATCCGCTCGGCCCGAAGCATATGCCCGACGCGCTGGTCGTGGCACTGGGTACAGGCGACGTTCATCTGCCCGACGCGTTCCGCGTAGAGGCTCCGGCCGCGCTCGAACCATGGATGCGCCGGACCATCGATCTGCACTTGAAGAGGCTGCCCGGCCGACTGCTGCGTCACATAGACGCTCAGCGACAGCAGCGGGTCGCTCTCCAGCGGATAGGGTTCGATTCCCATGTGGCGCGTGCGGCACGCGTTGATGCGCTGCTCGAGATTGGTGAGCAGGCCGCTGACGGGATCGATCTTCGGATAGGTCGGGGCGACGCCCGCCAATGCGTCGGCAGCCCCGTGGCAGGAGGAGCAGGACTGTCCGTCAACTCCGTCCCGGCTATCCCAGAGCTCGGCACCGCGCTCCACCCAGAACAACCCGGGATTGGCAAACTCGTCGTCCTGGATTGCCTGCGTTTCCGGCCGGGCGAACTCGTAGCCCGAACGGGGCGGAGAAGGCGCGGGGGCGGGAAGCTCGGAGCCAACCCAGGCCGGCCAGGCGACGGCCATTCCGGCCACCGCCGGCCACAGCCAAGGGAGGCGTATCAAACGACGGCGGACGGGGCCTCGGCCGTGACCGGCCACACCTCTCGACCCTCCGCATCGAACACCTGAATGAACGCGGTACGAGTCGTTGACTTGAGATAGTCGTCGATCCACTCCACCTCGATCACGCCCGACTCATCCACGCGCAGAGGAAACGAGAGGAAGGGATTCTCGGACACGCCCGAGTACCATCGCGCCTGAAAGACCTCCGCCCCGTTGAAGCGGCAGACGACTGACTGGATGATGAAGCGGGGATAGATGACTCCGGAATCCGGGTCACGCCGGACGCCCGGCTCCATCGGATGGCGCGCCAGCGTCTTCACGACGATCACTTCGCCCTGCTTGGCCTGCTCGGGCACTTTCAGCCGTCGCTCGTCGGCTCGTGACGCCATCGCCTAGCTGCAGGCTCCGAGCGTCACGTTCACACGCGAACGCGCGAGGCCCACGCTTCCATCCACCATTTCCGCGACTATCACCAGGTCCGCGGTCTGCCGCATCCGACATCGCATCGCGATCTCGGCACGACCCGACTGCTCCGTGAAGTGGTAGGTGGCGACCTCAGGGAAGGGATTGCCCATCGCCAGGACGTGCACCACCTCGGGCCGGTCATCCCCGGTCATGGAGCAGTTGACGCGGAACGTGATGGGGACAACGTTGCCGTTTTCCGCGATATCCGGGGCCGTGAAATCCACCAATCCCGGGACGGGTTCCCGGCCCCGGACGAGGTTCCGGAGAATACGCTTCGCCTCTTCCAGGTCCGGCTCGACCCGAAACGTCTGGCGGAAGCTCTGGAACCGGTCTCGAAATGGGTTTCCGGCAGAATCCTGGGCGCGGGCCTGGGACCCCGCGAGCCCCGTCACTGCCAGGGAACCGCCAGCCTGCAGCAGAGCCCGACGAGAGGGTCGGGGGGCGTGCGGCAGATCTCGAACCGGCGCGCTTGGGGCCGTTGGTGATGTTGAGTTCCCGGCGGTCATGCTACCGATATAGTTCGCAACGCAGATTTACGCTACCGCGCGTCGGCACGAAGTGTGAGCAGGTAGGCGATCACGTCTTCGACCTGCTGCGCCGTGAGAATCGGGCGGCCACGGCGCTGGGTCGCCACGCGCCGCAAGCCGTCAACCTGGTGGAACGCTGGCATCACCGTGTCCGGATTGAGTGTTCGGGGCGCCACCAGCCGCAACCGCAACGCACCGGCGGTAGCACGGTCCCCGATTCCCTCGAGTGGAGGGCCCAGATCACCGTGAAACGGTTCTTCTGGAATCGGCGCGTGGTGACAGGCGAGACAGTTCCCGGCGCGGCCGGCGACGATGGCCCGCCCGCGCTCCGGATCGCCGACCAAGCCGTCGAGCGGCTGCGGGATCGAGTCATTCACGATCTGGTAAATTGCCACCGGTTCGGAATCGGCCGTATCCGACCGGGTCGCGGACAGCAAGGCAGCGCCCAATACCAAGACTGCGAGAACCATGCGCATCCTGGCACCCTATCTATCGCGTGATCCTGCACCAACCTGCGGGGGGCGGCTCGTGCCGGCCGTACTCGCGCTGACACTTGCGGCACCCGGACCGGCCGTCGCCGACATGTCCGATGACGGTGCCCGTCTGGCGGCGCCTTGTGCCGGATGCCATGGCACCGCGGGACGAGTGCCGGAAGGCAGCGTCATTCCGGGTCTGGCAGGACGGGAAGCAGCCGAACTGTCCGGCCTCCTTGCGGCCTACCGTTCGGGCGAACGCCCGAGTGAAGAAATGGGCCGGATCGCGCGCGGCTACGATGATTCCGAGATCGCCGCACTCGCGGAATGGTTCGCGGCGCAGCCGCCAAGGAACGAGCCATGAGTTTCACCCGCCGAAGCATTCTGGCGGGCGGCGCCGCTGCACTAGTGTCGGCCCTGCCCGTTCGCGCCGAACGCATCCTGCCGGCGACCGGCCCCCGGGTGGTGGTTCTCGGCGGCGGCTGGGGCGGTCTCACGGCCGCCAAGTACATTCGACTGCTGGATCCCGGCATCGAGGTGGTCCTGATCGAACGAAGGGCCGCATTCCACTCTTGCCCCATCAGCAATTGGGTGATCGGCCATCTTCGGACGGTTGACGAGATCACCCATTCCTACGCGGCACTCTCGGAGCGGCACGGCATCCGGATCCTTCATACGGAAGTGGAGGCGGTCGACGTTGACGCGAAGGCCATCGTCACCGCCGACGGCGTGGTGGCTGGGGACCGCCTGATCCTGAGTCCGGGCGTGACGTTCGACTACACGGGAATCGACGGCTGGAGCGAAGCCGCCGCCAGGCGCTTTCCTGCTGCCTGGAGCCCGGGGCCGGAAACTGCGCTGCTTCGCGCCAGACTTGCCGAGTTGCCGGCCGGGGGGCGCGTCGCGCTGACGATCCCGCCAAGCCCGTACCGTTGCCCGCCAGGACCGTACGAGCGCATCAGCCTGATTGCCGCATACCTCAAGCAGCACAAGGCCGGGGCCACCATCACGGTGCTCGATGCCAATCAGAAGATCGTGTCCAAGGGCAAGATCTTCCAAGCGGCTTGGGACCAACTGTATCCGGGCATCGTCGACTATCGCCCTGACAGTCCGCTCGTCCAGGTCGACGCCTCCACCGGCACGGTTTCCAGCGATTTTGACGACGTGGCTGCCGATGTCGCCAACGTCATTCCGTCGCAGCGGGCCTCCCGCCTGCTCCACGACGCCGGTTTGGTGCCGGACGGCGCCACGTGGGCGCCCGTCGACCCCTACGGCTTCACGTCAACCTTGTCGTCCGACATCCATATCGTGGGCGACGCCACGGACCAGACGTCCGTGGGCAAGGTGCCGAAATCGGGCTACATCGCGAATTCCATGGGCAAGGTGGCCGCGCGAGCCGCTGTTGCTGCGCTGACAGGGAACGAGGCGCCGCCGCCGTCCCTCATCAACACCTGCTACAGCCTCGTTTCCGCGGAGGAAGGGGCGTCGGTCGGTGCGGTGTACGGCTACGACGTCGAGACGGGGTTGCTCGAGGTCCGACCCGGCTCCAGTGGTGTATCGAGCCAGCGGTCCGCGATCGTGGCGCTGCAGGCGTGGGACTGGGCCCGCGCGATCTGGCAAGACATGCTCGGCTAGCCGGCAGCTTTCCGGCCGAGGGATTGGCTGGGACAAATCCTCATGGCGCCGGTACGGCGTTCGCAGCTCTGCACGGTTCCTGCATCCGGCCCCTGAGCTCTCCCCTGATGCCCACGGCGTCCCCTGCCGGTTCCAATGCAGCAGAGGTTTCTTCGAGTTCCTGCCACTTGACCCTCCAGCATTGCCACTGTGACAACGCGCTCCTTATGGTGTGGTGAGGCATGGCTCGATGGGCAATCCGCCATTTCGCCGACTTCCGGAACGCGGACCCGCGTTTGAGCTGGAAGCGGCTCCACGCAATTCGACTGATCTGCCGAGGGGAGTAGTCCATGGTCGTTCGCCGGAAGGCCCCAGTGGTCGCCATCCGCCCCGTCGGAAGCGCTGTCACCGGCGTGTGGTGCCTTCTCGCAGCGCTGACGGTCGCGCCTTTCCCGGCTGATGCGGAGACGGGGCCAGACGACGCCCAGCGGCTGCAACCCATCACCGTGACCGCGACCCGAAATCCGATCGACGCATTCAGCTTTCCCGGCATGGTCACCGCGCTGGGCCGCGCGGAGATCGACAGCCGGCAGCCGTCGTCGCCCGATGACGTCCTGAAGATGATTCCCGGCGTCGAGTTCACGGGTGGCCCCCGACGCACGGGTGAAGTGCCAAGGATCCGCGGGTTCGAAGGCGCCGACGTCATCGTGACCATCGATGGAGCACGACAGAATTTCGACTCCGTCCATGACGGCCGCTTCTTTCTCGACCCAAGCCTGCTCAAGCGAGTTGAAGTCCTGCGAGGACCTGCCTCGTCGCTCTACGGGAGCGGGGGCACCGGGGGCCTGATCGCCTTTCAAACCCTCGACGCGGCGGACCTGCTCGCCGCCGGCGAGAATGCGGGAACGAAGGTCAACGGCGGCTACCGGTCCGTCAATACCGAGCGCTTCAGCAATTTCACCGCCTACGCCATGCCGCTGGAGGGGGTGGATGCCGTCGCCAGCGTCACGGCACGCGGATCCGGAACGATCCGGCTCGGTGACGGCAACCACCTGCGCGACACCGATGACGACATCCTGGCCGGCCTGGCGAAGGTCGGTGTGGAAATTGCGGGCCACCACCGTTTCGAAGCGTCGGCCACGGCCTTCCGAAACGATGCGCGGGAACCCAACGACGGCCAGCAAAGGTTCGGTCAGGAGGTGGCCGCGAACGGCCTTGTACAAAAGGACGTACGCTCGGCATCGTTCAGCGCGGCCTACCGTTACGACGATCCGACGAACCGCTACGTCGATCTCGACGCCGTCGTCTACCGGACGCTGTTCCGGGTGGATGAACTCAGACTTGAGGACGTCAGCGGCGGCCCTGCCGGCGAACTGCTTCGCCGGGATGTCGGCACGATCGGCATGCGCATGGACAACCGCTCGCGCTTCCCCGTCTCTGAAGCCACGCAGGTCACGCTGACCTACGGCGCCGAGTACTGGCGCGACTCGCAGGACGGCGGCGACGGCGGCATGCGCATGGGGCGACCGGACACCAATGCCACCGAGCGCCACGGCGTGCCGGACGCGGACGCCCGCTTCGCCGGAATCTTCGCCCAAGCCGAGATCGTGCTCCCCGATCCGTTCGGCGACGAATCGGGCAGCCTCCTGGTCATCCCCGGCGCTCGCTACGACTCGTACCGAATTTCCAGTTCGAACCGGCTTGGAGCGGACAACAACCGAAACGAGCTCTCGCCCAAGATCGGCGTGACCTGGCTGCCGACGGACCGGTTGATGGCATTCGCCAACTACGCCCACGCGTTCCGGGCGCCAACCGCCGACGAGATCTACCTGACGGGATCGCATTTCCCCCTGTTTCGGGAGCCCGGTGAACTGGTCGGGTTCAACCGGTTCGAGCCCAACCCCCAGCTGAAGCCGCAAACGAGCCGGACCGTCGAGGTGGGGGCTGGGGCCACCTTCAACGACGTCTTTGCAAGGCAGGACCAGCTCCGGATCAAGGCGACTCACTTCCGGGTCCGAGGGACTGACTTCATCGATCGGGCGATACGCCAGGTGTTTCCCGTGCCGAGCGACTGCGTCCCGTTCGTATCGGACCAGGTCCGTGTGCCGGCGGGCCCTCCAAACGTGTTCCGGACCGGCTGCGAGGGCGCCGCATTTTCGGCCAACGTTCCGAACGCGCGGCTCCGGGGCACGGAGGTCGACGCCACCTACGACGGCGACGGTCTACGGGTCACGTTCGGATTTTCCTCCATTGACGGAGAAAACGAAGAAACGGGCAGGAAGCTCGGTCGCCTGGTGCCGGATCAGTTCACTGTCGATGCCGCCCTCGAACTCCCGCGGCTCGACTCCGTGGTCGGCTGGCGCCTGCAGCTGGCCGACCGCTTTGACAAGGTGAACGATCCGGCGGACGCCCGCGCCAGCTACACGGTGCACGACTTCTATTTCTCCTGGCGGCCCCTGCAACCCCTGGCAGGATTTGGCGTCGACTTGGGAATCGACAACGCGTTCGACAAGGCGTACACGCGGGTTGACACGGCCGCGGTCGAACCCGGCCGCAACTTCAGGATCTCGGCCGGCTACTCCTTGGCATGGTAGGGAGAACCGGTCGGCAGCCGGGGAGCATTTCGTCTCCGGGCACCCCCGCGCGAGATACCGGTCCCGACCAACCGGACAGCCGGGATACGCGGCACGAGTTGATGGCGCGCTGGCAGGCACTCAAGTCTGAAGAGCCGCGCTTGCGGGCGCGCGACGCGGCAACCCGGCTCGGCGTGTCAGAAGCCGAACTCGTCCACGCACGGACTGATGCGGAAGTTCACCGCCTTGATGGACCCTGGGACCGGCTGGTCGCGGGCGTGTTCGGTCTCGGATCCGTGATGGCGCTGACGCGGAATGACCACGCTGTCCACGAGAAGGTCGGACAATTCGAACCGGTCCAGGTGTTTGCCCGCACCGGTCAGGTCCTGGGTGACGGACTGCAGCTTCGGCTCTTCTTCTCCCGCTGGCACTACGGGTTCGCGATCACTGAAGCGTTCCAGAATCGGACCAGGCGCAGTTTGCAATTCTTCGATTCTGCCGGCACCGCCGTACACAAGGTGTACCTGCGCCGGCGAAGCGATGAGCACGCCTTTCAGGCGTTGGTCAGCGAATACCGTCACACTGGCCGGTGGCAGGATCTCGCGGTGACCGACGACGCGGCCATCCGGCACGAACGACCGGACGACGACACCGAACAAACGAACCCCGGCAATCGGGAGCTTCCCCGGGACGGCACGCGCCAAGTCCCCGACACGCCGCAAGGATGGACATTCGGGGGCATCCAGCAGGTCCGCGCATCGCCGCAGCACAGCGCCCGACGTATTCGGGACGATGGTTTTCGGATCGCGCTGGAGCACGCTGCCGAGGCCGGGATTCCCGTGACGTTGCTCGTCGGCAACGGCGGTGCGCTTCAATCCCACACGGGCCCCGTGCGCCGCCTGAAGCAAGTGGGCCCATGGTTCAACGTCCTCGATCCCGACTTCAGCCTCCACCTGCGGAGCGATGGCATTGCCTGCGCGTGGGCCCTGCAGGAGCAGACGGGCGACGGCATCGTTACCTCGGTCGAGATCTTTGCTGCTGCCGGCCGACGAATCGCCAAGCTCCAAGGCCAGCGGAACCCCGGGGAAGAGGAAACCAGCGAGTGGCGGGCCCTTGCTGCATCGTTGAACGACTGCTCCCTGGCTTGATTCGGCTGGAAGGGCCTTCCGTCTGTTCGACGGCAGGCTCCGACGCCACGGAGAGCCCCGGTGACGCACCGCAGGCCTTGGCCAGCGCGGGACCGGAGGCGACGGCAGCCGCGCTTCCGCACGGGGACCGAGAACAGCCAATAGGAGCCCGCGGTGTGGCGGCACGATCGTGGCGGCCCGCACGCCCGGTGGAGTCCGTTCCCGGCACACCCCCGCGGCCAGCTTCCAATGACATCGCGTTCCCGTTAGCGTCTCCTTGTGGTCAAGTGGAGTGTCGCGCGATGTTCATCGCCATGAACCGTTTCAAGGTTGTGAGAGGACATGAAGCCGAATTTGAGAGACTGTGGGCGGAACGTGATACCCATCTGGAAGCAGTGCCAGGATTTCAGGAATTTCGCCTCCTCAGGGGGCCGGAAGCCGACGACCACACCCTGTATTCATCGCACACGGTCTGGCGCGACAGGGACGCATTCGTGGCTTGGACCAGATCAGAGGCCTTCCGCAACGCCCATGCGGGCGCCGGGTCACGGCAGAATCTCTATCTCGGGCACCCGCAATTCGAAGGTTTCGAGGTGATCCTTTCCGACTGACGCGGAATCTCGTCCGCGTCGCGGCGGCGGTTCGGATCACTTGTGCAAGCCTGGCAGCATTCTTTCGGGCGTCAGCTGAGATCCGCTGCCACCGGCCCCGACGCCGCCGACAAGTTCACGTAATCGCTAGTGGTCGGCCGCCCGCGCTCCCGTTGGAGGTTTGGAGGGGGGCAAGCGCGAGATCAAGATCGTGGCGATGACGGCCAGGGGCACGGCGGCCTGCCAACTCCCCATCGCCCACAAAGTGAGAAAGCTGGTCACGCAGACCGCGAGCGGTATCGGAATGCAGATGGCGGTCAGGGGGCCACGTGCGATCAGACCGAAGCCCAGGGTCGCCACTGCCGTCGGGTCGGTTGCGATCCCGACAAACTCCCCTCCCATGATGCCCTGACCCCGGGTGAACGCTGCCAACGGATACAGAAACGACGCGCCCACGACCAGGATCAGGCCTGCCAGCCGGCGCCAAGTCGAAACAGCAAGTTCGTGACGCCTGCCCCAGATGATCCCGGTTCCCACGATCAGCAGCGCCTGCAGGTAGAACGCGGGAGCCGCATAGGACGCCAGCCAGTTGATCTGGGCATACCACCGGTCCACGAAGAAGCCGCCGCACCATGCCCAGGCCATCCCCAAGGCGCCCACGGCCAGGTACGGAACCGTCCGTCTGAAGCGCCAGTACGCGCCGAGACAGATTGCGATCAGCAACGGGAACGCGAGCGGCAGAGGCCAGACCCCGTGATTGGCCTGTTCGAACAGGCGCCAGTAGGCATCCGGGGCGAACAGCAGAAAATCGTGCAGCCGGTAATCCAGCCAATTCATGCCTAGAGATCTGCGAAATGCGCCGCCAGTCCCTGCCGCATGGCCGCATCTGGCATCGGCCCCAGTACGACACGCTTGTTCTCGCGCACGTGGTCGACCCGCGTGGTCGCGGGAATGACGCAGGTCACCGCCGGATGTCCCAGGATGAACTTGAGCGAGATCTGCGCCCAGCTCTCGGCCCGCAGCTCGGGCGCCATGGCTGGCAGCGGCTTGCCGGAGAGATGCCGGATCAGGGCCCCACGCCGGAACGGACGGTTGACAATGACGGCAATGCCCTTTTCGTGCGCTAGCGGCAGCAGGCGGGATTCGGCTTCCCGATCTGCGAGGTTGTATGTCAGCTGGACAAAGTCGACGGGCTGGGTGGCCATGATGCGCTCCAGATCGCCGTGGCGGCGCCCGTGGGACGTCGTAATGCCAACGTGGCCAAGTTGACCCGCCGCCTTCAGGGCAAAGAGAAGCTCGAGATTTGCCTGCCAATCGATCAGATTGTGCACCTGAAGCAAGTCGAAACGGCCGATGCCCCAGCGCCGCCCGGTCTGCTCCAGCTGCCCGCGGGCGTCAGCTGCCGACGTCCAGACCTTGTCCGCCGAAAACACCCGGCCGGCATCCCCAAGCTGCGCGAGAGCATGACCGATGGTCGCCTGTGAAGAGCCATACATCGGCGACGAATCGATCACCCCGCCCCCCTCTTCCAAGAACGCTGCAATCACCCTGGTCGAGCGATCCAGCAGCACCGGATCCGAACCGACATTGAACGTGATCCAGCTGCCGATCCCGACTGACGGGATCTGGACCTTGGTACTGGGGATACGACGCCAACCTGAAACCGCAGCGGCCGCCGGTCCAGATGCCGTCAGCATCGCTGTGGCTGCGACGCCGGCAATTCCTTGAATCACGGCACGACGGTTCATGGCGTTGTCGTTCCTTCCTGGTCGATGCGCAAAGGGCTACCGACATATCGCGGGTCATGAGGGACGACCGCACTCACCACCATGCCGTACCGGACAAGAGGATGCCAAAGCCCTGGGCGGGACGGTCATCCAATCCGGATCAACTTGCCGGGCTGGCGCTCGGGCATTGTGTTTCCGCCGACGGCGGCCGCCCGGGACCCGGGGACTTGGGCAAATTGGAATATGCGTGGTTCGACCGGAACTTCCGGAGCCTGCATGCGCACAGTCCGAGGGCGGCAGGCGAGGTAAGCAGCGCCGGTTCACATCCGTCCACCGACGGCGTCCAACATCAGTCCGCTTCCGACTCGCCCTCCGGCCCAGATGGGTCCTCGAGTTCGCACGTCTCCAGCACGCAGCGGATGCGCCCATCAGGCATTGGGGAGCCATCGGCACAGGACATGGTGTAGATGATGGCCGCCCCTTCGTTGCCCTGCCGCTGGATGTCCGGATCCACGCATCCGGCTTCGATCGCAGCCTCCCGAGCCAGTGGCCCGTGCTCGATCATGGCGGAGGCCGGAGCCGCAATCAGCGGTAGCGCGACAAGAAGAAAGAGAACACGGTGCGTGCGCATACGGCCCCCAAGCGACAAACCCCTCGCCTGTCACTTCATTACTGCCACCGACCCGGCCTTGCAATGTATGTTGCCTGCGGCGCTCCGGCTTGGTTACGGGATACGTGAATGTTGTTTCTTGAAGGTTTGAGAGTCCTTGATTTCACGACCTTGTTGCCGGGGCCCCTGGCCACACTGGTGCTGGCGGAGGCCGGCGCCGACGTGATCAAGATCGAGCGGCCCGGCGGCGATCCGACTCGTCAGTCCCCGCCATTCGTTGACGGGGAGAGCGTGCCGTTCGCCATGCTGAACCGCGGAAAACGAAGCATCGAGATCGACCTCAAGAAACCGGGTGCCGCAAGCCGGATACTGGCCCTCGCCGAGAGTGCCGACGTCGTCATCGAACAGTTCCGTCCCGGCGTGATGGATCGTCTCGGTGTCGGGTACGAAGCCATGCGGCAGGCAAATCCGAAATGCATCTACTGCGCGATCAGCGGCTACGGTCAGCGGGGACAGCGGGCCGACGTGGCCGGGCATGACCTGAACTACGTCGCCGAAGCCGGACTGTTGGCCGTCACGTCGGACCGGCATGGCGATCCGGTCATGCCGCACACACAGCTTGCCGACATCGGCGCCGGGAGCTACCCCGCCGTTATCAATATTCTTCTGGCCTTGTACCGCGCGCGGACCACCGGGACGGGTGCCTTCCTTGATGTCGCCATGACCGAGCAGACGTTTCCCTTTCTCTGGCAAGCGCTTACCCACGGCTGGGCAACCGGCACGATGGCGGACCCGAGCGAGCTGCCCCTGTTGGGGGGCAGTCCCCGGTACGGGCTTTACGCCACCGCCGATGGCCGAATGCTCGCGCTCGGTGCCCTGGAAGACCGATTTTGGGACAACTTCTGCGAACTGATAGACCTGCCCGAGGCGCTTCGGGACGACACCCGCGACCCAGAGGCGACCCGGCAGGGCGTCCGCGACGCCGTCGCGGCCCATCCTGCCGCCTACTGGCACCCCAAGCTCCAGCACGCCAAACACCTTTGCTGCACGCTGGTGCCGTCACTCGCCGATGCCGTCGCGGATCCGCAGTTCACGGAACGCGGCATTTTCGCTCCCCGGGTAGCCGTGGGCCACGGTTCGGAACTCCCGGCCGTGCCGGTGCCGCTCGCTCACGGGGTCGCCCGCCGGACCGCGCCCGACGGTCCCCCTTCCCAGGCACCGCGGCTCGGCGAAGCCAACGGACTCCTGCCGTCGACATGACCCGCATCCTTCTCATCCAGGAGCACGGGCAACACGTCCCGCCTTTCGACGGAGAACCCACGATCTCGGCCGCTGACCTGCCGGTCGACGGGGCCGGGTCCGTCGGCGACCGCGACACGCTGGAGGCCGTGCGCGCGGGTCGGGCGGACGCGATCGTGCTGGCGCTCCCCGCCAGGCGCGGCGCGACAGAACCGGCGGCGGCCATCAAGCCATTGCTTGATGCGGCGCCGGTGCCCACCGTTCTTTGCTTTCCGTACAACCTTCACACGCTCCCGCGCCCATCGGACCAACAGGCGTTGACCGGGCTGGTCGCCGACGCGACCGCCGTCATCTACGGTTTCGGCCCGGCCACGGTGGAACTCGCGATCCTGGCGGCAGTGCAGTTGGTACGGCAGCAACCGGAAGCCTGATCCATGGAACCTGTATCGCGCGCGTCGGTTCTCGGGATCACGCCCTACAAGCCGGGAAGTTCCGGCGGCGGTCACCCCGGCCGGGTCATCAAGCTTTCCTCCAACGAGACCCCCCTCGGGTCCAGCCCCCGGGCCGTCGCCGCCGCCCGGGCAGCAGCCGACGACCTGTCCCGGTATCCCGAGCCGGGCGCTACCCCCCTTCGTGAGGCCCTCGCCGAAGCCCACGAACTGGATCCGAGCCGGATCGTCTGCGGCAACGGCTCTGACGAACTGCTGGGTCTGCTCGCCGTCGCGTACGCCGGGGCGGGCGACGAGGTGCTGTACAGCCGGCACGGCTTCCTGATGTACCCGATCGCCGCCCGCATCGCGGGCGCCGCCCCCATCTCGGCTCCGGAAGCGGACCTCACTGTCGATGTCGGGGCAATGTTGGCCGCCGCAACCGCTCGCACGCGGGTCTGCTTCGTCGCCAATCCCAACAACCCGACCGGCACCGCCCTGGACCTCGCCGGGCTCCGGCGGTTGCGTGAGGGCCTCCCGGAAGGCTGCCTGCTCGTCATCGATTCGGCGTACGCCGAATACGTCGAGATGGATGGGTACGACGACGGGCGGATCCTGGTCGATGAACGCGACGACGTCGTCATGACCCGGACTTTCTCGAAGATCTACGGGCTCGCGGGTCTGCGCCTAGGGTGGGCGTACGGCCCGGCGGCGGTCATCGACGTGCTGCACCGGGTCCGCGGCCCCTTCAATGTCAACGCCGCCGCCCAGGCGGCAGGCGTGGCGTCGATTCAGGATCACGATTTCCTGGCCCGCGCGCAGGCCCACAATCGCCGCTGGCGGCCCTGGCTCGAAGCCACGCTTCGCGATCTCGGCCTCGGCGTGCGGCCCGGCGTCGCCAATTTCGTCCTGGCCGAGTTTGAACGGAGCGGGCGGAGATCGGCAGAGGCCGCCTACGCCCATTTGGCGGGCCTTGGAATCTTCGGTCGGCGCGTCGGCGAGTACGGGCTCCCGCATCACCTGCGATTCACGGTTGGTCTCGAAGACGAGAATCTCGCCCTGACCGCCGCCCTGGCCGACTTCCTCAAGGACGAATAGGCGCTGACGGCAGTTTCGTGCCTGCTACATTGCCGCCTGTCGTAACGTTCGGGCGGGGGACGGGTACTAGCCCGCCGGAGGCATCCATGAAGCTCTACACCTTTGCGCCGGCCCCCAATCCCCGACGCGTCCACATGTTTCTGGTCGAGAAGAACATCGAGCTGGAGGAGATCGAAGTGCAGATCCGGGAGGGCGCAAACCTGCAGCCGCCGTACTCGGAATTCAATCCACTTCGCACCGTACCGGTGCTCGAGCTCGATGACGGCCAGAAGATCACGGAAAGTGTCGCCATTTGCAGGTATTTCGAAGCCGTTCAGCCCGAACCGGCGCTGTTCGGCAGCACGCCGCTCGAAAAGGCCATGGTCGAGAACTGGCATCGCCGCGTGGAACTCGAGGGTATGCAGGCGGTGGCCGAGGCGCTTCGGAACAGCAATCCGCGGTTTGAAGATCGCGCCATTACCGGCCCCAGAAACTTTGCCCAGATTCCGGCCCTGGCGGAACGCGGTCTCGCGCGCCTCGGCTTCTGGTTCGAAGACCTGGATGCCCGCCTGAAAGTGAGTCCGTTCGTCGCTGGCGAGAACTTCTCCATGGCTGACATCTCCGCATACATCACGGTTGGATTCGCAAGGATGGTGAAAGCCCAGCCCGACGAATCGCTTGAGCATCTCGCTCGGTGGCGGACCGGGATCGACGCTCGCCCATCGTCGCGGGTCGGAACGTGAGCCACTGGAGAACACGCGCCGACACCCCCATATGGTGTAAGCAACCCCGTCCGACACGGAACTGATTCCCATGGCCCATTCCGAAGCCCTCGGCACCGTCTTCGCCGACCTCGGCGGTCTCGACCGCACGCAGGCCTTGCCGATCGTCGAACGCGCGCTGACCGGCGCCGACGACGGCGAACTCTTTGTCGAAAACGCGCGGTCCGAGAGCCTGACCCTCGACGACGGCCAGATCCGCTCGGCTGCCTTCCACCACTCCAAGGGTTTCGGTCTTCGCGCGGTGGTCGGGGAACGGACCGGCTACGCCCATGCGTCGGAACTCGGTGCCGATTCGCTCCGACGGGCAGCGGACACGGTGCGCTCGGTGACTCGCGGGGCCTCGGGCACCGTGGAGCTGGCGCCGCCGCTTGCCAACGAGCGCCGCTACCAGGATGACGACCCGATCGGGGCCGTGCCGTTCGAGCGGAAGGTGGAACTCCTCTCGGAAATTGACAGTTACGCGCGCGCGTTGGATGCACGGGTCCAGCAGGTGTCGGCCACGCTGTCCGGCTCGCACCAGTCGGTAGGAATCATCCGCGCCGGTGGCGCAACCGCGACCGACATCAGGCCGCTGGTGCGCCTGAACGTAAGCGTGGTGGTGCGCGACGGCGACCGGATGGAAACCGGAAGCTACGGATCTGGGGGCCGCCACGGCTACGCGGTCCTGCTCGACCGCGAGACGTGGACCCACCACATCGATGAGGCGCTGCGCCAGGCGCTCGTGCTGCTGGACGCCCGGGCCGCGCCCGCCGGCGAGACCGACGTGGTGCTCGGTCCGGGCTGGCCGGGCATCCTGTTGCACGAAGCCATTGGTCACGGTCTCGAGGGCGATTTCAACCGAAAGAAGACCAGCGTGTTCAGTTCGCTCATGGGTGAGCGCGTGGCCAACGAGGCGATCACGGTGGTCGACGACGGGACGCTCGATGGGCGGCGGGGCTCGCTCACGATCGACGACGAAGGGACGCCGACGCAGAACACCACGCTGATCGAACACGGCCGGGTGGTGGGTTACATGCAGGACCGCCAGAACGCCAGGCTGATGGGCACCGCGTCCACGGGCAACGGGCGGCGGCAGAGCTACGCGCACCAGCCCATGCCACGGATGCGCAACACCATCATGATGGCCGGCCAGCAGGATCCCGATGAGATCGTGCGGTCAGTCAAGAACGGGCTTTATGCGAAGAGCTTCGGCGGCGGCCAGGTCGACATCACCAATGGGAAGTTCGTCTTTTCGGCGAATGAGAGCTACCTGATCGAGGACGGAAAGATCACCGCGCCGGTCAAGGGGGCAACGCTGATCGGTTCGGGTTTCGAGGTCCTCAAGAAGGCGACGCTGATCGGCAACGACTTGATGCTCGATCCCGGCATCGGCAGCTGTGGGAAACAGGGCCAGCTGGTCCCGGTCGGCGTTGGCCAGCCCACGATGCTGGTGGAAGGGCTCACCGTCGGCGGAACCGACACCTGACGGGCCAGAAGGTAGCGCGTTCGAACCCTTCCGGAATTTCCTTCATCGATGGATCGATCGCGACTCAGGGCCGACCTCGATGGCGCCGCAGGGGTTCAGCGCCGACCCGACGCCATCCGCGCAGGATGTCATCCGCCTTATCGACCGGATCCAGGAACGGGGCATTCGCGCCGTCTTCGTCGAGAACGTCGTCGATGCGCGTCTCCTGCGGCGCCTTGCCGACGAGACCGGAGCCGGCGCGGGCGGCGCGCTCTGTCCGGGCCGGACAGTCCGGCACCGACCTACCACGACATGATGCGGCACAACGCAACGACGCTCGCGCGGCCGGCGGCTTCGTAAGGCCCGGCACCCGAGATTGACCCACTTGGGCCGCCGGATCATCCTCCGTCCGGGCATCCAATCGCCGCTGGGGGGCGCGCGTCGGGACGCCTTAGAGAGCGTCCGACCACGGGATTGCCCGCACACTATCGAGGAGTAGGGATCCACCACGAGTGAGAGCCAACATGCAGCCTTTCACGTTTCCGACCAGGTTCGGGCTAGCCGTGCTCGGGCTACTCTCGTGTGCCACGGCGCAGGCCGCCGATTGGAGCGACACCGAGTTTCATCTCCAGCTCGGCAATCTGGATGTCCCCTCCTTCGCTGGCGGCGGTAACGCCGAACACGTGATCCTTACGTTGCAGCACGCGAGCGAATGGAGATATGGCGACAACTTTTTCTTCATCGACGTTGTGCACTCGCGACAGCCGGGCAGTCAGGATTTCGACCTCTACAGCGAGGCCTACGCGAACCTCAGCCTCAGCAAGATCACCGGCAATCCCGTCGGTGCCGGTCCGGTCTCGGATATTGGGCTGATTGGTGGCTTCAACTGGGCCGCAGACGCAAACGTACGGAAGTACGTTGCGGGCGTACGGCTGGCGCTAGGCCTTGAGGGCTTCGCGTTCGCGAACCTTGATTTCGCTGCCCTTATCGACGACAGCGGAGGGCTGATGTCCGGCGGGGCGCCCGCGGAAGACAACACGGTCCTCGTAGACGTCAGCTTTGCGCGACCGTTCATGATCGGCGATGCGGAATTCAGCGTCGAAGGCCACATCGAGTACGTTGGTGAGCGCACCAATGAGGTCGGCAACGCGGTCGAATCCTGGATCCTTGCGCAGCCCCAGCTGCAGCGGCACGTGACCGACCGGATCGCGCTGGGGATCGAGTACCAGTTCTGGATGAACAAGTTGGGTGACCGGGCCACTGACGAGAACGCCGTGCAGGCACTGCTCGTGTGGAACCTCTAATTCTTGCTCTGACCCTGGTTCGGTCGCGCTGACGTGTTCGCTCAGGCGTCGGCGACGATAAGGGGGAGCTCGCGAAAATCGTCCGTCAGGGCCAGCCAGGCTCGGATCTCCCAACCCGGGTCCGGACCGGTGATCAGCCAAACCAGCCCGGGTTCGTGCAGGCACCGGCGATCCACCGCCGACGGTGCCGCCGAACCGGCAGGATGGGAGTGATACAGGCCGATCATGGGCTCGCCGCCGGCCCGAGCCTCGCGTTGCACGCTCAGGCGGACGGCGGGATCCACTTCGAACCGCCGAACCGAGTCGGAGGCGATGTTTGGACTCGGCACGCAGGTGGTGAGCACGAACCGACCCGGTTCGGCGCGGCCCAGCAGCAGTCCGCAAGCCTCGTGCGGCGCGGCGGCGCGTGCAGCTTCCCGCACCGCATGCACCACTGACGACCCGGCCCGGACCTCGGGGCGGGCTTCAGTCATGCCGGCCTGCCGTATGGGCATGCTCGGAGCCCACGCCTGATGCCAACTGACCGACGAGGTCGATGAGGGCTACGATCAGTACCGCGGTACCGGCCAGAATGGCCGCGCCCATCACGATCACCACCGCCAGCAGGATTCGCGTGGTCCGGTCCCTGGGGAGCCTCTGCAGCAGTGAACCCATCCAGCCCTCCGAGCGATGTTGACTGGATCGTACCGCAGGACGTCCTGCCGATGCGGATCGACCGGCTGATCGCCGCCAGGCTGGAAAACCTGAGCCGGACGCGGGCCAAGGCGTTGATCGAAGGGGGCGAGGTGGCTGTGGACGGCGCGCTCGTCCGCGACCCTGCGCGCATCGTGCACCCCGGCACCAGGGTCTCGGTCCGGCTTCCGCCCCCGGTCGCCCCAACGCAGCCGGCCGCGAGCATTCCCCTCGACATCATCCACGAGGACGAGCACCTGATCGTCGTCAACAAGCAGCCTGGCCTCGTCGTACACCCCGCTCCCGGCCATCGTGAAGACACCCTGGTGAACGCCCTCATCGCGCACTGCGGCGACCGCCTCTCCGGCATCGGTGGCGTCGCCCGGCCTGGCATCGTGCACCGCCTGGACCGCGACACATCCGGGCTCCTCGTCGTGGCCAAGACGGATGAAGCGCACATTCGGCTGGCGGCGGCCATCTCAGCTCGGGAAGTGGAGCGTGCCTACCGGGCGGTCTGCTGGAAAGTACCCGTCCCGAGAGCCGGCCGCATCGACGGCGCCATCGGCCGACATCCTCGGCATCGGACCCGGATGGCGGTGGTTGCGCGAGGTGGGCGTGCAGCGGATACGCGATATCGGACGCTGTACGACGTGGACGGCGAAGTCAGCCTGCTGGAGTGCCAGCTGGGAACCGGACGCACGCATCAGGTTCGCGTGCACATGGCTTCGGTACATTGCCCGCTGGTGGGCGACACGCTCTACGGCCGCGCACGTACGCCACGGGCGAGGCTCGATCCGTCGCTCAGCGCCCAGCTCGCCGCCTTTCCCCGGCAGGCGCTCCATGCCTACCGCCTCGCACTGACCCATCCCGCCACCGGGTCACCGCTCTGCTTCGAAGCCAGTCCCCCGCGCGATTTCGAACGCCTGCTGGCGGCGATGCAGGCAGCTCGGAAAACTCCAACCCCGGCCCTTGATGGAACGGCTCCGAAGCGTCATCTATAAGGGACAAGTCCCCCTTACTCCCAACACTCCGCTGCGTCTCTGGGCAGTTCCCGCATGGCCAACCTTGCTCTGCCGGTCCTTACACAAACGGGGCTCGCACGCTACCTGAAGGAAATCAACCGGTTTCCCATGCTGAGCCGGGAAGAGGAATACATGGACGCCACGGCCTGGCGTCAGCATCAGGACATCGATGCGGCCCACCGGCTCGTGACCAGCCACCTGCGCCTTGCCGCAAAGATCGCGATGCGCTTCCGAGGGTACGGCTTGCCGGTGACCGACCTGATCCAGGAGGCCAACATTGGGTTGATGGAAGCGGTCAAGAGGTTCGATCCAGAAAGGGGGTTCCGTCTCTCGACCTATGCAATGTGGTGGATTCGGGCAGCGGTCACCGAGTACGTGCTGCACTCCTGGTCACTCGTGAAGATCGGCACCACGGCCGCCCAGAAGAAACTGTTCTTCGGGCTGCGCCGGATGAAGAACGACCTCAAGCTCATCGACAGCGGGGACCTCGCTCCCGAGCAGGTGCAGGAAATCGCCCGGCGCATGGACGTCCCGGAGCGGGAGGTGGTGTCAATGAACCGGCGACTCGCCGGCGCGGACCAGTCGCTGAACGCCCCAGTGGGAGACACCGAAGACGGCTCCGAATGGCTGGACTGGGTGGAAAGCGACGAGGACGACATCGAAGAGGCATTGGCCGAGTCCGAGGAACTGGCGCAACGACGAGCCCTCCTGGGCCGGGCCCTCGCGGAACTGAATGACCGCGAGCGCCGGATCTTCACCGAGCGCCGGCTACGGGAGCCGGTGCGCACGCTGGAATCGCTGAGTGAGGAATTCGGTGTCAGCCGTGAGAGAATTCGTCAGATCGAAGTCCGTGCGTTCCAGAAGGTGCAGGCATCCATGCGCGATGCCGTCGCAAGGAGCGAAACGGTGCCGATGGCGCTGAAGGCACTTCCCCCCTCGGATCAGGTTGTCGACGCGCTCTGACACCTGACCCATGCGGAAGAAGCTTCTTCGCCGGCAACATCCCGGTCGCGCGACCGCGGGCTGACCAGCATGGTCCGCACCGGAAACAGCGCCAGAAACAATCGTGTCCGTCGCGGGATACAGGGGACGCACGGCTAGGCGCCGGGCTCCATATCACCGGACGGAAGGCTGCGCAGCGCCGGGTCTTGCCATGCGGTAGCCAACGCCCCGCTCGCTGAAAATCCAGCTCGGCCGGGCCGCGTCGTCGCCCAGCTTTCGGCGCAGCTTCTTCATGACGGTGCGCAACCGACCGGTATCGCCGGTATGCCGCCTGCCCCAGACCTGGCGGAGCAGCAGATCGAAGGTCGACACCCGTCCGGCGTTGAGCGAAAGGACGCGCAGCAGTTCGTACTCGGTCGCGGTGAGTGCCGGCGCGCGGCCACCCACGGTCACGCGGCGTGCCTCGTAGTGAATGGCCAGCTCCCCCAGCACGAAGGGCTCCGGCTCTTCCCGCCGGCGCAACGCCGCCCGGACCCGTGCCGTCAACTCGGTCGGCGAGAAGGGCTTGACGATGTAGTCCTCGGCGCCGCTTTCGAGCGCCCGGGCGATGGTCTTGTCCCTGCCGTAGCCCGAGATGAAAATCACCGGAAGATCGGCCAGTTCCGGAACGCTCTCCATCAGCTCCATTCCATCGGTCCCCGACAGCATCAGGTCGAGCAGAACCAGCCGGGGTTTCTTCTCCTCGATAATCCGAGACAAGTCCTCATGCTCTCTGGTTGCTGCCGGGGCGTAGCCCGCCGCGGTCAACGCGTCACAGACAAGGCGCAGCGATCGCGGGTCGTCGTCCACCACCAGAATTGGAATGGGCTCACGCCCGACGGCTGGTGGACGAGGCCGTTCGAGGCCCGCCACGGCCACGGCGATTTCGTTCTCCTTCTCAGCCACCGGCAGGGTGAAGGTGAGCCGCGCACCCCTTCCCGTTCCCCCACTGTCGGCGCGGATACGGCCACCGTGGGCCTCCACAAGCCCCTTGCAGATGACCAAGCCGAGCCCGGAACCGCGGCCCGGCACACGCGATTCCTCACCGGCACCGAAACTCGTGTACTTCTGGAAGAGCCGGGGCAAGTCCTCGGCCGGAATGCCGGCGCCTTCGTCAGTGACCGAGACCGCGACGTACACCTCCTCGCGCCTCGCCGAAACCCGGATGGGCGCGACTGCCGGAGAGCGCTGCGCGGCGTTGGCAAGAAGGTTGTTCAGGACCTGCCCGACACGATGCCTGTCGGCCATGACCCGGGGCAGGTCCGACGGAACGTCGACCAGCACCGCGTGTCGCCCGCCACCGGCCAGGAACGCGTTCCGCGCCTGATCCGCCAACGCCCGCACCTCGGTGGGCTCAGACGAAATCGAGAGCGTGCCCGACTCGATGCGCCCGGCATCGAGCAGGTCACGAATCAAGGCATCCATGTGGTCCGCCTGCTCGTCGATGATGCGCACGAACTGACGCACTTCGTCCGGGTCGAGCGGCGGAGAGCCCTTCAGCACCGTTGCGGCTGAGCCCTTGATCGAGGTCAGCGGTGCGCGCAACTCATGGCTCACCATGCCCAGAAACTCCGCCCGCATGCCCTCGAGCTCCTGGAGCAACGCCAAGTCCTGCATCGTGACGACCACTGAGACGACAGCGCCATCATCGGATCGGATCGGGGTCGCATTGATGAGCGTCGTCACGGTGCGCCCGTCAGGAACCGAAAGTACGACCTCCTCCGCACGCACTGTCGTCGCGCCGCTCAGGACTTCCAGGAGCGAGAATTGGTCGAGCGAAACTTCTCGCCCGTCAGCAAACCGACAGGTAATGTCTTCCACCAACTGCTCGAGGTCCCGGCCCGGCGTCAGCAGACTCTCCACGATCCGCCTCGCCTCACGGTTGAACGACAGCCCATGACCGGACCGGGCATCGACGACCACGACACCCACCGGCGATGTGTCGACCAGAGCCTCGAGGTCTGCGCGTGCGCGCTGTTCGACCCCATGTGCACGTGCGTTGGCCAACGCCGTAGCTGCCTGCAAGGCAAACAGCACAAGGATTTCTTCATCCTCGCCAGTGACCTCCGGCGCGCGACCCTCGTCCGCGAGGAAGACATTGCCCACGAGAACACCTCGGTGACGCAACCTGATGCCGACACAGGTATCGGAGCGCACGAGGTCTGAAGGATCTCCGTCCGTCCGGACGAAGGCGGGCAAGTCCGCACCCTGCAATGGTGTTGGCAGGTCGCGGAACGGGTCGGCGGACCCGGGACCGTCGGGCCGCTTGACCAGCCGGCCCTGCTCCCTGGTGCTGAAGCCGGAAGTGGCAAAGTCCTGAACCTTCCTGGCTTCGTCGACACTCACGATCACGCCGTAACGGGCGCCGGTGAGCGCACGGGCGCTGTCGACGACTTCCTGCAGGACGGTGTGGGCGTCGAGGCTCGCGCTGATGCGCAAGATGGCTGCGCTGAGTCCAGCGATGCGCCCCCTGAGCGCTTCGAGGTCGTGCTTCCCTGGGTCGTCTCTGCTCATGGGCCCATCCCCGGGGGCAGGTCCCGACCAGCGTGGGTCTGAGCGCCGGTCACACCGGCGGCACGTCGGCGCGGGGCAAACCTTGCGAACGGTGACTATAGTGCCGCCTAGCCGTGCGTCACAATTTGGACACAATAATTATCACTTGAGACACTGTACGGACACGATACTTCCTATACGTCTCGGTTATGTCCTTGTGCCTCTCGGCTATGATTGCGTCGTCATGCAGGGCGCAATCAAGGTGTGGATTTGCGTGCTGATGGGTGGTCGGTTTCACGAAGGGCACAGGGCTTTGATTCGTACTCCGGATCACGGCGGAGCATTGGCTCTCCCAAACCGGGGGATCGCGGTCTTCTCTTCGTTGAGGGGCCGGACTCAACGCTGCAACACAAACTGCGACGGGGATGGTCCATGAGGAACACCAACGAACCCAACACCGCCACGCGGCTCCTTTGGGAGTGGTTGGCGGAGCCAGCATGCGCGACACACGGCTTGAGACGCCGCGCCCGGCACGTGATCGGCTCGGCTGCGATGGCGACAGCCGCCACCGGGCTCGTTGTGCTTCTGCAGGTATCTCCGGCCCAAGCGGTCGAGTTCGGCGAGAACGGGTATCAAGGGAGTTTGGATACCATCATTTCCTACGGCTTGACCTATCGTGTCGAGGAGCGTGATGACGCCCTTGCCAGCGATACCAACGGGAACGACGGCAATCTCAACTACGACCGCGGCATCGTCAGCAACGCCGCCAAGTTCACCTCGGATCTTGACATCCGGACCGGCGAGTTCGGTGCATTCGTCCGGGCCACGGGTTTCCTCGACTTCGAGAATCAGAACGGAGATCGCCAGCGCACCCCGCTGAGTGACGAGGCGAAAGAGCGCGTGGGCAGCGACGTCGAGGTCCTCGATGCGTACGTCACCGCCGCATTCGACGCCGGCGACATGCCCATCGACGTCCGGCTGGGCAGGCATGTGCTGAACTGGGGGGAGAGCACCTTCATCCCGAACGGCATCAACGCCGTCAACCCGTTCGACGTGAGCAAGCTCAGGCTGCCGGGTTCGGAGCTCCGAGAAGCGCTGCTGCCCGCGGGACTGGCCTCGGTGGCGGTCGCGCCAACCGACACTCTGTCGGTCGAAGGCTTCTACCAGTTTGACTGGGACGAGACCCGGATCGATCCGGTCGGGAGCTACTTCTCGAGCACCGACTACGCGGGACCGGGTGCGAGAAAGGCGGTCGTTACCAACATCTATGAAGGGCTTCTGCCCGGTCAGCCGCAGCTCTGGGACCAGGGGTTCGGATTTGGCCCGCTGACGGCGGCGATCAATGCGGACCTTGCTGCCTACTCGGTGCCGCACCCCGTGACCGGGGACCCGATCCCTGCGCCGCAACGTCCGCAGGCGGCATTCGATGACGACTTCGCGAGTGTGCTGCGCGGCGCGGACCGCGTGCCCGACGACTCCGGCCAGTGGGGCATGGCGGTGCGGTACCTTGCTGAGGAACTGAACGGTACCGAGTTCGGCTTCTACGTCATCAACTACCACAGCAGGCTGCCCACGGTCGGCGCGCAGACCTCGGATCTGGGCAGTGTGCAGGCGGGGCTCTTCGCGGCCGACGCGATCGGCAGGGCAACTTCCACAACCGCGACTACCGTGGGCGCTGCGGCGAGCGCGGCCGCCGGTGCCGAGATCACCCGCCTCGCCGCAGAGATCACGGAGAGTGTCCAGCAGGCGGTTCGGGCCGGATTGCTCCCGCCGGAGCAAGCGGCACACAGGATCCAAACGGGAATCAACGACGCCAGAGAAATCGTTGAAGCTGCAGCCCAGGCGCAAGTTGGAGCGCAAGTCGGCGGGATCGCCGCGGCGCTGGCGATCGACCGGTACGGGAAGGGAGGGGAGTACTTCCTAGAGTATCCCGAGGACATCCGGCTCGTCGGCGTTAGCTTCAACACGGTGCTCGGCGCTTCAGGCTGGGCGCTGCAGGGGGAGTACTCCCTGCGTGCCGACGCGCCGCTGCAAAGGGCCGAACGGAAAGTCCTCGAGGACGGTCTCCGGCCGATCATCACGGCGCTTGGATTGGCTTCCCGCGCGCCGGAGCGTCTCCCCGGCTATCTCGCGGCCTACGAGCCGACGCGGGTGGAGGGCTACGTCCGGCGCGATGTGAGCCAGGTCCAGGCCACTGCGACCAAGGTCTTCGGGCCCACCATGGGCGCGGACAGCCTCGCGTTCGTCGCGGAAGCCGCGTTGATGCATGTCCACGACATGCCGGACAGGCGCACGACCCCCCTCGAGAGTCCGGCGGGCGGCATCCTGCCGGCCCCGCCCCCGACGGCGCCCGCCGACACGCCCCATGAAGCCGACGCGGACGCCACCTCGTGGGGGTACCGGATCGCGGCACGTCTTGACTACAACAACGCGATCGGATCCATCAACCTCTTCCCCTACGCGCAGTTTTTGCACGATGTCGGCGGCAACAGCCCCGCACCCAGTGGCCCCTTCGTGGAGGGACGAACCGCGCTGACAGTCGGGATACGCGCCGATTATCTCAGCCGCTGGCAGGCCGACTTCGGCTTCACGCAGTACGCGGGCGACGGCAACGAGCTGTTCGACCGCGATTTCATCTCCGCCTCCGTCAAGTACTCGTTCTGAGGATCCGAGGCCATGAACGTCATGAATGACACGAGAACGACCACGATTCGTCTGGGCGCCGCCCTCGTCCTCGGCTGCGTCCTCGCGGCCCCCGCCGCCGCCGAGATTCCGGCGGAGGAAATTGCGCGGCTCGGCGCCGACCTTACCCCGCTGGGCGGCGAACGGGCGGGCAACGCCGCGGGCACCATCCCGGAGTGGACCGGCGGCATCACAGAGCCGCCCGCCGGCTACAGCGTCGGCGAACATCACCGTGATCCGTACGCCGCTGATGAGCCACTGTTCGTCATCGACGCCGGCAACCTGGATGAGCACCGCGACCGGCTCTCGATCGGACACCAGCGCCTGCTGGAGACGTATCCGAGTTTCAACATGCAGGTCTATCCGACCCGGCGGAGCGCCTCCGTGCCCCAGCGGATCTACGACGCTACCCGGGAAATCGCCGCCGGCGCCAGACTCGTGGACGACGGCAACGGCGTCGGTGACGCGGTGATCGGCATCCCGTTCCCGATCCCCGCCAACGGCCTGGAGGTGATCTGGAACCACTTGCTGCGCTACCGGGGCGAGTCGGTGGCGTGCACCATCGGCCAAGCCGCGGTCACCCGCAGTGGCGACTTCACGCTGGTGAAGCAGAGCCTCGAGATCGAGTTGCGCTACTCGCTCCCGGACATGACGCTGGAGGAGCTCGGCAACACGATGATCCTGTTCAAGCAGGAAACGCTCGCGCCGGCCCGGCTCGCAGGCGATATCGTCCTGGTGCACGAGACCATGAACCAGTTCCGCGAGCCGCGGAACGCCTGGACCTACAACCCCGGCCAGCGCCGGGTACGGCGAGCGCCGAACATCGCCTACGACAACCCCGGCACGTCGGCCGACGGCCTCCGAACCGCTGATCAGCTCGACATGTTCAACGGGGCCGTGGACCGCTACGACTGGGAGCTCGTCGGCAAGCGCGAGCTGTATGTCCCGTACAACTCGTACCGGCTGCACAGCGGTGACCTCGCGTTCACCGACATCCTGCATCCCCTTCACGTCAATCCGGAACTGCTGCGCTACGAGCTGCACCGGGTCTGGGTAGTGGAGGCCACGCTCAAGGAGGGCGCGACCCACATCTACAAGCGGCGCACCCTGTACGTCGACGAGGATTCGTGGCAGATCATGGTCGGGGACATCTACGACAACCGCGACCAGCTCTGGCGGGTGTCCGAAGCCCACATCGTCAATTACTACGAGAAACCGCTGGTGTGGCCGACGCTTGAGGTGCACACCGATCTTCAGGCCGGCCGCTACCTTGCCTTCGGCCTCGACAACGAGTTCTCGATGTGCACGTGGGACCCGGGACTGACGTCCCGCGACTTCACGCCCGCGGCGCTACGCCGCGCAGGCCGGCGGTGAACGCGGCGCTGAGCGCCTGAATCGCCAGCCGCTCGGCTGCCACCCCGGGGTGAGCCCGTCCCGGTCCACCCGGACGCGTGAAGCGCCCGGCGCGTTCGCCGGAGTCTTAACGACCCCGCGCACGGCGCAGCAGATCGGACTCCCGCCGCCGGACCGGGACACCCCGGCCCGCGCTCGTTCGCCGCGACCGACGGCGCACCTAGCGATCGTCGGCCTACTGGCCCTCCTCGCGCCGGGGAGCGCGGGTGCCGAGGCGGCCGTACAGGCGCCGCTCGCGATCGAATCCCTGCTGCTCGACGGCGCCGTGGTTGGCTCGCGGCTGGTGGTGGTGGGGGCGCGGGGCCACGTGCTGGTATCCACCGACGACGGCGTCAGCTGGACGCAAGCCGAGGTGCCCACCCGCGTCCTGCTCACGGCGGTCCACATGCACGATGAGCGCACGGGCTGGGCCGTAGGGCACGACGCGGTGATCCTCCGCACCGACGACGGCGGCGGAACCTGGTCGATGGTGCATCAGGCACCGGAGGAGGAACTCCCCCTGCTCGACGTCTGGTTTCGCGATGCGCTCACCGGATTCGCGGTCGGGGCCTACGGCTACTTCCTTGCCACCGAGGATGGCGGCGAGACCTGGGCCACAAGGACCATCAGCGCGAACGACTTCCACCTGAACGCACTGGTACCGGTGGGGGGCCCGGCATCCGATTCGTCACGGCCGCCGTCGCAACGCCTGTTCATCGCCGGGGAGGCCGGGGTCGCCTACCGCTCCGATGACGGCGGCGCGAATTGGCACGAACTGTCCTTGCCCTACGCCGGTTCGTGGTTCGGTGGACTCGCGCTTGACGAGGACCAGGTGGTGCTGGCGGGGCTCCGGGGCCATCTGTTCCGCTCAGCCGACGGCGGTGAGACCTGGGCGGAAGTGACCACCCGCACCCGTGCGACCTTGACCGGAGCTGTTCAGCTCCCGTCCGGGCGGATCATTGTGACCGGGCTGGAAGGCAGTGTGCTGACCAGTGACGACGGCGGGCGCAGCGTGGCCGGCAGCCGGCTGGCGTCGCGCGCCGGAATCTCGGCGGCGCTGCCGCTTTCCGACGGCGGCGTGCTGCTGGTCGGAGAATTCGGCGTCCGGCGCTGGCCGGGCGCCGACTAGCGCCCCGATGGAGGCCGTGTCCGTCCTCTCGCCGCACGAGCGAAGGCATCGCCGGCCGAGCCGCGCGCTCGCCGGGATGACGACGGGCGCCGTCGGCAGGCCGAGCCCTAGGCAGGTCCCGTGACGGAGCGCATCGAACGGCTCCTGTTCGCCCGCCGCCCGCTCGTGCTCGCGGCGTTCGCGCTCGTCACCATCGCGATGGGATGGTCCGCGACGGGGCTCCGCGTCGATGCCGGCTTCACCAAGCTGGTACCCGTCGAGCACGAGTACATGCAGACCTTCCTCGAGTACCGCGACGAGTTCGGCGGCGCCGACCGCGTCCTGATCGCGGTGATGGCGCGCGAGGGAGACATGTTCACGCCCGGGTTCTTCGCGGCACTTCGGCAGGTGACCGACGCGACGTTCTTCCTGCCAGGCGTCGATCGGACCCAGGTGTTCTCGATCCTCACGCCGAACGTCCGGTTCATCGAAGTGGTGGAAGATGGCGTCGCGGCCGGGAACGTGCTGCCGGTGGACTTCGAGCCCACCGAAGCGGGCTTCGCCCGGGTGCGGGAGAACATCATCAAGGCCGGCCTCGTCGGACGTTTGGTGGCCAACGACTTCACCGGCGCGATCGTGGCCGCCAAGCTGCAGGAATTCCACCCCAACACCGGCGAGCGGCTCGACTACATCGAGGTCGCGGGCGAGCTCGAGCACATCCGCCAGTCCGTGAGCGCGGATGTGGAGGTGCACGTCGACCTGCACGTCATAGGGTTCGCCAAGGTGGTGGGAGACATCGCGGCCGGGGCGATCCGGGTTGTCGCGTTCTTCGGGATCGCAGTGCTGATCACCGCGCTGTTCGTCTACGTCTATACCCGGTCGCTCCGGCTGACCGTACCGCCGCTTGCCTGTTCCCTGGTCGCGGTGGTCTGGCAGCTCGGCGGCGTCACGGCGCTGGGTTTCGGCGTAGATCCGATGTCCATCCTGGTGCCGTTCCTCGTGTTCGCGATAGGCGTGAGCCACGGGGTCCAGATGGTGAGCTCGATGCGCTCGGAGGAAGCGGGTGGCGCCAGCGGTCTCGCGGCCGCGCGGGCGAGCGTCCGCCGCCTCCTGCTGCCGGGCGCGGTCGCGCTGGCCTCCGATTCGGTGGGATTCATCACCATCTCGTTCATCGAGGTCCAGGTCATGAAGGAGATCGCCATCACCGCGAGCCTCGGGGTGGCGGCGATCATCCTCACGAACCTAGCGCTGCTGCCGGTGCTGCTCTCGTACTTCGAGGCGAGCGACGCGCAGCGCCGCACCACCCGCGAGCGCGACGACCTGCTGCAGCCGGTGTGGTCGCGGATGGCGCGCCTCGCGCACCGGGGCCCCGCCGCCGCCGTGATTGGTGTGGCGCTGGTGCTTCTGGCCGCCGGTGCGTACGTGGCCCCCGAGGTTCGCATTGGCGACGAGCACCAGGGTGTGCCGGAACTGCGGGCCGAGTCCGTCTACAACCTCGACTCCGCCGTGATCACGGAACGCTTCGATATCGGGGTCGATGTCCTGACGGTGATCGTGGAGACGGTGGCAGAGGGCTGCATCGACTACGACGTGATGCGTACCCTCGATGCCTTCGAATGGCACGTCCGCAACGTGGATGGCGTCCAGTCGGTGCGCGGGCTCGCCGGCACCATGAGCAGCATTAACGCGATGTGGAACGAGGGCAGCCTCAAATGGCGGACCGTCCCCCGCAATCGCTACATGATCGTGCAGTCCGTCTCCCCGGTGCCGACGAGCAGCGGGCTACTGAACCTCGACTGCAGCGTTATGCCGGTGTCGATCTACACGGCCGACCACAAGGCCGAGACCATCGAGCGCGTGGTCGACGCGGTGAAGGCATTCGACGCCGCGAATCCTGACGACCGCATCGCGTTCCGACTCGCCTCCGGCAACGTCGGGGTGATGGCGGCGACCAACGAAGAGGTGGCAGCGTCGCAGTTCCCGATCCTCGCCTATGTGTACGCCGCGGTCATCGTGCTGTGCCTGCTCTCCTTCCGGTCAGCGGCGGCGACCGTGTGCATCATTGCGCCGCTCGCGGTGGTCTCCCTGCTTGCCTACGCCCTCATGGGGCTGCTCGAGATCGGCCTCAAGGTGTCCACCCTGCCGGTCGTGGCGCTCGGGGCGGGAATCGGGGTGGACTACGGCATCTACATCTACGGGCGGCTCCGCACCCTGCTCGCGGAGGGCCTGGACTTCGCCACCGCCTACGAGCGGACGCTGGCCACCACCGGGGCGGGGGTCGTCCTCACCGCCCTCACCCTTGCCGTCGGGGTCGCTACGTGGATCGTCGCGCCACTGAAGTTCCAGGCGGACGTGGGCACGGTGCTGACGTTCATGTTCCTGGTCAACATGATCGGGGCGGTCGTCCTGCTGCCGGCGCTGGGCGCCTGGCTCGTGCGGCCGCGCAGGACCACAACTGATCAACGGTGAATTAAACCGACACAATGTGGCGGCTGGATCTGCACCGGCAGACCGTTCCCAAATTCTCGATGGGATGACGCGGACGCCGGGTGTCGGGCCGCGTCCGCAGCCGTTCGTGGGGCCCGGAGCGGAGGCTCCTGAACCCGGCAGGAGGCCCGTGCAACGGAACGGCCGTGGGGCCATTGGTTGCCATGGTTCGCCGCGCGCCGCCAGCCGCTTTCAGGTACCTGGCGGTGGCCACCGGCGGCGGCAAACCCCGTGCTCCCCCGCACCTCGCCCGGGGCCGGTTCTCTTGCGGAGGACCACGTTCTAGTGTCGGCGTTGACTGCTCAGAAACGGTACCTGCCGGTTCGCTTTTGGGTTGATAGGCAGCGACCACAGGGAGGAACCTCCATGCCACGAGCGGCGATAATGTGCGCGGCCCTGATCGCTGTAGCGACGGCTGGCGCGGTCGAGGCGAAGACGCTTCGATGGGCGTTCCAGGGGGACGCCCAGGGGCTGGATCCCTACGTGCTGAACGAGACGTTCACGCTGGGCTTCCTGGGCAACGTCTACGAAGGCCTCATCCGGCGCGGCCCGGACCTCGGTATTCAGCCGGCGCTGGCCGAGCGATGGGAAGTCCTGGAGCCGACACGCTGGCGGTTCTACCTCCGGAAGAACGTGAAATTCCACAACGGCAACGCGTTCGACGCCGACGACGTGGTGTTTTCGGCGAGCCGGGTCCGCGCCACGGGCTCTGATCTCAAGACCCGAATCGCGGCGGACGTCGAGGTGGTCAAGGTCGACGCTCACACCGTCGACTTCATCATCCCGGCACCCAATCCAATTCTCCACTCCGAGTGGGGCACTTGGTACATCATGGACAAGGAGTGGACGGAACAACACGACGCCGTGCAGCCGGCGAGCGTTACCGCGGGCACGGAGAACTACGCCAACTTCCACACCAACGGCACGGGTCCGTTCATGGTGGTGGAACGGGAAACCGATGTCAGGACGGTCCTGAGACCGAATCCGGACTGGTGGGACCAACCCCAACACAACCTGACCGAGGTAGTGATGACGCCCATCAGTTCGGACGCAACGCGCGTTGCGGCGCTGCTCTCCGGGCAAATCGACATGGCCTATCCGGTGCCCGTGCAGGACATCAGACGGGTGCAGGCAAACGATGGGACATCGGTGCTGGTCGGCCCGGAACTGAGAACGATCTTTCTCGGGTTCGATCAGGATCGTGACGAACTGCTGGAATCCGACGTTCGGGGGAAAAATCCGTTCAAGGACAAGCGGGTTCGGGCCGCCCTGTATCACGCAGTCGACGTCGAGGCGATCGGGAGCAAGGTCATGCGAAATCTTGCCACGCCATCCGCCCTCATGATCTCGCCCACACTGTTCGCGCGTTCCAGCGAATTCGCGCGGCACACCTTCGATCCTGCGCTGGCAAGGCAGCTGCTGGCGGATGCCGGATATCCGGACGGCTTCGAGATCGGCATGGACTGTCCGAACAACCGTTACGTCAATGACGAGCGAATCTGCATTGCCGTCAGTGCGATGCTCGCCAAGATCGGCATCAAGGTGAAGCTGCTCGCCCAGCCAAAAGCCCTCTTTTTCAAGAAAGTCCTTGGGCCCGCCTACCAGACGAGTCTCTATCTGCTGGGCTGGACGCCGGGCAGCTTCGACAGCTGGAACGTGCTCTACAACCTGATCCACTGCCAGGAAGCCGACGGCGCCGGCAAGTTCAACCTCGGCAACTACTGTAATCCGGCGGTCGACGCACTGACCGAGAAGATTCTTGTCGAGACCGACCCCGATGCGCGCGACGCCATGATTGCGGAAGCCTACCGGCTGGTGCACGACGACTTCGGGTACATCCCCCTGCACCAGCAGGGCCTGGCCTGGGGAAAGAGCGACCTGGTCGACCTGCTGCAGAGCCCGGACAACCAGTTCATGCTGTACTACGTGAACATCCGCTAACGCGCCGGCTCCGGCTCGGCCGGTGACGCGACACTGACGCCCCCTTGCCGCGGCCTCGGAGCAGGGCGCCGCGGACCACGTGCGAGGAGCAGCACCCCTTCCGGGCCAGAACCGCTTCCCGCCCGCTGTCAGGACCGGCCGGTCAGGCGCCACTCGCCGCCCGCCCCCATCGAATGGGACCCTGATGGCGACCGGGCGCGCCGGGTGCTGGCGTCTGTCCCGCCCCGCAGGCATGGTTAGCCTCGGGCCACGGCCGCAATTGCAGCTCGGGACCCGACACGCAGCCCGACCGCTCCCTTTGCGGCCGATTCGGCGACTGGCTCGCGCGAGGCGAAATCGACGACGATGCTTGCCTTCATATTGAAGCGGCTGACGCAATCGCTTCTGGTGATGTTCTTCGTGGCGCTGATCGCGTTCTCGATGTTCCAGTTCGTCGGTGACCCCGTGCACCAGATGGTTGGCATTGAGACCACGCTTGAAGAGCGGGAGGAACTGAGAGAAGCCCTGGGGCTCCATGACCCCATCCTCGTGCAATTCAGCCGGTTCGTGCTGGACGCCGTCACCTTCGACTTCGGTATTTCCTACCAGCACAAGAAGCCGGTCGCCGACATGATCCTGTCGCGCATGCCGGCCACCCTGGAACTCGCCGTGTTCTCAGCGCTGCTGGCGCTGGCGCTCGGCATCCCCATGGGGGTGTACACCGGCCTGCGTCGGAACACGCTTCTCGCCCACGTGTTGATGACGGTGTCGCTGGCCGGCGTATCGCTACCGACGTTCCTCATCGGCATCCTGCTGATTTTCGTGTTCGCGGTGATGCTGGGCTGGCTCCCCTCGTTCGGGCGTGGTGAGGTGATCGATTTCGGCTGGTGGTCAACCGGATTGCTGACGGGCGCCGGGCTGAAAGCGCTGATTCTGCCGTCAATCACCCTTGGGCTGTTCCAGATGACGCTCATCATGCGGCTGGTGCGTTCGGAAATGCTGGAAGTCCTGCGGACCGACTACATCAAGTTTGCCCGGGCCCGCGGCCTGCCCGAGTACGTGGTCAACTTCCGGCACGCGCTGAAGAACGCGCTGATACCGGTCATCACGGTCACTGGCCTGCAACTCGGTTCGATCATCGCCTTCGCGATCATCACCGAAACCGTGTTTCAGTGGCCGGGCATGGGGCTCCTGTTCCTGCAGTCGATCCAGACTGTGGATATTCCCATCATGTCGGCCTACCTGATCCTGATTGCGTTTGTCGTCGTGGCCATCAACCTCGTGGTCGACATCCTCTACTACGTCATCGATCCGCGGTTGCGCGCCACGCGCAACGCTGACCCGGGGGCTTGAGCGGGTGCGAACGGGCGCGCCTCGAGGCAGCCGCGCGGGGGGAATGTACCGCCGGCTTGTCGACAGCGATCTCTGGTTCAGTTTCTCACGTTCGCCAACTGTCGTTGTCGCCACCGCGGTTGCGACGATCATGATGATGGCAGCGCTCTTCGCGCCCCTGATCGCTCCGCAAGATCCATTTGACCTCACCTCGCTGAGCATTCTTGATGCCCACATCCCACCTGCATGGATGGCAGCGGACGACCATCGGTTCCTACTGGGCAGCGACGACCAGGGCCGAGACGTGCTGTCGGCGATTCTCTACGGGTCGCGGATTTCGATCGGGGCGGGGCTTGCCTCGGTCGCGCTTGCATTGGTGCTTGGCGTGAGCCTCGGGCTCCTCGCCGGATACGTCGGCGGGCGCCTGGACGCACTGATCATGCGCACGGCGGAGATCCAGTTATCGTTCCCCACCATCCTGATCGCGCTGCTGCTCAACGGCGTGATGCGCAGCATCCTACCGGCGGACTTGCAGGATCAGCTGGCGATTCCAGTACTCATCGTGGCGATCGGGATCTCCGGCTGGGTACAGTACGCGCGGACCGTGCGCGGCACCACGCTGGTCGAGAAGAACAAGGAGTACGTCCAGGCCGCCCGCCTGATCGGCATACATCCGCTGATGATCATGTTGCGACACATCCTGCCGAACACGATGGGCCCGGTACTCGTCATCGCAACGATTCACCTGGCCGTAGCCATCATTACCGAGGCCACGCTCTCCTTCCTGGGGGTGGGCGTGCCGCCGACGGAGCCATCGCTCGGGACGCTGATCCGAATCGGCAACGACTTCCTGTTTTCGGGCGAGTGGTGGATCACCATGTTCCCGGGGGCGGCGCTGGCAATTCTCGTTCTGGCAGTGAACCTGCTTGGTGACTGGCTGCGCGACGCCTTCAATCCGAAACTGCGGTAACCATGGCGCTGCTCGAAGTCGACCGACTGCGCGTCGAGTTCCCAACCCGCCGTCGTGCGCTCGTCGCGGTCGACGACGTCTCCCTGACGGTCGAGGCGGGCGAGGTCCTTGGAGTGGTGGGGGAATCGGGAGCCGGCAAGTCGGTAACGGGGGCGGCCATCATTGGGCTCATCGAACCGCCCGGGAGGGTGGCCGGGGGAGAAATTCGATTTGATGGGCGCCGGATCGACCATCTTTCCGATGAAGAAAAGCGCCGTATCAGAGGGAAAGAAATCGGTTCCGTCTTCCAGGACCCGCTCACCAGCCTCAATCCGCTCTTCACCGTCGGCCAGCAGCTGGTCGAGACCATCCTCGCGCACTCCGATCGATCCGCTGACGACGCCCGCCGGCACGCGCTTCGCCTGCTGGAGGACGTCGGAATCCCGGCCGCCGCACATCGGATCGATTCGTACCCGCACGAGTTCTCGGGCGGAATGCGCCAGCGCGTCGTGATTGCCTTGGCGGTCTGTGCAGGCCCACGTCTCATCATTGCGGATGAGCCGACGACCGCGCTCGATGTCTCGATTCAGGCCCAGATCATTACACTTCTCAAACGCCTGTGCCGTGAACAGGGCACGGCGATCATGCTCATTACCCACGACATGGGGGTGATCGCTGAGACCGCGGATCGCGTGGCCGTGATGTATGCGGGGCGAATCGTCGAAGTCGGGCAGGTCCGCCAGATCCTGAGGGCGCCCACCCATCCCTATACGACAGGCCTGATGGATTCCATCCCGCGCCTCGGGCGCGACGATGCGGACCTGGCGCAGATTGACGGGGCCATGCCGCGACTGCACGAGATCCCGGACGGATGCGCGTTCCACTCCAGGTGCCCCCATGCGTTCGATCTCTGCCGGCGGAGGCGTCCGGTTCTGCGGACCACGGGGGAGACAGCGGCAGCCTGCTTTCTCTTTGACCAGGAGCGGTCAGATGACCGACGCCATCGGAACTCTCGTTGAAGTTCGCAACAGAGTGAACATATTCGACGTTTCGAGACCTACGCGTCCGCAGCGTGCAACTGCGGTCTCCTTGGGTACAACGCGTGCTTCTTCCCTCGCCAGCCGCCCGACGCCATCCCTAAGGTAGACTTCCGGCATGGCACCGCCGACACGTAATACCAGGCAGGCCCCCGAGACAGCGATCGAGATCGATCCCGCGTGGCTCGCGGAGTTCGAAGCGGCCGCCGCGCGGCCGCTGCAGCAGCACCTCCGGTACGGGTTCGTCAAGACCTACAAACCCGTTCTGGACGACGCTCCGTTCCGTGCATTCGAGACCATGGCGGCGTACCGCGCATGGTGTGACGCCCACCTGCCGGCGTGGCTGGGCTATGGCGATTGACTATCGGCAACTCGCCGAGCTGCGCGACACCCTCGCGCGTCACGACGTCGCCTACCTTGTTATCGGGAAGAGCGGCGCACTTCTGCACGGATTTCCCGACACCACCCAGGATGCGGACCTGTTCATCAGGAAAACGCCAGACAACGGTCGCGCGCTGGTCAAGGCGTTGCGCGGGCTACAGTTCGACCTGAGCGATCAGGAAGCACAAGACATCGAACGGGGAAAGGATTTCGTCCAGCTGAAGAACGGACCTTTCGATATCGACCTAGTGTTCGCTCCCGACGGCATTGAACGGTTTGAGGATGCCTGGACCCGCGGGGTCGAAGTCGACGGCATACCCGTCTGCTCTCTGGACGACATCATCTCCAGCAAGCAGGCTGCAAACCGCGTGAAGGATCGCGAGACGCTTCCAAGATTAATTGCGTTCCGGGAATACCAACGTCAGCGCAACACCCGACGCAAACGGCTCGGCACGTTGCCGGACAACCGGCCCCGGCGCGCGCTCGAGGTCTAAAGCGATGATATGCCTGATGAAACGCCCTTGGCACCGTGAACCATCGGGCATCCAGCGCAGAGGACACTGACCGAGGCATTGCGCGGGCATTCACTACCCGGAAATGCAACTTGGCGGTGAACTTCATGAACGTGCACGCGCTCGTGCAGCGGCACAACCGGCGCGGATGCGCCGGGTCAGACAATTGACAGGAACCCTGCGCCCGCAGAAGCGACCTGTCAGATCGAAGGCGTCACCTCAGGCACCTCGTTCAGGACGACGAGGCATCGGCCGCACGTGAAATTGCGTTTGCGGCGTTTGTCGGTGATCAACCGTGCCAGCTTGCGTGCGATCTTGTAGAGCCGCTGTTCGAACGGGTGCCGGAGGCTGATGGAGACCAACGCGGCGCACGCAGATCGATCCACCGAAGACGCCCGCCGGCATGCGCCCCGCCTGCTTCAAGACATCGGTAGCCCGGCGGCCGCACACTGGATCGACCCCGATCCACGCGAGTTTTCAGGCGGAATGCGCCAATGCTTGGAGTTCGCCCTAGCGGTTTGCGCGGGTCCTCGTCATATCATTGCAGATGAGCCGACCACCGTGCTCGATGCCTCAATTTAGGCCGGGATCATTGTGCCTCTCAATCGACTGCGCCGCGACCAGGGATCCGCGTTCACGCCCATTACCCGTGTCATGGGCGTGGTCGCCGAGAGCACGGATCGGGTGGCCGTAGTGTCCGCGGGACGAATCACTGAATTCGGATTTGGCCGCCAGATCCAGAGTGCGCCCTCGCATCCCTATATGACAGGTCTGGTGGATTCCACGCCGGGGCTCGGGCGCGACGATGCGGATCTGGTGCAGTTTGAAGAAGCCATGCCGCGACCGCACGAGATCCCGGACGGATGCGCGTCCCACTCCAGGCGTCCCCATGCGTTCGATCTTTGCCGCCCGAGGGGTCCTGTTCCGCGGACCACGGGGGATGCAGTAGCCTGCTTTCTCTTCGACCGGGAGCGTTCAGATGACTGACGCCACTGGGCCTCTTATCGAAGTACACGACCTGGTGAAGACGTTCGACGTTTCGAGACCCTGGCTCGCGCGGGTTCTGGAACGGCTGCCGGTGCAGACCCTCAAGGCGGTCAACGGCTTGAAGTTCACGATCCGGCGAGGCGAGACCTTCAGCCTGGTTGGCGAGTCCGGATGCGGAAAGTCCTCCGTGGCGCGCATGGTGGTGGGCCTGGATCGGCCGACCCGGGGAAGCGTTGTCTTCGATGGGACGGATCTGGCGGGCCTCCGGCGACGGTCCGACATTGCGCCGCTCCGCCGTCGGATGCAGATGATCTTTCAGGATCCGTACGCGAGCCTGAACCCCCGCTGGCGAGTGGAAGACATCGTGGCGGAACCCATCGATGCCTTCGGGCTGGTGGCCAACCGGTCCGAGCGGAGCGGTAAGGTTGCGGAGTCCCTCCGACAGGTAGGCCTTTCGCCGGAAGACGCGCGCAAGTTCCCGCATGAATTCTCGGGTGGGCAACGCCAACGCATCTCGATTGCCCGCGCGCTCGCCGCGAATCCCGACTTCCTGGTGTGCGACGAACCGACCTCCGCGCTCGACGTGTCTGTCCAGGCGCAAATCCTCAACCTCATGAAAGACCTGCAGCAGCAGTTCGGCCTGACCTACCTGTTCATCAGCCACGACCTCTCGGTCGTCTATCACGTATCGTCCCGCATCGGGGTGATGTATCTCGGACGGCTATGCGAGATTTCGGCCGCGAAGGACCTGTTTCGCCGTCCCCAGCATCCGTATACGCGCTTGCTGCTCGACACGATCCCCGATGTCGAGATGACCGGCCGAGAGCGCGTGTCCGTGCCGGGCGAGATTCCCGACCCGATCGATCCGCCACCGGGCTGCTCCTTCCATCCGCGATGTCCGTTCGCAAACGAGCGCTGCCGGCAAGAAATTCCGACCCCACTGCAACGTGGCGATGGCATGATTGCCTGCCACGCCGTCCAGGAGGGGCGGCTGCCGCCGT
This sequence comes from Alphaproteobacteria bacterium, assembly GCA_022819905.1. GTDB lineage: Bacteria > Pseudomonadota > Alphaproteobacteria > TMED109 > TMED109 > VXPW01. The sequence continues at coordinate 75,000 of JAJEGJ010000089.1, forward strand.
TCGAGCGATCGGATCTGGGGCAGTGAAACCGCGCGCGGAACGGATACGGCCTGACGAAGGGGCCAACTCGGGCCATCGATTCGACACCAGAGCCGGCGGAACCGCGCCCGGACGCCTCGAGGAACACGGTCGGTCACACCGCCGCGGAGCGCGACCCAGGAACGAAAACGAATGCCCCGTGTTCGATGGGAATGGTCGAGACCGCCGACGAGCCGAATGAGATAGCTGGCTCGCCCTGGGACGAGATGGGCCGAGACATGGAGGATGTGCGGGCCAGATGCCTGCTGCCGTCCGGCAGCAGGCATTGAAACGGCTCTGATCGAGACGCGTGTCGGCGTTGACACCGTCACGCTACGCCGGCAGCGCTTGCTCCGATCGCGGCCGCGACGGCCTGCCCACTTGACGCCCGCCCGGTGCCGGATTCCTGTCAATTCTTCGCAGATTTGCGCTTGGCGTCGCAGGCCGGCAATTGTGACGCCGGGCCGCGACAGTCATGATCTCGCGCCTGCGGTAGTGCCGAATCAGCGACCAGCGGAGAGATCTGGGCGATGAAAATTAGTGCACTGCGGGCGCCGGCTTGCCGGAAACACGAGAGGTTGCTCGCCGCCAATTGGGTCTCACCGCCGCGTCAGGAATTCGAACAAGTTTCAACCGCGGCAGACAACACCTCAAGGTCAACGGTGACTGCCGCAGGGTCCCAGACGCGCCAACGCCCCAACCGGCAGCAAATTGAGGATCGACGGGTCGTGGTGAGTTCCAACACGTGGCACCGCCAAGAGCTGCTTTCGCGTTTGGAGCACGGGGGCCGCACGGGCAAACGACCGCTTCTCGTCAACGCAGCTGTGCCGCCCCGCCGTTCCGGAACGGGCTCGGCGCGGCCCGATTGCCGTGCCCCCGTCCGACCACGACGCACCCCAGGCCTCGCCCGCGTACATGCGTGAACACGAGAGCATCCATGTCTCGCGTCAAGCGGTGATTCGCCTGTGATTCGGTGCTGACGGCGGTTCTGCACAGAAGCTCCGCAGGTTATCCACAAGCCGGTCG
>JAJEGJ010000105.1 GCA_022819905.1 Alphaproteobacteria bacterium
CCGGGGGCCGGCGCCGCCGTCCGCGCGAAGCGCCGCCGCGCGCTCGCAGGCGCGCGGCGGGTCCGCCTCGGGCCGCGCGGATGCGAATAATTCCGGATTTATCGCCAAATATCACGTAAAAGTCATAAAAGAGGGCCAAAAAATCATTTGGAAGTCATTGTTCTTGCTTAGTGCTCGGCTGTTCCGTGCGCCCGGCTCCGCCGCGGCGCGCCGGTGCATCCGGTGCACGTGCCGGGCGATACCGCGTGCGGTCTGGCGAGGGCAAGGCGATGCGGCTTACGTGTACGAAAGGTGCTTCCTGGGGCTCGTGTAGTTCGGTCGCCGAGCGCGACGGCGCCATGCCGTCAGCGTCTCGTCTGGATCTCTCCTCCCTCCACGGTCGGGGTTGCGGGCCGGGTGGTGCATGCCCGCCCGCAGCTTCGACGACACGCATCAAGAGATTTCCCCAAACCGCCGCTGCGGCGGTCAGGCCGGTCGCGCTCCCGGCGGGAGCGTTGGGGGCTCGTAGCCTCGCGTCCCCGACCCACGCCACCTGCGCAGGTCAGCCCTCGACAGCAGGCGGTGCTGAGGACCGCCGCCGGCGGCGCCAGGAACCCGCCGACGGGGACGCTTGTCAGCCGCCAGCGCACCCGGGTCGATCCCGACGCCTGGCATTGCCATCAGGACGCGGCACGTTCCCGTCGTGGATGCCCCGATGGACGACAGTCTTCGCTTCCGCCCTGCTGGCGGCGGCGGTGTTCGCCCTGCCGTCCGTCGCGCTGGCGGACCTGCAGTTCACTACCGTCCCCTCGGATCAGACGTGCCCGTTAGTGGGCACGGGAACCACAACCTGCAAGTTCACGTTGCCCGCAGCGACGGGCGCGACCGGAGGCGTGACCTACTCGTGGGAGTTTTTCAGCGATTCTGACGATCCGCCACCTACGGATCCAGGCACCGCGTTCGATTTCGATCCGGATCCGGACACGCGAGAGTTTACCGCGAACGGGCGGCCGGCGTACCAGACGGCGAAGGGCTGGCCCATCCGTTACAAGGCCGAAGATGACAACGAAACCATCACCGCCGAATTCCGCGTGAAGTTCGATGGCAAGCCGCTCATCAACATCCCCACCACCGGCCTGAATCCCACGGTCGGCGAGGCCGTCGATGAGAGGCTCAACGTTTCAGGCAACGGCCCGCTGACAATGAGCGGAACATCGATAGCTGGATATCATTTACCGAACCCGGGCCTGTCTACGCCCATCGACTTCACATCCGTTCGGGGTATTTCGTTTCGGATCGTCGCCGCCGCACCCACTGCTCCCCACCGGGCCGGCTTGCGGATTTTCGGCACGCCGGAGCAAGCGGGTTACTATCAAGTCAAGCTGAAGCTCTATGACGACAACGGTCAGTTCACACAGCGGGTACTGGAGATCTACGTCAACGGCGTGCCCAGTTTCGGCGATGCCGGGGTCCCCAACGCGGTCTTCCCCATCGGCGAGTACGGCGAGCTCGTCCTCCCGCCAGTCACCCTGGGCAACGGCGATTGGACGCACCACGTGGTCGAGCGGTGCGCGCTGCCCTCGGGGCTGGACTTCAGCGACGGGTACCCGGCGGCCCTGAAGATTTTCGGCACGGCGACGTCCGGCAACGTGAACGCAACGTTCTGCGACATCACCGTGAAGGACTCCAAGATCGACGGCTATTTCCGCGAGGATCCCGCCACGATCCGGGTCTGCTTCAGCGTGGGGGATGGTGCCTCCTGCGAGGTGAGTTTCCGCGAAGACGCCAGCGTCCCCAACCAGGTCTGGCCCGTGGACACCCCTATCACGCAGCTCGTCCTGCCCAAGGCGTTGCGCTCGACCGGCACGGCGACCTACAGCATCGCCGGTCTGCCGGACGGGATCGTCTTCAACGACGGCAACCGGACGCTCTCCGGCACGCCCACGGAAGTCGGCGACTTCACCGCGACCTACACGGCCACCGATAAAGCAGGCGAAGCGGGCACTACGGACACGCTCACCTTCCTTATCGAGGTGGACGGCGCTCCCAGTTTCCCGGACGCCGGATCGCCAACACCGTCTTCGAGATCGGCAAGAAGGTCACGATCGCCCTCCCCGAAGCCACGCCGGGCAACGGCACGTGGGACGACGATCACACCCGCACCTGGAGCCCGCCCCTGCCCTTCTCCGAGTGGCTGACGTTCGACGATTCCAACCCGGCGGCCATGACGCTCAGCGGCGAGGCGCCGACTAACAGCGAGCTGGCCGGGGATACGTACACACTCACCGTGAGGGACCGGAAGGTCACCGGTCAGCTGCAAGGGCAGGCCGCGACGCTCGAGCTCTGCTTCAGCGTAGGAGAAGGCGATGCCTGCTAGGTGGTGAACTTCGACGACGACGCCAGCGTGCCCGACCAGGTCTACACGATGGGCAAGCGCATCGAGCCGGTGACCTTACCGGTTGCGCGACTCGGCACCGGCACGCTGAGCTACAGCATCGCCGATTTGCCGCCCGGGCTCGTCTTCGACGACACCAGCCGGACGCTCTACGGCACGCCCACGCAAGCCGCCGAAGGCACAGTGACTTACAAGGTCACGGACGACGAGGAGGCCGAGGCTACCCTGGAATTCACGATCACGGTGATGGGCCCGCTGACGTTCAGCGAGGCGCCAACCGGGTTCGACTTCACCGTGGGCGAAGACATCGGCACCACCGATCCCCTGCCTGAGGCGGCCGGTGGCAAGGGCACGCGGCGCTACAGCGCCTCCGGAGTGCCCGCCGGCCTGGCGTTCAACGACACTGACCGGACCCTGTCCGGCACGCCGTCGACCCCCGGGACCTACCAGCTGCTCCTGGAGGTGACGGACGAGGCCGGCGCCGGCGCGTCGCTGCCGGTCCCGGTGCGCGTGCATCGGGTGCCGTGGTTTGAGGCGGCGGCTGTGAACGTGAGCTTCCCTGGTCGCGACGTTACGCTGGCCGAGGCACGTGGCGGCTTCGCCCCGTTAACCTATTCGCTTGCCTGCATCGCCAGGTGCACCTCGCTGCCCTCGGGGCTGGTCTTCGAGGCCGACACGCGGAGGCTGTCGAGCGACTTTGCCACGCCCGGCCGCTACACCCTGAAGCTGACGGCAACCGACGACAATGATGCGCAGGGCAGCCAGACCATCGAGCTGCTTGTGGCCGACATCGTCATCAAGGCGTACGGGAGCCAGGCGGACCAGGAAAGCACGACTGAAGTTCCGATCGCGAGCCGGCCGATCGAGATCAAGGTGCCCGAAGCCCCTCCTGCCGGTCTCGATTTTGCGGCTGCCCGCCGCTACACGCTCCAACTCTCCGGCGAGCCCAATACGGGCGACTGGGTTGAGATCGAACTCGCCGGGCCGTCCGGCGACCCCGACCTGCAGTACTTTCATGGCACCCGTCAGACAACGACGCTCGATTTCCGAGGCAACGATTTCAACTCAGCGAAGACCGTAGTGCTGTTGGCGGCAAATGACGCCGACGGTGAGAACGGCCGGGCGACGATTCACCACAAGGTGACAAGCAATGATGAGGCCTACCACGGCCTCGAGTTCGACGTGCATCTGGTCGAGGACGACGACGATCCCAGGATCGAACTGTCGCTGGACCCGGCCACGCTCGCCGAGGGGGCCGGGGAGACCGAAAGGGAGATCACGGTCACGGCCACGGTCAAACCGCCCGCCGGGAGGACGAGCCCGAACAGCTTCCCGGATTCCACCGTGATCACGCTTTCGGTGGCCGGCGGCACCGCGAGAGCGGGAGCGGATTACGAGGTCCTGTCGCCCTTCCAGATCACGATCCCTGCCCGCAGCACGGAGAGCCAAACGGCGACCTTCACGCTGACTCCCGTACAGGACGAAATCTATGAAGGTGACGAGACTGTCATCGTGTCGGACACTGCGGACCCAGAAGGGCGGACGCCGGCGTCCGCCACGCTGACGATCGCGGACGACGATGATCCCCCGATCTATCTCTCCGCCAGTTGCGAAGACCGGATCGTCGAGGAGGGCGACGACGGTCAGACGAAACACTTCCTCTGCACCGTCACGCGGCATGACGGCAACAACAATCCCGTGATCAGCAGCGAGGACGTCGATTTCAACTACGCCACGGCGGGCGGCACTGCTACCGCCGGGGAAGATTATGTGGAGGTGAAGGAGGGAGATGGGAGTGGGACCATCAAAGCGGGCCAGTCATCTGCGAACGTGGTCCTCGCCGTGCTTGATGACACCGTGGAAGAGGTCCCGGAGACATTCAACGTTGTATTTTCTGCGAGCCCGCCGTTCGGTACGGTGACCATCACGATCCAGGACGACGACGGCGGCCCGGCTGCGCAGCGAATTTCGACAACAGCCGGGGAGGAGCCCACCGACGAGGAGGGTCCAACGGATCCGGACGATGGCTACCGCGCGACGGCGGCCTTCGGTGCGACGGCCTACTCGGTGACCGAAGGCGGCCCGGCGGCGACCATCGCCGTGACGCTGGACCCGGCGGCGCCGGAGGCCCGCACCATCGCGATCCCCATTTCTGGGAAAGGCGGCCCGGGCGTGACGCGGGAGGACTGGCGGATCGCCGTCAATTCAGGTGCGCGCGATACCTGGGACGCTGCCACCGGCACGGCCATCGTGCGCTTCGCCGCGGGCGAGACGGAGCGGACGTTCACCCTTGAGGCGCTCGACGATGACGACTTCGAGGGGAACGAAAAGCTCACGCTCAGCTTCGACGCCAGCCGTCTGCCCGACGGCGTGACGGCGGATCCGGCCGCCGCTGAGGCCGTGGTGACGCTGGTCGACGACGATCTCCAGGAGCATCGCGGCCGGGTGCTGAAGCACGTGCTGGCGGCGTTCGGGCGCACGGTGGCGTCGGCCGCGCTGACGCTGCTCACTGGCCGCATGGACGACGGCCCGGCGGGCGGGGCCTCCAGCGTCTCGCTGGCCGGGCAGTCGCTCCGCCTCGGCGGCGCCTTGCCGGGTGCGCCGGGCGCTGACGCGCTCGCCGGGGCGGGCCCGGCCGAGCGGCACGCCGTGGTGCTCGCCGATGCCCACGATCCCTGGACCGTGCCCGGCGCCGCGCGGGAAGCACGGGCGATCACCGTCCGCGAGCTGCTGACCGGCTCCTCGTTCCGCCACCGCCTTGGCGTGGCCGACGGGCAGGGTCTCGCCGGCGGCGCGTGGACGCTGTGGGGCGAGGGCGGCGCGGCCCGCTTCGAGGGCCGTCCGGCGACGGACTTCTCGCTTGACGGCGACGTGGCGTCCGGCTGGCTCGGCGTGGACTGGCAGCGGAAGCCCGCGGTGATGGGCATCTCGCTGTCGCACTACCGGGGCGCCGTGGACTACGAGACCACCGGTGCCGCCGCTTCCAAAGGCGACGTCGAGCTCGATCTCACGAGCGTGTTCCCGTACGCCCGGTGGTCGCTCGAGAGCACAGAGCTCTGGGGCATCGCGGGTGTCGGCACAGGACGCCTCGAACTCGTGGACACCTTCGGCGGCAACCGCTCGGACATGGCCATGCAGATGGCGGCGGCCGGGGCGCGCCGCACCATCCGGCCGGCCGGCGAGCGGGGCATCAGCCTCGCGGCCAAGGCCGACGGGTTCGTGGTGCGCATGGAGTCGGAGGCCCGGGGCCTCGACACCCGCGCCGCCGGGGACGACCTTCCCGCGGTGAACGCGCGCGCCGGGCGGCTCCGCGTGGCGCTCGAGGCGGGCTACCGGCACACGCTGGCCTCCGGCGCGGTGCTGCGGCCGACGGCGGACGTGGGCGCGCGGCTCGACAGCGGCGACGCGGACAGCGGCGCCGGGGTCGATGTCGCGGGCGGGCTTCGCTACGAGAGCCCGTCGGGCCGGCTGACGCTGGAAGGGCAAGGGCGGGTGCTGTTGGCGCATGCCGCGGACGGGTTCCAGGAATGGGCCGCCGGCGGGCTGGTGCGCCTGGCGCCCGAGACCGACGGGCGGGGCCTGTTCCTCAGCGTGGCCCCGTCGTGGGGCGTGGCGACCAGCCGCGCCGGCGCGCTCTGGGACGCGGACCTCCCGGACACCCGGAGCGATCCGGGCGCCCGGATGACGGCGGAGGTCGGCTACGGGCTCCCCGCGTTCAGCGGGGTCGGCCTGCTGACGCCCTGGGCCGGGACGGAGCTGGCCGAGGGCGAGGGGCGCACCTGGCGCGCGGGGCTCCGCCTCGAGCTCCGCCGCGATCTCGCCCTCAGCATTGAGGGTTCCCACCGCGACAAGGAAGAAGGCGAGCCGGAGGACGCGGTCGGCCTGCGGCTGTCCGTCCACTTCTAGCACGCTGACCGGAAGGCCTGCTGGGCAGTCCTGCGCCCTGTATGGGCGTAGCGACTGCCGGCAGGCTTCGCGACAGTCATCCCCCGGCGGGGGCGGCGCGCCTTGGGCCGGCAGTGCCGACCCACCGCCCGGGCACGCTACATGGTCCAACTCGCCGGACGGGCGATGAGGCTAGGTTGGCGTTGGACGGTGCGTCCGCGCCGCCGGATGCCGATCCGGCGCGCGGAGCGGAAGGGCGCCGGTGCGGGCGTTCCCCAGGACCGGCAAAGGCTCCGATCATGTTCGCCCCGTCCATCAAGGTTACCGGCCCAAGCATGATCCGGACCCGATGCCCGCGCCTCCGGACACCGTTGACACGGCGTGGCCTGAGCGGCCTTGTCGCGCTCCAATCTGACACGGGACTTTGATCCAGAAACGGCGCTACCGAGCACCCGACCCCCGCCGGAGACGACCTGGCCCCCCTGCACCCATGGGCGGGGCAACACGCAACCGCCTGGCGGGGTTGCCGCTGTTGCGGGACGGGGGCCGGGTTGATACTCCACGACCGGAAGGGAACTCCGCATCTCCACGAGCCCCGGCGATTCCCGGATCATGTCGGCGCCGCCGGCCTCGAGCCAGGCGATCCGCAGCCTCACTTCCCGGATGTCAGATCCGAACCACGTTGCCGTGAAACCACATGCGTAGAGTCGGCCCCGACTGCCGCCAACGGGAACGGCCTTCCAATGCACCCTGACCGCCAGCTTCCAATTCGACGAACGGCAACCGACGATCTGCGCGACGCTCGGGCCGGCCGGTCGGGACGCCCCGCTGCGGAGCAGCCGCGAAGGGCGGGGACGGGATGACCGAGACGCTGACAACCGACGTCGTGGTCGTGGGGGGCGGCAACGCCGCGCTCACGGCGGCGCTCGCGGCGGCCGAGGCCGGGGCGCGCGTGCACCTGCTGGAGGCCGCGCCGGAGGAGGAGCGGGGCGGCAACAGCGCCTATACCGCCGGCGCGGTGCGCGTGGTCTTCGACGGCGCGGAGGCGCTGCGCGCCCTGATGCCCGACCTCTCGGATCGCGAGCTGGCGGACACCGACTTCGGCGCCTACCGCGAAGCCAACTACTACGACGACATGGCGCGGCTCACCCAGTACCGCGCCGACCCGGACCTGGTGGAGCAGGTCGTGACCGGCAGCCATGGCGCACTGTGCTGGCTGCGCGGCAAGGGCGTGCGGTTCCAGCCGAGCTACGGGCGCCAGGCCTTCAAGCAGGAGGATGGCCGCTTCCGCTTCTGGGGCGGGCTTGCCGTCGAGGCGTGGGGCGGCGGTCCCGGCCTGGTCGCAGCGCTCTACCAGGCCGCGGAGAAGGCAGGGGTCACCGTCCGGTACCAGGCCCAGGCACGCTCCCTGATCGCGGACGACGCCGGGGTGAATGGCGTGCGCGCGCGCATCGAGGGGCGCAGCGTCGACGTGCGCGCCCGGGCCGTCGTGCTCGCCTGCGGCGGCTTCGAGGCCAATGCCGCCTGGCGCGCACGCTATCTCGGCCCCGGCTGGGACCTCGCCAAGGTGCGCGGCACCCGCTTCAACCAGGGCGACGGGATCCGCATGGCGCTGGAGGCTGGCGCCATGCCGGCCGGCAACTGGTCGGGCTGCCACGCGGTCGCCTGGGACCGGAACGCGCCGGACTACGGCGACCTCGCCGTGGGTGACGGTTTCCAGAAGCACAGCTACCCCTTCTCCATCGTCGTCAATGCGGACGGCCAGCGCTTCGTCGACGAGGGGGCGGACTTCCGCAACTACACCTATGCCGCCTACGGCCGCCGGGTGTTGGAGCAGCCGGGCCAGGTGGCGTGGCAGGTGTTTGACGCGAAGGTGAGCCACCTACTCCGCGACGAGTACCGGATCCGGCAGGTGACCCGGGCGCAGGCCGACACGCTGGAGGCCCTCGCGGCGAGGATGGAGGGCATCGACGGCGCGCGGTTCCTGGCGACCGTCCGGACCTACAACGACGCCGTGGCCACCGACGTTCCGTTCGACCCGACGGTGAAGGACGGCCGCGGAACCCGCGGGCTCGACCCGCCCAAGTCGAACTGGGCGAACCGGATCGAGACCCCGCCCTTCGAGGCCTATGCGGTGACCTGCGGCATTACCTTTACCTTCGGCGGCCTCGCGATCGACCCGGAGGCCAGGGTGCAGGCGGTCTCCGGCGACCCGATCCGCGGTCTGTTCGCAGCCGGCGAACTGGTCGGCGGGCTCTTCTACGGCAACTATCCGGGCGGCACCGGCCTGGTCTCGGGGGCGGTCTTCGGTCGCCTCGCTGGCACCGGCGCGGCCCGTTTCGTGCGGGAGGGTGGGGAGACATGAGTGGCGTGCGCATCGGCTTCGTCGGCGTCGGTGTCATGGGCGAGCCCATGTGCCGGAACCTTGTCCGCCGACACGACGGGCCGGTGACCTGCTACGACCTCGACCCGGCGCCCCTGGAGCGGCTCGCCGCCGCCGGCGCGCGGGTGGCATCGTCCCTTGCCGAACTCGCCGACTGTGCCGATCTCGTGTTCCTGTCCCTCCCTTCCGGGCGCGAAGTGCGGTCGGTGTGCCTCGGGGACGGCGGTCTGATCGAGCGGATGGACGCCGGGCGGACCGTGGTCGACGCCAGCACGGCGCCGCCAGCGCTCGCCCGCGAGCTCGACGATGCCTTCGGCCGTCGCGGCATCGCCTTCTGCGATGCGCCGGTCGCCCGCGCCCGGCAGGCCGCCATCGACGGCACGCTCAGCATCATGGCGGGCGGCGACGCGGCCCTGGTGGAGCGCCTGCGCCCGGTGCTCGCGCACATCGCCAGCGACGTGACCCACTGCGGGCCCGTCGGCAGCGGGCAGGCCGTCAAGATCCTGAACAACATGATCCTCTTCCAGAACGTCCGGGCGATTGCGGAGGGACTCGCGATCGCGCGCCGCCAGGGAGTCGCTCCCAAGACCTTTCTGGAAGCGGTGGGCCGGAGTTCGGGCGACAGCTTCGCGCTCCGCAACCACGGCATGAAGGCGATTCTCGCGGAGCACTACCCGGAGGGCGCGTTCCCTGTGACCTACGCGATGAAGGACCTGAACTATGCGCTCGAGCTGGCCACGGAGGCCGACGTCAACGCCGCGGGCGCAGATCTGGTGAAGGCGCTGTTCGACGAAGCCGTCGAGAGCGGGCTCGGCGAGCGCTACCACCCGGTGATCGCCACCCTGGTCGACCGCAAGCAGTCCACCTGACCGGAGAAGGGAGCGCCTGGGGTTCGGTTCCCGGCACGCTCCTCACCGCCGTGCGAGACGAGTTTTCTTACCCAACGGCTCGGCGACGCGCGCTCCAGCTGTATCCGCCGTCGCGAACACCTGCCGCCTGAGGTCCGGCGGCAGTTGCCCGAATCTGCCTTGAGCCTGTAAATCGGGACCGACAGGGCCCCGAGGAAGCGTCCCTCGAGCCGGCAGCGCCTTGTTCACGCGGGATTGACGGCACCGACCCGATCATCGCCATTTCTGTGCCATCGGCTGCCGATTCTTGGAAGCTCCCGCAGGTGTCGGCATTATGGGGTGCGGGATTGCTCTGCAATTCAAGACGGCCCGGACGGGTCGGTATTGACCGACCGTGCAGCGGCCGGGGAGCGAAGCATCATGGAAGTTTGCGCAGGAACCAGCGAAGGCGTCTTTATCGTGGCGGAGGGGGCTGCCAAGCAGGTGCTTCGGAGCCGCGACGTCCGCGAACTCGTTCGGATCGACGAATCATGCTTTGCCGGTACGGACGACGGCCTGTACGTGTCGGGCGATTCCGGTCGGACGTGGGCACCGTCGGGCCTCCAGGGCAGGGAGGTGTGGCAGGTCCGCACCGACGGTAGCGGGACATTCTACGCGGGGACGGCACCCACCGGGCTGTTCCGGAGCGACGATCACGGGGCCACCTGGACGGAGGTCGTGGGCCTCGCGCAATTGGCAGATTCAGGGGGATGGCAGATTCCCCTGAAGCCACCGGTCGCGGCGCGAGCGCGCGCTCTGGTGGTTGACGGCGCGCGCATCAGGGTCGGCGTCGAAGTGGGCGGCCTCGCCCTGTCCGAGGATGCAGGCGAGACCTGGTCCGCAGTGCTGCCCGCCGACAACCCGGACCTGCACATGCTGTTCGCGCACCCGGCGGAGCCGGACACCCTGTACGCATCCACCGGATATGGGCGCCTGGACGGGGTAGCGGAGATGGTGGAAGGCAATGCCGGGGTATTTCGATCCGACGATGGCGGCCGCACCTGGACCTACGCGTGGAAGGGCATCACGCCCCGTTACTCCCGGCCGATGTGCATCGATCATCGCGCGCCGTACGGGCTGACCGTCGCGAGCGCGCCCTCAGCATTTTCGAACTGTCGCGAGGAAAACGGTGCGCAGGCCATGCTGTTCCGGTCCGAGGACGGCGGCGAGTCGTGGCGTTCACTGTGCGACGAGGCCCATTCCCCGAGCGCCGCCAACTTTCATGGTTTGACGGTGGACCCGGAGACGCCGGGAGGCGTGCTGGTCGGCACGGATACGGGGGAGGTATGGCGCGTCAGCGACAGGGCCGGGTGGGAGTTGCGCGGCGAGGGCATGCCGACCGTGCTTTCGCTTGCGGCGACGGCCTGACAGTTGTCCTGACTTGGCAAGAACGGAATTGCACGTGAACACAAAAGTTTCGCAATTGTCGGGAAGTTGCTCGGTCATTGCGCGGGTATAGGCGACCGCTCTAGGGCGACCCGGTTGGTGCTCCATTCGGAAGGCTATGACCCGTATGACCGAGAGCAACGACGAAAAGTGGCTCCCAAGGCGTAGCGCGTTGCTCACGATGTGAAGGGGAGATTGGTCCGCAATTCGTCGCCAGCCTCGCGGAGCGCTCTCACCACGGCCTCGGGGTCCTGGTCGGTGACGGTCAGGAGTACGCGGGCCGCCTCGTCGGGAACGCGGCGTCCTCGCTCCCACCTCTGAAGAACTCGCACATCGAGACCGAATCAGTCTGCGAAATTCTGCCTACTCAGCCCGAACCGCTTGCGGAGGGTGACAATCTGGCTTGCCGCCGGATCATCGACGACCCGACAGGGCAACTCCGTGTGGCCACGGACGTGGTCGAGAACCTCGCCAAGCGCCGTTTCGATGTCCCGTCCGAGCTCGGTGCGCTCCATGCTCATCGTCCAGTTGTTCTCTACTGCAGCGGCTTCTCGATCTTGATCGTCCGACGACCCCACTGACCAAGGCATTCCCGAGGCAGGCGGTATTTCGTCGAGCGGCAGGAAACCGCGCGCCATTGTGTTCCGGTAACAGGCCAGCATGCGGGCGATCAAGCGGAGCCGCCCAGCAATTGTGGTTCCGGGTAGTCCAACGTCGCGGGCAACACCGGCCGCTGCACCAATCCGTACATATATCCAACTTCGTTGGTCATGAGGTTTTTTGGTCGTGAATCATAGTCCATATATTTGGAGGTATATGGTTTCGCAAATGAGTCATGCACCAAATAAGGTATTCATTTATTTGAAAGTTCTCGCTATCGTCGTTAGGTCGTAGCAACCCACCATTCACGGAGGGCCCTGGTGCGTACGTCGACGGAATTGGTTCGCTGTGTGGCTTTGGCCAATTTCGTCGAATCATCGACAACTGCGGCAGTCGCGACGACTACTGCCACGGAAGTCTCGGCCAACTACTGCCCGAACAAAAGCGCACTTTTCTGAGCTCGAGTCGCCGACGGTACGCCGATGTCGATACTACGGATCTCCTGGCTGCCCGACGGCTTGTACGCGCCAGATCCGGTAGGCAACCTCACGGTCACCAAGCCTTATGACAGACGTAGCCGGAAAGGGCGGATGGAACATTTTCCGGCGTCGTCGTCGCTGAGCCCCAGGCTGGTCAAGCAGAATGCCGCCCTGGCCCACTACGTGGCTTCGGTGCTGAAGACAGAAGCGCGCGAGCTACCGGAGGGTGCTTCCGCCAACGCACCCATCTCGATCTTCGTTCATGGCTTCCAGTTCGATCCGACCACGCAGGTATTCGACAGGCCGCACCATCCCGAGGGCGACAACCCGCACAGTCGCCTATACCACTGGAAACGGTTCCCTGAGCCCACGGAAATTCGTGCCCATTCCACGAGCTGGCCGCTGGGCTTCGGCTATCGCGAAAAGGATCAAGGCGGGAACGGTCTTTGCGTCGGATTCGCCTGGTTCTCAAGTCCCGATTTTTTCGGCTCCATCTTCGACCATGGCCGGAACTTCTACGCGCGTGCCTATGACCTCGCCGACGAAGCGGCACTGCACCTGATCGCGGTGATCGAAGTCCTGGCCAGGGCGCTTCCATCCCATCCGATCAACCTGATATGCCACTCACTCGGCAGCAGGGTGGTCATTCGTGCGATCGCCAAGATGGCCAAGGACTCCGCCTTGGACGATCCGGTGCCCGGCGACCAGGATCTCACCAAGCCGGATCCCGAGTACCGTCCCCGTCGACCCGACCTGCTTCAGCGGCTCAACAAGATTCTCCTTCTTGCCGGCGCGGAAAAGGTCATGGAAGCGCAACTGATGATGGGGCGCCTCAATAGCTACGACAGTTCGGCTCACCAACCACATTTCTACAATTTCGTGAGTCGCGAAAACGACGTCCTCGACAAGCTGGGTGAGAATTTCTCCCCCGATGCGCCTGGCTCAAAGCAGGTCATTGGCCACAACGGCCTCGAGATGATCGATCCGAGATGGGTCGACATCCAGCTCGACGACCCTGACACTGCGGCCTATTTCGCCGAGCATGGAAAGGTATTTGATCCCCAGAGCAAGCAACTGATTCCGATGCAACTGAACGGAGACAGAAAGGGTGTGTTCGCGATCGCCGATCACTGGATTCACTACACGTGGCGGCACAACATGGCCCTGTATCGGCAAATCATCCGCGAAGAGACTTCAGAATGGGCACTCGCGGAACTGAAGCACGCGTGCTGGGCGGGAAGCGACAAGTTCTTCGATCAACACAAGCTCCTGCGTCGGAATTCGGCCGACTGACCCAGTTGGCGCCTTGGCGCACAAACGGGTTCGGACATGCTTGGCCCGCTCGTTTTGCCTGGCAGATTGACCGAAGTGCGGAGTGCACTCAGAGATCACTGCTCTGCGGGTGACAGAGCTGGTCAGAAGCCAAGTTCGCTGCGTGAACCGAGGCCCACGAGATCAAGAAGCCTTGTATCGGGCTTGCGGTCGTGGACGGACCCTCCAAGCAGGGTCAGGTTGACTCGCCGGCACTCTCCTGCCATGTCATCGGCAATATTCTTCGAAATATGACGACAACATGGCTGAAATGAACTTTCCCCGACTGACCCGGCTGCCCAAGCAGAGCTTTTTTCTCCTTGGCGTTCGCGGGGTGGGCAAGAGCACCTGGGCACGGCTGCAGTTTCCCGACGCCTTGCACATCGATCTCCTCAACGAGGCTCGCTACCAGGACTATCTCGCTGATCCGTCCCTCTTCGCGGCGGATCTCCAGCCGGCGCCGCCGGGCAGTTGGGTGGTGGTCGACGAGATCCAGCGCCTTCCAAACCTTCTCAACGAAGTGCACCGGCACATTGAGGATCGGCGTCTCAATTTCGCCCTGCTCGGATCGAGTGCGAGAAAGCTCAAGGCAGCCAGCGTCAACCTGCTCGCCGGCCGCGCGCTGCACAAGGCCATGCACCCCCTGACCCCGGTCGAGCTCGGCGACGATTTCAATCTCGATACCGCCCTCGATACGGGAACCATCCCGCTGGTCTGGGTTGCGGGCGAGCGGCGCCCGGTACTCGAGAACTATGTCAGGCTCTATCTGCGCGAGGAGGTCCGGGCCGAAGGGCTGGTCCGAAACCTCCCTGGATTTGCGCGGTTCCTGCCGGTCGCCGCCCTCTACCACGGCCAGGTCGTCAACACTGCCGGCATCGCCCGTGACTGCGGCGTCGCGCGCACCACGGTGCAAGGCTATCTGGATATTCTCGAGGACACGCTGCTTGCCGTTCGCCTCCCCGCCTTCCAGCCGCGGCTCCGGGTACGCGAGCGCCGCCATCCCAAGCTCTACTGGGTCGACCCCGGCGTGGTCCGTGCCGTGAAGAAGCTGCACGGGCCGATCGCGCCGGAGGAGCGCGGCGCGCTCCTGGAAGGCTGGGTCCTGCACCTCCTGCGTGCGCACGGTGAGGAGAATGAGCTGTTCGATGAGCTCCGCTATTGGGCGCCACACCCTGCGAACTTGACGGAAGTCGACTTCCTGCTCCGCCGGGGCAATGAGCTGGCGGCGATCGAGGTCAAGTCCCAGCCCCGCTACCACACCGGAATGCTGCCGGGACTGCGCGCGATCGGGGAACTCCCGGGACTGGTGCGGCGGGTGCTGGTTTACGGTGGCAGGCGGTCGTTTCGGACCGAGGACGGTATCGACGTGTGGTCGGTCGCGAGACTGCAACACGTACTGGCCGGAAACTGCCTGTGGCCCGGAGACACCCAGCTAGGCGCCTAGCCACGGTCAGCTGGGCGCCAGTCTCATCCCAGGCGACACCCGGCGTGAGCGCGGATCGCATTGGGAGAGAACTCGAGCATCGACGGCTGAAGCTTCCAGGTCGCCCACAGTACGACCCCGACAGACCCCGTCGCGAGGTCGCGGTGATGACGGACGAGAGGCGGTGGGCCGCAGGGGATCTTCCGGGATGGGCGGACGTAGCAATCGCAAACACACGGCCGTAGCGCCGGTGGGTTGGGGCCGCAGACGCCAAAAGCCCTGAGCAAATCCGCCAGTATCGCCGGGTCACATCTTCCACAAACAGCGGAGGTTGCACCGGTTCAGATCAAATTTGTCAGAACATGTCGGTTTCGGTGGCCGAGCACGCCCGAAGCCAGAGGCACGGTAGCCCAGCCCGTAGATGCCCCGTGTGTGCCTGAGGTAGCCGGGGTTCGCTACCGGGCTCCACGGCCGCTCGGAAGCTGATCGAGATCGTGTTGTTCGCGTCGACCGTCGTCGGTGCCCACTAGATGCCAGGAACGGCGGAGGCGCCGCCACGGGAGAGTTTCCGTCACCGCAGGCCCTCCGCCCTGCCTTCGAAGACGAAGTCATTGAGGAAGATGCGTTCGCCGAACAGGTTGCGCTCGACGTCCGTCAATGTGGCTTCCTCGCAGATCTCGTTCCATCCGTCCCGGATGGTGGCGATCTGCCGGGCGATGATGTCCTTTGCCGCGTTCTCGCTGAGCTGGAAATTGGGCGCGGCCGCAAGGCAGGTCGCGAGCGTGCTCGCGCGGTTGTCTCCGACGATCAGCATCGCCTGGCTGGCCACATCGCCGGTACGGCTTTGCGGGCAGATGTCGTAGGCAGGAGTCAGCGTCAGGTGTTCGCCGTCCCAGAAGCCCGCATGGTTGCGGGCGTGATCGTCGGTGTTGCCGCACAGGACGTTGAACACGAGGCGACCGTACAGCTCGTGCAACGTCGCCTTCGGCGAGATGAAGCGGTGCCGGATGATTTCCGCGAGGTCTTCATAGCTGGCGTAACGCGCCATCATTTCATCGAGACCGAACAGCGTCAGCGCCGAGACCATTGCCCGGCGCGTCCAGCCGTCGTTCGTCTTGGCACGGTCGAATCGCTCGACCAGCAGCACGTCCTTGCCGGCGGCATGGGCGAGACGCACGGGGGCGACGTCGAGCCCTGCCCTGGCCGCAAGGCGCATGGCGACAAATTCCGCCTTTACGACGTTGGAGGTGTCGGTCAAAGACGAGAATTTGGCGATCATCTTGGTGTCGCCGTCCTGGATCATCGCCTTCGGGCGTGCGCCGCCGAGCGACGTGCCGTGGAACAGCGCCAGATCGAGTTCGGGCGACAGCGGCGCGCCCTGCTCGACCTTCTCGGCGGCGCTCAGCAGCTCTTCGAGCGTCGCGGCTTGCACGGCGCGCGGTACGTACTCGGAAGGCGAGTGCTGGAAGTCAAGGGCACCGACGCGGTCGGAGCCGGACGCCAGCAGATAGGTGAGCTCGTCGAGCGCAGCGATATCGACATCCTTGCCCTTGCGTCCGAAGGTTCGGTTCAGGATGACGCGCCGGCCCCAAGCGTCGGGCGCGGCGTCGCGCAGACATGCGGCCATGCCCAGCCCGGCTTCCGGCGCAATGGCCCCGCTCCGCGACGGCAGTTCCGGCTCGTAGATCGGGATGCCGTCGTTTCGGTCCAGATAGCTCTGACCGTAGTTGAAGATCAGCCGGTCGCCGTCCCGCGCGATGCGACCGGCGACGACCGGGACCGTCGCACCCGGCAGCCATATCCAGACATAGGCCTCCTCCGGTGCGTTCGTGTCGGGTTGATCAGAAGTCATCTTTCACCTTGGTCGTTCCCGTGCGGGCGGATTGCGGCAGCAGCGAGAGCTTGTCGCGTTCCATCGACAGATGGCGCGTCAGCGTCGTCGGTTCAGCTTCGAACAGGCGCAGCCCGACAATGACGGCCACCTCGAAGGCGGCACCAACGGAGGAACCCATTTCGCCTTTCTCGATGCGATGCACGAGACCGCGCGACAACCCGGCGCGTTCGGCGACATCAGCGACTGTGATGCCGCGTTCGATGCGGGCGTTACGGATCATCAGCCCGAGAAGCTCTGCGGCTTGGCGGGCATAGCGGGAATAGCTTCTGTGTGCGGGTTTCGCCATTGCTCAGGTTATTCCAGAAATAGATCATAATGAGGAGGTATGCCTCATTCATGGACCATTTTAGAGAATTGCAGGCGAATTGGAAAGAGTATGTTCCAGAAATCGATCCTGGAAGGAGCTAATAGTCTGCTTATAGAACAGACATGCTAGTGTAAGTCATCAGAGTGGGCTTGTGCGTGGGTTCAAGCCCCAACGGGCTGTGCGCAAGACGACTACGAACGAGGTGCCGCTGCGTCGCTCCTATCGCCGCCGCCGGAATCGTCTCCATCGCCCCAACGATGGTGCGAAGCCGATGCGCGGATATCCGCGCCCGTACGTAGCCCTTGAGCGGTCGGACGGATGCACATGGGTCATCCTTCGTTGTCTTCCGCAAGGAAGCCGCGGGCCACCTCGCTTGCCTGTTCCATGGTTTCCACCAGGCACCCTTCGGGCACGCGC
Source organism: Alphaproteobacteria bacterium (assembly GCA_022819905.1). GTDB lineage: Bacteria > Pseudomonadota > Alphaproteobacteria > TMED109 > TMED109 > VXPW01. The sequence continues at coordinate 17,347 of JAJEGJ010000105.1, forward strand.
TGCGAGACACCGAACGCAAACAGCGTTTCTCCCACCACGTCCGAGAGGCCCGCGAGAATGAACGCGGTACGCTGCTCCCGGGCGATGTCCAGCAGGTCTCCGATCAGTTTGGCGGCGCTGTCGTCGAGGTAGGTGGTACCGGAGAAATCGAAGATCACGACGTCGTGGCCCTTGATGTCCGCGCCGATGACGGCCACGAGCTGCCTGGACGACGCCACGGTGAACCCCCCCTTGAGCCGCACCAGCCCGACCCGCGCGGAACTGGGGTCGGCGTGCGCCATGGCGGCACGGCCCGCGAAGACGTCCCGGTCGAGTAGCGGGACCGAAATCACGCTTTGCAGTTCGAAGCGCTCGAGCTGTCGCGCATGGACCATGCCGGCGGCGATCAGTCCCACGGCGCCACCGGTGATGAGGTCGACGAACACGGTCAGGGTCAGGGTCGTCAGGATGACGATCAGGTAATCGCGTCGGAGGTGGCGGGCGCGGCCGAGCAGGTCCCAGTCGATGAGGCCCCAGCCGACCCGGATCAGGATGGCCGCCAGCACCGCGTGGGGAATCGGTGCGACCAGGTGCCCCAATCCCAGCACCATCGCGAGCACGAGCATGGCGCGCAGGGCGCCCGATACCCGCGTGGAGCCGCCTGCCCGAATGTTGGTCACGGTGCTGACCGACGCGCCCGCGCCCGGCAGTCCGCCGATCAGCCCCGCGACGACGTTGCCGATACCCTGGCCGAACAGTTCGCGGTTCGGATTGTGCCGCGAGCCGGTGAGCGAGTCCGCGACCATGCCCGCGAGGAGGCTGTCGATCGAACCCAGCAGGGCGAGGATGAGCGCGGGCTGCAATGCGCTGATCACGAACGTGAGCGAGGGCACTGCGAGTTGCAGCTGTGGCAGGACCGCGGGGATCGGTCCGATCGTCGGCGCCTCGGTCAGCCACTGAACGCCGAGCAGGGAACCCGCGACCAGGGCGGCTAGGGGCGCGGGCAGCCATCGGCCAAATCTTCTGGGCCAGAACACCGTGGTGGCCAAGGCGGCAACGCCGACCACGAGGGCGTGCGGCTCGAGGTTGCCGACGATGTCCGGCAGCGCCTGCAGCGACGGGATGGCTCCCCCGGGCACGGCGGGGGAGCCGAGGAGCGGCGCAATCTGCACCAGCAGGATGGTCAGGCCGATCCCCGACAGAACGCCCGAGATGACGACATAGGGGGTGTAGGCGACGAAGCGTCCCAGGCCGGACAGCCCCAGCAGGACCTGCAGCAGGCCGCCCATGATCACGACGGTGAAGGCTTCCGACAGACTGGTGGAATGCGCCGTCACGATCACCGCCATCGCGACGGTCACCGAAGGCGCGGGACCCGAAATCACCGTGCGGGTGCCGCCGAACACGGCCGCGAAGAAGCCGACGGCGATCGAGCCGTACAGTCCGGCAGCCGCCCCCAGGCCCGAGGCGACGCCGAAGGCGAGCGCAAACGGCAGCGATACTACGGTTGCCGTGACCGCGCCCGACAGATCGCCGCGAAAGGTCTGGAGGTCGTAACGCAAGCGGCCTGACCCCACGCGTCGCTTCGTCCCTGAAACGGCCGCCCGCTATCGCGTCTGCTGCTCCGCGGCTTCCGTACCGAAGCGCTCCACCGCGTCCAGCGTTTCGCGGACGTCCTCCCAGGTGGTGTCGTGATGCAGGATGCAGAGCCTGAGCGAAAACGTCCCGTCCGGCGCGGCCGAAGAGATCAGTGCCCGATCCTCCCAGAAGATGCGGGCCAGCACCGCCCGGTTGATCATCTCCAGGGCCTCTTCGTCGAGGGATGCATCGTCGGGCCTGAAGCGGAAGCACACGATCCCCAGCGAGACGGGGGCCAGCAGTTCCAGCGTCGGCCGCGCGCGGATGTGGCGACCGGCCTCGGCGGCCAGTGCCATCGTGCGTGACACGGCCTGGCGAAACGCATCCATGCCGAAGGTCTGGATGGACATCCAGACTTTCAGCGCGCGAAACGAACGGCTCAACTGCAGCCCGCGGTCCGCAAAATTGGGGTGATTGGTGCCCCACACGGTGTCCTGCAGCACGTCGTGCCGCAGCCCAAAGGCGTTCTCGAGCGTCTTGACATCCTTGACCATCAGACAGCCGGCCTCGTACGGCTGGAAGAACCATTTGTGCGCGTCGAGCCCGATCGAGTCGGCGCGTTCGATCCCGCCCATGAGCGCCCGACCCTCCTCGACGACAACAGCAAAGCCGCCGTAGGCGGCGTCGGCGTGCAGCCACAGATCCTGGGCTTCGCAGTAGTCCGCGATCGTCGCCAGTGGGTCGATGGCTCCGGTACTGGCCGTGCCGGCGTTGGCGCACACGGCGAGGGGGTGCAAACCCACGGCGCGGTCGCGCGCCACCGCCTCTGCCAGCGCCGCGACATCCATCCGGAAGCAGCTGTCGCTCGGAATCTGGCGGATGTGCTCTTGACGGACACCGATGATGCGCGCCGCCCGGGCAATGGCACCGTGGGTCTGATCGCTCATGTACACGCAGGCCCGTTCGGGCGAAGCCCCGGCCGCCTCCCGGGCCGCGACCAGCGCGTCGAGAGCCGCGGCCGAGCCACCGCTCGTGAAGAGCCCGCCGGCGCCCTCCGGGTATCCGAGCCAGCGGCGGAACCAGTCGACGACGACCAGCTCAAGCTGGCTCGGGCCGCTCGCCGCCAGCCAGGTGCAGGCGTTGATGTTGTAGCCCGCGGCCAGAAAGTCGCCGATCACCCCGGGCCAGGTGATGCACGACGGCACGAACGCAAAGAAGCGGGGGTGCTGGTGCCGGGCCGCTGTCGGGAGGATCTCGCGGGCGACCTGCTCCAGCACCTCGCCTGCTGGCCGACCGTGCCGGGGCGGGTCCGCCATCAACTGGTCCTCGAGCGCCTGCTGAAAGTCCCCCTCCCAGGCGTCCTTGCCGGGAAGTTGCGTGTTCCAGTCGACAAGCAGCTCGGTGGCTCTCTGGGCCAGCTGGAGCATGTCCTCGCGCGGCATCTGCAAGCTTGCGCGCCTGGCCCCGCCGACATCTGGATTCGATAGTTCCCCGTCCCGCATGGCTCTTCGTTCTCTCTTGCTTCTGTCCGGTGAACACGAACGTCATATCGACGTTGGCACCCGCAATCGCTTGCCAGCCAGGGACGGGCCCCGTGGATGCCGTGCCGCGACGAAGTCTAGCGGCGCATCCCGGCATCTGTTTCCGACATCCGGATGCCGCGCTAGGGAGTCTGGCGACGAGCCTGAAGTTGCATAAGCGGCTAGCGAGCAGGGCGGCTACGGTCCAGCCAGCGGTGTAGCGGGAGGACTGACCACGGTCCTCTCGGTCCCGAAACGCTGCAACGTGGCCCGGCCGGAGTTACGGTTTGCAGTTGAGGAAACCGATAGCGTGCGCTGGACGACGGACAGGGGCGATAGCCGCTCGAATTTGCGAAAGCATGGTGTCGGCCGCGAGGCTGCTTAACAAGCATTTGCGGAACCCTTGACAGTGCGACGCCGGACCCGAATCGAGTTGAAGGGCAGCGGCCTGCCGTTGGCCTTGCGGGCAATGGGATTGTCGCGGTGTGGCACACGTCACCAGTTCCGGGCACCAGTGCTGGCTCTGGGGTGGGGTGGATCGTCACCGCCAGGAACGCCACACTGTGCCAAAGGAGAGCCTATGAAGAAGCGGAATTCCGAGACCCGTTCGCCGCAAGGGAACCCCGAACTCGAGGCGCTTGAGGCGCTTCCGAATCAGGGCATCGACACCAGCGACATCCCCGAAATTCTCGACTGGTCGGGTGCGCGGCGGGGTGGCCTGTACTCGGGCGGCCGTCCGCGCCGGCCCACAGCGACACCATGAACGACCCGGCATCCGGCGGCCTCTGCCCGACGTAGCGGTGGCGGTCGCACGCCGAAAACCTAACGGATGCTGAACGGGAAGTAGCGGGCGTTGATCTGTTCGTAGGTGCCGTTCGCGAGGATGGCCTCGAGGCCGCGGTTCAGGCGTGACAGGAGCGAGGCGTCCTCGTGGCGCACCGCGATGCCAATGCCTTCATCCAGGCTGTATCCCTCGCCGGCGAATTCGAAGCCGGCGCCCTCCGGGCCCTGAAGCCAGGCGTATGCGCCCAGGCCGTCGCCGAAGACGGCATCCAAGCGGCCGGCGACGAGGTCCCCGTAGAGCTCCACCTGGCCGGCATAAAGCTTGATCGTTGCCGTATCGGCCAGGTTGGCCGCTAGCCAGTCGGAGGCGATCGTCGCGCGGGCCGCACCGATGGTCTTGCCCGCCGCATCGGCCGGGTCGAATCCAGCGCCATGGCGCGCCACGAAGCGAACCACGTTGCTGTAGTACCGGTCCGTGAAGCTCACCCGCTGGCGGCGCTTCTCGGTGATCGACATGCTGGCGGCGATCGCATCGAAGCTGCCAGCGTGCAGTTCCGGGATCAGCCGCTCCCATTCCTCCAGCACGATCTCGCACTCGGCGCCGAGTTCCGTGCAGAGCGCAAGAGCGATGTCAACGTCGAAGCCAACGATCGCGCCATCGTGGTCGATATAGGTGAACGGCGGATAATCGCCGGTCGTGGCGATACGCAGCTTCTCCGCCGCGAGCGCCGGCATTGCCGCCAGCAGCACCAGTGCCGAAGCAGCCGCAAGCAGTCTCATGAGCCTTGTCGCTCCCATCCGTCTGGGTAATTGCCCATTGAATGGGAATTGTATGGGACGCGACCCGTGCGAGGCACGAAATGCCGCCCACTCGTGGCGGCCCCGGCTCGACCGGGGCGGACATCGTCGAGTATCACAGGCGGGAGGCAGCGTGGTGACCCCCTATGGCGCGGTGCGCTTGTTGCCTTCGGCGAAGCCGTGGTTTTCCACGAACCGGTGCGGCAGGGCGCCTGCCTATTCGTGGATACGGCGTTGATACCTGCGGTAGGGGCGCACTGCCGCCTGCCGAATTCGCGACCGGATCGATCGGGCGGGGCTGGTCGGAACAGCCTGCAGCGTAGATCGCCTACCTCATGGTGGGGCTGCCTGGGGGATCCGCTTGCGCACCGGTGCGCGGCCCTGGGCTGGCATTCCTTCCGAGATTCCCTCACCGACAGATACGCTAGAGTGATGCGGTTTCCTTCGCAGGCAGGTATTCCAGCCCATGAACAAGCGCATGCTTCATCCGGCCGCGATGCTCGCCTTGCTGGCGCTTCTGTCGCTGTCGGCGACCGCCCGTGCGCACGAGATCAGGCCGGCGACCGCCGATCTGTCCCTCGACAGAGGCGGCGGCTACGAGGTCTCGATCGAACTCAACCTGGAAGCCCTGCTCGCCGGCATCGGGCCCGCCCACAGCGACACGTCCGAAGCACCCAGCGCCGCCGAGTACGCGGGGTTCCGCAGCCTTCCGCCGGGCGACTTGCGCCGCGCATTCGACGGGTTTGTTGAGCAGTTCCTGGGCGGCGTCATGATGAGCGCCGGAGACATGCGGCTGCAGCCGGCAGTCCTCGATGTGCAAGTGCCTCCGGTGGGGGACACCGGGTTCCCGCGCCTCTCCCGGATCGTGCTCGGCGGCACGCTGCCACCCGGCACGACAAGCGTGACCTGGGCCTGGGATGCGGAATTTGGCCCGACCGTGATTCGGGTCCCGGGTCCGAACGAGGGCGATCCTCCGGTCTTCACCGAGTTCCTGCAGAACGGCGTTGCCAGCGACTCGATCCCCATCGCCGGCCAGGTCCGCCGGAACGTCTACGAGATCTCGCGCGACTACCTGGTGATCGGCTTCACGCACATCCTGCCGAAGGGCCTTGACCACATCCTGTTCGTGATCGGTCTCTACCTCCTCAGCACGCGCCTCTCGACCCTCGTGTGGCAGGTGACAAGCTTCACGATCGCGCACACGATCACGCTGGCGCTCGCCATGCTCGGCATTGTCAGCCTGTCGCCGTCGATCGTTGAGCCTTTGATCGCGGCATCCATCGTCTACATCGGCATCGAGAACACGGTCACGAACCGGCTGCAGCGCTGGCGGCCCGCGATCGTGTTCGGGTTCGGCCTCCTCCACGGACTCGGCTTTGCCGGTGTCCTGACCGACATTGGGCTGGCGCCTGCGGAGTTCGTGACCGGCCTCGTTGCCTTCAACGTCGGTGTCGAGCTTGGGCAGCTTGCCGTGATCGCCGCCTGCTTCCTGGTTGCCGGTCTCTGGTTCCGACACAAGGACTGGTACCGGTCCGTCATCACGAACCCGGCGTCGGTCCTGATCGCGGCGATCGGGGCGTGGTGGTTCGTCGAACGGACGGTGCTCGCCTGAGCACGGCCGCGGGAAATCAGCGACACCGACCTCGGACAGCCCAAGCATGTTGCGGTAGCGGTTCCGCCAGCGCCGGCCTGCAATGGCGCCGGCGTTGCCCCGACGATTGCCGACCCGTGACCGATGGGGGGCCGTCGGCAGGCGGGTTGATCGTGTACCGATTCGCAGGACAGGTTGTCAATCCCTCTCGATGCTGCGGTGTGCATAGTGCACGCCGAATATCTGACGAACGGCGGGAGGCAGCCATGCATCGGATTCGCCGAGGGAGCGCTCTGCCGGCGTTCCTGCCTGTTCTCGTAGCGGCGGGGATCCTGACCATCCAGGGCTGGACAGGCGCGCCCGCCGAAGCGTCTCAGGCGTCTGCGACCAGCCCGCCCGCGGCCGGGGTGACCCCGGTCGGGATCGTCCCCTACCTGAGCCTCGGGATGTCCCGGGTGCGTTCGCAGGACACCCGGTTCGTCGATAGCGGGGACGCTGGTCATGCTGGGCTCTATGGCACCAATGAACGCTTCGATGCCGGAGCGGTCGACGACGGCCTGCAGCTTCGTCTGGCCGCGGGCCTCCGGTTGCCGTATCGGTTGCGCGCCCAGCTGGAACTCGCCGCCGCCCGAGCCCTCGATTGGCGCGGCAACACGAACTACCGCGCCGCAGGCGAGCATCAGCCGTCCGGGGCACGACTGGACACCGAGCAGCTCCTGCTTGCCGGGTTCCATGATTTCCCGGGATGGGAACTCGCTCCGGGCCGCACCGTGCAGCCCTTCCTGGGCGCCGGGCTGGGCGTCACCCGCTACCGCCTGGACAGCTACGTGCAACGCTTCCCCGGGCCGGACGATCCGCGGGGCAGCCTGCGCCGGGGTCCTGGCGGCGAGGTTCCCTTCACCGCGCTTCCCGCCGGAAGCGGGCGGAATCTCACCTGGATGCTGACGGCGGGGATCGCGATACCGATCAGCGGGCGAATCAACCTCGACCTGAGCTACCGGTACGCGGATGCAGGAGCCATCGGGACCGACGTCGGCGACATCGCCATCGTGCGGTACCGCGAGGACGGCACCCGGAGGGAAATCCCCGTCACGATCGATGAAACCTCCGCGGACTACCGGACCCACGCGTGGCTCATGACGCTCCGCGTCGGGTTCTAGCCCGCGCCCCAGCCGGGACGTGCGAGTACCGAGCGCAGGTTGACCACCGCCACGGAGGAGAAGCGTGGCGCCGGTGCAACGGATGCCTGCGCAATACTCCTCCGTGCCGCCTTCGCCGTGAGGGAAGTTGACGATGCTCCACGCCGACCGGCCGACCACCGCCCGAACCGCCGGACGCCGGCTGGCGTCGTGCCTCCTCGCCCTGTTCCTGTGCGCAGGCGCCGCACCCGTTCCCGATGCCGCCGCCGATCCCGGCCCGGCGGCCCATCGGCACTGCGACTTCACGCCGGCGGCAGGTGCCGGCGGGCCGAGTCCGGGACTGATCGTCGGCGCCGAGGTGCTGCTGCCCGAGGGCCCCGCACCGGGCCATGCCGTGCACATCCACGAGGACGGCAGCATCAGCGCGGTGGCGCCGTTCGGCAGCGTGCGGACCGCCCATCCCGAAGCCGGGGTTCTCGACTGTCGCGAACGGGCAGTGCTGTCGCCCGGCTTCGTTAACCCCCACGAGCACCCGGCCTACAGCTACGCCTTTCCTGACGCCGATCTGAAGCCGGGCTATGCCCACCGGGACGAATGGCGCCTCGGCATCAATGGCAAGCAGCGGTTGCCAACACCGCCGCCGATCCGCTTCACGGCCGGCGACCGACGGTCAACCGCGATTCTCGTCGCGATGGAGCTTCGACATCTGCTCGGCGGTGCGACCGCGATCGCAGGTTCGGGCGGCGTGCCCGGCGTGATCCGCAACGACAATCGCCGCAAGCGACCCGGCGACGCAGCGCTCTACGAGGCGGAGGCGGACGTATCGACCTTCCCGTTCTCGCTCCACGTGGTCGAGGACCTGCGGGATGAATGCGCCGGCGGCCCGGCGCATCGATTCCCCCCGGCGCCCGGCCGAAGCCCGGCGTTCATGGCCTACGTCCCGCATGTCGGCGAAGGCCGGCGGTCGAGCTGCGCGGCTCGGGCCGAGGTGGCGCGCTACCTGGCGCGCGTGCAGCGGCGTGACCGCCGTTACGCCATGGTGCACGGGGTGGCCACGGACCGGGACGACTACGCGGTGATGCGGGCGTCGGATGTGACGCTGGTGTGGTCGCCCCGCTCGAATCTCGCGCTCTACGGCGAGACCGTCGACATCGCCGGCGCGCTGGAAGAGCGCGTGCGGATCGCCCTGTCGACCGACTGGTCGCCGAGCGGATCGTTCAACATGCGCGAGGAAATCAAGTGCGCGAGACGGGTGACGAGGGATGCCGGCGTGGCGGCATCCGGCGAAGCGCTGTGGCGCATGGCCACCAGCAACGGAGCCTACGCGCTGGGCCTCGAGGACCGCATCGGCGCGATCGGGCCCGGGTTGCTGGCGGATCTGTTGCTCGTCAGGCACGACGGAGGAGATCCCCACGAGGCGGTGTTGACGGCGACGGACCAGGACATCCTTGCGGCCTGGATCCACGGCAGGGTGATCCTGCTAGCCGACACGCTGGACGCACGCCTGGGCGACCAGGCGTGCGTCACGCTCGCGGGTATCGCGCCGCAGGTATGCGGCGTGCTCGGTCCCGCGGGACTGCCGGTGGAGACATTTGCCGACGACATCGAGGACGCCGTACCGCTGACCGACGTGAGCCGGCAGGCGCCCTGCGCGATGCCTTCGCACTGACGCCGGGCGCGATCAAGCCTCGGAGCGTCAGCCCGGCGCCGACGGTCGGGGGTGTGCCATCGCCACGCGGGACACTCATCGGGAGATGCTGGCCGCACCATGGCTCGGTATCTGGCGCCGGCGGGCGAACACCCGCTCCCGAAGATCCGGAGAAGGAGCCTTCGACATGGCTGCCAGCCTCTTGCATCTTGTTCGTGTCTTGCGTCACACCGTCGACGGGTTGGGGACCTCTCCAGTGAATCGCTCAGGTGGATGTCGTGCCAGCATTGCGACCGGGCCAGTCCGACCGGGGCTGCTCAAGGTGATCAGCAACCGGCTGTCGGTCGGGGCGCGGCACGCGCCTGAGTCGTCGGTTCGGGCAGCGTCGGGCGGGCGACCTGCAGGAGCCCGGTGGAGGTGCGTGGCGGCAGCATCCGCGCCGAGAGCGACTGGCCCGACGGGGGTACGCGGTGCACATTCACGCTGCCGGCAGCCAGGTGCGCGTGGGGCGTCGCGCGCGGTGCGGGCCGCCTGGTCGGCCATGGCCCTGCTCCTGGCGTCGCCTGGGTTCGCGCAGGAGGGAGAACGCGCGGGTACCGGCCGGCACACGATGGAAGACATCGTGGTGGTCGGCTCGCTGATCCGGCAAGCGGGGGTCCATGAGGGCCGTGCGCCGGTGCAGTCGCTTGACGCGTCGACATTGGAGGCGGCGGGCGCCGCACAGCCGGTGGACATGCTCTCGAGCCTCACCGCCAACACGGGGTCCTTCATCGCGACAGAGCAGACCTACCTGCAGGGGGTCTCGCAGTTCAGCCTGCGCGGCGTCGGGCTCTCGTCCACCCTGACCCTGGTCAACGGCCGGCGGGCCGGGTTCGCGCCGGTCTCCGACGACGGCGGGCAGAGCTTCTTCGACATCAACACGCTGCCCGTGCTCATGATCGACCGGGTCGAGATCCTGCGCGACGGCGCCTCGGCCACCTACGGCTCGCAGGCCGTGGCCGGCGTCGCCAACATCGTCACCCGGAGGGGGTTCACGGGACTGGAGATCGCGGGCGGCTACCGGGACGCGAGCAATCGGGCGTACGACGTCGGCTTCGCGTCCGGGTTCGAGTCGGCGAGGGGCCACGTAAATCTCTACGGGGCGTGGTACGAGCAGGACGAGAACTTCCGCACCGAGTTCGACTGGTTGTTCCCACGGGTGATCGACCCGGACGGCGACGGCGACATCGTGGACGGCTCGCTCGATTCCGGGCGGGGCTCGCCGGGCAGTTTCCGGCGTGCCGTCGCCAATCCCGACGGCACCTACTCGCCGTACCAGGTCGGCGGCCTCGACGCGCCCCGATTTCCGGACCCGGACTGCCGTGCCGGTGGCGGCTACCCCAGCGGCTCGCTGTGCCGGGTGGACTTCTCCGACCAGCGCACGATGGTTGCCGCCGAGCGGCGGGTGCAGCTGTTCGCCGAGGCCGACGTCCACCTCGGACCGGCGACGCTCTTCACGGAGGTCGGCTACTCGCACAACGACGTGACCGACCGGGTCGGCAACATGCTGCTGTTCCAGGGCAACGTCGAGCGGACCAACGAGTTCTTCGTGCCCGCGAACCACCCCTTCAACTTCTGGACCGATCCCGACGGCGACGGCCTGCTCACCTACGTCGCGCCGGGCGACTGGATCCCCGGGGTGCACGAGGCGGTTCCGCTCGGCTACTTCGGCCGGCCGCTCGGCGCCGAAGCGGCCGGCCAGAACTCCGGCGATGAGCTCCGGACGTTCGACAACCTGCGGATGATGGTCGGGTTCGAGGCCGAACTGCCCGGCGGCTGGACGGGCGAAGGCTATGTGTCCCGCGCCCGTTCCGACCTGTCGGTGAACTCCGAGCGCCACTGGATCGCCGCCGAGTTCGCCCGCGCGGTGGAGGAGGGTGCCTGGAACCCGTTCGGCACCCGACTCGTTGCGCCGGACCTGGTCACGCCGAAGACGGTGGCGGACGACGGCCTGGCACCAACCCTGATCGGCCGCCGCGCTGCCAACGATCCGGAGACGCAGGACCGGTTCGAGGGTGTACGGACGGAAAGCCACCGCGGCGTGCAGAACGTCGCGGAGTTCGTCGCCGCGGGCGATGTCCTCGAGTGGCGCGGCCGGCCGGTCGCGCTGGCCGCCGGCGCCCAGTACCGCGAACTCGAGTACCGCTTTCGGCCGGACCCCCTGAATGCCGCCGGCGAAGGTCCTCGGCCCATCCGCGATTTCCCGAAGGCGGCGGATCAACGTGTGTGGGCGGTGTTCGCAGAGGGCCTGGCCTATGTCGGTGACCGCGCCGAACTGCAGGTCGCAGCCCGCCACGAGCGCTACGACCAGGCCGGCAGCTCGACGGATCCGAAGATCGCCGGGCAGTTCTTCGTCAGCGACAGGCTGTCGCTGCGGGCCTCCTGGGGCACGTCGTTCCAGGCGCCGAGCGTGTTCCACGCGGCGGGCAACACCAGTTCGCGCGGGCTCACGGACCCGTTCCGCTTCGATGGGCAGGGCGCGGGGCGTTGCACGGTGGACGCCTCCGGCACGATCGTGGACCGCGGCGACAATTTCTTCGTCTCTACCGTGCTGCGCGGTGGCGGGCTGCGCCCGCAGTCGGCGCGCTCGGCCAACGTCGGCGTACTGCTGAAGCCACTCGACAACGCGGCGCTCAGCCTCGACTACTGGACGCTCGACTACCGCGACGTCATCGCCCAGGAGCGGAGCTTCCAGGCGATCGTCGACGACGACTGTCGCGACGACGGCCAGCCCAACGACGCCCGGGTGCAGCGCGATTCCTCGGGTCAGCTCAGCGTCGTCACCACCGACTACGCGAACGTCGGGGCCGTGCGGGCCGGGGGAGTGGACCTCAACGCCTACTACGACCTCGATACCGCCCTCGGCGACGTTCGCGTCAGCGCCGACGCCACGCTGCTGACGCGCTTCGACGTGAACGCTGGCGGCGCGGGCTTCGTAGACCGGCTCGGCAGCCGAAACGACACAAACGGCTTCGCCCCGACCCCCGAGCTGCGTCTCAACCTTGGGCTGGCCTGGCGTCGGGGACCGCACGCGGCCGGGGCGACGGTCCGGTACGTGGACTCGTATGTGAACGACGAGGTCGCGTCACTGCCCAAGATCGCCGCCTGGACGACGCTGGACGCGAACTACAGCTACCGCGTCTCAGACCTGTTCGGCGGTGAGGCCACGCTTCACTTCGGCGCGCGCAACCTGACCGACCGCGACCCGCCGCCGCTGCCGAGCGGACGGGAGGGCGTGCACCGCCATAACCTGCGGCCGGGCTTCGACGGCTTCGTCCATGACATCAAGGGGCGTACGCTCTATGTCCGCTTCCTGTACCGCCCGCGCATCTAGGAGCCCTGTGCACTGATGGGGTTAACGTTGGTGTGACTGGCTGATTCGATGGCCGTGAGCAGCATTTTGGGTTCCCAGCGCAGACGGTACGAATACGCCGCCCGGCGGCTCTCTTTTTGAGCGAGATGCCGCTGGTTTCACGCTAGGTGCGGTAATCACCCGCCTCGGTGGAGCCGCCACCTGTCCAAATATGCGTGATCACCTCAGTGCGCGGGCACCGGATTTTTTCGCTCCGCGCTTGCGGATGCCACCGACTAACCAGCTCGGGAGGACGGCGCACGTGCCTACTATGACGCGCTGGCTTGGGGAGCCTTGGAGGATTAGAGACCAATTAGATTTGGTCAGAAAACCGAGCCAATTCGGCGGCGGTGGCGACGAGTCCCAGCCCTGAAAGCGTGGCGAGAAATTCTTGAACGAAGATGGGTGGCGCCACAAGCCGTGCTCGTATCTTGTGCACGGTGTCGCAGAAGGGGCCCGGCATCAGGTCAAGCTGATTGGTCAGAAATTCGGCGGGGTGTAGGACTTCGAGTCCATAGGGCTTGACCGCGTCTTCTGGGAAGTCGCGAAGGTTGCAGGTGACGATCATGTTGCAGCGGCCGATTATGGCCGCGGCAAGAACATGGCGGTCGTCGAGATCGGGAAGTTCGACTGTGGGGATGAGTGCTTCGTATCCGGTGACCAGGCAATCCCGTGTCGCCTGATCCATCCGATCGCGGGTGCACTCGAGAGTTGCTCGACTACGGTGCGGTTCGTTGCCGAGCAGGGCAGTGATCCATTCCCGACGGATGTCGGCGGTCCACTTCGCGCGGAAAAGATCGTCAACCGTCAATTGCAGAAAAATGTCCCGCAGAGGTGCGGGATAGAGAATGTTGGCGTCGAGAAGTGCGGTAAAGCCCGTCACCGGGCTCCATATCCCATGTCATGTGCCTGCGCTTCCCGGGTTAGTTGTTCAAGCACCTCCTCGCGTTCGCGGTCAATGGCATTCTTGTAGGCCATGACATCCTCCATGCGAATGCGGCGGTGCTTGCCGACCTTCCGATGCGGGATGGCCTTCTGGTCAAGGAGCTTGATGAGGAACGGACGGGAGACGTTCAACACGTCGGCCGCCTGAACCGTGGTGAGCTCGGCGCTTTCCGGTATCAGTGTCACGCCCTGGCCCGCGGCCATGGCTTCCAGGACATGCATGAGCAGGTCGACCGCGCCAGCCGGGAGATCAATCGGTTGTTCCTGTTCGCTGTCTCTGACGCGCAGCTTCAAGGGCCGGTCCATCCCGCCGTAGGGAGACAGAGCTTCGCGAGTGCTTTGTGCGATCGCAGCGTCCCGAGGCGTGGGCGGAAGCTGTCGATGAGCGAACGTGTACATGCGTGCCTCTCTGGAAGGCGTGACCCCATCGGGCCAGGATGCTTAAAAGAAATATATGAAGCAATTAAAACAAGTGCGATAGCGGCTGGACGTTGACGCGTAGATTCGCGCGTTGAACGGGTTCACGAGGAAAGCGATGATCCTCCAGGAACAGTCCTAGTGGCATGGAACCCGCTGGCCGAGCCTGTCGTGGTTCGCACCAAAGCTCGGGAGACGGCCGATGTGCGCCGGTGAATGCGGGGCACCGGGCGCCCAAGGTATCCAGCATCCCCTGAGCATGCCTGCGCGGACGGCCGCTTTCTCGTAGGCGCCCCGTAGGGCCATTCCAGTCCGACGGAATGGAGACGGCAAATCCCCGTATTGCACGGAGGTCGGTCGCCGGGGCGCCGAACGCAGCGGCGGGCAGTTAGTTCGACGATCCAACGTATGTGTTCGGTCAGCGGGTGATGGAGCAGAACCGTACGGTCGCCGATGTGGCGGAAGCACTGAGCCAATTGGGCTCATTCAGGATGCTGATCGCCATCAACTCCGATTCCCACCCGGTGAACGAACGAAGACGATCCGACGGAACGGTTGCAGCCAAGTGGCGAAATTTATCGCCAGAAGGCCACCGAGTTTGCCGTTCAAGTGCTTCCCAATAGCTTCCCAACTGCCTTATCGCGTCAACTTACAGGTTATCACAAACTCCCCTAATTCGTTGTTATTCAGTCTGTTATTTGGAGGGCGCACAGGGACTCGAACCCTGGACCCGCTGATTAAGAGTCAGCTGCTCTACCGACTGAGCTATGCGCCCTCATGTGTGTTGACGATACGCCCGCCGCCAGGGGTCGGCAACTGGGATGAGCCTGAAACAGATCGGTGTCCACGGTTCCAGCTCGAGACGCTGGGTTACCCGATTGATGTTGAGAACAGGTCGTTCTTGTGCATCACACGTCTTCGCGTCGCCTGCTGGCCCCAGAGCCGGCGCCTTTCGTGAGTCATTGGTGAATCTCCGTCAAACCTCGTCGAAGAGTTTCGTGCTCAGGATGGTCGTGCGTTCGTAATCACCGGCAGGCTGAAGTTCGCCCGGACACGGGTGACCGGCGGTCTCGGATTCGGACGACCCAGGGGATCATGTGAAGATCCCAGCATCGCTTCTGGCCGTCGCGAGTGGTTCGTCGACGGAGCAAATTGTCGGCCTCGCAGGAACGCTAGCCACCTCCGCGAAGAGGGCGCAAGAATTGCAGGATGTCATGGGCCAGAGCGTCCGGTTGCTCCATGGCGGCAAAGTGGCCGCCTTTTTCCATCTGCGTCCACTGGCGGATGTCGGTGTAGGTCCTGGCGGCCAGGGATTGCGGTGGCCGCAGGATCTCTCTCGGGAATGCGGCGTACCCGACGGGCACGTCAATCGTTCTGCCGATCGGGATGGGCCACGGGCCCTGCAGGCGGGCGACATAGGGCCAGAAAGACGAACCGATTGCGCCGGTAAACCAGTAGAGGCTCACATTGGCGAGCAGGTCGTCCTTTGAAATCACCGAGAACAGGTCACCGTCGCTATCGGTCCAGATTGCGAATTTCTCTCCGATCCATGCGGCAAGGCCGGCCGGTGAGTCGGTCAAGCCGTAGGCCAGCGTCTGGGGACGCGTACCCTGAATCCACTGGTAGCCGGTCTCTACCTTGAGAAATGCCTCGAGTTCCTCCCGCCATGTGCGCTCTTCGGGTGTCGCGTCAGTCAGGGCCGACGGGTCCCGGGGGAGCGGCATCATGTTGACGTGCAGCCCCACGACACGCTTCGGCACTTCCAGCGCGATACGAGATGAAATGAACGAACCCCAATCGCCGCCTTGCACGGCGTACCGTTCGTAGCCCAGCACATCGGTCATGAGCGTCGAGAAGCACTTGGCCATCTCCGCCACGGAGAACCGCTTCTGTTCGGGCCTGAATGACAGGCCGTAGCCGGGAAGGGAGGGAGCGACCACTGTCACCGCGTCAGAGGCGCTGCCGCCGAAACGTGCCGGATCGGTGAGGCGCGGGATGAACTCGAGAAACTCGAAGACCGAACCCGGCCAGCCGTGTGAAAGCAGCAACGGCATCGGATCCGGCCCCCGCCCCGTTACGTGCAGGAAATGGACGTCGATTCCCGACACCGGAACGGTGTATTGCGGATATGCATTGAGACGTGCTTCGGCGGCGCGCCAGTCGAACTCGCTATGCCAATAGGCCACCAATTCCTTCAGCCACGAGACTTCGGTGCCGAATGCCCAGGGCGCCCCGGGTGTTTGATCGGGGAAACGCGTCTTGGCCAGTCGCTCCCGCAGATCTTCTATGTCCTCGTCGGGGACCGAGAGTGCGAAGGGTTCCGGTCGTTGCGTCAACTGACATTTCTCCAAGGGGCCTGGCCGTTGTCTGGTTTTGCCACGGCGGTGCGTTCACCTAAGGCGCGCTAGTCGCCGGCTGATCTGACACACGTCGTGGCTGGCAGGACACGTCAGCGGCAGTTGGTCGCGCGATAAGGTGCCCCGACTTGCACAGGATTTCTTGCAACGAGCACGGGCTAGCCGCGGAGCTGCAGGTAACCCTGTTCCGCGTACGGATTGCGCGCGCGAGCCTCGGTTCGGAAACGCTCCCAGCTTTCAAAGATGCGTCTCGCGAGGTCCCCTTCCTGAGCCGTCTCCCGTACCACGTCGTCGCTGTGGCGCATCATTTCCTTGAAGACGTCCGCCGGGAACGGACGCAGGACAACGCCATGCTCTTCGGTCAACACGCGCTGCGACTGGATGTTGGCAGCCGTGAACTCGGCAAGCATGCGCACGGTGGTTGCGGCTGCAGCGTCGGCCACAACCGCCTGGAGATCCGCCTCAAGGTCTTCCCAGGCCGTCCGGTTGACCACCAGTTCGATGGCCGAACCGGGCTCATGGAATCCAGGCCCGTAGTAGTTCCTCGTGATCTTGTAGAAGCCGAATGCCAGATCGTTCCATGGGCCGACCCATTCGGTGGCGTCAATCACGCCCGACTGGAGGGCGGGCATGATCTCGCCACCCGGCAGGTTGACGGCGGTGCCGCCTAGCCGGTTGATCACCTCCGCACCCAGACCGGGAATGCGCATCTTGAGGCCCTTGAAGTCGTCGATGGAGTTGATTTCCTTCTGGAACCAGCCGCCCATTTGGGTCCCGGTGTTGCCGGCCAGGAACGCTTTCAGGCCGAATTCCGCGTAGAGCTCGTCCCAGAGTTCCTGCCCGCCGCCGTGGTAGATCCACGCATTCTGTTCCTGCGCGACCAGGCCACCAGGCACGGATGCGAAGAACGGGGCGGAGCGATGCTTGCTGATCCAATAGTTCGGCGCCGAATGGCTCAAGTGCACCTTGCCTTCCCGCACCGCATCGAAGCTTTCGAAGGCCGGCACCAGTTCGCCGGCGGCGAACAGCTTGACGGAAAGTCGCCCCTCGGACGCCACGGTAATGTTGTCGGCGAGGCGCTGTGCGCCGGTCCCCAGGCCGGGAAAGTTCTTTGGCCATGTTGTGACCAGACGCCATTCGCGCACCCCGCGAATGGCGCTGGCAGCCTGACCAGGCTGGTCGGGCGTACCGGCATCCAGGGTCTGTTGCTGTGCCTGATCCTCTTCCGGGCCACAAGCGGCCAATGCAGCCGAGGAGCTGACGGCGGCGGCAGTGAAAAGAAACGACCTTCGGTCCAACGTTGTCACCTCTCGATTGGCTTGCAGAACATTGCGAAACACGCCCCATGTTCTCGCAAGTGGAAACGCCGTGTTGGTGGATGATCCACCCGCCTCACCTAGCGCGGTGAGCTATCAGCGGGCGATTGCGAACCGCACTTTAACCTTGCATGCGTGGAAACCAAGCGTTGGCACCAATTTCCGGCGCTTGTCGTGGATCAACGGCCAACTCGGCGCCCAGATGCTGCAATTTCGTCCGTCTGAACCCGGACAACGTTCGTGGTCCGGTTGAACTGCCCTCGCCCGATGGCCCGGCACGCCCGTCCCTGGGCCGACCAGCCAAGAGTTCCCGAACCGATCGGTCCAGCTTTGTCGGCAGGCAAACTCGCTTGATTGGCCGCTTGCATGGGTTCGACATTGGCGGGCCGAACCGACGCTGGATTGACGTGCGGCCCGGCCCAAGCGGTTGGCCTCAGTCCTTTCTGCATGCCGGAGAGGCTGCGACCGGCGGAGGAGTCGGGCATCGGTGTGGAGTTCCAGGCGCACGAGTTCCGGCCTGGCGGCAGCCACGTGCTCGCGCATCGGGTAGCGGTGCCGGCTGGGTGCCGAACATGTGCTGCGTAGTGGGCCTGGACACCCGTGGTCACTTGGGGCGGAAGTGTCAATTCCCCGCGTACAGCGTCCCTCGCCCCAATTGTTCGTAGTCCCCCGGGAAACGGATTCCCTGGGCGCCCTTGTCCTGCGTAACGCAAATCGGCTGCAGCCCCGGAACCTGTTCGTTTCGTAGTTGCTTGCGCGCTTGTCGTTCGCAAGTATGATTCAGTGGCGTTGCTAAAGCGCTGTTGCGTACGTGATTGCCCGGGTAACCGAGCGGCAAATTCCTTCCCCGACAGTGTGAACGTTTTCAATGAGCGCCGTATAGTGCGGCGTTGCGACCGAATTGTCGTGAAAGGAAGCTGTCATGGCTACTGGTGTTGTCAAATGGTTTAACCCTGACAAGGGGTATGGGTTCATTCAGCCCGAGGATGGCTCGGAGGACGCGTTCGTTCACATCAGCGCCGTCCAAAGAGCCAATCTTGCCACGTTGAACGAAGGGCAGAGAGTGT
>JAJEGJ010000090.1 GCA_022819905.1 Alphaproteobacteria bacterium
GGCTGGTTCCTGCCGCCCATCGGCGGCACCACCGGGTGGTGGCACGGCGGCGGATCGCCGGGAGGCACCGCGGGCCTGACGGTGTTTCCGGAATACGACCTGGTGATTGCGAGTTTCGGCACGGGGCCGGGTTCGAGCCCCATGCACGATCGGCTGGTCACGACGGTCCTGCGGGAGCACGTCGGACTGACCGTCGAGCCGCCTTTCAACGAAGCGCCGACCACCCTGCCCATGAACCACTACGCCGGCGACTACGAGGCTTTCGAGTCACGGCTGGAAGTGCGCCCCGGGCAGGGCGGCAACGAACTGGACGTGACCTTGCGCTTCCTGCCATCGAGCGAGGAGCAGGAACGGGTGCTCGGTCTCTACGCCGGCCCGACCAGCGACCAGTCACCCTCGGTCACTTACTCGGCGATTCACGACAACCTGTTCGCCCCGGCGGGGTTGCCCAAGGACTATTTTTCCGGTGTGTGGGGACGCATGGCGCTCCTGTCGTTCCACGAAGTCGGCGGCGATCCCGTCCGAAGGTATGCGCATACGCGGTTCAGGGCCGCACTGAAGGTCTGATTCCCTAGCCCTCAGGCTCCCCACACTTGCCCGTACACCCGCATCCAGTTCTGGCCCAGCATCTTGTCCAGTTCGGCATTGCTCCAGCCGCGCTCGCGCAGGTGCTTCACCAGGTTCGGCAACTCAGAGATGTCCTCGAACCCCTCGACGGTTTCGGCAACGCCGTAGCCCATGGAGTCGACCGGAAAAACCATGTCGGCCCCCGGAGGGTGGGGCAGGCTCGGCCCCCAACCCCAGATGAAGTCCGGCCCGAGCCCCACGTGGTCGATGCCGACGAGGTTTTTCAGGTAGTCGTACTGATCCACCAGCTTTTCGATCTGCGCGCGCGGGCTTTTCTCCGGATACTCGTCCAACACGCCGGGGTGGCGCACTAGGAAGTCGCTGAGGGCGGTGAGCCCGATCACGCCGCCGGTGTCGGCGATGGCTTCTGCGAGCCGGTCGCTTATGGCGCGCATGTTGGGGTTCAGCGCCGCCATGTTGGTGTGGGTGGCGACCACCGGCACGCCGCTCGAGATCGCGAGCGCATCGAAACTGGTCTGTTCGGCACAGTGCCCGCCCACGTCCAGCACCACGTTGTGCTCGTGAATCGTCTCCACCAGCACACGTCCCGCCTTGGTCAGCGGCACGTTGTGATCCATGTTGCCGCCGCCAAACAGGTTCGCCACGTTGTAGGTGATGCCGTGCAGCCGGACGCCGAGTTCCACGTAGGCGCGGAATGCGCTCTTCAGCGTTGCGTAGGACTCGAAGGGCCTCTTGTGGTACAGCCGCTCGAGATGGTTGGCGCTTTGGAACCCCACGATCATCGCGATCCTGCCCGCCTGCTTGGCGGCATGAATGTCCGCGACCGAGCGGGCGAGGGCGATGCGGTCGGGATTGCGGTCGATGAGCTGCAGGATCTGGCCGAAGCTCTCCATGCCGGCGATGCTCTTGTGCACCACGTCCACACCGCCGGTTTCGAGCAGGTCGATGAAACCTTCGAGGGGCGATGAGGTGTCAAGGCCGTCGACAACCAGCGCATCGGAGCCGGTGTGTACGCCCGCTTGCGCCCCATGGGTGGCGGCAAGCGCCGCCAGAACAGCGGTGCCGCCCAGCAACTGCCTGCGATTGATTCCGTTCTCTTTCATGGTACATATTCCCCAACTTAAATAAAATCAAACACTTGCGGAATCCCGAATCAACGTTGTCAGTAGCAGCAAGGACTGTTGATCCCGAACGTCAAATCGAGGGCGCGGAACGCATTGTTCAGCGCAACCGAGCCGCAATCCCGCCCAATGCCTCCGCCAGCCCGGCTCGCCGGGTCCTGGTGGCACCCTCGCCGGCGCCCTGACTCACCCGGGAAGCCAGCCTTTCAAGCCGCCTCGCCAGCCTTCCGTCCCGGGTTCCGTGCTGCAGCGCCGCGGCCGACCGCTCCAGCGCGGCATCGAGATCGGCCGCCAGCGAACTCCGCAGTGCATCGGCGCGCGCCAGTTGATCGAGATAGGCCCGGGCAACCGCAGGTTCCGCCGGCCAGTCGAAGCGCATCTGCCGCTGCGGATTGAAGGCCGCCCCCTGGTTTGCGAGGTTGGCCGCGGCAATCTCGTTGTCGGACAGATGCTCGCTCGGCAGCAGCGTCAGCACATCCAGCCCGCGTATGATCTCGGTGCCGTAAATCCTGCCGTCGTACCAGTAGGCGGACCAGTAGCCGCCCAGGGTCAGGTGCTCCTCGTCGATGGGGCCGCGATCGAAGTAGGCAATCTCCACCGGGTTGGCCGAGTCGGTGAAGTCGATCACGGTTATGCCGCCCTGGTACCAGGCCTGAACAAAGAGGTCGCGGCCCGGGACCGGCACGACCGAGCCGTTGTGCGCCACGCAGTTTTCCTGCTCGTTCTGCGGCGCCGGCATCTTGAAGTAGCTCCTGAACTCGAGCTTGCCGTCGACGATGTCGTATATGGCATCGGCGCCCCAGTCGAGGGGGTCGAAGGCGCGGCAGCGGGGCATCATCCCGCCCCCCCACTCGTCCGTGAACAGCACCTTGGTGCCGTCATTGTTGAAGGTCGCGGAGTGCCAGTAGGCGAATCCCTTGTCGACCACCGCATCGATGCGCTTGGGGTTTAAGGGGTCGGAGATGTCGAACAGGATGCCGTTGCCCGCGCAGGCGCCGGCGGCGATGGCGCGCTCCGGGAACACAGTGATGTCGTGGCACTGGTCGGTGGCGATGCTTTCCTGGGTGTCGTCGCCATGGTCGCCGCCGCGCCACAGGCCAGCCAGGGTATCGCCGTCGGGGTCGGCGAATACGGCCGGGCTGTGCACGACCCGGGCGTTCGCCGGGTCGTTGACGGGAATCTCGATGACATCAATGCGGAAGAGCGCGGTGCGGTTGTCCCCGGGCAACTCGTCGATGCAGCCCGGGAGTTCCTCCTCCTCGCGGATCCGGGAGGTGCCGGAGTTGTAAACGACAATCCGCTCGTCATCGGCCGAGACCACCGAGTGGGTGTGCGAGCCGCGGCAGGTCTGCACGGCGCCCACCTGCACCGGTCGGGCCAGGTCGCCGATGTCGAAAATGCGAATGCCGCGGAAGCGGTCGTCACTCACGTCCTCGGATATGCCCTCAAGCCCGCAGTCGAGCCGGCCCCGGGTCTCCTCCACCGACAGGATGAGCAGGTTCCCCACCACCGACACGTCGCCCTGCCCGCCAGGACACACGACCGAACTTAGCTGCTCCAGCGAACCGGCCTCATCCAGCCGATAGACGTTGAACCCGTGGTAGCTGCCGGCAAACATGACATCGTCCCGGAAGGCCATGTCCGTGTTGGCGAAGCTCAGCAGTGGCCGGCGCTCCCAATCCGCAGCGTCCTCGGCATCGTCCCCGGCGTCGTCCTCAGGGTCGTCGGCAACTTCTCCGGCTGCCTCGCCGGCGTCATCGTCCGGTGGGGGCTCGGGCGGCAGGTCGGCGGGATTCTCCGGGTCGAAAAAGCCGGGCGGCCTGGGCAACGACGCCACCAGTTCCAGGTTCAGCATGGCCTGCCCCGCGTCTTCGAACCCGGGCTGAAGGCTGGCGCGGGGGTCGTCCGACAGCGTGATGAGCAAGGCGTGCATCCGCTCGATTTCGGCGGACTGGTCGTTGGTGATGTCGGTCGTGAACTCGAACAGCACCGGATCGTACGCCGAGCCGGGCTGTTCGAGCAATTCCTCGACCATGGTCACCGCACCTTCGTGGTGCGTGATCATCAACTTAAGGAACAGCCGGTCGAAATCGGTTCCCGAGGCGGCGGCGAGTTCGGCCATCTGCTCCGGCGTCGCCATGCCGGCCATGCGCTGGTCGGTGTGCATGGCGGCGTGGTCCGCCGGGTCGGGCGCGGGCTCGCCGCGGTCCTTAAGCCAGGTTTCCATGAACTCGATCTCGTCCCGCTGGGAGAGCTCGATGCGCCCGGCCGCGTCGGCCAGTTCCGGCCGGTTCGTGCGATCGGCCACCAGTTCCGCCATCTCCACGGCCTGTTGATGGTGGGGAATCATGTCCCGCATGAACCGGACGTCGTCTGGCGAGTGGCCCGAAACGGCAATCCCGATCGCCTCTTCGGCAGTGAGTTCCTGCGCCGGCTCGCCGGGCGCCCCCGGCTTCACGATGGGTGACTGGGCCGCGGCGAATGCCGTTGCCGCCAGCAGCAGCGCGCCGGAAACGGCGCGCTTGCCCATATGCGCCAGGTAGCCTGTGGCTTCAGTCAATGGGGTTGCCCTCCTGAGGATGCGCTGCATTAGCCTATACCACTGCGCATCACCGAGGCATCTGTTGAAGAGACAATTCCGCAATCCACTGCGGTGCCACCGCGGTCGGCCTTGATGAACGAACGTCGGCATGTCAGCCAAAGGTTCAAGCAACCTGTTCGTGAACTCCCCATGCGGGTCAGGGCTGGCGATGGGCTTTGTGGATGGTCACCGGTTCGTTCAGCAACTGTCCCCGCAGGTAGGCTGAGTCCGTGGGCGCCGTGGATTCCATCTGGTGGATCGCATGCACCGTATCCATGCCGCGCGTTACGCGGCCAAAGGCGGCGAATCCCATGCCGTCCCCGTTGCGCGCGCCGCCGAAATCCAGGCTGGGCTGGTCGCCGATGGTGATGAAGAACGCGCCGCCGCTGGCGCTGCCGGGCTCCGTCCTACCGAGAGACAGCGTGCCGTCGAGGTGCAGGATTCCGGTTTCCTCCGTGGTCTCGTGCGGAACCAGGGGCAAGGCCTTGGCGGGGTCGGTAAGGCCGCCCTGGATCACTTCGATGACCGGCGCGCCGTTGTCGTTGTTGCGGCGCACCACCCGATAGAAGGCCCCGCCGTCGAAGAGCCCCTGGTCGAGGTGGTCGAGGAAACTGCCGGCCGATTCCGGTGCGGCCTCGGGGTACACGGCCAGTTCGATGTTGCCGACATCCGTTTCCAGCGTGACCGATACCGGGGCGCCCCACTTGCCCTTGGACGAACCCTCCTCCGGCGGCGTTTCGGGCTGGGCCATGGCAGCCATCTGCAATGCCTTGGCCCGTTCCGCCACATAGTCGGAGGACGACTTGGCGATGAAGCCCGGCGGCGGTTCCATTCCGGCGAGATGGCGCACGAAGTAGTCCCACATGCGCACCATGCCGTAGCCCGGTAGGGCATGGGCCGCCTGAGGCATCAGCACCAGGTCGAACACCTTGTTGGCGTCCATCAATGCCTGGGTGAGTTGGAAGAGGCCGCCCGGATGCACGCCGTAGTCGAGCAGGCCGTGGATGAACAGCAGCTTGCCGTCGAGGTTTTTGGCGTGCGTGAGGTTCGCCTGCTCCAGATAGTTGTCGCCCGCGGGCAGCCCTTGGTAGCGCTCGCCCCAGCTGTGCCAGAACAGCCGCTGGTCGTGGTTGCCGGCGATGGACACGCCCACCTTGAAGAACTCGGGGTACTTGAGCATGCCGCGAGCCGCCATGTAGCCGCCGCCGGAGACGCCGGTGATGCCGACCCGCTCTATGTCCAGGTACGGGAACCGCTCGGCAAGCTGCTTGATCCCGGTGATGTGGTCCTCCAGGTTGCTTGCCGTCTGCAGCCGGCCGTAGGAGGATTCGTGGAATTCGCGCGAGCGTTCCGTGGTGCCGCGCCCGTCTAGGATGACCGTGACGAACCCCAGCTCCGCCAGGGACGCGGCGGAATCGAGGCTCAGGGAGGAGAGGGAGCCGAAGCCCGCCTTGGGAACGTTGCTGACCTGCGGACCGCCATAGATGTAGTCGATCACCGGATAGGACCCGTCGGCATCAAAGTCCTGCGGCTTCAGCATCAGGCCGCGAATCTCCGTTTCGCCGTCGGCGGCGGTGACGGTGAAGGGTTCGGGCCAGCGCTGCCCGGCCGGCACGGCATGCGGCGCACCCTCCTCGATGAGCAGGAGTTCGTCGCCGTCCGCCGACATGAGCGCGCTGACGTTGGGCCGGTCCGGACGCTGGCGGGTCTCCACGTAGAAGGCGGCGTCCGGAGACAGCCCGGAAACCGCGCCGGGATCCTGGCCGAAGACGGTGAGCAGCAGCAGCGAAAAGTCGCCCGGGGAGAGCGCCAGGCGGTCGTCGTCGCCGGAACTCAAGAGGGTCAGCCGGGCCGTATCCAGGTTGACTCGGGCGACCTCGCGAAAATAGGGGTTGGCATCCGGCCGACGCCCGCCGATGGAGACGAAGAGTTCCCGCCGATCCCGGTCCACGCCGAGCACGTCCCGCACCAGCCACTCGCCGCTGGTCAGCGCCCGCTTCTCTTCGCCGGTTGCGGCGTCGTGCAGGTACAGGTGTCCCCAACCCGACTTTTCCGAGTACCAGACGAACTCGTCGCGTTCGGGCAGGGGAACGACGAAGGTCGGCATGTACACGTTGGAGCCGAGCTCCAAGTAGGTGTCCGTAGTCTCGCGAAACACCACCCGGGCCTGCCCGCTGTCGCGAGCCGCTGTCACCACGCGGGCCTCCCGTTCGCCGCGCAGGATGTCGACGAAAAAAACCGTTGTGGAGTCTGCCGACCACCAGGCCCGATTGCCGCCGAAGGGGGTGTCGTTCATACGCGCCGCGGCCAAGTCGGGGTAATGAATGGGCGTCTGTTTCCCGGTCTCCGTGTCGATGACGGTCATGCGGAACCGGGTAATGTGCTCGTCGCCGGGCAGTGCCTGGCGGTAGTCGATGACCTTTGGCCGTATGCTGCCGTCGGCCGGCGCGAAGTCGATCACCGGCAGCGACCGCACCTGCCGGTCGTCGGTCTGCGCGGTGAACAGGTAGCGCGAGTCCGGCGACCAGACCGCCTCGGGCCGGATTGCCGGACGCCCGGTGGCATCGGGATTGGCGGCATAGGCGTAGTAGCGTTCGCCGTCGTTGGTGAGCGGCTTCTCCTCGCCCGAATCGAGTTTCCTCAACCAGAGGTTGTGGTCTTTCGAATAGACGGCCCGGGTGCCGTCGGGCGATACGAGCAAAGTTGGATCGTTGGGGTTGGCTTGCAGTTCCTTAAGCTCGCCCTCCTCGAACTGCCAGAAGCGGCCGGAAGCGGTGAAGGTCAGGCCGGACCGATCGATCTCGACGT
The DNA here is from genome assembly GCA_022819905.1 of Alphaproteobacteria bacterium. Taxonomy (GTDB): domain Bacteria; phylum Pseudomonadota; class Alphaproteobacteria; order TMED109; family TMED109; genus VXPW01. The sequence goes on from JAJEGJ010000090.1 coordinate 7,099, forward strand.
TGACGATCGGCAACGCGGCGGCGTCCAGCTCGGTCCCGGTGGCTTCCGCCAGGGACCGGGCGAGCGCCTGATGGTCGAAGGCGGCCCGCTTCTTTCCAGCTCCGGCGTCCACCAAAACGTACTCGCTGCCCTCGGCGGTTTCGCGCACGTACCAGAACGTCGCATCATCGATCCAGTGCGGGTACAGGGCCTGGTTCAGAACCCACCGGTCTTCGCTGTGTGCCTGCACCGCCGCCGCCCGCTCGTAGGCCGCTAACAGGGGATGCGCCTCCGCCGCCGCATCCTGTGCTAGGCAGATGCCCGAACCGCCGAGCAGCAGCACGGCCGCGAATGCGGCTTTCACTAAAGTTGCCATTTCTGCACCCAACCCAATCAAGCCGGAGTAATGACGCTGCGCCTGGTCGATGCCCTCAGAACGGAACCAGGGAATTCCGTGTGCAAAGGCAACTTCGTGGGGGTGAAGTTGCCTTCGAGAGTGCTGGATCGTTCGGTGAGGCCTTGCTCAGATGTCCAGTTCCTGCAGCAGATAGACTGCCTGCAGGGTTTGCAGCCTGGCCTGCTGAATCGGGTCCGCGGCGGCGCCGTGCCCGCCTTCGGTGTTCTCGTAGAACAGGAACGGGTGCCCCATGGCGCCCATCTTCGCGCCCATCTTGCGCGCGTGGCCGGGATGCACCCGGTCGTCCCGGGTGGAGCCGAAGAAGAAGACTTCGGGATAGGATTCCTCGACGCTCAGGTTGTGATACGGCGAATAGGACTTCATCACGTTCCACATGACGGGGTCGTCCGGGTCGCCGTACTCGCCCATCCAGGACGCGCCCGCGAGCAGGCGATGGTAGCGGCGCATGTCGAGGATCGGCACGCCGCAGAGCACCGCCCGGTAGCGCTCGGGATGCTGCGTCATGGCCACGCCCATCAACAGGCCGCTGTTCGATGCGCCGACGATGGCGAGCTTTTCGGCGGACGTGAACTGCCGGTCGATGAGGTCCTGGGCCACGGCGTGGAAGTCATCGTAAACCCGCTGGCGGTTTTCGAGCACGCCGGCGAGATGCCAGCCGGGCCCGTATTCGCCGCCACCGCGCAGGTTGGCCAACACGTAGCTGCCCCCGGCCTCGACGATGGTCTTGAAGGGGGCTCCCACGCCGAATATGGAACCCATGTAACCCGGCGTCATCGCCAGATTGAACCCGCCGTAGGCTCCCAGGAGAAGGGGTGCGGTGCCGTCGGCGACCAACGCCTTCGGCCGGACGATGAAATAGGGCACCCGGGTGCCGTCCCTGCTGGTGGCGAAGTGCTGTTCGGTGACCAGCCCGCTGGCATCGAATTTCGCTTCCTGGCTGTCGATGACGCGCGCCGCGCCTCCCGCGACGCTTGCATAGAGCGATGGCGGCTGGGTGAAGCTCTCGAACCTGACGATCACCGAATCGCTTTCCGGAGCGGCTGCCACCGGGGAAGTGGTGCCGTTGTCCGGCAGCGCGATGGCCTGCTCCTGCCACTCCCCGTCGCTGTACGACAGCCGCAACATCCTGCCGGCCACGTTATCGAGGATGCTGAAGTAAACGGCATCGTCGGTGGCGAGGATCCCGGTGCCCAGCAGCGACTGGACGGCCTGGGAGCTGTCGGGCGCGAACAGGAGCGCCGCGTCCCCAGGGGGCTGCGCCAGGTCCGCCATGCGGAAGCCCACCAGGGCGCCTTGGGGATAGGTGGCCTCGGCCCCCTGCCAGTCCTGCTGCAGCAGGCCGATGACCCAGCCCTTGTGTACGGTGCTCAACTGGAACTGAGCGGGCAGATGCAGGCGCACAGGCTGGCCGTCATCCCCGAACCGGTAGTACTCATACTGAAAGATCGTCACCGCATCCACCAACAGGGTGAAATGGGATCCCGCATCCCTGATGAGCCGTGGCTGGGCCATCATGTGGCTGGCATCGATCTCGAAGACCACCGGCGCTTCTTCGTAGGCCTCCCCGCGCTGCCAGGCGC
>JAJEGJ010000033.1 GCA_022819905.1 Alphaproteobacteria bacterium
CATCGGCACATGGCCGACAACAGGCAACCCGGCTTCGTCGGCGGCGCGAATGACTGCATCAAAGGTTGCCTTTTGAAGCGTCGAGTAAACCTTGACAAAGTCGTAACCGGCAGCAGCGGTCTCGCGCACGTAGCTGGCCGCCTTCTCGCCGGTCGCAAACGCATAGGGCGCGCCGGCAGGATGCAGCGGCGGGTCGCCGTCCAGGGTGCCCTGGGAGGAAAAAAGCCGCGGACCAACCATTGCACCCTGGCGAATCTTCTCCCTGGCCTCCAGGTTGGCGGGGCCGCCCGCCGGGTCGCGGATGGTCGTGACGCCGAACATCACGTACTGGCGCAACTGCTGGGACTGGATGCGCCGCACCATTTCCCGCTGCGCAACTTCCATCGAGGCGTTCTCGCCGGGATTGGTGTGCGCGTGCATGTCGGTCAACCCGGGAATCAGAAACTTGCCCCGGCCGTCGATCATCTCCGTGCCGCCGTCGCCGCAGGCGCTGCCGGATTCGCAGATCGCAGCGATCCGGCCGCCTTGCACCCGTACCGAGTGGCCTTCCAGAACCACGTCCTCCGTCATGGGAATGACGTTCGCGTTCTCGATGATGTAGTCGCCGGCGACGGCGGGAGCGGTTAGGAAGAAAAGCGATAACAGGGGAAAAAGCAGTGTCTTCATGGCTGATGAATCCTCGAACTGTGAATTTAGACCATTGCCTTCCGGGCCCCTTTGGCCGTTCGGACGCCGGAGCCGCCCAACCTGAGACGCACATGGGGGACCCTTCCTCAGCTATTATTGAGTCCGTGGCCGGTGCCCGGGGGACAGGTGCGTTATGGAAGAATTGATCGGTCGAATTGCCGAACGGCTCGGCGAAAGCCGCGTACTTACCGGCGAGGCGGTGTCGCAACGGGCGACGAGCCTCTGGAACAGCGACCCGAACCCGGCCGCGGCGATCCTGCTGCCGCGCTCCACCGAGGAGGTATCGGAGATGCTGCGGCTCTGCCACGCGGCCGGCCAGACCGTCATCACCCAAGGGGGACTCACCGGCGTGGTTGCCGGCGCCGAACCGGGCAACACCGATGTGGCGCTTTCCCTGGAGAAGATGAACCGCATCGTGGAGATCGACCCGGTGGACGCGCTCGCCGTGGTGGAAGCCGGTGCGGTGCTGCAGGGCGTGCAGGAGGCGGCCGAGGAGCAGGGCATGTACTTTCCCCTCGACCTGGGCGCCCGGGGCAGTTGCACCATCGGTGGCAACGTGGCGACCAATGCCGGCGGCATCAACGTGTTCCGCTACGGGATGATGAGAAGCTTGGTGCTCGGGCTCGAAGCCGTGCTCGCCGACGGCACCGTGGTCTCGTCGATGAACCGGATGCTGAAGAACAATGCCGGCTACGACACCAAGCAGCTCTTCATCGGCACGGAAGGCACCCTGGGCGTGGTGACCCGGGTGGTGCTGCGGCTCTTCCGAAAGTCCGCAAGCCGCCAGGATGCCTTGGTCGCGCTGGAGAGCTTCGATGCGGTCACGGCCCTTTTGGCGCGCCTGCAGGCGGATCTCGGCGGCAACCTGAGCGCCTTCGAGATCATGTGGGGCGACTACTATCAGGCGGTGACCGGGAACGGCGGGCACCGCGCCCCCCTGTCCCGGGACCATCCCTACTACGTTGTGCTCCAGGCCGAGGGCGGCGACCCGGCTGCGGACGCCGACCGCTTCGAAGCGGTGCTCAGCGATGCTTTGGAAGAAGAGCGGATCGTCGATGCCGTGGTCGCCCAGTCCGCCCGGGACGCCGGCGACATCTGGAAGGTGCGCGAGGACTTCGAGGCGGTGCTCGAACCGCCGCCGGCGTACCTGTACGACGTAAGCCTGCCGATCCGGCACATGGAGGAGTATGTCGGTGATGTCAGAGAGCGCATGCTCCGGCACTGGCCGGACGGCGCTCTCTACACCCTGGGGCACGTGGCCGACGGCAACCTGCACTTCTTCCTGCGGCCCAATGCGCCGGGCGACCTGCACGGGCCGGCGGACCGATGCGTCTACGAACCCCTGGCCCGCTACGAGGGCTCGGTTTCCGCCGAACACGGCATCGGCATCGAGAAACGCATGTGGCTGCCGCAGTGCCGAAGCGCTGCCGACATCGAGCTGATGAAGCGCATGAAAGCGAGCCTCGACCCGCAGAACCTGCTCAACCCGGGAAGAGTGCTGGCTGCCGAATCCGGGACAGGTCGAATCGGAGCCCCTCATGGGGTGTGACTGGGCGATTCGCGTCTGAATCCCGAACAGTCCCGGAGTTACCGAATGAACATGCGAACGATCGATGTGCGTCCGATCCTGGCGCTCCTGTGGTTTCTCGGCAGCTTGGCAGCCCTGATCGCCGGGTCGGCCCGGGCTTCGGAGCCGGCAGATGCGGCGGCGCTGCCCCCGGAAATGGAGGTCAGGGTGGCGATGCGCGACGGCGCCAAGCTCCTGACCTACGTCAACCTGCCAGCGGGCGAGGGGCCCTTTCCGACGGTGCTCGTGCGCACGCCCTACCTGCTCTCCATCGGACCGCGCCACAACCCGGTCATGGATGCCTACCTCGATGCGGGCTATGCCGTCGTCTGGCAGCTGGCGCGTGGCATAGGCGACAACGACGGCCGCTACCGGTTCATCGCTGATGACCGCAACGACGGCTACGACTGCATCGCGTGGATTGCTGACCAGCCCTGGAGCGACGGCAACGTCGGCATGGACCACGGTTCGTACAACGCCATGACGCAACTGCAGGCCGCGAGCACCGCCCCGCCGGCGTTGAAGGCGATCATCCCCTTCGTGCCATCGTCCCATTTCTTCCGCGAGACGCCGTACTCGGGCGGCATCTTCATGCGCTATCACATGCTCAACTGGCACAAGCTGCTCAAGCTGCGTTCCTTCGAGGAAACGGGCATCGGCTTCATGGACTCCCGCCGCGCGCTCGACGATCCCCAATGGCAGCGCATGCTGGCCTCACGCCCCCTGATCGACGCCGCGAACGGCTACCTGGATGGCGACGAACTCGCGCAGTACCGCAGGTTCCTGGCGGAGCCGACGCTGGGCAGCGCGTACTGGCGTGAAACCATGATGATGGACGAGCACTACGCCAACGTGGGCATCCCCGTGCTGCTGGTGAGCGGCAACTTCGACCCGACCACCGGCACCCTGCACGCCTGGCGGGAACTGGAGGAGAACGCGCCCAATCCGCAGAACCGCAAGCTCCTGATCGGGCCTTGGAACCACGGAGGTTCCTACGTGGGCATACCGCCGGCAGAGGGTCCGTATCAATTCAATGGCACCGGCGTGGTTGACATGTCGGCGCTGCGCATCGCCTTTTTCGACCGCTATCTCAAAGGGTTGCCCGCATCCGTTTCCCTGCCGCAGCGGGTGCGCGTTTTCATTACCGGCAGTAACGTCTGGCGGGAATTCGACAGCCTGCCGGTGCCGGGCCTAGAAAGGACGGCGGTCTACCTGGCGAGCGAAGGCGAGGCCAACAGCGTGCGGGGCAACGGCTCGTTGAGGTTCGCACCTGGCTCGGATTCACCCTTCGACACGATGATCGCCGACCCGGAGAATCCCGTCGTTGCGGTTACCGACATGATGTCAGGGATCGGTGAATACTCCGCATCGCACAAGGACGACGCGGTGCTGGTGTACGATTCCGAACCGCTCGCGGAGCCGATGGCGGTAATCGGGGAAAGCTTGGCCGTGATCCATGTCACCACGTCGACGCCGGATGCCGACCTAGTGGTGAATCTACACGAGGTGCATCCGGACGGACGGGCGATCCGGCTCGGCTACGGAGGCAGCCTGAGGCTTCGCTACCATCAGGGATTCGACCGCCAAGTGCCGCTGGAGCCCGGCGGGATGTACCGAGTGGAGGTTCCGCTGGCCTATGTCGGGCACACCCTGGCAGTGGGCAACGTGCTGCGCGTGACGGTCTCAGGCACCGAGTTCCCGGTGCTGGACCCCAACCCAAACACCGGCGAACCCATTGCCACCGCCACGCGAATGCAGGTCAGCCAGATCAGCATTCACCACGACGAGCAACGTTTGAGCCGGGTCGAGCTGCCGGTGGTTGACCTCTGAACTTGCATTGGCGGCGGATTGGGCGCGGATCACTCGATATGCGCGTCGAACCATTCGCGCATGGCGTTCATGCGGTAGCGGCGCAGGGGCGGCGGGCCGATCAGTTCCAGGCCGTGGGAGCAGTTGGCGAGCCGCAGCAGTTCGACCTTGCAGCCGGCTGCCTCTAGCGCCGTGTAGAACTGCTCGGCCTGCTCCATGGGACAGCGCAGGTCGTTCTCGCCCTGGATGAGCAGCGTCGGCGTGCGGCACTTGTGGGCGTGCGCCAAGGGTGACAGCTCCCAGTAGCGGTCTGGAACCCGGTGCGGGTCGCCGCCCATCTCCAGGCTGATCAGCGCCTTGCCGGCGTCGGAGACGCCCCACATGCTGAGCATGTTGTACACGCCCTGTTCCGGCACCGCCGCCTTGTAGCGCCGGGAGTTGCCGATCAGCCAGCCGGACAGGTGCCCACCACCGGAGACGCCGGTGACGCCGAGCCGGTCCGGGTCGGCGATGCCCTCGGCCACCAGCTTGTCCAGGAAGGCGTCGAAGTCCTTAAGCTCCGGCTTGCCCCAGCGGCCGACGATGGCGGTGGAGAAGGCGTCCCCGTAGCCCGTGGAGCCGCGCGGGTTGCAGTAGGCCACCGCATAGCCGGCGCCGACCAGTTCCTGGAAGTCGTCGTTGTAGCTCAGGCCGAAGCCGGCGTGCGGACCGCCGTGTATGTACAGGATCGTCCGGTAGGGCGGGCTCTCGTGCGCGGGTTTCAGGACCCAGCCCTCGACCTCCACGCCGCGGGTCACCCGGGCCGTGACGTGCTCCACTTCCGGCCACCCGATGCGCGCCTGCCAGGCCCGGTTGTGGCGCGTCAGCGCCCGCTCCGTGCCCGACTCGAGGTCGAAGAGCGCGAGTTCCGGCGGGGCGTTGGGGGTCTGGACGGCCAGCAGCAACGAGCGATCGTTGCCGTCGAGGAGCGCGGTCACGCGTTCACCGGCCACCACCGTCTCGCAGCCGCGGGCGCCGGCGATGGAAATCCTGCGGATCTGCGCCTGACCGCCGTCGGTGACCGGCAAATACACGGCGTCGCCGGCGACCAGCGACCGCCCCGGCGTGCGAAACGCGGGGGAGTTCGTCTGGATCAGGCCCCCAACCGCGATGTCGAAATCGGCCGTGCGGGAGCGGGCGCGCTTGCCGTCGATGCCGATGACGAAGAGCTGGAACTGCCGGGACAGGTCGTCGCCGGGGGGCGCGACGAATCCGAGCTGCCGGTCGTTGCACCAGAAAAAGCTCATGACCGCCTGGTTGTCGGCCACGGTCTGCGGGTTTTCGCCGGTGACGTCCACCACCCGCAAGCTGCCGCGCATGAACTCGTGGTGCTCCATGCCGCTGATCAGGTAACCGAGGCGCGTCCCGTCGGGGGAGAAGGCGAGAGCCATGATCACGCCGTCGTGGCCGGTGATCGGCTTCGGCTTTCCGCCCCGGCTCGGCATCCTGTACACCGCCTGGCCCATGTCCTGCAGGTAGCCCATCCCGTCCATGCGGTACCAGCTGCGGGAGATGCGCACGTGGTCGTTCGGTCCGGGCGGCTGGGGCGGCGCGGCGAGTGCGGTGAAGGCGATGGTCCGGCCGTCCGGGGACAGGTCGAACGTGCCGACGCCCTGGGGCAGGTCGGTGAGCTGTTCCGCTTCCCCGCCGTCGAGGGCGATGCGATGCACCTGCTGCACGTTCGAGCGGGTGGACAGGAAGAAGACCGACCTGCCGTCCGGTGCGAACCGGGGAGTCGAATCGTCGCCGGCCTCGCCGGTCAGACGCCGGGGCCGTCCGCCCCGGGTGGAGACCTGCCACAGCGAGGTAGCCTGGCGTTCCTCCTCGCCGCTTCCGTGGGTCTCGGACAGCACGTAGACGGCGGCGCCCCCGTCGGGGGATAGGGCGGCGCCCACCACGTATCGGGCCTTGAAGATGTCGTCCTGGCGCAGGGGTCGGCCGGTGGGTGCCATGGCGTGCTCCTTTG
>JAJEGJ010000073.1 GCA_022819905.1 Alphaproteobacteria bacterium
TACATGCTGTCCAGCAAGGCGAATCGATCCCGGCGCCACCGCCGCAGACAATCGGCCGCTCCTTGGCGGGCCCCGAAAGGGTCGCCTCAGCGCGAGCCGAATTCCAGGTCGGGGGTCGGGCCAAGGTCGCGATCAGCTGACGGCGACAGGTTCTCAAAACTACTCGTGTGAACGCTCCAATGTTCCGCCAAACAGAAAACGGGCGGCATCCCCAACTTCGCGGAGACTTGGACCGTAGTGCCGCCTTCGCAAAGCTCGCCAGTCCAAGCATGCACCCAATCGCGTCCAGCCGGCAGGCATATCTCCCGCGAATTCGCGCTGGGCTCCAGCACAGGTGCTACCAGCAGTTTGGGCCCTAGCATGTATGCGCCTTGTGGAATACGCAGCGCTGCGTCGGAGGGAAAGGCGAAGGGCAATGGGCGCATCGGCGGCACGCCTGTCGCGGTGTATTCTGCCATGACCTCGGTCAGATAGGGGCGCAGCCGTTCGCGCAGCTCGAGTAGCCGCGTCAGCAGCTCTTCCACCTTGGACCCGTAGCTCCAGACCTCGTTGTCGCCGCCGGTATCGGTGAAGACGTGGAAGAGGTCTCGCCCATAGTCGACTTCGCCGTCGGCGGATGCGAAAGGAACACCGTTCGGAACTCGGACGCCGTGCAGGCGGCAGACCGGCGAAAACACACCGAATTCGAACCAGCGGACAAGAAGTTCGGGAAATCCGGGATCGTCGGCGTGGCCCTCGTAGAATCCACCGATATCGGTCGTCCACCAGCCGATTCCCGACATGGCCGCGTGCAGTCCCGCAGCGATCTGGGCACGGTAATCTCCCCATGTCGACCAGACGTCGCCGGACCACAGGATGACCGGATAGCGTTGCCCGCCCGCCCATGTCGAGCGGCACAGGAGCACCGCATCGTCGGCGCCTGCCTCTTTCAGGCCTTCGGCGTAGCGTTGCGCATGGAGCAGCGGATAGGCCGAAAGCATCTCCGCCCCGTTGCCGAGGTGGGTTCGTACGTTTTCCGCATCGGCCGGTCGCATCTCGGGTTCGCAGGCATCCAGCCAGAAGTTGCTGATGCCCCGGTCGAGGTAGTTCCGCTTGGCCTTGTCCCAGTGGAAGTCACGGGCATCCGGGTTGAAGGCATCGTAATAGGTCAGGAAGTGCACCCCGAAAGGGTCCTTGTCGGGGAACTGGATCACCGCAGGTACGCCACGCTCTGTGCGCAGGAGGTACCCCTTTTCGCGCATCTCGACGAAGTACTTCGCGTTCGCACCAACCGTCGGCCAGATCGAGACGATGGTCTTCACGCCCATTTCGCCTAGTTCGCGCACCAGGCCCTCGGGGTCGGGCCATTCAGCGGGGTCGAACTCCCATTCGCCCTGCCGGGTCCAGGCGAAGAAGTCGATCACGATGCACGACAGCGGAATCCCCCGCCGCCGGTAGCCGCGCGCGACGTTCACGATTTCCTGTTGCGAGCGATAGCGCAGCTTCGATTGCCAGAAACCGGTCAACCAGTCGGGGCACGCGGGCGGAAATCCGGTCGCGGCGATGTAGGTTCGCAGTATGCGCTCCGGTGTCGCGCCAGCGGTGATCCAGTAGTCGAGGCCCGGCGTCGCGTCTGCCCGCCAACGCGTGATGTTGGATGCGAACTCAACCCGACCAACCGCCGGATTGTTCCACAAGAACCCATAGCCTCGCGACGAGATCACGAAAGGGACGACCACATGCGTGTTCTGCTGCACGAGGTTGGTCGAGGTTGCCTTCAGGTCCTCCAGCCCGTGTTGCGGCTGGCCGAGGCCCATCAGGTGCTCATCGTCAAAGGCCGTGAATGTGGCCTCAAGCTGGAAGCTTCCCGATGCGATCGGCCTGAACCGCCGCGGCGGAGGTCCGGCAAAATGACTGCGCGCTTCAGACAGGATCTCTTCGCCGGTCACGGTGTCGTAGTAGCCAATCACCGGTTCCAGGCGGACGTCCGCGCCAAGCCGGCGAGCCAGCCTGACCCGCGCCTCGATTCGCCCGTTTCGGATACGGGCGTGCTTCCCGTCGATCGCAATCGACGCTCTTGACGGCGCGGTCGCCAAGAGCGCGCTAACATGCGGTTCGGCGACCTTCCCCCCAGGGCGCGCCCGAGTTCTCAGGGCGTCCGGCCCCCAGGCTTCGACCCGCACGCACTCGCTGTTGAAGCGGATGACCAGCGCGTCACCGTCTTTCGTGTACGTGTCAGTCACGCATGGCTTCCATCCGATTGGTGTCGGGACGCCTGTCGAATTCGACCGGTGGTCCGCCGGGGGGCTCAGGCACCAGAGCCGCGATCTTCTTCAGCGCCTCCGGCGGCCAACTTCGGGGTGTTGGACGGCTGTCATGGGAAATGTCGGACACCGCACCGTCGAAAACGTTGGCGGCATGGGCGCGAATGCCCCGCGGCAGATCTGGCCAGAAGGGATGATACCAAAGCGTCAGCAGCATCCGCTCTTGGTCAGTGGTGTTTGGATAGGCCGAATGCAGAAGTCGGGCGTCGATGACAAGCACGTCCCCCGGTTTGCTCGGAAGGGCAACCTCCCCCTGGAAGCTCTGGCAGAGTTCGTGTCTCTCGTCTTCGACGCGGGACAACCCGGCGTCGTGCGCCGTGATTGAGTCGTGCAGGCGGTGGCTTCGCTGGTGCGACCCCGGCAGCACCCTTAGGCAGCCATTCGCGACGCTGGTCCGGCCAAGGTAGACCATCACACCGATCTGCTGCGGACAGGCAAGATAGGAGGATTCAAGCGACCATCCCCACCAGTCCTGATGCCAGAAGAGCGCCGGCGAATTGCCGGGCTTCGAGATCAGGAAACCGGACTGAAATCGCAGATCGCAAAAGCCCAGACCAGCGAGCCCGTTCAGTATCTCCGGGGCGGCAACAAGCTCGGCGTAGCCCGGGTCGGTCGCGATGTTGATCAGCGAACCCTGCGAACGGTTTGCCGCCCGATGCGCAACGCTCGCCCGTTCCACGCTAGCCGCGGAAATGCGGATCAGTCGGGCCAACAGATCGTCCGGCAACCGATGCGGGATGTGGGCGTAACCTCGTGCCAGTAACTCCTTGTCAATCGAGGTGTCGTCGCTCATCGCTTGCACAGGAAGCCCCCGTCGACAATCAACTCGGTACCGATGACGAAGCTTGCCGCGTCCGACATGAGGAAAGCGATCGCGTCGGCGATTTCTTCAGGTCGCGCCATACGGTCGAGGATGTGTGCGTCGCCGGCGTTTGTCCTGACGGCTTTGCCAACCGGCAGTTCGGCCAGCACGCGGTTGGTGAAGGCGGTGTCGAACCAGCCCGGCGCCACTGCATTTACACGGAGGCCCCGGTCGCCCGCCTCTTGGGAAAGCGCTGTGGTGAAGCTTTCGACTGCCGCCTTGGTCGTAACGTAGGCCGGACAGTCAACTGATGCGACGTGCCCCGAGACCGAGGCCAAATTGACGATCGCCCGCCCCTGACCCTTCTCCAGCAGGGGCAGGCCGAACTTTGCGGTCAGGAACACGGAGCCGACACTTGTATCCATCATGCGGTCCCAGTCCGGAACCTTCATCTTCGCGACGGGTGAACGGTGGTTGATCCCGGCAACGTCGACCCACGCGTCGAGTGCGCCGACCGCACCGCAGATGCGGTCGAAGGCCGTATCGACCTCGTCGGGGTCGGTCAGCTCGATGGCCAGGGAACGGTCCTCGCTGTCCTCCGGTGGTTGTGGCCAAATGCGGTCCAGAAGTGCCAGCTTGTAGCCGGCATCCGCAAACGCTCGCGCTATCGCGCTGCCAATGCCGCCCGCGGCTCCGGTGATCGCTGCCGCGCGCATGTCATCGGACCCGCGCGCCCGAAAATCGGTGCGCGATCATGGTCAGGATGATGACGAGTCCGAATATGAAGTCTGTCCAATAGCCGGCAAAACCCGCGCCGACCGCGCCGGACGGGATCAGCGTGACGGTCATCGCTCCAAAGAACGCTCCAAAGATCGTGCCCACACCGCCCCATGTCGGTGTGCCGCCGACAAAAAGTGCCGCAAGCGCGATCAATAGATACGCCTTTCCGCTGGTCGGGAACCAGACCATGTTCGCCATCTGTACGAGCAATGCACCTGTGATCGCCGCGGCGACACCGGATACGATAAAGACGCTGACGCGAATGCGCTCGATGTTGATGCCCATTTCACGGGCGCTGTCGGTATTGTCACCGACAAGCTGCACACGGTTGCCGAACCGATGATACTTGAAGAGCACATAGCAGAATGCCACCCAGACCAGTGACCAAATGAAGTGGTTCGGCACCCTCAGCGTCGTGTCAAACAAGTGCCATTTCCCGACGAAAAGCGTGTATCCGAAGCTGTTCATCGCTTCGGGTGCGGAGA
>JAJEGJ010000077.1:0-32500 GCA_022819905.1 Alphaproteobacteria bacterium
CCGTCGAACCAGGGCAGCGAGTACTCGCGATACGGAAATGGTTGGAAACCGGGATAGGGATGGAAGTGGTTGGCGCACCATTCCCAGACCCGGCCGGTATCGCGAAGCAGGCCCGCCATCCGGGCCGTTTCCCACTCGTGCTCGTGGGGCAGGCGTCCGCCTCGAAACCGGGCATAGGCCCCGGCCTCGTGGCGACTTACGCCGGACACGAAGTCGTCCGGCGCGGCGGCAGCGGCATATCGCCAGGCATCGGGTGCCTCGACGCCGGACCGTCTCCGCCAGCGCCAGCCGTCCGGCGTCCACCAGCGGGGATCCTGGTAGCCGCCGGCCGCGACGAACGCCTCCCATGCGCGGTTGGTGACCGGCCGCCGCGAGATCCGGAACTCCTGCATGCGGACCCGCGAACGCGGGAGCTCGTTGTCGTGCGCGCGAACCGTGTCGGCGCTGCCGACGCTCGCGACCCCGGCCGCAACCCGCTGGACCGACGCGTCGGTTGCACCTGCCCCCCCGGCCGCCCGCGCCTTCCCGCCTTCGGAGGCGCCAAACCGGAGGGCAATCGTGCGCATGGTTTCAAGGTGTTGGGCATGGTGCGAGACGAGAAAGTGCAGAATGCGGTCGCCCGCCCGAAGCGGATCTGCGGCGTCGGGATCGCGGACCTCGCGCAGGAGCGTATCGTTGTGCTGCATCGTCTCGCTGGACCACTGGAGCAATTCCGACCGCGGCGGCAGGCGGCTGCCGCGTCCGGACTTCGGCGCGAGTTCCGGCAGACAGCGATGCGCGAGCCGGTCGCGAATTCCGTGATCGTCGAGCAGCGCCGACCGGATCCACACGCATTCGACGAACACGCAGTGTTCGAGATGCCACCCGATCGGGCTCAGGTCGTCGTGCGCCTGGGCCCGAAAGCAGTCCTCGGTCTGGCTTGCCGCGGCGCCGACGAGTTCCCGCTGCAGGTCCCGCCATCGGCGCAGCGGATCGGCCGTCGATGTCACAGCGGCTGCATCTCGATGCCGGCCTTCGTGAGTACGACCAAGCGGCCGGCCGGCACGGGTTCCCACGACGGGTCTCGATCAAACGGCTCCGAGGCGACGAGCCGGCCGTCGGCGAAGGCGCCGTGGTCTGCTGCCGTGTACAGGCTGGGGCTGGGCCGACTGCCGATGGCGTACCGGGTGGCCACGATCTGATCAGGTGTCGCCGCAATCACGTTGAGCAGGGCGTCCGCGTCACCGGGAAGGAGATGGGACAGGACCTTGAACGCCTGGCGGACCGTCCCGGGCAGGTCGCTGTCGGAGATTCGCCATTGCCGGCGAACCAGCGCAAACAGGAGTTCGGAGTCGCTGGACCCCGTGACCGTTGCGTCGAGGTCGGGCGGCAGGAGCTGGCGGACACGCGAACGCACCGTGCACAGGAACCGTTCGATGTAACCGTTGTGCGAGAACAGGAGACCGTCTGCCTGAAACGGGTGCGTGTTCTCGTGGCTCACCGGCAGCGGCGGCGTTGCGCTTCGGACATTGGCGACCCAGATCCGTCGGGTCAGGGCGTGGGTCAGCGGCGCCAGGTTGGGATCCTGCCAGATGGGAAGCGTGCTTCGGTAGTGTCCGCCGCTGCGGTCATCATTGAACCAGCCGAAGCCGTACCCGTCGGCGCACACGAGCGTCCGTTCCAACTCGCGGGCAGCATGGCTCTGAACCACCAGCGAATGCGCGGGTGCGGTGAGAAAGGCGTCCAGGCGGCGCGGAGGGCCCATGTAGGCGGCGTGGCGGCACATATGGCTGCTCGAATTGGTAGGCGGAGGCGTTCGCCGACAGTCCTGGAACGAAGTCGGCCGCATCGTGGGCAGCGAGTGCCGGGGGCCACGACGGCAGACGACTATAGGAGCCTCGGGAAAGCCCGTCCTCAGGTCCTGCCCGCGCAGCGTATCTTCGCTGCCGGTCGGCGTCGCGGCAGCCCGCCCCGAACCCGGGCAGCCGGTTCGGACTGGGCATGAACCAGGGGGTGCTCCGGCGGCCGGCTGGGGTATCGGTTTGCCGCCGTACTGGCTATTTGATTACGGTGCTAACCGCTGTTTTCAATTGTATTTCTGGGCCGTCTCGGCCGGCCGGCGCACGCCTTCCCGGTATTTCGCATCCTTGGTCGATCTGGTAGGCTGGAACCGAAAGCCGGCGGCGCGAGTCTTCCCGGCGCGCCAGACACGGGGCCTGTAAGAGGGAGCGCGCCGCATGGCCCTAGCGAAGATTGCGTTGGTGGGCGGCGGCCAGATCGGCGGCACGCTCGCGCACCTCGCCAACCTGCGCAACCTAGGTGATGTTGCGCTGTTCGATATCCAGAAAGGGATGGCCGCCGGCAAGGCGCTTGACCTTGCCCAGGCGACGCCTGTTTCCGGGAGCGATGGCGCCGTCCGCGGGGGCGGTTCCTACACGCTGCTCCGGGGTGCGGACGTGGTGATCGTGACGGCGGGTGTCCCCCGGAAGCCCGGCATGAGCCGGGACGATCTCCTCGGGATCAACGCCCGCGTGATGCGGGACGTGGGGGCGGGGATCAAGACGCACTGTCCCGACGCCTTCGTCATTTGTGTCACGAATCCGCTTGACGCGATGGTCTTCGAGCTGCGCCGTGCGAGCGGGCTGCCCCATCGGAAGGTGGTCGGCATGGCGGGGGTGCTCGACAGTGCCCGTTTTCGCCATTTTCTTGCCGAAGAGATGAATGTCTCGGCACGCGACGTGTCGGCGTTCGTCCTGGGCGGCCATGGCGACACCATGGTGCCACTGGTTCGCTATTCGACGGTGGCCGGTATTCCGATCCCTGAACTCGTACGCATGAAGTGGACGACGCAGGAGCGTCTCGACGCGATAGTCCAGCGGACTCGCGACGGCGGCGCGGAAATCGTGAATCTGCTCAAGACGGGCTCGGCCTTCTACGCACCGGCCCATTCCGCGCTCGATATGGCAGAGGCCTATCTGCACGATTCTCGCCGTGTGCTTCCGTGCGCGGCATGGTTGCGCGGCGAGTACGGCGTCCGCGGCATGTACGTGGGTGTGCCGGCGGTGATCGGGGCAAGGGGCGTGGAACGGGTCGTCGAGGTCAAACTCGACGCCAAGGAACGGGCGCAGTTCGGCAAGTCTGTGGAAGCGGTCAAGGGATTGTTGGCGGCACTGCGGAAGGCGACGCGCACGAAGTGAACGTTCACGAGTACCAGGCCAAGGAAATTCTGGCCGGATTTGGCGTGCCTGTTCTGCGTGGTCGCATCGCCTATACGGCGACCGAGGCGCGGGCCGCCGCCCAGTCGCTTGGCGGCGAGCTGTGGGTCGTCAAGGCCCAGGTGCACGCCGGCGGCCGCGGCAAGGCTGGCGGTATCAAGGTGGCAAGGTCCCTTGACGAAGTGGCGGCCGCGGCCGACGAACTGATCGGCAAGCGCCTGGTCACGCCTCAGACCGGCGCGGACGGCACCGAGGTTGGCCGCGTGTACGTCGAGGAAGGGGCGTCGATCGCCGCTGAGCGATATGTGGGGATGACCCTCGACCGCAAGCGGGGCCGCTACGTCGCCATGGTGTCGACCGAGGGCGGGGTGGAGATCGAGCTGGTCGCCGCGTCGACGCCCGAGCGGATCCGGACGGTCGTGGTCGACCCCGCGGTGGGAATGCGGCCGTATCAGGCGCGCGAGCTCGCGTTCGCGCTGGACCTTGATCCCGATGCCCGCCGGTCGGCCGAGCGGACGATCCTGGCCATGTCGGAGGCCTTCGTCGCGACGGATGCCAGTCTCGTGGAGATCAATCCCCTGGCGGCAGTCGGAGAGGGCATGGTGCTGGCCCTCGACGCAAAGATGAACTTCGACGACAACGCGCTCTTCCGGCATCCGGACATCAGCGAACTGCGTGACGAGACCGAGGAAGACCCTCGGGAGACCGAGGCGACCAACTATGGCCTGAGCTATATCAAGCTCGACGGGAACATCGGGTGCATGGTGAATGGTGCCGGCCTCGCCATGGCGACCCTCGATCTGATCACCTTCGAGGGAGGCCAGCCTGCCAATTTTCTCGATGTCGGCGGCGGCGCGACCGAGGAACGGGTGTCGCAGGCGTTCAAGATCATCCTGTCCGATCCGGACGTGGAGGCCGTGCTGGTCAATATCTTCGGCGGCATCATGCGCTGTGACACGATCGCCGAAGGCATTGTCGGGGCGGTGCGGGAGGTGAGCCTGCACGTGCCGCTGGTCGTGCGGCTCGAGGGCACCAACGTCGACATCGGCACGCGGATCCTGGCCGAGTCGGGGCTGGCGATCACCACGGCCGGCGATTTGGGAGACGCCGCCCGCAAGATCGTGGCGGCCATCGGTGATCATCGCTGATGGCGATTCTCGTGAACGGCAAGACCCGAGTCATCTGCCAGGGCTTCACCGGGGCCCAGGGTACATTCCATTCGGAACAGGCCATTGCTTACGGCACGCGGATGGTGGGCGGCGTGACGCCGGGCAAGGGGGGCACCACTCACCTTGGGCTGCCCGTGTTCGATACGGTCCGCGAGGCTGTCGCCGAGACCGGTGCCGATGCGACCGTGATCTACGTGCCGCCCCCATTCGCCGCGGACGCCATCCTGGAAGCGGCGGATGCCGAGGTTCGGCTGGCCGTGTGCATTACGGAAGGGATTCCCGTCCTTGACATGGTGCGGGTGCGGCGCGTGCTGGAGGGTTCGCGTACCCGTCTGGTCGGCCCGAACTGCCCTGGCGTGATCACGCCGGGAGCGTGCAAGATCGGCATCATGCCGGGTCATATCCACCTTGCCGGGAGCGTTGGTATCGTGTCGCGGTCCGGCACCCTGACGTATGAGGCGGTGGCCCAGACGACGGCTGCGCGGCTCGGGCAATCGACCTGCGTCGGCATCGGCGGCGACCCGGTTCCGGGAACCACGTTTGTCGACGTCCTCAGGGAGTTCGTCGCCGACGACGCGACCCGGTCGATCGTGCTGATCGGGGAGATCGGTGGCGTCGCGGAAGAGGAAGCCGCCGAGTTCCTGCGGGGCGCCGGGAGTGACAAGCCGGTCGTCGCGTTCATCGCTGGCCGGGCCGCACCGCCAGGCCGTCGGATGGGACACGCCGGCGCCATCATCGCCGGCGGGTCGGGCGGCGCGGACGCGAAGATCGAAGCCCTTCGTGAGGCCGGGGTCACGGTCGTGGATTCGCCCGCCGAAATTGGTTCCACGATGGCACGTGTCGCTTCCGGCTAGCGGCTCCGTGGCATCCGCGTTCGCCCGAGAGGAGGGTCAGCGTGACAATCGTTGAAGGTTCAGGTGCACGCCAGGAAGAACTCCGGCGTCTCTATGCAGCCTTTTCCGCCGACCCCGAAACGGTTGATCCGGCCTGGCGCGGTTTCTTCCACGCCCTGGCCCCCTCTGCGGTGGATTGGCTGGAAGACACGAATTCGTCTGCAAGCGCATCGTCTGTGGGCGGCCCCCCGACGGAGATGCTGGCGGGCACGCGGGATTCGATTCGCGCCCTGATGCTGATCCGGGCGTTCCGTGTCCGCGGCAATCTGCAGGCAAATCTGGATCCGCTCGGACTCGCGCCGGTGACGCCGCACCCGGAACTGGACCCGGCCACTTACGGATTCACGCCGGCGGACTACGACCGGCCGATCTTCATCGATTACGTGCTGGGCCTCGAGTGGGCCACCCTGCGCGAGATCATGCGGATCCTCGAGGAGACCTATGCCGGGACGATCGGCGTGCAGTTCATGCACATCCAGGATCCCGACCGGAAGGCCTGGATTCAGCGCCGGATCGAGTACAAGGACGCGGGCCCCGATTTCACGGATCTCGGGAAACGCACGATTCTCGAACGTCTGACGGACGCCGAAACGTTCGAGCGGTACCTGGCCCGCCGCTTTACCGGCACCAAACGCTTCGGCTTGGAAGGCGGCGAATCAATGGTTCCGGCCATCGAGCAGATCATCAAGCGCGGCGGCGCGCTCGGGCTCAAGGAGATCCTGTTGGCCATGGCCCACCGCGGCCGGCTGAACATGCTCGCCAACGTGCTCAACAAGCCCCTGGAAGCCATCTTCGCCGAGTTCCGTGGCGCACCCGCGCTCCCGCCGGGGATCGACGCCTCGGGAGACGTCAAGTACCACCTGGGCACCTCGGCCGACCGCACCATGGGCGACGTGACCATGCACCTCTCGCTGACGGCAAATCCGTCCCACTTGGAGGCGGTGAACCCGGTCGTGGTGGGGAAGGTCCGCGCCAAGCAGTCCATGCTGCCGAAGCAGGCAGCGCGCCGGCAGGTGGCCGGCGTGACGCTGCACGGCGACGCCGCGTTCGCCGGCCAGGGGCTGGTGTCCGAAACCCTGGGGCTGTCCCAGCTCGAGGGCTACAACAGCGGCGGCACGATCCACTTCATCATCAACAATCAGATCGGCTTCACCACCAACCCGGTGCACTATCGGCCGGGTCCCTGGTGCTCGGACGTGGCCCTGATGGTGCAGACGCCGATCTTCCACGTGAACGGCGACGATCCCGAGGCGGTCGTCTACGCCGCCCGGGTGGCGACGGAGTATCGGCAGCAATTCCAGTCCGATGTGGTCCTTGACATGATTTGCTATCGGCGGTTCGGGCACAACGAGGGTGACGAACCCGCGTTCACCCAGCCGCTCATGTACCAGCGCATCGACGAGCACCCCACGACCCGAGAGATCTACGCGCGCAAGATGGTCGAGGAGGGCGTGGTCACGATGGCCGAGGCTGACAGGATGGTGACCGCCTGCCAGGAACGCCTCGAGCAGGCCTACTCGGCCAGCGAGGCGTACGTTCCGAACAAGGCCGACTGGCTGGAAGGCGCCTGGGAGGGCTTCGTCGGCGAGGCCGGACCGGGTTCGCGGCGCGGCAAGACCGGCGTGGATCTCGGCCGCCTGCGGGACATCGGCCGTCGCGCCTCGACGCCCCCTGAAGGCTTCGAGGTGCACAGCAAGATCGCGCGGCAGCTGCAGCGGCGCATCGCAAACCTCGAGAAGGGTGAGGATATCGACTGGGCGACCGGCGAGATGCTCGCAATCGGATCGCTCCTCATGGAGGGAGTGCCGGTCCGGATGTCCGGGCAGGACTGCGGCCGCGGCACATTCTCGCAGCGGCATGCGGTACTGGTGGACCAGCGCAACGAAACACGCATGGTGCCTCTGAATAACGTGGCCGAGAACCAGGCCGACTTCGAGATCGTCGACAGCCCGCTCGCCGAGGCGAGCGTCCTGGGCTTCGAATACGGTTATTCGCTTGCCGCGCCCAAGACGCTGGTGATCTGGGAAGCGCAGTTCGGCGATTTTGCGAACGGGGCGCAGGTCATCATCGACCAGTTCATTTCCTCGGGGCAGTCCAAGTGGCTTCGCATGTCGGGTCTCACGATGATGTTGCCGCATGGCTACGAGGGGCAGGGCCCCGAGCATTCCTCGGCCAGGGTCGAACGGTTCCTGCAACTGGCGGCCGACGACAACATGCAGGTGGTCAACTGCACGACGCCGGCCAACCTGTTCCACGTGTTGCGGCGGCAAATGCGGCGAAAATTCCGTCGGTCGCTGATCATCTTCACCCCGAAATCGCTGCTTCGGCACAAGCGGGCCGTATCGAATCTCGCCGCGTTCGGTCCGGATTCCAGTTTTCACCGGGTGCTGGGCCAGGACAACGGGCCCGACCCGGCCGACGTCAGGCGCACCGTGTTCTGTTCCGGGAAGGTTTACTTCGATTTGCTGGCCGCATGGGAGCAGCGTGACGGCCAAACTCGCGATGCAATTCAGCTGGTCCGCATCGAGCAGTACTACCCGTTCCCGCTGGAGTCGGTCATGGAGGTGCTTCGGGAATCGCCGCGGGCTGAAGTGGTCTGGTGCCAGGAGGAGCCCGCCAACATGGGCGCGTGGTCGTACATCTATCCCCTCCTCCACGATGCGATGGAACGGGCGCAAATGGCCGGCCGGCCGGCCTTTGTCGGGCGGGCCCCGGCCGCGTCACCGGCCACCGGCCTGTATGCGTCGCACGCGTCCGAGCAACGCGATCTCGTCAACCGCGCCCTGACGCTCCCGCCCACTGCCGACTGACGGAAATCACCATGGCCATCGACGTCGTCGTCCCTGCACTCGGTGAATCGATCACCGAAGCCACGGTGCTCAACTGGCGCAAGAGCCCCGGCGATCCGGTCACCCAGAGCGAAATCCTGGTCGAGCTTGAAACCGACAAGGTGACGGTGGAAGTGGAGGCGCCGGACAACGGCATCCTCCTGGAAATCGCGGCCGGCGACGGCGACGACGTCGCGGTGGGCGCGGTCATTGCCCGGATCGGTGTGGCAGAAGCGTCGTCGGTCGAGGCGACTACGACCCCGGGCCCCGCCGATTCGGCGCCGGCGGCTCCGGCTTCCGCCCCGGCCGCCGACGCAGAGCCGCTCGACGAGGCCCCGGTCGACATGCCAATGCAAGAGGAGGCGTCCCCGGAGGAGGCCGCCGTCACCGCCGCGGCAACCGAGCCCGTCGAGAGTCGATTTCCCACATCGGCAGGCGCGCCATCCGCAGGAACATCCGCGGGCTCGCCCGAGCTTCCCGACCCGACGCAGGTTCGCCGTAGCGGCCGTGGCGATCGAATCACCGCCGATGATCTCAGGGAATTCCTGGGCGCGCAGGAACAGCCGCTGTCTCCGGCGTCGCGCCGGGCGGCTCGCGAGCATGAGATCGACCTTGCGTCAGTCACACCGACAGGTCCCGGCGGACGCGTCCTGAAGGGGGACGTCCTGGCGGCGGCTGCCGAGGCGCCGGCATCGCCTCGCGCAACGCCCATCCCGGCCCCTGGGGGCGAACCGGCGGCCGAAGCGTCTGAACACGCTCCCGTAGCCGGCGAGCCGGCGCCCCGGCGCGCGGCGCCGGGTTCTCCCGCCGATGCCGGTGGCGGGCCCGCGGCGAACGCTGACGCGGCTCCGGAGGCACCGGCCGATGCATCGCCGGCCCGAGTGCGGAGGGTGCCGATGTCCAGGCTGCGCCGCCGGCTGGCGGAGCGGCTCAAGGAAGCGCAGAACACCGCCGCCATGCTTACCACGTACAACGAGGTCGACATGAGCGCCGTCATGGAACTCCGAAAGGCCAGCGGCCACTCGTTCGAACAGCGACACGGCGTGCGCCTGGGACTGATGTCGTTCTTCGTGAAGGCCAGCGTGTCGGCGTTGCGGGCGGTGCCCGAGGTCAATGCCGAGATCGATGGTACCGATATCGTCTACAAGGACTTCTACGACATCGGCGTGGCGGTGAATTCCGAGCGCGGCTTGGTCGTGCCGGTGGTACGGGATGCGGACCGCAAAGGATTTGCCGAGATCGAGCGCGACATTCAAAACTTCGCTGAACGCGCCAACGCCGGGGGTCTGGCGGCGGATGAATTGGAAGGCGGCACGTTCACGGTATCGAATGGCGGCGTTTACGGTTCGCTCATGTCGGCGCCGATCCTGAATCCGCCGCAGTCCGGCATTCTTGGCCTGCATCGCATTCAGGAGCGGCCGGTCGCACACGACGGGAAGGTGGTCGTCCGGCCGATGATGTACTTGGCGTTGTCCTACGATCACCGGATCGTGGACGGCAAGGGCGCGGTCACGTTTCTGGTTCATCTTCGCGACCTGCTGCAGCAGCCGGCCGTGCTCGCGCTCGATACCTGACGTGGCCCAGCACGACGTTCTCGTGATCGGCGGCGGTCCCGGTGGCTACGTCGCCGCCATCCGGGCTGCCCAACTGGGGCTCGACTCGGCTTGCGTGGACGAGCGGGCGGCGCTTGGCGGGACCTGCCTGAACGTCGGGTGCATCCCGTCCAAGACCCTGCTCCACAATTCGCATCTCTTCGCCGAAGCGGGCGAGCTTGGCGCCCGCGGAATCCGGACCGGGCCGGTGGAGCTCGACCTGGCCGCGATGATGGCGGACAAGGACGGTGCGGTGGATGCGCTCACCGCGGGCATCAACCAGCTGTTCCGGAAGTATGGGGTGAAGCGCTACCAAGGCCGGGGGCAATTGGCCGGGGCCGGCCGCGTGATCGTCGAAGGGAAGGACTCCGGCGAGCTTGGCGCCAGCCACGTCGTGATCGCGACCGGCTCGGTCCCGAGCCAGTTGGCCGGTGTGGACGTCGATGAGGACCGGATCGTGTCCTCGACCGGCGCGCTTTCGTTCGCGGAAGTGCCGGACACGCTGGTCGTCGTGGGGGCGGGGTACATCGGTCTCGAGCTGGGGTCGGTCTGGCGGCGGCTGGGATCCAAGGTGACCGTGGTGGAGTTCCTTGACCGGATTGTTCCCGCCATGGATCAGGAAGTTGCCCGCCGGTTTCATCGAGCGCTGGCGGGGCAGGGGATAACGTTCCAGCTGGGTTCGAAAATTACGGCCGCGCGGGTGTCGGGCGACGAGGTCACTCTGCAAGTGGAGCCGACTGCCGGCGGGGGGGCCCGGACGCTCCGTGCCGACAGCGTTCTGGTCGCGACCGGGCGAAGCCCGCGGACCGAGGGCCTGGGGCTCGCATCCGCCGGCGTGGAGGTGGACCCGCTCGGACGAATTCAGGTGGATGAGCAGTTTCGCACGTCCGCGGCCGGGATCTACGCAATCGGGGATGTCACCACTGGACCGATGCTGGCCCACAAGGCGAGCCAGGAAGGGCACGCGCTGGCCGAGCTGCTGGCTGGCCATACGGCAAGCGTCAACTACGGCGCCATTCCGTCGGTCGTGTACACGGATCCCGAGGTCGCCTGGGTCGGCGCCACGGAAGAGCAGCTCAAGGCGCAGGGAACGGCCTACAAGAAGGGACGCTTTCCGTTCACTGCCAACGCGCGCGGCCGCACTACCGGGCAGACGGAGGGGATGGTGAAGATTCTCTCCCACGCAAGTACAGGCCGGATTCTGGGCGTGCACGTGATCGGGGCGTCGGCCGGGGAGCTGATCGGGGAAGCTACGGTGGCCATCGAACTGGGGGCGTCGGCGGAGGATCTGGCGCTGACGTGTCACGCGCACCCGACGCTGTCCGAATCCGTTCGCGAAGCCGCCGCCGCGGCCGCTTTCGGCAGGGCGTTGCACGCCTAGACGATTCCCGCTGTCAACCGTGAACCGCGACGTCGACCTGGCATCGCCGGTGGCGGGTTCGCGGCGGGATGACGAAACCGGGCGTTTCCTGGGTTCCGGCGCCTTCTTCCGTGGCATGATCCGGCACCGGTCGGTTTCACGAGCACCGTAGTGCGCGAGACGTCGGCCCTGGACGTTCCCGGTGGTCCGTACCCGCCAGGTCCGGACGCACGGCTGCCAGCGGGCTGCCGATAGGTCTCGCCCGGACCCAACGATTTGGATGGAACCCGGGCCGGGGCGACCGGGCGAAAGAGGCAACGCCATGCGACGTCTGGAGAGCAAGGTTGCGGTGATTACCGGAGCGGGCGGGGGAATCGGTGCCGCGATTGCCCGCGCATTCGCAGCCGAGGGCGCCGCCGTACAATGCCTCGACATCGACGTCGCGGCTGCCCGGGCGGTTGCGGCGGAACTCAACGATGCCGGCGGTCGCGCCCAGGCACGGGAATGCGATGTCCGCCACTCGGAATCGGTACGCGACGGCGTGACCGCGGCCATCGAGGCGTTCGGCAGGCTTGACGTCGTGGTGGCCAATGCGGCAACGGACACGCCGCGGGTCACCGTCGACGCGCTGTCGGTCGAGGACTGGCGCCAAGCCCTCGACGTCAATCTCACGGGCGCGTTCCTGCTTTGCAAGCACGCTTTGCCACACCTGCGGATGCAGAAATCCGGTTCGATCATCCTGCTGGCGTCGCAAATGGGACGGGTCGCCGACCGGGGCCAGGCCGCGTACTGCGGGACCAAGGGTGCCCTGGTCCAGCTAGCGAAGGTCATGGCGATCGACCACGCCGACGAGGGCATTCGAGTCAACGCGCTGTCCCCCGGGGGCACGGCAACCGAACGCCTGGCAAGACGGTTCGGGACGCTGGAGCGGGCCGAGGCGGCCTGGGGCCAAGCCCATCCGGTCGGCCGGCTCGCCCGTCCCGACGAGATCGCCCGCGGCGCGGTGTTTCTGGCCAGTGACGAATCGTCGTTCATGACGGGCGCGGACCTGCTGATCGACGGGGGCTACAGCGCCAGGTGAAGGTCCATGGCGGGGCGCGGCCGCACGGCCGTGCCGCGGCGCGGTCGTAGCTGTCGGGAATCCCCGGTGCACCGCGGGTCGTGTGGGCGCCGGGGCTCAGGTCGCCCTCGACCAGCGGCGCTGTCGCGTATCGCGCCGGTCGCAGGGCCATTCCCTGCATGAGTCGCCAGGGCAGCTGCGGCTGCGGATCGACCCGACCGCTGACCGTATCAGCGCTTGGCCCGTGGATGCGTGCGCTCGAAGGTGTCGCGCAACTGCGGGTCGGCAACTTCCGTGTAGCGCTGCGTGGTCGCGAGTCGCGCGTGCCCCAGCAGTTCCTGCAGCACCCGAAGGTCGCTTCCCCCTTCGAGCAGGTGCGTGGCGAAGCTGTGCCGCAGCGCGTGCGGGGTGGCCGAGTCGGGGAGCCCCAGCCGGGCGCGGATCTCCTGCATGCGTTGCTGCACCGCCCGCGCTCCCAGACGGCGCCCGCGGGCGCCGAGGAACAGCGGATCGTCGGGGGATCCGTCGGGCGCGGCGGCGAGGTAGCGTCCGATGCCTTCGCGAACCGGCGCCAGCAGCGGCACCATGCGTTCCTTCTCTCCCTTCCCGACAATGCGCAGGACGTCGCGGTTCCCGGTGACGTCGGATCGATTGAGCGAGAGCGCTTCATTGATCCGCAGCCCGGCTCCGTACAGGAGCAGGAAGACCGCCTGATCCCGCAAGTCCTGCCAACCGGCGCCGGCCGGTCGCGACTCGTCGATGACGGCCTGGACTTGATCGACGCCGAGCGGCCGGGGAGCGCGCTTCGGTACGCGAGCCGGACGGAGCGAGCGGAGGCTGATTCGACGGAGCCCCTGGTGCCGGGCGAGGTGGACAAGGAAGCCCTGAACGCTGGAGCGCGCGCGGGCAACGCTGGCCGGTGCCAGAGGCCGCGGCGGCCGCATAAGGTGGGCAAGCCAGGCGCGATAGTCGGCGGTTGTCAGCGAGTCGAGCAGGTCGAGGTTGACGGCGGCACCCGTGTGCTCCCCCACGAATCGCAGAAATCGCGTGATATCGTGCCGATACGCGGTGACCGTGTGCTCGGACAGCCTGCGCTCCTGATGCAGGTAAGTCAGGTATCCGGCCAAGCCTTCGGCAATCTCAGGGGCGACGTGTGCCATCGATGTCGCGCGTCCCCCGGTCTGCCGACGGTCCGGTCGGGCTAACGGCCGCGCGCCGGGGCCGGGTCACCTGGCATCGGAGATTCCCCATGCTTCCGCGGCATCCGGCAGGACATCCGCGTCTCGATGCCGGGGGCCCAGCATCGCCCGCTCGGATCCGGTCCGCGCCAGCCGGTCGGGCATGCCTAGTTGCCGACGGCGGGACGCATTAGCCTCCGGTCCCCGCCGATGCCTGGGCCTTCTCCCAGTCCGCCAGGAACGCCGCCAAGCCTTTGTCGGTCAATGGATGTGCGACCAGCTGCCGCAGCACGCCCGGCGGCACCGTGGCGGCATCGGCCCCCAGCTTGGCCGCTTCCAGCACGTGGCCGGGCCCGCGGACCGACGCCACCAGGACTTCGGTCTTCAGCGTCCGCGGGTAGGATCGGTAGATGTCGACGACGTCTCGGATCAGCGCCATGCCATTTTGGCCGATGTCGTCAAGGCGCCCGATGAAGGGGGAGACGAAACGGGCGCCGGCCTTCGCGGCCAGCAATGCCTGCGTGGCCGAGAAGCACAGCGTGACGTTGACGTCGATCGGGTCGTCCTGGGCGGCCAGCACGTGGCAAGCCTGCAGCCCTTCCCACGTGAGCGGGACCTTCACCACGACGTTGCTGGCGATGCCGGCCAGTTCGCGACCCTGCGTCACCATCCCTTCGCAGGAGGTTTCCGTAACTTCCGCGGATACCGGACCCGGCACCAGCTGGGTAATCTCCGTGATGACGTCCCGGAAGTCACGTCCGGTTCGCGCCACCAGGGAGGGGTTCGTAGTCACCCCGTCCACCAGCCCAGTGGCGGCCAATTCAGTAATCTGGCCAGTATCTGCGGTGTCGACAAACAGTTGCATGCGGGCACTCCCGTCCCAGAACGGATCGGCGCCGACGGCCGGCGGCCTTGCCCAAGTCTAACCGTTCGGCGGGATCGGTTCGCTCGGCCCGGGACGCCGAGAACCGGCTCCCCGAGAAGGATCGGAATCCCACCCGGGTGGCGGTCTTGCTGGCCCGCCCCCTGTCCCGGACGTTCGATTACCGGGTGGACCATCCGGCGCCCACGGGTTCCTACGTTTCGGTGCCGTTCGGGAACCGCGTCGAGACGGGCGTGGTGTGGGGCCCGGCGGCGGGTGAGGTGCAGGAGAGTCTGCTGCGGGACGTCCGCAGGGTCTCCGATCTCCCGCCGATGAACCCGCGCATGCGCGAGCTGATCGCATGGGTGGCTTCGTACTCCATGGCGCCGCTGGGCAGCGTTCTCAGGATGGCGCTTCCGGCTTCCGGTGCACTCGCACCCCCACGCACCGCCGCCGGTTTTCGCCTGGCCGAGCCCAGACCGAAGGGGGCGAAGCTCACCCCGGCGCGGCAACGGGTCGTCGATGTCCTGACCGGCGCGGGGAGCGCCCTCGCGGGACCGGTGATCCAGCGGGAGGCGCGCGTGAGCGCGGCGACCGTTCGCCGCATGCACGGGACGGGACTGCTTGACGCTGAACCGTTGACCGTGACGGCCGCCCCCCACCCGGGTCGCGAAGGGGTCCGGCCCGAATTGACAGCGTCGCAGCGCCGGGCAGCCACCGAGATCGTCCAGAAGGTGCGGGCCCGGGACCCTCGGCCGGTGCTTCTCGGCGGCGTGACAGGTTCCGGCAAGACGGAAGTCTATTTCGAGGCCGTGGCCGCCTGCCTGGCCAGCGGTCGCCAGGTGCTGGTCCTGCTCCCGGAAATCGCGCTCGGCCCGCAGTGGTTCGCGCGCTTCCAGGCCCGCTTTGGCACCGCCCCGGCAAGGTGGCATTCCGCAGTGCCCGCAGGCGAGCGCCGCAGCACCTGGAGGGAGGTGGCGGGCGGCACGGCGCCGGTGGTGGTGGGGGCGCGATCAGCCCTGTTTCTGCCGTTTCCGGATCTCGGGCTGGTCGTGGTCGACGAGGAGCACGACGCCTCGTACAAGCAGGAGGACGGCGTGATCTACAACGCGCGCGACATGGCGGTAGTCCGTGCCGCCAAGGAACGTGCTGCGATCGTTCTGGCGTCGGCCACGCCCGCGCTCGAGACGCACGTCAATGCGCATGAGGGTCGATACCACGCACTGACACTGCCCCGCCGGTACGGGGACGCGGAGCTCCCGGACGTCGAAGCAGTGGATCTCCGCGTGAGTCGCCCGAAAGCGGGCTCGTGGCTCGCCAAACCCGTCGTGGATGCCGCGGCGGCGGCCCTCGCGCGCGACGAGCAGGTGCTCCTGTTTCTCAACCGTCGGGGCTATGCCCCCCTCACCGTCTGCCGGACGTGCGGCGGACGGATCGGCTGCACCTCATGCTCGACCTGGCTGGTGGAGCACCGGCGCGACGGGCTCCTGACTTGCCACCACTGCGGCCACCGGATGCCGGTGCCCGCGGTGTGTCCCACCTGCGGCGTCGAGGATTCCCTGGCGGCCTGCGGACCGGGGGTCGAACGCATCGAGGAAGAGGTACGCCGCCTGTTTCCGGGCGTGGAGCCGGTCGTCATGACCAGCGACACCATGCGTGGGCCGGCGGACCTGGCGCGACTGGTCCAGGGCATGGAATCCGGCGCGACCAGGCTTCTCATCGGCACCCAGATGGCGGCCAAGGGACATCACTTCCCGAACCTGACCATGGTCGGGGTGGTGGACGCGGACCTGGGGCTGGGGGGCGCCGATCTCCGGGCCGGCGAGCGGACCTACCAGCTGCTGACGCAGGTTGCCGGCCGGGCGGGCCGGGAGGGTCGGCGCGGGCGCGTGCTGATGCAGACGTGGGAGCCCGAGCATCCGGTCATGCAGGCGTTCCTGCGCGGGGACGGGGATGCCTTCCGGCGGATGGAGGCGGCCGCCCGGGCCGAGGCGAAGATGCCGCCGTTCGGGCGCCTTGTGGCGCTGATCCTGGCGTCGCGCGATCAACCGGTCCTGGAGCGCTTCTGCCGGGCGCTGGCCCGCGTGGTCCCGCAGCACGATGGGGTGGACGTGTTCGGACCGGCGCCGGCCCCGCTCAGCAGGATTCGCAGCCAGTACCGGGTCCGTTTCCTTGTCCGCGGCGGCCGAAATCAGCTGCTGCAGACGTACGTGCGGACCTGGCTGGGCTCCGTCCGGGCACCGGCGGGGATTCGGATCAAGGTCGACGTCGATCCCTACAGCTTCCTGTAGGGCCTCGCCGAGCGGCGCCGGACGGCCGGCGCGTGCCGGGACCCGCCGGCCGCGGTCAGTCCACTCGGTAGCGGGCGAGCAGCTCGGGGTCCGGGTCGCAGCCGAGGCCCGGTCCCTGGGGGAGCTTGAGCCGGCCGTTGCCGTCCGGGACCGTCAGCCCGCCGAACAGGTCCGCCTCGAGATTGACAAACAGCCGCTCCACGTAGGCTTCGGGAGCCTTGGTGGCGATCAGGTGGAGGCTCGCCAGGAACCCGGGCCCAAAGTACGGCGAATGCGGGGCCACGGCGGTGTCGGCGGCATGGGTGGCGTCGCACACGGCTGCGAATTCCGCCACGCCGCCCACCTTGGTCACGCTGGGCTGCGTGTAGTCCACGGCCCGCGCGTCCAGCATGTGCCGGAACTGCCAGACGGTGCACAGGTTCTCGCCCGAGGCCAGCGGCAGCCGCGCGTCCCGGGTGTCCGCCAGCAAGGGAAAGTTCTCCGGCGGCCAGATCGGTTCTTCGAGCCAGAGCAGGTCGGCCGACTTCAGGGGACCGATCAGGTCGGGGAGATCGTTCTCCCGCCAGCTGCAGTTGACATCGACCATCAGCGGGGTGTCGGGTCCGATCGCATCCCGCGCGGAAAGGATCGGCGCCATGGTGTCCTCGTGCAGCTTGATCCGCTCGTAGCCGCTTTCGCGCGCCGCGGCGGACACGCTCGCGGTCACCTGGGGATCGATGTACTTGAACAGGCTGGCATAACTCGGAAGCGAGTCGACGTCCGTGCCGCCGAGCAGGGCGTGGAGCGGCTTGCCGGCCCGCTTGCCGGCGATGTCCCACAGCGCGATCTCCAGTCCGGAGAGCGCGAACAGCGTGACGCCGTAGCGCCCGAATAGATGGAAGATGACCTGGAGACGGTCCATCGTGCCCGCGATGTCGTCCGCGGGAAGCCCTACCGCGTGCGGCGCCACCATCGACTCCAGGGCGGTTCGTGCGGCCGGAATGCAGTTGTACCCGAAGGTTTCCCCCCAGCCGACGATCCCTTCGTCGGTTTCGACCTTGACCAGCAGGCAGGCCAGGGTGTTCCAGGTCTCTCCGCCAAAGCCGCTGGGCG
Source organism: Alphaproteobacteria bacterium (assembly GCA_022819905.1). Taxonomy (GTDB): domain Bacteria; phylum Pseudomonadota; class Alphaproteobacteria; order TMED109; family TMED109; genus VXPW01. Next base: position 17,520 of record JAJEGJ010000077.1, read on the forward strand.
GCCCCGCCTGGGTAAAGGGGACGTCTACCGTGATGGCTTCGACCGACGTGATCTTCATGCTGTTTCCTTAAGTTCGCTGACCACCTTGTCCACGATGACCCGAAGGTGGACGAGCTCGGTGGCGACCGAGACCATCGAAAAGCCCATGTCCAGGAGGCCGCGGGCATCCTGGATGCTGCCGGCCATCACCCCGGCGGGTTTGCCCGCCGCCGTGATCTTGGCCAGCGCCCGTTCGAGCGCCCGACGCACCGAGTCGTGCTGGCGGTCGTGAATCACCCCGAGATCGGCCGCCAGGTCACCGGGACCGACGAATACCACGTCGACGCCGTCCACGGCCGCGATGTCGCTCGCCGCCTCGATGGCGGCCGCCGTCTCCACCTGCACGACCAGGCAGATGCGGTCGTCCGCTTCTCCCCAGTAGCCGGGCTCGCGTCCGAAGGCATTGGCCCGGGTGGCGCCGGCCGCTCCGCGGGCGCCGACCGGTGGGTACCGCACCGATGCCACGGCTTCCCGGGCTTCGTCAGGGGTCTGGACGTACGGCACCACGATCGTCTCGGCACCGCAGTCCAGGATGCGCTTGATGGCGACGCGGTCGTTCCACCAGGCGCGCACCGCGGCCGGGGTCGTGCCGCCGGCCGCACACGCCTGGAGCTGGGCGACGATTTCGGCGGCGTCGTTGGGGGCGTGTTCGGAATCGATCACGATGAAATCGAGGCCGGCACCGGCCAGCACTTCGGTGGCGAGCGGGCTCGCGAGGCTGGCCCACATGCCGACCTGCGGCCTGCCGGACTGAAGACCGGCCTTGAACGCGTTCGTACGGGTCATGAATCGGTACCTGTGCGGGCAGCCTGGATCTGGACGCCGCCGATCGCCTGCTCCGTGGGGATGACCTCGATCGTGGCGATGTTGACGTGCCACGGGGCGTTGACCGCGTGGACCACGCACTCGGCCACGTCTTCCGCCTCGAGCAGGGTGAAGCCGCTGGTGAACTTCCGCTTCTCTTCCTCGTCATCGAAGGCGACGTCGAAGAAGCCCGTCATCACGCGGCCCGGACAGATCTCGGTGACCCGTACCCCGGTTCCGGAAAGGTCCATGCGGAGGTCCTGGCTGAGGAGGTGCACGGCGCCTTTGCTGGCGCCGTAGATGACGGGAGCGCAGCCGTGCAGGCCCGCGACCGAACCGATGTTGACGACGTGCCCGCGGGCGCGGTCGACCATGCCCGGCACGACCGCGCGGGTGGCATGGAGCACGCCCGTGACATTCAGGCCGACGGTCGTCTCGATGTCCTCGGGCTGGGCCTTGGTGATGCTGGTGAAGCCGCGCCCCACCCCCGCATTGTTCACCAGTACATCGATTTCGAGGTCCCCGAAGGCGTCGTACACGGCCTCCTTGTCGCGCAGGTCGCAGACGATGAAGCGGGCACCGATTTCGTCGGCCAGGGCCTGCAGGTGATCGCCGCGTCGCGCACACGCGATCACCTCCAGGCCTTGGCGTCGGAGCGCGCGCGCAGTGGCGGCACCGATGCCGCTCGAGGCGCCCGTAACCAGCGCAGTTCGATAGTGGGCGTCAGCCATGGGGAAGCATCCCGTTGCGGGTTCGCGATTCTGGAGTTTGGCCCTCGACCGTCGTCAGGAACTTCGCCTTCGCCGAGGAAACAACGGTCGCAGGCTCCGCCCGCGACGCGGACAGACGGGCGGGAAGTCTACACGGGAGCGGTCACGTCGGGGAGGCGGTCCCCGGTCGATCCCGCCCCGAGCGAAGCGGGCGGCACCACGCGCGCGTGCTCATGTCCCCGGTCGCCGGGAGTTCGGCCGGCTATCGCCGGTTGCGGGCACGTGCAGCTGCGCCAGGGTTGTCCGGGTGGTGATCTGATCGGGATCGACCACCAGTTCGATGACCGCCGCCGTGCCGCTGGCGCGGGCCCGCGCCAGCGCGTCGGGAAACTGGTCCGTCCGGGTCACGCGTTCGCCGTGCGCCCCGTAGACCTTCGCCAGCACGGCGAAGTCGGGGTTCTTGAGGTCGGTTCCGATCGTGCGGCCGGGGTACGACCGCTCCTGGTGCATCCGGATGGTCCCGTACATGCTGTTGTTGACGACCAGCACGAGGGGGCGTGCGCCATGCTGGATTGCCGTGGCGAGCTCCTGGCCCGACATCAGGAAGCCCCCGTCCCCCACGAAGCTGACGACCTCGCGGTTCGGCGCCAGGATGCCGGCGGCCACGCCGGCGGGAACGCTGTACCCCATGGCGCCGCTGGTCGGGCCGAGCTGGGAGCGCGGATGCCGAAACCGCCAGAACCGCTGCGCCCACCCGCTGAAGTTGCCCGCGTCCACCGTGATCACCGTGTCCGGCGGCATGGTCGCGCGCAGATGCAGCATGACCTGTCCCATGTCGAGATCGGCAGCGTACGGCTCGGGGGTCGAGGCGCGCAGGTAGTCGTTGTGGGCAGCCTCCCGCCAGGCCTGCCGTGCCGGACCGGACGGGAAGTCGCGGCCGGCCAGGGCCGCGGCGAAAGCGCCGGGATCGGCCGCCACCGCCAGGTCCGGGATGAAGACGCGGCCCAGCTCGAAGGGGTCCGGATGCACGTGGACCAGGGGTACCGTTTGGCGGCCCGGCCGAAGCGTCGCGTATCCGCCGGTGGTCATTTCACCGAGCCGGGCTCCCAGCACCAACAGGAGGGTCGCGTCCTTGACCCGTTCGACCAGGCGCGGGTCCACGCTCGTCGAGAGATCACCGGCATAGTGGAGGTGTTCGTTGTCCACCAGGTCCTGCCGCCGGAAGGACACGGCCACCGGCGCGTCAGCCGCTTCTGCCAGTGTCGCGAGCGCCGCGCGACCGGCCGGGGTCCAGTTGCTGCCCCCGGCGATCAGCAGGGGCCGCTCGGCTTCCGCCAGCAGCCGGTGTGCACGTTCCAGGTCAGCCGGGGCGGGGTGCGCCCGGGCCGGGGTCCAGGTTCCGGCGTCTCCGACGTGAGCGGTCTCCTGGAGCATGTCTTCCGGCAACCCGATCACGACCGGTCCGGGCCGGCCGCTGGTCGCGGTCCGGAATGCCGTGTGCAGGAGCTCGGGGAGCCGGCCGGTGTCCTCGATCTCGACGGCCCACTTTGCCATGGGGGCCTGGAACATGTCGCGAACGTCGATTTCCTGGAAGGCTTCCCGGCCACGGGTGTCGCGTGCGACCTGTCCGACGAGCAGGAGCATCGGCGTGGAATCCTGGTGCGCCGTGTGGACGCCGACGCTCGCATGGCACGCGCCCGGCCCGCGGGTGACGAGGCAGACTCCCGGCCGCCCCGTGAGCTTGCCCGCCGCTTCGGCCATGTTGGCGGCGCCCGCTTCGTGGCGGCAGGTGATGAGGCGAAGGGCGTCGCGCCGGTCGAAGAACGCGTCGAGGACCGGCAGGTAGCTTTCGCCGGGCACGGCAAAGACCGTGTCCACGCCGTGGATCAGCAGCTGGTCGGCGAGGATCTCGCCGCCCGTGCGGCGGTCAGCGGTCATCCTTCACCGTCCGCGTGCCGGCGGAACGCGTCGCGCTCGGCGAACGCTACGGACTTGACGAGGGCATACAGCTCCAGGCCGACCTTGAGCGACAGATCGTCGGCCGACCGGCGCGTGATCCGTGCACGGATGATCTGCCCCGAGTCGATGCTCACGTCGACATGCCCATCGCCTCTCGGATGGATTCCCGTGACCGTGCCGGGCAGCACGTTCATCACGCTGGAGCGTTGCGGCGGCTCGAGCGCGAGCGAGACGTCGCGGGCCAGGATTCTGAGCGCCAGCGGCGAGCCCTCGGCACGTTCGGTGCGGGGGACCAGCAGCGTGTGTTCGCCGAAGCGCAGAGCGCTCAGGTGATCGTCGTCGAAGTGGCCTGCCACCGTGGTCAGCAGAATGGTGCCGGCGTCACGCCGGTCATTGAGCACGGGCAGGTCCGGGCGTGCCATGACGTCCTGGATGGGCCCGCAGGCGAGGACGGTGCCGTTCGCCATCACGGCAAGATGGTCGGCCAAGCGAATGATCTCCTCGATCGAATGGGTGATGTACACGGTCGGCACCCCGGTGTCGGCCGCGAGCCGCTCGAGGTGGGGCAGGACGTCGTCACGCCGCTGTTGGTCCAGCGACGACAGGGGTTCGTCCATGATCAGGAGATCGGGCCCGCTGAGCAGGGCGCGCCCGATGGCGACCCGTTGCGCCTCGCCGCCGGAGAGGTGTCGCGTGCGCCGGTCCAGCAGCGGCTCGAGCCCCAGCAGGCCGACCACCTGTTCGAAGGTGTCCGGGCTGGCGGCGCCACGCCGGCGACCGCCGAAGTGCAGATTGGCCCGGACGTTCATGTGCGGGAAGAGACGCGCTTCCTGGAAGACGTAGCCGATCCGTCGGCGTTCCGGCGCCACCGCCACGCCGCGTGCACTGTCGAACAGGACGGTCTCGCCGATGGCGATGCGACCGGCGTCCGGGCGGATCAGGCCGGCGATCGCATCGGCGACGGTCGACTTGCCGGCGCCCGACGTGCCGAACAGGCCGGTCACGCCGCTGTCCGGCACCTGCATGCTCACGTCCAGCGAAAAGCTGCCCTGCCGGTGCGAGAAGGCGACGTCGATCACGGTCCGCCACTCGAGTAGTGCCGCGTGCGGCGCGCGAGCCATTCAGAGCCGATGAGCGCGATCATCGCCAGCGTGATCGAGATGACCACCAGCCGCGTTGCCTGGGCCTCGCCGCCGGGAACCTGAGCGGCAGCGTACAGCGCCAGCGGCAGGGTTCGGGTCTCTCCGGGGATGCTCGACACGAACGTGATGGTGGCGCCGAACTCGCCGAGCGAGCGGGCGAAGCTGAGTACCATGCCAGCGAACACGCCCGGTGCAATGAGGGGCAGGGTCACGGTGCAGAACGCGTTGGCCGGACTCGCGCCGAGCGTCCGCGCGGCCTGCTCCAGTCGCCGGTCCACGCCTTCGATCGATTGCCGGATCGCACGCAGCATGAGCGGAAACGCCACGATCGCGCTGGCGATGGCCGCACCTTGCCAGGTGAAGCCGAGGGTGATCCCGAAGACGTTCTCGAGAAACATGCCGCCCGGGCCGCGCCGCCCGAGGAACACCAGCAGGAGATAGCCGATCACGACCGGCGGCACGACCAATGGGATGTGCAGGATGCCGTTCAGCAACGCGTGGCCGGGGAAGCGCGTGCGCGCCAGCAACCAGGCGATGGCGATGGCCGGGGGCAGGCTGCCCAGAACACTCCATACGGCGACCCGCAGGGACAGCAGCAGCGCTTCGGTTTCAGCGGGTGTCGGCATCGAATGGAGGCGCGAATCCGTGGCGGGAAAAGATGGTCCGGGCGGCGTCCGATTGCAGGAACGCGAGAAACGCCGAGGCAGCGGCCGGGGCCGGCGCGTCGGCCAGCTGGGCGACCCAATAGGCTATGGGATCATGCAGTTCAGGGGAAAAGGCCCCGAGGACCCGTATCTCCGCCGTGTCGCGCGCGTCCGTCCAATAGACGATCCCCAGAGGCGCTTCGTGCCGCCGCACCAGCAGCGTCGCGTGGCGCACATCGCTGGCTGGCGCAACCCGCGCCTGGAGCCGGTCCCACATGCCAAGTGATTCCAGCGCCTGCCGCGCATAGATTCCGGCCGGAACCGAAACGGGATCGGCGACGGCCAGTCGACCGCCGTCCAGCATGGCTTCGACATCCAGCGAGATGTCCACGGCCACCGGCTCGACATCCGTGTCGGAAGGTGCCACCAGCACGAGGCGGTTGCGGAAGAGGAGAGTCCGGCTTCCGGCAGCCAGGAGCCCGGCTTCCTCAACCCGGTCCATCCAGGCGGTATTGGCCGACACGAACAGGTCGGCCGGCGCGCCCGATTCGATCTGGCGAGCCAAGGCGCTGGTCGCGGCCAGAGAGAAGCGCACGCGTCCACCGCCGACGGCGGCATAGGCGTTGGCAACCTCTTCGAGGGCGATGCCGGTCGATGCGGCAGCGAACACCAGGATTTCCTGGCCGGCGACCGGCCCGGCCGCCGGCCCCCCTTGCGTAAAGGGGGCCGGGACCGAAACCAATCCGAGGAGGGTGAGGCAGGCGACCGGCCATCGGGGGGTCCGCACGGCGCGATTCCGATGGACTTCAGGCCGCTGGCACCACGCGGCTATTATATACGACAGAATATATTGCATTGCAAGCTCTGCCTGACCTCTACCCCGAACCGCCGCCAACCCAGGGGCTCGGATCTACAAGGTGCATCGTTTTCCGGACGATAGACCTAGCGTCGCGGGTCGGCTGCCGCGGCGACCGTGGTGCACCAGTCAGGTGCCTCACCGGATTCCCGGCGGACCGCAGGGTCGCATCGTGTCCACGCGCTGGCAGCATCAAGCGCAGGTCATATCCAGCTGGACGGATCGCACGGCAGGCCCCGGTAGGTTCCTATTCCGGCTCGCCCGCAACCGACGGACCGGGTTCGGCGGCGACCATGGTCTGGAGGTCTGCCAGTGGTTTGCCGGCGGCGCGGGCGGCGTCGACCTCGACGGCATGGTAGGCCGCGAGCACGCGTCGCCCAAGGTCGGTGACGCGCGAGCCGCCAACGCCGCGGCCACCGGGACTCGCGGCCACGAGCGGGCCGGTGAAGTTCTGGTTCATCGAATCAACCAGCAGCCAGGCCCGCCGGTATGACATGCCGAGGGCCCGGGCCGCGCCGGCGATCGAGCCCACCTCGTCGATCGCCGTGAGCAGGGCGGCCTTGCCGGGCCCAAACAGCGGCAGGTCGCCCAACTGGACCCGGATTCTGATTCGCGCTTCGGTATTCACTGGCCCGGGCCGCGTTCGGCGCCGAAGTGGGGATGACGCACGCGGTCGCCGGGACGGAGGCCAAGCCGTTCCGAGGTCCCCGCCAGGACTTCCAGGACACCGTTCACGTAGACGTCGGGGCCGATCGGCGTGAGCGACAGCGGGATGGTGTCTTCCGCGATCGCGGCGATGGTGCCGTCAGGCCGAATGAACAGCATGTCCAGCGGGATGTAGGTGTCCTTCATCCACATCCGGATGCGCTGCGGCGGCGCATACAGGAACAGCATGCCCTCGTTCTCGCCGAGCGTGAGGCGATGCATCAGGCCCTGCCGCTGCTGCGCCTGCGTCACGGCCAGCTCCACCTGAAACCGGTGTCGTTCGGCTCCCGATTGAATCTCGACGGTGCCGACCTGGAACGTCTCGGCCGCCGCGGCCGTCGTCGGCGCGAGCAGCAGCGCCAGCATCAACAGCCGCGCTGCCGGCCGTCTGCCGACTCCCTTCATCCCGTCGACCTCGCCAGGTGAGCAAACCCCGCTTCCAGATCGTCCTGGAGGTCAGCCACGTCTTCCAGTCCGGCATGGATGCGGAAGGTCCGCTCGGGCGCGGGCCACGGCGCGACGTCGCGCGCCCCCCGGAGCATCGACGGGACGATGAGACTCTCGAAGCCGCCCCAGCTGTAACCCATGCCGAACAACTCCAGCCCGTCCAGGAAGGCATCGTAGGCTGCCGGCGGGGCCGGGCGGAGGATCACGCCGAAGAGACCCGAAGCCCCCAGGAAGTCGCGCCGCCACAGCGCGTGGCCGGGGTCTCCCTCGAGGCCGGGGTGCAGTACGCGCTCCACTTCGGGCCGGTCAGCTAGCCAACGCGCGAGCGCGAGGCCGGATTGCATATGACGCCGGAGACGGACGTCCAGCGTGCGCAGTCCGCGCAGCCCGAGGTACAGGTCGTCCGGCCCGACGGTCGCTCCCAGAGCCTGGGCGGTCTTGCGCACGACGACGTGGGTCTCCTCGGTGGTCGTGATGGCCCCCAGCATGACGTCGGAATGTCCCGACACGTACTTCGTCGCCGCCTGAATCGACACGTCGACACCGTGCTCGAACGGTCGGAAGAACAGCGGGCTCGCCCACGTGTTGTCGAGAATCACTGTGCAGTCGCGCGCGTGGGCGGCCGTTGCGATACCGGGCACGTCCTGCACCTCGAACGTGTGCGAGCCGGGTGATTCGAGAAACAACACCCGCGTGTTGTCGCGGATCTGCGCCGCAATCCCGGCCCCGATGCAGGGGTCGTAAAAGGTGGTCTCGACCCCGAACCGCGCAAGCCAGCCGCCGGCCAGGCTGCGGGTGGGTCCGTACGCCGAATCGACCATCAAGAGGTGGTCCCCGGCGGCGAGGAAGCTGCTCAGCGCGACCGCGACGGCGGTCTTGCCGGAACCCACGGCAACGCTGCGTGCGCCGCCTTCCGCGGCGGCCATCGCCTCCTCGAAGGCAAAGGTCGTCGGTGTGCCAAAGCGGCCGTAGACAACGTCGTCCAGTCGGTTGGGGCCGCGGGTGCGCAAGTCCGCGGTGTCCCGGAACAGGATGGTCGAGGCATGGTAAACGGGCGGATTGACAGCGCCCCGATGCTCGTGGGGATTTCGGCCGGCTCGGCCCAGAACCGTTGCCGGACGGCGCTTGCGCTCGTCAGGACGTGACCGGGACATCCTCGCGCCCTCCCCACTCCGACCACGACCCGTCGTAGACCGCCCAGTCATCGCGACCGGTCAGCGTGAGGCCGAGGGCAAGAGTGCAGGCGCTGACTCCGGACCCGCAGGTGAACACCGGCGGCCGATCGCCGGCCACGCCGGCCGCCTCCAGGCGCGCACGCAGCGCCTCGGGGGGCAGCATGCGAGGGCCGTCCAGCAGGGTCTGGTAGGGAACGTTCACGCTTCCCGGGATATGGCCGCCGCGAAGTCCGGGGCGAGGTTCCGCCTCGGTGCCGGCGAACCGACCGGCGCTCCGGGCGTCGACCACCAGTTCGGTCGCTGCCTCGAGGTTGGCGCGAACGGCTGCCAGGTCCCGGATCCGCGCCGGGTTGAACGTGGCCTGGAAGGCGCGGGGCCTCGGCCGGGCCGGTCCCTTGGCCAGGGTGCCGCCGCCAGCGGTCCACGCCGGCAGGCCTCCGTCGAGTACCGAGACGCGTTCGTGGCCGAACAGCCGGAACATCCACCAGGCGCGCGGGGCGGTGCCGATGCCAACCGTCGCATAGCAGACGACATGGTCGCCGGCACCGACGCCGAGGGCCCCGACCGCCGCCGCGAACGCGTCGGCGGTCGGCACCATGTGGGGCAGCGCCGAATCCGGGTCAGCGATCCCGTCGATCGAGAAGAACGCGGAGCCGGGGATGTGGCCGAGCTCGAATTCGCTCGCGCCGTCCCGTCGGGTCGCCGGCATATGCCAGGAGGCGTCCAACACCACGACGTCGGGTCGATCGAGCGCGTCGCGCAGCCACTCCGCGCTTACCAGCGGGGACGCGGACGTGTGGTCGGGCACGTCACGTTCCTCCTTCCAGCCACGGCGGGACCGGGAGGTCACGCTCGGTCAGGAAGGCCGGGTTGAAGATCTTCGAGGCGTACCGGGTGCCATGATCGCACAGCATGGTGACCACCACGTGCCCGCGACCGAGGTCCCGGGCCACGCGTTCGGCACCCGCAATGTTGATGCCTGTCGATCCTCCGAGCAGGAGCCCCTCCTCGACAGCCAGTGCATAGATGACCCGAAGTGCCTCTTCGTCCGTCACCTGCAACGAATCGTCGATGCGCGCTCCCTCGAGGTTGCCGGTCACCCGCCCCTGCCCGATTCCTTCGGTGATCGAGGTGCCCTCCGCCTTCGGGGTCCCCGTTTGCACCCACGCGTGCATCCCCGATCCCGTGGGGTCAGCGAGCACCACTTGCACGTCCGGATTCCGGTCCTTCAGCCCGTCGGAGACCCCGGCAATCGTGCCGCCAGTGCCGATGGCACTCACGAACGCCGCGACTTTCCCGCCGGTCTGGTCCCAGATCTCGGGTGCCGTGGATACCCGGTGCGCCTGGCGGTTCACCGGATTGTCGAACTGGTTGGCCCAGACGGCCCCGTTGGGCAGGGTGTCGGCGAGTTCCGCGGCGAGCTGGCCGGAGTAGCGGATGTAGTTGCCCGGGTTCGAGTACGGGACGGCCGGAACCAGCCGGAGGCTGGCGCCGATCGTCCGGAGGGCGCTGATCTTCTCCTCGCTCTGGGTCTCCGGCATCACGATGACCGTCCGGTAGCCTAGGGCGCTCCCGATCACGGTCAGGCCGATCCCGGTATTGCCGGCCGTACCTTCGACGATGGTGCCGCCCGGTCGCAGCAGGCCCCGCTTCTCGGCGTCGCGGATAATCCAGAGCGCCGCCCGGTCCTTGATGGACTGGCCGGGATTCAGGAACTCGGCCTTGCCCAGGATTTCGCACCCGGTCTCGTCCGACAGCCGCCGCAGGCGGATGAGCGGCGTGTTGCCGACGAGGTCGGCGACGCTCGCCGCGGGTGAGCCAGCGGGCACGGGCTTCAGCCTCCAGCCGGCGGACCGCCGCCGCCCGGACGACGGCGGAGCATGCCGCGCTGTGGGTCGTAACCAAGGACGGCGGCAGCGAGGAACACGATCGTACAGGCCACCGTAACGATCAAGCTGTGCCAGTGAATCTGGCCCTGGCTGGCCCAGCGCACGAGTTCGACCCCGTACGTGAACGGATTGAACTGGGCCAGCCACCACACGATTTCGGCGCCGTTTTCCAGCAGGCGCCACAGCGGATACAGCGCGCTGGAGATGAAGAACATCGGGAAGATGACGAAGTTCATGGTGCCCGCGAAGTTCTCGAGTTGGCGGATGTGGACCGACAACGCGAGGCCCGCGGCCCCCAGCAGCAATCCGAACAGCACTGCGGCCGGGAACATCCAGACCCAGCCGAGCAGGGGGGTGTTGAGGCTGATCTGCATGCCGATCAGCGGCAGGCACACGATCAGGAACACGTACACCTGAAGGATCGAGAGCATGGTGCCTGCGAACAGCTTGGCGGTCAGCAGGTACCAGCGGGGCAGCGGTGCCGTAAGGAGCAGCCGCATGACGCCCATTTCGCGGTCGTACACCATCGACAGCGACGACTGCATCCCGCTGAACAGAAGCACCATTCCGACGAGACCGGGAACGATGTACTCGAAGTAGTTCACGCTCTGCACCGGATAGGGGCTCACCATCCCGGGGTCGATCCCCTTCGTGGAGCCGATGCCGGCGGCGAACACGAACAGCCAGAGCGCGGGACGGACGAAGGCCGACAGCAGGCGCCCGCGCTGCTGGAAGAATTTCACGACCTCGCGGGCGGTAAGCCCGACGAGGGCACGTAGCGCGTGACTGGCTGTCATGTCGGCTGCTCTGGCGTTGCGAACTTGCTGCAGTCGCTGGTTCGCTCGTCACGCCCCAGCGTGTCGAGATCGTTGACTTGATGCACGAAACCGGCGAGCGGAGCGACCGCGGTTACCCAGTCCTCCGTCGCCAGCATAATCGGTTGGCGAAGTTGTCCGTTCCAGGGACGGAATGACAGCGCCGGTCCTTTCGAGCCGTCGAGGCGAAACTCGGGTCCCAGCAGGTAGGCGTGAACGTCGCCACGCGCGGTGGAGCCGCTCCGCACGATGGCCTCGCCGATGGCGCGGATCGCCACCCAGGCCGCCCAGTCACCGCCCTCCATGCGGCGACCGGTCTGGCGCTCGAAGCGGCCGTGGACCTGCGGCGCTCCGTGCCGGAGATAGCTCCAGTGCCATGGGGTTGGACGCAGCCCGGCTGCGCCGGTGATGGCGGCCGGGTCCTGGGTCGAGTAGGGAACGGAACGGGCAAACTCACGGTCGACGTCGGCGACGAAGACCGACTCGTAGTCTGCGCGGCCTGTCAGCAGGTCGAGATCATTGCGATCCCGCATCCGCGGGTCGTTGGACAGCACGAAGGTCCGTTCCTCGTCGATCTTGAGGCCATAGGTGCCGGCTGAGTGCCGGAAGGCCGCAACCATCCGTGCGTCTTCCTCCAGCGGCCCCTGCAGGACCAGGACTTCGTTCCAGTCCCGGGCAATCAGGTACTGGGCCGCTGCATCCGTGAGCATTTGCCGACTGGGCGCGGTGTGCAGGAGGTGCGCCTCGCAGGCTTCCCCGCGCAAACTGTCGTCCACGGCGGATACGTTGATCAGAATGACGTCCCGGCCGGTCGTCGCTGCCGCCAGTTCACGAAGCGCGGCGGCAGGTGCGTCGACGAGAAACACGAAGGCCCCGGTTTCGGCCCGGATCGCATCGAGGGCGGCCGGCAGTTCATTCGCATCGGTGACCTGCTCCGCCCGCAACGCGAACTGCACGCCGGCGCGCCGCCCGAAGGACCGGATATCGCTCACGCCCATTTCGGCCCCTGCCAGCGGGCGGCGATCGATCCGGTTGGTTTCCGAGCGGATGTCGACCGGATGGACGCCCCAACGCGAGTAGCGGATATCTTCGGCAAGATCGAGATAGCCGAACGCGAAGACGGGCCGGTCCTGGGCCGCCGCTGCCGAGCCGAGCAGTAGTGCCGCCAGCAGGCAGGCGGCCCCGCGCATTGGTGATGTCACGATGGCGTCAGTCCCGAATTCGAACGGTGTGCGGCGTGCGCCCCACTGCAACCGAACGGATGGCGCGGTTTGCCTCGGTATCGATCACGGAGATGTCGTCGCTGGCCCCGTTGGTCACCACCAAGATGGAATCATCCGCCGTCAAGGCGGCGCCCCAGACGCGACTTCCGGCGAGGATATAGGCTTCGACGGTGCGCGTGGCGACGTCGACACGTGCAACGTGCCAGGCCCGGCCCAGCGTGACGAAGGCGGTGGTTCCATCCCTGGTCATGACCAGATCAACGGGTGTGATGTCGGCCTCGCGGAGCCCTTTCTTCTCGAAAGTGATCGTATCGGTGACCTGCAGGGTCGCCGTGTCGATCACGCTGACGGTTCCGCCGAGCTCGTTGGTGACCCAGTACTCGCGTCCGTCCGGGGTGAAGGTGCCTCGCCGCGGCCGATTACCCACCAGAATGTCAGCCAGGATGACTCCTTCCCACGGGTCGATGACGGCAATCGTGTTGGTGGCTTCCGCAGTGACAAACACGCGTTTTCCGTCCGGCGTGAACCGCACCCCCTCAGGTTCGATTCCGACGTCCTCGATGACGGTTCGGATGGTACCGCTGGCAACGTCGATGACCGTCGCTTCGGCATCGTCCTCGTTGGACACGACGAGGATTTCGCCGGAGGGGTCGATGTCGAACAGTTCGGGGTCGTCGCCGGTGTCGATGTAACCGGTGATGGTCTTCGTCTCGAGATCGAGCACCTCGATGCGGTCGGCCTCGCTTGCGGCGATCAGCAATGCGCTGCCGTCCGGACTGAAACGCATGTCGCGGGGGCGACCGCCGGTTTCGATCACGTACTGAATCTCAAGCGAGTCGGAATCGAGCACAACCACGGTGTCGTTTCCCTCGTTGCTCACATAGATTTCGCCGCAATGCGCCGGGACCGCCACTCCCAGCGCCAACGTCAGCGCCGCCGGTCCCGTCACGAACCACCTGAGCATCAGGGCGTCTCCTTCGTCTGACTGTTCGTCGTGAAATGTACCAGCGTGTCGTGAAGGTTGGAAAGACCGGCCCGGCTTACCAGTTCCGCCGGTTCGCCCGCCTGCCGGATCGTGCCCTGGTGCAGCATGATCACGTGATCGGCGACCTCCGCCTCGTCGACCAGATGCGTGGCCCACAGCACCGCCATCGACCGCTCGCGCTTGAGTTGGAGGACGTACTCCAGGAGGTCGCTGCGACTGGGCGGGTCCAACCCGACGGTTGGTTCGTCCATCAGGAGAATGCTGGGCTCGTGCAGGAGGGAGCGCGCAAGCTCGACACGGCGGCGTTGGCCGCCGGAGAGGCTGCGCGCGCGGTCGTCAATGCGGTCTTCGAGGTCGACCTGACGGAGTTCGTGCTCCGTGCGTTGGCGAATCTCCAGCCTGCTGAGACCATGCAACCGCCCATGGAACGCGAGGTTCTCGCGCACCGTCAGGTCCAGGTCGAGCGTGGCCTGCTGGAAGACGAAGCCGATCGACGAGAGGGCCCTGACAGCCTCGCGCCGCATGTCAAAACCCCGCACATGGACGGTCCCCGAATCGGGCACGAACAGACCGGCGAGCAGCTGGAAGAGCGTGGTCTTGCCGGCACCGTTGGGACCGAGCAGCGAAACGTACTGGCCGGGTTCAATGGCGAACGACACGCCCTTGAGAGCGGGCCGGTTGCCGTAGCTCTTGGAGACCTTCTGGATCACGAGAAGCGGTTCGTTGCCGGAGGCGATTTCAGGTGCGGTCATGGGGTCGAAGATCCGGAGTCGGTCGTGGAGCCCGCAGCGCCGGCGAGCAGGCCACCATGCCGGTCGAGAAGACCGGTGCGAAAGGTGTTGATGACGGGACTGTCGGGGTTGCGCGGGCGGGGCAGGTCAACCGCCGCATCGTGCACCACGCTCGACGGCGGTTGCGACAGGAACAGGATCCGGTCGCCAAGGTAGATCGCCTCGTTCAGGTCGTGGGTCACGAACAGGACGGTCGTCGGCTGGGCCTGCCAGAGGTCAAGGAGGATCTCACGCAGCCGGTTGCCGACCGGCTGGTCGAGCGAGACGAACGGCTCATCGAGCAGCAGGAGCGCCGGGCGGATGGCAAACGCGCGGGCGAGTGCGACGCGGCGGCGCTGCCCGCCGGAGAGACGGGTCGGATAGGCATCCAGGTAGCTCCCAAGCTCCATGCGCTCCAGCAGTTTGACGCCGCGGCCATCGGCGCGGGCCGGGGGGGCAAGCACGATGTCTACGTTGTCACGGACGCTCATCCAGGGAAGCAGTCGCGGCGTCTGGAACATGTAGCTGACCGCGGGGCGCGTCTGGGTGCTCTCGCTGTGGATGTCAACGGAGCCGTCTACCTCGCTGTCGAGTCCCGCGGCAATGTTGAGGAGGGTGGTTTTCCCGCAGCCGGACGGGCCCAGGAGGCAGCAGAACTGGCCGACCGGAACGTCGAACTGCAGGTTCTCGATCGCGGTGTGCGGCGGCGTTCGGCCATCTCCTGCGAACCGCTTGCGGCGGATGTCGACGGTCAGTCCTGCTGTTACCGCCACCGGGTGCACCGCCGTTCCAGTGGCGCCATGACACCGTATTCGACC
>JAJEGJ010000018.1 GCA_022819905.1 Alphaproteobacteria bacterium
CGGGGGTGGGGGTGGGGGGGTGTCCTTGCGCACGAAGCTCAGGGTCGCCATCGGTTCGTTCGAGAACTTGCCCATCCCCCTGATGCTGCTGATGGTCCCCTGCGGCGACGTGGCGGGATTGCTGAGCGAGAACTCCTCTCCATTCTCGGTCCCCGCGTCGTACGGATACAGGTTGACCGAGTGCTGCGTGCGCCACTGCCCGCCACTGAGCAGGGACAGCCGGGAGACACCGACGAACCAGTCCGGGCTGGGACCGATCATCGAGACCAGGGTGAGCATGGGATGGTCCCTGGTGACATCGATGTCGAACGTGGCGCTGCCCCTGCCGCCGGACCCGACAGACTGCTGGACCACGGACGCCACATCCGACCCCTTTGCATCGATCTCGGACTTGAACGTGCTCGTCGCCCCGAGCTCCGCCACGGCCTCGATCCCCGGAGTGGCGGTGCCGCCCGAACTCCAGAAGGTCACCCGGCTGTTGTGCACGGCGCCGATCAGGGTGGTGAAGTGCGCGCCGGAAACCACCCCGCCGGGGGTGCTGCTCAGGGTCCACTCGCCCTGAAACGTCACGGTGTAGGTGGCCGAGTCGTCACTGGTCTGCCCCACGGCGGGAGCTGCCGGCCAGCCGCCGAGCCCGGCCGCCGCAAGAAGCGCCACGGCCAGCCTGGAGAACGCCCGCTTCGCCGGGAAGTGCCCGGCTTCACGGACAGTCCGCGCCATCGAGTTCACGTCGCTCATCTCCGGTGCCCTCGTTCACAGCCGTCGGCGTATCGGAGGATTATCCTACAATGCCGGCAACACCCGGAGGCGCAAATCGAGCTCGGATCGAATCGAAAGCGAGCCGTCGCCGCTCCGCGGCAGGAGGAGGGGGGAATGTCGGAGTCAAGAACAATCAATCGGAAGAATGGCTGAGTCTCTCCCAGGCTCCCGCTGCAATCCAGCCGGCCTGGAGTCGGGAGCGATGGCAACCGTGGTGCCCAGGAGCGGACTGTTCGCCCGGACGTGGCGGCGCATCCTGCTCGGGCTTGGCCTGCTCGGGCTGGGGTTCGCGCTTCGCGAGCATCTGGTTGCGGCCGGCCTGTTCGCGGTGGCCAACCTGTGGCAGATGACGCCCATCGTGCTCGCGGGGCTGCTGGCGACCGCGTTCCTGACCGCGACCGGTTCCATCGGCGTGCTGGTTGCGGCGTTCGACACCCGGGAGCTCATGGCCATCGTGGTGGTGTCGCTGATTGGCGCGGTGCTCCCGGTATGCGGCATCACGGTGCTTCCTCTCGTGGCCGGGCTGCTGGCAGCCGGGGTGCCGCTCGCACCGGTGATGGCTTTCCTGCTCTCCTCCGCCGTCACCGATCCGCAGATGTTCGCGATCACGGTCGCGGCCCTGGGCCTGCCGTTCGCGCTCGGCAAGACCGTCGCCGCGTTCGGTATCGGGCTGTTCAGCGGCGGAATCACCTGGGCAGTGGTGCGCGCCGGCCGGTTTCGCGAGCCGGTGCGGCAGTCGTCGGTGCTCCGGGCGCTGATGCCGCGGTCATCGCGCTGCGTATCGGACGAGGTGTCCTGGCGGTTCTGGCGAGAGCCCGAGCGCGTGGCCGTGTTCAGGGACACCTGCTGGCGCATGGCCAGGCTGGTGGTTTTCCTGCTGGGCGCCGCCTTCGTGGCCGAGTACTTCGTCAGGCTGTACCTGCCGGAGGACGCGCTCGCGGGCCTGGTCGGTCGGGACAACCCGTTGTCGGTTCCCGTCGCCGCCCTGCTCGCGGCGCCGCTGTACCTGGACGGCTACGCGGCGCTGCCGCTGGTACGCGCACTGATCGATCGGGGCATGGCCGAAGGCGCGGCGATGGCCTTCCTCATCTCCGGCGGCATCATCTGCGTGTGGACAGCGGTCCCCGTGTTCGCCCTGGTCCGGTGGCCGGTATTCCTCGCCTACATCGCCATGGCGCTGGCCGGGTCGACGCTGGCGGGATGGGGGTACGCGATGGCAGTCGCGTGACCACGCACGATTCGGCCATCGGAGGTCGCGCCACCCGCCTTGACGGAACGCTCGCCGGATCCCGTTCGTCCCGCGGGCCTGCGAACACGCCCATCGCCTAGCGACCCTTGAAGGTGGGCCTGCGTTTCTCACCGAAAGCGGTGATCGCCTCACCGTAGTCCTCGGTGTAGATCATGTTCGTCACGGTCTGCTTCTCCAGTTCCAGGGTCGCCTCGAGGCCGATTTCGGCGGCGTTCTGCAGGAGGCGCTTGTGGCCGGCCACGGAGAGAGGTGCGCGCGTCATGACGAGTCGGGCGAGCCGTTCGGCCTCCTCGTCCTCCTGCCCGGCCGGCACGACCCTGTTCACGAGTCCGATGCGATGCGCTTCGGCCGCATCGATGAACTCGCCGGTCAGCACCAGCTCCCGGGCCTTGCTCAGGCCCACGCTCATCGGCAGCAACCTTGATGCGCCGCCCGTGATCGTCATGCCGGCATTGCCTTCGGGAAACCCGAACCTGGCGTTTTCCGCGGCAACGATCAGGTCCGAATCGATCGCGATCTCGAATCCGCCGCCCACCGCAAGCCCCCGGACCGACGCGATCACGACCTTCCGCGCCATGCGGATGATCCGCGGGATGGCCTGGAGACCCTCGGTAATGTCCTCCACGATGTCGAGAATCGGGTGAATCTCGCCGGCCTTGATCTGCGGATACTCCTCGAGCGCGATCTTCAGATCCTCGCCGGCGCAGAAGGAATCTCCGACGCTCGAGATGATGATCGCCCTGACCTCCGGATCGTCCGCCGCCTTCTGCAGTGCAGCCACGAACGCCCGAAGCTCCTCCGAGCTCAACGCATTCAGAACCTCGGGCCGGTTGAGCCGGATCCAGGCGATCTCGTCCTTCACCTCGTACAGCAGCTTGGCCATTGTTCGTGTTTCCCTCCTCGACCGTGTCCTTGCCATCGCGTGCGGACCGACCACGATGGAGCGCGCGTCGAGCACGTCCCGGGTCCGGTGGGCGAGAGAGTCGACGAATGCACGACCGGTGCCGGAGACCGACATGACTCCCCCGACTGCGCGCGCTCGATCCTCGAGCGCGGTTCCAATGCTACTACCTGGCGCGGACCGGCGTGGCCCGCCCTGCCATGCTGCTCTCCACGCAGACCGTTGTGCGTCGGGTGCCGACTCCCGCGACACGCGGGCTTGGTTTTCGTTCCCTTCTGGTGTATGCGATCCACATGACACGCACCAACATCGACATTGACGACGAGGCTTGCACCGAGGTCGCGCCGCGACTCGGCAACGAGGGACGCCGATTCCTCGATCATCTCGCGGCCGCCAACGAGCAGGCGAACCCCGGCCTCGCTCGCCTCGCGCTCAAGCTCGCAACCGGCGCCGGCAAGACCACGGTCATGGCCATGCTCATCGCGTGGCAGACCGTCAACGCGGTGCGCCGTCCCGGCAGCCGGCGATTCACGCGCGGATTCCTGGTGGTCACTCCGGGCCTCACCATCCGCGACCGCCTGCGGGGATCCGGCTACGCGGGAGGAACGCTTTTCCCCTGGACGGTGAGCGACTTCTCGCTCATGGACGCCATCGAGTCCGGCATCGTGAAGCTGCACCTGTTCGGCCAGCTCAAGCGGATCACTCGCCAGTGGCTGAAGGCCCACCTGGTGTGCAAGGGCGGCACGTACCCCGCCCAGCTCATGTACCAGAGCCTCGCGGACACCGCCTGCGAGCTTATCACCCGAGGAGTCGTGGCTCGGCACCTGGAAGAACGGCCCGTACAGGCGGTGCTCGACGCGTACAATCCGGTCGGCTCCACGAGGCACGTCCGCTTCACCACGTCGAAGAAGACCCGGTGGGAGACCGACGCCGGCCGTTGCCATGTCAACTGGGCGATATACGACAGCGGGTGGGAAGCCGAGTTCTGCCGCGTGGCCGAGGCGCATCCCCGGGTGCGTGCTTACGTCAAGAACCATGGGCTCGGCCTGGAGGCTCCCTCTCGGTACCAGGCCGAATCCTCTTCCGGGGAGCGATCGCTGTCCCCTGTGAGACCGCACCGCGTATTCTTCTGCTCAGCCTCGATGAGCCGCCGGAAGAGGAGCTTGCCGAGATCTGGCTCTCGGAAGCGCAGCGGTGCGCTCGTGAGCTCGACCGCGGAGAGGTGCAGCCGGTCTCCGCGGAAGAGGTGCGGCGCAAGGCCCGAGCCTTGCTTCGATGACGCGGGAGATGCCGATGAAGATCAAAGTGGTCGTCCACGAAGCGGAAGAAGGTGGGTACTGGGCTGAAGTCCCCTCCATCCCGGGATGTGCGACGCAGGGCGAGTCCTTCGAGGAGTTGCTGGGCAACCTGTACGAAGCGGTGGAGGGCTGCCTCTCCGTGGATGTCCAGGACATCGTTGTTTCCGAAAGGGACAGAGTGTTCGAAATTGCGGTATGAAGGTCATCAGCGGCAAGCGATTCTGCAGATTGCTCGAGTCGCGGGGGTGGCAGTTGAGGCGAATCAACGGAAGCCATCACATATATTCCAGGGTGGGAACGCCTGTCCGAATCTCCGTCCCGGTCCATGGTGACAGGACCCTGAAGCGCGGCCTTCAGGCCCACCTGATGAAGCTGGCCGGCATCGACGATTCCGGGCTTTGACGCACCGATGATCGAACGAATTGGAAACGCCGCATTGTCGGAAGCGGATCATGGATCCCGTGTGTGGCGCTTCCACGTGGAAGACATGATCGCATGCGCTGAAAGGGTTCGGGACTACACGGCAGGGCTGGATCACGAGGCGTTCGTCGTCGATTCGCTCACCTATGACGCGACACTGCGCAATCTGTGCCTCATCAGCGGCGCAGCGGCCCATGTCCCGGAAGTGCTGCGCGAGACTTGTCCCGATATCCCATGGCGCTCAATCATCGGATTGCACGAGCGCTTGCTTGGAGGCTATCCGGACATCGACAACGGCATTGTCTGGAGCATCATCGAGGACGTAGTCCCGGCGTTGTTGCCGGCGCTGCGAGACCCGTTGACGGAAGCAGGCAAGGACACCTGACGAGGCAACGCCCCGCATGGACCAGGCATATGTTGCTTTTCCTGGGAGCGCGGGCATCTTGCCCGCTTGAACAATCGCGGGCCTTCCCTTCGGCCCGCTGCGGGCAGGACTCCCGCGCTCACAGAACAGGGCAAAACTCGGCTCGATGGTAAAGATGATGGCCTCCCGAGGAGTCTGGGCGAATGGCCATGCGGAAATCCGCCAAGAGCGTCGAGACCCTCGTCCACGACAAGGCGTCCCGCAAGAACATCCCCACCGCGGAACACGAGCCCGTGATGGCGGAGAACGACCGGAGCCCGGTCGAGGTTGCGTACGAACGCCGAAATCGCGGCCTCGACCCCCAGCTCGTCCGGCGCGGCAAGGACGAGCAGAACTGGTCGGACCTGGTGGTGCACGCGCCGCCGCTGTTTGTCCAGGAGAAGGTGCACCCGAAGGCGCTGATCAACGATCTGCCGCGACACAGCAAGACGGTCGAGGCGGAGAGGCTTGCGCGGGAGTCTGGATTCCAGACCGACCTGTTCGCCGACTTCAACGGCTTTCCGAGCGACGACGCCCGCACCGAGTGCTACCAGCACGACGCCAACTGGATCTACGGATCGAAGAAGGATGGCCTGCCGCCCGTAATCCAGTCGCAGAACCCCGATATCAAGCGTCTCGGGGAAGTGCTCGCTCATGCTCAGGGGCTGCACGTGCTGGAAACGACGCGGAACCTCGGTGCGGCGCACGCCAGCACCGAGCCCGCGGACTCGCAATTCATCGCTTCACTCATTCGTGCAACGGACAACATGCGGGACGCCGTCGGCTCGCTCAGGGCCCATGACAGGCGAGATCGGTCATTGCTCGACATCGCGGAGGACGTCAAGGAGACGGCAGAGGCGGTGCACGGCCGCATGGTCAAGAAACGACGCGAGGTGGGAGTTCGCAATGACGGACTCTCTTTCGGGAATTGGCATGGCCAGTGCTGGCTGCAGATGGACCCCTCGCAGCCGGGGGAAGCGGGCGATTGCTGCACGAGCTTGGCTATCGGTTGCAATCGGTGCGCAAGAGCCCTGAAGGGGCGTCGCACCCGGACCGCAACGCACAGTTCGAACATATCAATGCGAAGGCGGATGAGTTCTCGCGGCGCGCCCAGCCGGTGGTCTCGGTCGACACCAACTCATACAGCCGAAACAGTCGCTGAGGCACTAGTGTCCTGTCAATCATCAAGTGTCGGGTAGAGGCGTTTGAGCTTCACCCGAGCATCATCGGTGGTGAACTGCCAGTTCACATTTGCGTGGATGCGGTCGCGGGAAGCCTGCCAAGCGC
>JAJEGJ010000031.1 GCA_022819905.1 Alphaproteobacteria bacterium
GTTCCGAAGCTGGTAGATGGCTGCGCGTCTGGGTCCACCCGCGCCAAAGTATAGTTCCTGGACATGAGACCAGAAGCGCTCCAGATCCGGTGTGCTGCTGCCGTACGTGGTCTCGAACCATGCCGGCATCACGCCCCGAAGCGCACTGCGGACACCCGCCAAAGCCTCCTGTGTCCGTGCAGCGTTGCCGCCGTTGCAGCCATCCCACAACCACATTTCGCCAGGCAGGACCGTCATCGCCAATACGTCGGCGAAGAGCTCGTGGCCGCTGCATTGAAATCCGAGGTTCAGGCGGTCGTTCAGGCGGTGGAAGTACACGTGGGCCGCTGCGAGCGGGCCCGGGTTGGACTGAAGACCATTGGCCAACGTGTACACGTGGGCCATCTCATGCACGATGACGGGAAGGGACCTGATGTAGTCGAGGTGGATGCCTATGGAACTCGCCCGACACCGCGCAAGTGCGGTACCGGAGCTGCTGCTGCAAGCCATCGCTGCCGACCCTGCCGCGCTGGACTTCCATAGCCGAATGGAGAGATCGAAACCGGGCTCATTCTTCATGTGCGTCAACGTCTTGCGCAGCCACGGATGCTGCCCTTCATGGACTCTGACGACATCCTCTTCGATGAAAGCGAGAAGGGTGTCGTCCGGGTGCATGGGGGTCACAGTGACTTCCGCCGAAGGGAGGCCATCGCCTGCGGCGTTGGTGGCGATGACCGACACCCTGTGCTCCGCGTTGGCCCGGAGGGGCCCGATGGTGTGCGGCAGAACGGACAGGTCCGACGGCACCCCGACTTCACGGGTGAACACTCTCTTGGGTCTAGTTTGCCCGTGCCGATTCGTGTAAGCAGGCCTATCGTACTCGTACCGAATCTTGTATCCGGTGATCGGCGAGCCTCCATCGCTCGCAGGCGCTTCCCAGGAGACACTCAAGCCGCTATGGACCGAGAATGATGAATGTTGCGCGAATATCGTATCCTCGAGCTTCAGGTTCCGGGGCGATCCGGGAGCAGTCTGGGCACGCACCTCGACGGCGCCAGATGCGAACATCAGCACCGCCAGCGCAACCGTCATGACCGTGAACGAAATCCGACCTCGCATCCGCTCACGGGCATGCGCGCCGAGCGATCCGCCGGTGCCGCGGTAGCGGGACAGACGGCTCGGCGTGGACTTGATCATCGAGGTGGTTCGGGTTGTCCGGACAGTCCGAGGGCCGGAACAAGGTGTACCGGGACTGTGATGTGATGCCATGGGGACGATCGTGCGGCTGCCGCCTGGGCGGCGAGCAGAGGCGGAATCGAATCTGTCGGAGGGAAAAGAGTTCCGGCCGTGCCGGAGGAGGCGACTGGCAGAACGGAAAGTTTCAGACGGCCGGCAAGTCGGGAGAGACGCAGCCGCCACGAACACGCGGCTCGGCGGCTCGGCGGCTCGGCGGCTCGGCGGCTCGGCGGCTCGGCGGCTCGGCGGCTCGGCGGCTCGGCGGACACTATAGAGTGAGCCCGAGCGGCGATTGTCAACCCCTTGGGCGGAATTGCGCTCAGCAAACGCCCCGGACCCGCTGCGGCCGAATCGCTATCCACCCCGCACCCGCTGCTCGACAGTCCGCTCATGACCGTGTCCACCCGTTGAAGGCGACCCCGACCCATGCACTGTGCAGTCGGCCGGAAGTGCGCACGCCAGCCTCACGCAACCATCGCACGGATCACGGGCGAAGGGCAAATGAGCAGCCGGCAATGTCGACGGCGACGCGAGCCGTCACGCCGGCGGCGGACCGAGCTTGGCGCGGCCCAGCGCCCCGTCGAGCGCTGGCCGCTCGGAGCCCGTGCTTCGTCGAGCGCACGGGAGCGCACCCTCGCGCGGGGTGTCGCAGGCGAGCGCTCGGAGGCGGCTCAAGCGGGTCTGGCGCCTAATGGGATGCTCCGCCCCGCTTCATTCCGAACGGCCTCGAAGGCCAGAATGACGGGGCGGTAGGCCAAAACGGAGCGGAGCGATGGAGAACATAGCACGGGTGGGGATCGACCTGGCGAAGAAGGTCTTCCACGTGACGGCGGTGGACGACACCGGAGCGATGGTGGAGCGGAGAAAGCTGCGCCGAGCCGGGCTGCAGTCGTACCTGGCGTCCCTGCCGAGGGGCTGCGTGGTGGCGATGGAAGCGTGTGGCAGTGCCAACCACTGGGGCCGGCTGGCGGCGTGGCACGGCCACACGGTGCGGTTGATGAGTCCGCAGTACGTCGCCCCTTACATGAAGGGGTGTTCATACTAAGGCACCTCCTTACGTTATTCAAAATCAAGGGGTTTTTGTCCCGGATCCGGTGCCGACGGGAATGTGCCGTCCTCCAGGCTTCGCCTGACGGCGGCGGATTCGAGCGCGTCGGCCGGGATCACCCACGGCGCGCCTTTGCACGCCTGACGGGCGGGAACGACGCCGCTGCGGATCAGTCGGTTCATGGTCCTGGCACTGACGTTCAGCCTTGCCGCAGCCTCGGTCTGGGTCAGTTCGTTGCGTTCCTGCCGCTCGCCTTCACGATAGGCCGGGATGTCGTGGTTGGAGCGGAAGGCGCGAACGCGCAGGGCCGTCCAGGTGTTGCCTTTACCAGTCCGCTTCCTGGCACGATTGAGGAACGCGGTGATGCCACGGTCCGGCATCAGCCGCGCCAGCTCCCGGATTGTCTCCACGGTGTCGGCGTCGACGGCGACCCGCGTCTGCCCCGTCTTGCGCCTGCGCACCGACAGCTCCGTGTGGTCGCCGCCCTGCCAATGCAGGACGAGGCCGATCCGGTCGGGCGTCAACGTGACAATGATCTCGACGAACACCGCACGCAGGACATGCTTTCGCATCTGCGTCGTCACGTTCTCATGGTGCCAGGCGCGCTCCAGATCGGCACCCATGGACAGGTAGGCAGCGCGCTCCTCGGGTGTTGGCTCCTGGCGCTGGAGCTCGCGTCGCTTTGTCGCCAACTCGCCTTCCCGCTCGCGCACGATCTCCAGACGCTCTTCCCACGACCGTGACAGGTTCCCGATGACGTTGCGGTTGCGGGGATCGACCGCTTCGAACCGTGCCCGTGCCTGATCGGCCTTGAAGCGGGCATCCTCGAGCGCAAGCTCCGCCAGACGGATGCGTTCGGTGGCTTCCTTCCCACGGTCCTCGATCGCGTGGAGTGCCGCTTCCACGCCCAGAGGTTGGACCGCCCGGAGAACGGTCGCGACGACAGCGTCGTCGACATCCCGCGCGCCGAACGAGATACACGTCGACCCGTCGGTATGCCCGCGCCTTCCCTGGCACTGATAGCGGCTCACCCGGCTGGTGCCGGAGTGGCACACCTGAAGCTTGTGGTGGCAGTGCCCGCATCGCAGCAGGCCCGGCAGCAGGGCGCCGCCTTCGCGCACTGCTCCCCTCAGCGTCGGCTCGTTAGCGGCAATCAGGGCGCGGTTCCGTTCGTACTCATCCCAGCCGATATAGCCCTCGTGGTTGTCGCGGATCAACACTTTCCAGTCCTCGGGATGGCGTCGGGCCTCGTGCACGACGCGCTTGCGCCCGTCCTCGATGACCGTGCGCCGGGTCTTGCGCCCGTAGGCGTAGGCGCCGGCGTAGATGGGGTTGGTCAGGATCCGGTGCACGGTGTTGTACAACGGCAGCCGCCAAGCCACCTGCCATCCCGGCACGCCCGTGTGCAGCGAGCGGTACGGAAGCTCTATGCCCTCGTCCCGGAACCACAGGAACACCTGACGCACGCTGCGCAGCTCCGAGAACTTGCGGAACACTTGACGGATCGCGTCGCGCACCCGCTCATCGGGGTCCATCGCGGTCGCGTCGCGCCCGACCTTCACGTAGCCGGCCGGCAGGTTCAGGAACAGCTCGCCGCGCGCGGCCTTCTGCCGGCGGGCGTCGAGGGAGCGCTGGCGCAGCACCGACCCCTCCATCTCGCTGACGGACCCTTTCATCCCGAGCAGCAGTCGGTGATCCGGCAGGGCGGGATCGTAAACGCTGTTCGCGTCCCCCAGCAGACAGCCGACCACGGCGCAGAACTCGAGCAGCGTGTGCCACTCACGTCCGTTCCGGGCCAAGCGGGACGCGTCAACGGATAGGACGATGCCGAATCGGCTCTCGCACACCGCGGTCAGCAGCTTCTGGAAGCCGGGCCTTACGACGCTGCCGGTGCCCGAGCGGCCGAGGTCTTCGTCAATGGTCTCGACGGCGTGCCAGCCCAGGTCTCTCGCACGGGTCTGCAACGCGTACTGCAGCTGCTGGCTCTCGAGGTTGTGGCGCACCTGGTCGGGCGATGACTGACGCACATAGACGCAGGCCGCACGCGCGAGGTGATCGGCCGTGATCCGACTACCGTCATCCGTCATCGCGGTTCCCCTGCACCGCATCGCTGCCCGTCGCTGCGGCCTCGCACGTCATGGCCGCGGCCACGATGATGGACAGCAGCGGGATCAGCGCTTCCCGGCGTTCCTCCGTCAGCAATGTCGCCGAAGGGCATTCCGTGGGAAACAGCTCCCTCTGCGGCGGAATCCAGGGCGTCTCGTTCATCGCGTTCTCCAGCGCACGTTGGGTCACGCGCAAGGAGAAGCGGTTCGATGATCGACCGCAAATCGGCCAGTGCCCGCAGGGAGATGCGGGGGACATCGCGGATCTGGACCTGCGCCGCCTCCGGCCGGGTCATCCACTCCGGAACGTGCATCTTCGACCCGTCCGGATGACGAACGATCAATACCGACCGCTCAGGGTGTCGGCGCGCCTGCTGACATCCGAGGCGTGCGACGCAGCATCCAGACAGCGGATGGAAACGGTAGTGAACCGTCACCGTGTCGTGAAAACGGGCAGTGCGTGACCCTTTTGATCAAGTCGAACAAGAACGACGTCAACGACGCGGACGGGATCGCGGAGGCGTCGTCGCGGCCGTCGATGCGGTTCGTGGGCCTGAAGTCGGTGGAGCAGCAGCACGTTCAGCAGCTGCACCGGGCGCGTCAGATGGCGGTTCGCAACCGAACGGCGCAGATCAACCAGATCCACGGTTTCCTGCTCGAGTACGGAATCGAATCGCCCCGGAGGGGCGCGCTGCTGCCGCGGCTGGCGGAGGTGCTGGAGGACGCGGAGAACGAGCTTCCATCCGAGGGTCGCGCGCTGTTGCGGGAGCTGGGCGACGAGCTGAGGCGGTTGGACGAACGTGTGAAGGCGTTCGACGCACGGATCGAGGGAGTGGTCCGGCGGATGCCCGCATGTCGCCGGCTGATGAAGATCCCGGGCATCGGGTCGATGACGGCGACCGCTCTGGTGGCGGCGGTCGGTGACGCGTCGGAGTTTCGCAACGGGCGCGAGATGGCCGCGTGGCTCGGCCTGGTCCCGCGTCAACGTTCGACCGGCGGTCGGCCGATGCTGCTCGGGATCAGCAAGCGCGGCGACCGCCACTTGCGCACGCTGCTGGTCCACGGGGCGCGGTCGATTCTGTCCAGGGCGCCTGGACGAACGGACCGGCGAAGCCGCTGGGTGGTGGCCACCCGGGAGCGGCGGGGGTGGAACATCGCGGCGGTGGCGCTGGCGAACAAGAACGCGCGCACGGCGTGGGCGGTGCTGGCGCGCGGAGCGGAGTTTGACGCCGGGCACGTCGGGAGGGCGCGATGAGGGCGCATGGACGCGAAGGCCCGGAGAAGGATCGACGTTGATCGGTGGACGGTGACGCTCGCCGACGGTTGCGCGATGTGAAGCAGGGGTGATGGAGAACAGGTCGAACCGACACGCCATGAGCCTGTGCAGTGACAAGGGCCTCGAGCCCGAGCGTCTGTTGAGGCTGGCGTGTGGCGAAACCCATCAGGGCCGGGGAGCGAAACCGCTTCCGCCAAAGAGGCCGGATGCCTGTCTGCAATCGATCTGCCCATCGCGGCTTGTGAGCGTGCAGCCGACGCGGAGCGGGAGACCCAGAGACGGGCCGCTTGCCGACATCGGGGCGCCGTGCAGGGGGTCGCGGATCTGAACGACGTCGTGGAGTGGGTGCAAATCTGGCGCGGAGCATGCCTGTCACTACCCGGCCGGCGGCGGGGGGCGGATTGGGGCGAAGCGGGTAGTGACAGGCGCCAAAATCGGCCTTCGGGCCAATGGCGGCAAGGAGATTGCTAACAGAAATCTTCGTGCGGCTCTCGTGACGGGGTGGTATGGTGCCGCCACCACTGAGCTGCCAAGGCAGCGTGGTCGGCTGACG
>JAJEGJ010000083.1 GCA_022819905.1 Alphaproteobacteria bacterium
GGGGGGGGGGGGGGGCCGCCCCGCGTCCGATGGAGCTGCGATCGAGACGGGGTACCGGAAGCCGGGAGCGCCCTTTTCTCGTTTATTGGGGCCGAAAAGCTGCCAGGGCGGTGGCCTCAGACGCCATCCACGACGAACAAATCGCCGATCGACGCCGCGTGACGCAGTTCGCGGAGCGGAACGTACTCGGGGGAGTTGTACCAACCGAGGGCGGCCTCGCGGTCCGCAAACTCCAGGCAAACGGTCCGGCGGTCCGGCATTGAGCCCTCGAGTACCTCGCTCGCGCCGCCACGCACCAGGTACCGGCCGCCGTGCCGCTGCACCGTGTCCGGCACCTTCGCAATGTATTCCTTGTACGCCTCAGGATCCGTGACTTCGATCCGTCCGATGATGTAGGCAGCCATGAACTGTCCTTTCTGCCGAGCTTCCGCCGGCTGATTGGTAATGCGAACAGGTATGCAAGACCTTAGCCGTGCAATCTGTCAGCCGGTGAGAAGCGGGCTCGTTATCTGTGCCGCCGGGCCCCGGTGAGGGAATCGCCGGACCAACGACCTGACCGTCGGCGCGAGCATTCGCCGCAAGCGCCCCTTCCCCGGGGCAACCCAATCAATAGCCGGGTCCAACGAATTCTGCACGACCCGGACACCGGCCGGGCGTTCGTGGGTTGCCAGCCTCCCGGCCCGTCCCCTGTTGCAACTTGGGAGTTGCGTCATCGCCACTCGGTCAGACGCGGTGCCGGGTCAGAAAGGCGTGCAGCAGCAAGCGGAATCGGTCGCCCCCGAAGCTCGGGAAATGACCGCCGTGCACGACGCGTGCCGGCAGATCCTGCAGCCGCTCCACGCTCCGCACATAGTTGTCAAGACTCGCGTTCCACGTGTCCGTAACCAGCGGCCCGTCATAGACGGTGTCACCGGAAAACAGCGTCGCGGTCGCCGCCTCCCAGAGAGCAATCGACCCCGGCGAGTGTCCGGGCGTGTGGATGACCTCCAGATGTCGGTCACCGAGATCAAGGATGTCGCCATCCTCCAGAATCTGGGTTGCGGGCGCAGGGTGAATCGCGTACTCGCCATGGTCGTATCCGCCCGGGGGAAGGGCGCTGAACATCTCGACGGTGGCGTAGGGTTCGATCAGAACCGCTTCCCGGTCCGGTTCCGCCAGGAACTGCGCTTCACGCTTGTGCACGGCGCGCTCGCCGAACTCGTGGTGCGAGCCGATATGGTCAAAGTGGCAGTGCGTTGCCACCGCGAGAATCCGACTGCTCCGCACCGACGCGACCTGCTCGCAAAGGCTCACCAGCCCTGAGCCCGAGTCGATCAGAAGATCACGCTCCCGGCCGCACACGAGCCAGATGTTGCACCGGTAGAAGGGCCGGATGTGGGGTTCCTGAATGTGGATGACCGCGTCGTTGAGCGTTCGTACCTCGTACCAGTTCTCGGCGGTTTCGGTCCGCATCGCCCCTACCCCATCCGTGGCTGCCCCTGCTCGCTGACGGCCATCCGTCTCGAGCCCGCTACCGTCCCCGAAGACCTTCAGGATGGTCCGGCAGAAGCTCCGCCATCCGGCTGCCCAAGACACGTCGAACCCACCCTACCAAGTGAATTGACACCCGCGGGTCGGGCAGATCGCGCGGTTCTGCGCCGGGTGGCGGCACCAGCAGGGCAACTGTTGCACCGGAACGCATCGGATGACGAACCCGGAGATGCCGCGTCTCGTGGTACGGTAGGGAGTTCCGCCGGATTCCGCGCCGGAAGCAGCGAGTGGCCCTTCCAGGAGCGACATGATGGCAACTCGACTTCGATTTGCTGCGATCGGACTGGACCATCGCCACATCTACCACCAGGTGGGCCGTCTCCTGGAGCTTGGCTGCGAGTGTGTGGGCTACTGGACCGAGGGAGAGCCCCAGACGCTGGCGGGATTTCTCCGGCGGTTCCCCGATCTGACCCGCTTCGAGAATGCGGACCGCCTGTACGAGGACCCGAGCATCCACCTAGTCGTCACGGCAGCGATTCCCGACTTGCGTTCCGGCATCGCCGTCCGGGCGATGCGGCATGGCAAGGACGTGATGGTGGACAAGCCCGGCGTAGTATCGCTGGCCCAGTTGCGGGAGGTCGAACGGGTCCAGACCGAGACCGGCCGCATCTGGTCGGTCAATTACTCGGAACGCTTCGAGGTCCGGGCGATGACCCGGGTCAACGAGCTGATTCAGGCCGGCGCGATCGGCGAGGTCGTACACCTCACGGGCTTCGGTCCGCACCGGATCAACCGTCATCTGCGCCCGCCCTGGTTCTTCGAACGCGCGCGCACCGGAGGCATCCTCTGTGACATTGCCTCGCACCAGATCGATCAGTTCCTCTACCTGACCGGCGCGTCCGACGCGGACGTGGTGGCGGCGGCGGTCGCCAATCGCACGAACCCCGACTACCCCGGATTCGAGGACTACGGGGAAGTACTGCTCAGGGCGGAACGATCGACCGGCTTTTCGCGGGTCGACTGGTACACGCCGGACGGTCTCCCGACATGGGGCGACGGCCGTCTCACGGTGGTCGGAACCGAGGGCTACATGGACCTGCGGAAGTACGTGGACATCGCAGGCGCGCCCGGGGCTGATCACCTGTTCCTGGTGGACAACGACGGGATGCAGCGGGTCGAGTGCAGCAACGCCACCCTTCCCTACTACGAAGCCCTGGTCCGCGATGTGCATGAGCGGACTGCCACCGCGATGTCCCAGCGGCACTGCTTCAAGGTCATGGAACTCGCACTGCGCGCCCAAGCAGCTGCCCAGCGGATGCAGTGACGGCGAGGTGTTGCGGCGTGCTGTGCTGCATGTCACCGGTCGGCCTATGCTCGCCCAGCCTGCTGAACCGCAAAGGATCACGCGCGCCTGTGCAATGAAGGCCGATCCCGGAAAACGATGACTGAATTCCCGACTTCACTTCTTGATGGCTTCGATCGATTCAAGGCGGAACGGTTTGCCAGGGATCACTCCCTCTACCGATCGCTGGCCGAGCACGGACAGGCGCCACCCGTAATGGTCATTGCCTGCTGTGACTCCCGTACCGCACCGGAGACGGTCTTCCAAGTTGCGCCAGGCGAGATGTTCGTCGTCCGAAACGTTGCCAACCTGGTGCCGCCCTACGAGCGCGACGGTGCCTACCATGGCACCTCGGCGGCCCTCGAATTCGCCGTCCAGAGCCTGCACGTCAGGCACATCGTGGTCCTCGGCCACCGAAGCTGTGGCGGGATCCGGGCAGCATTGCAGCGGTCGGAGGCTCCGCTTTCGCCGGATGACTTCATCGGCAAGTGGATGAGCCAACTCCGTCCGCTCGTCGGGAAACTGCGGGCCCCCGACCGGTCGAGTGAAGACGAGCTGCAGACCGTTCTCGAGCGCGCTTCGGTCCGCAACTCGATCACGAATCTTCGATCGTTTCCGTATATCGCGGACCTGGAAGACCGCCGCGAACTCGGCCTGCACGGCGCCTGGTTCGACATCGCCGAAGGCGAACTCTGGACGATGAACCCGTCCACCGGCGAGTTCGCAGTGGCAAAGTAGTGCCCATTGCGTCCGCTCCCGCCTGACCGCGCCGCTTGAGCGGCCGGCTGATCGGAATACCCACCAGAAGGTTCCTAGATGTCAGCACGCAACGTTCGCCCCCGCCGGTCGTTCATCTTCACCCCGGGCTTGCGACCGGAAATGTTCCCGAAGGCCCTGGCCAGCGGGGCCGACATGGTGTGCGTCGAACTCGAGGACGGGATCGCGCCCAGGGACAAGCCGGTCGCGCGGTCGTCGGCGATGAAGCTCTTCGAAAGCCCGCAGGCGGACGACGGGATCGAGCGCATCGTGCGTATCAATTCGCTCCGCGAGCAGTTCGGCATTGCCGACGTGCAGGCGGTCCTGAGCACCGACACGCCCCCGCCTGCCCTGATGATGCCCAAGGTTCAGACGCCCGACGAAGTTGTGCTGCTCGACGACCTGTTGACCCAGCGAGGCCATGACACCCGACTGCATGTGATCATCGAGACCAATGCGGGACTGGAGGCCGCCATTGACATCGCCAACTGCAGCGCGCGGATCGACGCGATGTTCTTCGGCGGTGTCGACATGGCCGCAGAGCTTGGCTGCCGCAATGAGTGGGAGCCGCTGCTCTACGCCCGTTCGCGCGTGGTGCATGCCGCCGCCAGCGCCGGGCTGGACGCGATCGACGTGCCATACCTCGATCTGGAAGACCCAGACGGCATGGCGCATGCGGCAGTCCAGGCACGGGACTTGGGGTTCTCCGGGAAGGGCGCTGTGCACCCCAAGCAGATTGCGGCGCTCAACGAGGTCTTCACGCCGTCGACCGACCAGATCGCCCGGGCCCGTCGCATCATCGCCGAGTTTCAGGCGGCCGACACCGGGCTGGTGGTGATCGACGGCAAGCTCATCGAGAAACCGGTGCTCCGCGAGATGCACCGAATTATTGCCATCGCGAACCGGATCAACGCTGAGCCGGGGCGAGGCTGACGAACCTGCGCACGTTGGAAGGGCCTGGCGGTGACTTCGTGACCGAATCGGAGGCAGGGGCCTCGGATTAACGTCACGATATCCCCGAAATTCCCTTCTTGTTTGCAGGAACTTCTCTATACCGGCCTCGCAACGAGCGCTCTAGCCGGGTCTGATCCTCGCTACACCACTGGATCACATGCCGGAGGCGTTCATCGCTGTCAGGTCCATTACACGTGCCCTGTCGCTGCAGCATAATTTACTCGCCGCTGCACAACATGATTGACTTGTCATGTTACATCATAATATACTTGTTTCCGAACAGCGCACTGCACTTGCAAGAACCCAACGAAGGCGAGCATGGTCACTCCCAACGAGAAACTCGCCACGTCGCTGGCACGGCTCCAAGATCTCCAGAAAGGGGGAAGACAGGTCTTCCGCTCCGCCGAGCTGACGCGTGTCCACCGGGAGCGGCTGGTCAAGAACGGTTTCCTGCGGGAGGTCATGAAGGGCTGGTTGATCTCGTCAAGTCCAGACGTCGATCACGGTGACACCTCGGCGTGGTTCGCCTCTTTCTGGGATTTCTGCGCTTCCTATTGCACCGCTCGGTTTGGGGAGGCTTGGCACCTTTCCCCCGAGCAGTCATTACTCCTCCACGCGGAGGACACCATCATCCCGGCACAGATCATCATCCATACGCCAAGAGGCACCAACAACACGCTCCAGCTCCCATTCAACACAACGCTCTACGACCTCAAACAAAAGAACATGCCCCCTGACGCGGACCTTACCACCCGAAGCGGCCTCAGGCTGTTCTCGCCCCAGGCAGCACTGATCAAAGTCCCCGTGACGTTCTTTGTTCGCCACCCGGTCGAGGCCCAGGTCGTGATCTCCAGTATTCGCGACACGGCCGATGTACTGGGCCGACTTCTCAGCGGCGGACATCCCACAATCGCCGGTCGCATTGCCGGCGCACTTCGACGCCATGGCAGGGCCGCCCAGGCTGACGAAATCGTCACTGTCATGAAAGGCGCGGGCTACGACGTCCGAGAGACCGATCCGTTCGTACCGGCGCAGGCGTTCGGTGCCCCGGGCCAAGTGCAGGCACCGATTGTCGGTCGCCTGCAAGCCATGTGGAAGAATTTCCGTGAGGCAATCATCCCGGTATTCCCGGAGGCCCCCAGATTGCCCCAAGACACGACGGCCTACCTGTCCTCAGTCGACGAAATTTATCAGACAGATGCCTATCACTCGTTGTCGATCGAAGGTTACCGAGTGACGCGGAAACTGATCGAACGGGTGCGCAAGGGCGACTGGGCTCCGCAAGGAATGAGTGCCGACCGCCAGTACCGAGACGCTCTCGCGGCGCGTGGTTATTGGCAGGCGTTCCGGCTTGTCCGGGCGACTGTGGTTGACGTCATTGGCGGCGTGAATCCCGGCAACCTGGCCCGCCAGGCCCATCGTGATTGGTACCGCGAGATGTTCCAGCCCAGTGTGGCGGCAGGGCTGGTCGGGGCATCGTCGCTTGCCGGCTACCGGAACCATGCAGTGTTCTTGCGCGGGTCCCGCCACGTTCCACCTCGCTGGGAAGCCGTACGCGACGCCATGCCCGCATTGTTCGACTTACTGGAAGACGAAGCCGAACCGTCAGTACGCGCCGTCCTTGGGCACTGGCTCCTTGGCTACATCCATCCCTATCCAGACGGCAACGGACGTATGGCGCGCTTTCTCATGAACGTCATGCTTGCCTCCGGCGGCTACCCATGGACCGTAATCCGCGTGGAGAGTCGCGATGCCTATCTTGCTGCGCTTGAACGCGCGAGCGTCTTGCAGGAGATAGAGCCGTTCGCGCAGTTCGTGGCGGACGAAGTGCGGCGTTCAATGGAACAGGCGTCCTGAGTCCGTGGTTGGACGGTACCTTCACGGCAGCTGCTGTTGCCGACCAAGTTATGCAACCGCCTCTGAGCACTACCGTCGGCAACCCGGCGAACCAGAGTGCTCCCCCTTTCTCCGGCTTTTGAGTTCCCGAGCAGACAGCGTTCACCAAGTTCGGCACAGCATTGCCAGCGGCGGATTGCTGGTTGGCTCAGGGTGGCGAATGTTCGGGCTGACGGGCTCGCCGCTTGGTGCAGCCGACAGTACCAGCCTTGCACTTGATGTACCGGCGCCCGGATTTCATAGTTCGGAAACGTAACCGGTGCTGGTGAGCTGCATTGACATCCGGAAAATTGAACACTCAACATGACGCGTCGCGACTCGCCCGTCACCGCAAGAGAGTGGCGGCCAGTGGCATCAAGCGAGTCGAAGTCACGGTTCCCTGTTCGGACGCGCCTCTTGTAAAGGCGATCGCCGGTGCCCGTCCCTCCGGGGGAGCTGATGCCAACCTTGTTCGCCGGTCACTACAACCAGTGCTGGCCACCCATCGAGCCAGCAACAGCGCCCAGCTGGTCGCCTTCCTCCGTGCTTCGCCTCTGGCGGAGACCGGCCTGCGGATCGAACGCGACAGATCGGCAGGCCGCCCCCGCATCAATAGGCGATGAAGATCGTGACCTTTGCCGATGCATCGCCGATCGTCACTGCCGCTTCTTCGAAACTCGGGGGACCGACCTGCGAAGAAGGATTGTTGGCGAACCCGTACCCTTCCGTGGGAATCCCGGCGGCACCCAAGTCGATCTCTCCATTGCCGTTCTCGTCGTGAAATACACTCACCGCGTAACGCCCGGGCGGCAGGTCGCGGAACACGAACCGCATGGCCCCTTCACGAGCCTGCTGGTGTGTGCCCGCGAATAATTCTTCGGCGTACGGAAACTCGCCAGCCGCCAGCGGCGTTTGGACGGCCACGAACAGGTGGCCGGTATCGGACCGGACACCCTGGACTTCGACGGCGAGATCGGCGGCGGCCGCGGGCGATGCGACGAGACCTGCCAAGATCATGAAACCTGCGGTTGCCGTAGTTGCGATGAGCGAACGGGGCATGGTGTGTCCTCCCGAAGAGTGTGATGATCGATGTAGCGGCATTCGCGTCTGGCGCGTGCCGCGTCGAAAATCGTCCCGGGCACCGCTGGTGCCGACAAGTGAAAATTCGTGAAACGAACTACTTTTTCGCGAGTTCACCACGCAGTGCAATTTGCGTTTCGCGAAGTGCAGGCGCGGCGTCCCTTCGAGTACCAAGCTCTCGGACTTGCCGCGGCAGTCGCGATCCTCACCTACCTCGGACCATTCGATACCTGGGGACGCCTCGCGTTACCGGAGCGGGCCGCTTTCTGGTCGGTCGCGATGGCTGCGAACTGGATCTTTGGACTGGTGGTCGGATTCAGCGCCGTATTGGCTTTCGAGCGGCGGGGAACCTTCGCTTGGGCGGCAATGGCTGCCGTGGGCAGCGCAGTGGCGGCGATACCGGGCACCGCCGTGATTTGGCTGCTGGTGGCGACATTCATGGACTTCCGGTACACGGGCCTCGCCGGACTCGCGTCCCTGTACTCCCAGGTCGTCGGGATCCACCTCGTTGTGACCTTCCTCGTGACCTGGCCACTCGCCCGCCAGCCCCGGGAAGGAAAGCAGTATGACCTGTCGCTCCGGGCACCGGGTGCCGGCGCACGGGG
>JAJEGJ010000008.1 GCA_022819905.1 Alphaproteobacteria bacterium
GGCAAGAAGGGGCCGAATTTGCGCGCACGCTTCGGGCGCAGCAGCAACGACCATCCGATCACGTCTCCGAGAGGTGCTGCACGAGCGCCACCGCCGCGCAGGCCGCCGCTTCAGGCGAAAACAGCCGCGGACCCAGCGTGACATGACGCGGTGCGAGGCCCGACGCGCTGAGCACCTGCCTGTCCGAGGCGGGAAACCCGGACCTCGGTCCGACCACGAGGGCAGTCCTGCCGGCGGGCAGATCACGGCAGGCTTCCACTAGGAGCGGTCCCTCCCGCGACTCGTCCAGGACGATCAGGATCCGGTCCGCCCGGCGCACCTGCCCGAGTGCCGCCGCCAGCGAGGTCCAGGGCACGATATCCGGCGCCGACGAGCGGGCGCTTCGCTGCACCGCGTCCAGGACGGCTTCGCTGGTTGCCCCGAGATCGAGATCCGGGATGTCGCCATTGCCCGGAGCGATACAGACGATCCGCTCCACGCCCCACTCGCTGACATACCGGAGCGCCGGAATCGACTCGGCCGTGGGCGTGCACAGCAGCCAGCACCCGCCCGTCTCGTGCCGCTTCGTCATCCTCTTCCCTCCGGTTTCCCGACCCGGTGCAGGCGCGTCTGCCCGCAGCGCAAAGGATGGCCTCCCGGCCAACGGCTTGCACGGTGACCCCCGGCACCCTACGCATGCAGCCATGGCTCCCGCGATCAGCCGCCCCGTCTCACTGCTCGCCGATCTCGTGGCACTCGGGCGATACGACCGCCCCATCGGGATCTGGCTGCTGGCCTGGCCGTGTGCATGGGGAGTTGCCCTGGCGCAGCCAGCGCCGGCCGACCTCGCCGTTCTCTGCGTCATCCTGCTTGCGGGCTCCGCGCTCGCCCGGGCTGGCGGCTGTGCCTGGAACGATCTCGTCGACCGGGATCTGGACGCTTCGGTCGAGCGCACGCGCAACCGACCGCTGGCTGCAGGCCGGGTCGGGCCCCGCACAGCGCTCGCCTTCATCGCGGTCCACCTGGCATTGGCGGCGTCGCTCCTGATGCTGCTGCCGGCGACGGCGGTGTGGCTGGTGCCCGCGTCACTGCCGCTGGTGCTGCTGTATCCGCTGGCGAAGCGGTTCACCTGGTGGCCACAGGTCTGGCTGGGGTTCACGTTCAACTGGGGCGCCCTGGTCGGCTGGTCGGCCGCCACCGGCGGCTGGCCGGCGGCTGCAGCCCTGCTGCTGTACGCCGGCTGCATCGTCTGGACCGTTGGCTATGACACGCTGTACGCCTATCAGGACCGGACCGGCGACTTGGCGGCGGGTATCCGTTCGGCTGCCGTTCGGCTCGGCCGCCGCGGCCGCGGGTTCGTGGCGATGGCCTACGCCGTTGCAGTGGCCGTGTTCGCGGGTGCCCTCGCGACTGCCGGGGCCGGCGCGCCAGCCTGGCTGGGGCTCGCAGGCTTTGGCATCGTGTCGGCCTGGTACACCGCCACTGTGGATCTGGAGGATCCCGATTCCTGTGGGAGCGCGTTCCGCGGAGCTCACCGTGCTGCGCTGGTGTGGTTTGTGGGCCTTGCGGCGGACCTGATGCTCGCCGGCAGCGAGATCGTCAGCTAAGGGCCAGCTCTCCCTGCGCCGGCGCTCGGCGGAACTGCGTCGTGTCAAGGTCCGGCATCCGATCGTCCAGGCCGTGACGCCGCAGCGCCGCGCCAAACCGGGCCCGGATCAGCTCCGCGTAGGGGCCGGTACCGCGCTGTCGGACCCCGAATTCCGACTGATACAAGGCTCCTCCGCGGGTCTCGCGCACCAACGCGAGTACCCGCTTCGCCGCGCCGGGGACGTGCGCGTGCAGCCACTCCTCGAACAGTTCCGCAACCTCGCGAGGCAGCCGGAGCAGCACGTAGCGCGCCGAATCGGCGCCGGCGTCAGCCGCCGCAGCGACCAGGCGCTCGATCTCCATGTCGGTGAGGCCGGGAATGACCGGTGCGTTCATGACCACCACGGGAATGCCGGCTTCGTGCAACTGCGCGACGGCTTCGAGCCGACGCGCCGGCGTGCTGGCCCTCGGCTCCATGCGGTTGGCCAGTCGATGGTCAAGGGTCGTGATTGACACCAGCACGCGCACGAGCTTCAAGGCCGCGAGTTCCTGCAGCAGCTCCAGATCTCGGAGCACGCGCGCCGACTTGGTAACAATGCTGACCGGGTGTCGATGGTCGCGCAGGCATTCGAGAATGCGCCGCGTGAGCCGAAGCCTCTGCTCCGCCGGCTGGTACGGATCGGTGTTGGCTCCAAGCGCAATCGTGGCCGGCGTGTAGCCACGCTTCGCGAACGTCTCGCGCAGCCGCTCCGGCGTTGCTTCCTTGGCGAAGATGCGAGTTTCAAAGTCGATACCGGGGGACAAGCCGAGGTAGGCGTGCGTCGGGCGCGCGTAGCAGTAGATGCAGCCGTGCTCGCAGCCCTGGTAGGGGTTCACCGAGCGGTCGAAGCCGATATCCGGCGACTGGTTCCAGGTCAATCCTTCTCGGGTTTCGCTGGGTGAGATGGTCGTCGCGACCGTTGCCGATGGCGGGCACTCCGCGAGGGCTATCTCGTCGACCTCGCGGACGTAAGCCTCAAACCGCCCGGTGCGGTTGCTGACTGCCCCGCGACCGCGCCGCCTTCCCGGGAGATCGCTCGGGGGCGCGAACCGTATGCCTGCGCCGGGTCCATGTTTGGCCATCACTGCATAGTAGCAGAAGTCAGACCCACTGGAAGATCATAAACGGAACATATCTGGTTCATGCGAGCCTGACCATGCCATCCGGGGTTCCCCTGCCCGACCCGGGGCGCGCGATTGCAGATCGCCCGGGTCCGGCGCTATACGAGGATCAGCGGCGCGTTCCCGCAGGGCTCGGAGGCGGCGCGGCCGTGCGTCATGGCCGGTTCCGTCGGGCCGTCGATCCCGGCCCGCGGGGGCGTCTCTTGGGGGGCGGTGCCGGTGTTGGCGGCCCCTCGCTGCGCGAGGGGCCGATTCCGACTGAGAGGACTACGCCGTGCCGGTCATTCGCCACCCGCCAGGAGAGCCGATCGACGATCTTTCCGTTGTGATTCCCACGCTCGAATCTTCGGAGAGTCTGGCACCACTGCTTCGTTGCCTGGCCGGAGTAGCATCCGAAATCTGCGTGGTGGACGGACACTCGCATGATCAGGCCGCCACGGCTGCATGCGCACAGGCCCACGGAGCACGGTTCGCCACCGCGTCCCGAGGCCGTGGGACCCAGATCCGCGCGGGCTGCAACCTGACGTCGCGGGCGTGGATCCTCGTCCTGCACGCGGATTCATTGCTTCCCCCGGAATGGGCGGACGAGGCCCGGGCTTTCATCACAGCCCCGCGACACCGCCGCCACGCCGCCTGCTTTCGGCTGGCGTTCGACGAGGATTCGTGGCCGGCCCGGCGAACTGCGGCTCTGGCCAACATCCGGACCCGGCTGTTCGCGCTCCCGTACGGCGACCAGGGTCTCCTGATTCCGCGCCCGCTGCTCGACGAAATCGGCGGTTATCCCGACCTGCCGATCATGGAGGATGTAGACATCGTGCGTCGGATCGGCCGGCGCCGGCTCCACCTCCTGCAAGCGGCGATCCGCACGTCCGGCGCGCGGTACCGGCGCGACGGATGGCTCCGGCGGAGCCTGCGGAACCTCTTCTGCCTGGCGCTCTGGCTCGGCGGTACATCGCCCGAACGTATTCGCAGATTCTATGAGAATGCCGACCGTGAAACTGCGGCGCGCCGGTGGCAGTGATACCCGTCGTTGCTATCGTTGCACGACCTCATGGCGGTCAGATCACACGAAGGGAGACCTTCCATGCTTAAGCGAATCAGCGGAATCTTTCTTCTTGCGTTGGCGGTCGTGCTGGCCGTCCACACCGTTGTCGAACCGCTCTATCACAGTTCCAGCGAGGCACAGCCCTACAGTCCGCTCTGGAATGTCCTCAACCCCCTCATGGTGCTGGGACTCGCGCTGGGTCTCGTCTACTCCTACGACCGAAAACGGCAGGTGGACCTGGAATCCGACAGCGGGCCGGTGACACGTGAGTTCCTGGTGGCCAACATCCAGTTCTTCGGGTTCCTGTTCGTCAGCGTCCTGATGCTCTGGAACTGGTTCGACCTCCTCTCGCCGGCATTTGCTGCAATCGGAGCGGACACCACTTCTCTGGTCTGGATCGTGATCGACGCGACATTGCCGCTGCTGTCGGGATCGATGGCGATGTTTCTCCTGCGGAGCAAAACGACCGGGTAGCTTCGCCGTCGTCGTGACGAGCGGCCGGTCCCGGCCCGGAATCCGCGACTGCCGGGCGCCAGCAGCCCGGTCCGATGAGCCCGCCGGAGCGCTGGTTCGTGCAGCGCACCCGCGCGTAGCGGAAGCCGCACCGGGTGTCAGGATTGCAGGGATCAGCCTCCTGTTCCCTAGCGCCGGGCGTGGTTGCCGAACGCATGCGCCGTAGCGGCGGCTTGCCGCTCAGCCTCGACGCTGAGCGGCCGGTTCCGGTTATCGACAACCTGGGGCCAGCCCGGGGGGCTCCGCGTGGGCCACGGCCATGGTCCCGACCGTGAGCAGGATCGGACGCAACGACCTCCTGACCTTCAAGAAGTCCTGGCTTTCGGCTCCTTGACCGTGCCTTCGGGCCTCATCGGTTCCGCCCCGGACTCAGGGGTGCGCCGGGATCTGGGCATTGCGCTCTGCCGCGGCTTACGAGGATGACGCACAGATCTCCGGCGCCACGTAGTCAAGGCCCATGAGCCGGAAATAGTTCTCCCCGAGCGCAATGTTCCGGAAGGCGGCATCGTCGAGATCGGCAAGAATACGGCTGGTCACGTCCAATTCCGTCCGGTAGATGTCGAAGTTCTTGTTGGCGGATGCAACGAAATCCGTGCCGGGCAGGATGCGATCCGAATAGGCGTTGAGAAACGGGATGTACCGCTCACGGAGCCCCGGGTCCGAGAACACGTTGTCGTCGATCACGCGCCAGGAGATGTCCACCATCAGGTTGGGATAGCGGTCCAGCAGCGATTCGAGAATCCCGATGTGCGTGTCCGGATCAATTGCGACAAGCTCACGCGACAGTCCGAGATGCATCCAGATGATCTTGTTGTGGGGGTACAGCCGCAGCACCTCCTCGATCCAAGGCAGGTACTGGGTCGGATCGGCGTCATTGCCAAGATCCGAGTGAATCGCGAGGGGCATGCCGCGGAACCGCAGTAGCGCCATGAACGGAGCCCAGCGCGGGATGGTCGCCAGCGGGACCACCGCGTGAAAGTTCCCGAACAGCGCCTGCTTCACCAGGTTGACCTCGCCCATCCAGCTGAAGACGCCCGGAAACTCGTGATCGAGCAGGCGCATCCCGACCAGCACCGAATCGGGTTTCTCCAGATCGGGAAACGTCATGGACATGGTGAGGTGCACGGCATCCGACCCGTTCAAGACGAAGTTCATGGCGTTCATGAAGTCGTTCTTCATCGTCGGGCTTACCAACGTGCCGACGCAGTCGAGGTAGTACGTACAGTCCGAATTCACCGGCAGCATCTGACCGATTCCGTACACATTGGCAAACAGGACGCCGGTGTTCTCGAGGTACTGCACCACCTCGTCGAACGGGAGGGCCGGACCGCCAAACGGGCGAAAGTGCAGGTGGCTGTCAACGACCGCCGTGTACGGCTGCTTGGCACGGTCGTAGCAGGCAGCATCCTCACCCTGAAACGCATCGAGTGTCAGCATCGCTGTCGCGGGTTGCGACCCGCCCAGCATGGGCGGCTGCGCGGCACAACCCGCGAGACCGGCCAGACTGGCCGCGAGCAGGGTGGCATGCAGCGTGTTCCTGTGCATCGATCTTCTTTCCCTGAAACTGCAGGCGGTGCCTGTCCACGTGACGACGCTCCCACGCCGTCGGCATCGAAGCTAGCGCTTCCGGGCCAAAAGTCAGCCAGAATCTTCAGGGCATGCACGGGAGCCCGGGCAAACGCCTGTCACGCGGGGCCAAAGCGCGCCGCCGCCTGCCATAAGCCAGGACCGGGGAAGCCGCGGGGCCCTGCGCGTGAAGTCGCGCGGCGGTCCGCGGATGCCGTTTCGGCGCCGCGCCATGATGGGACAACCGTTGCGCCGGTAGAGTCCGGCGGACGCGAATTGTCCGCAACGCGTTGCCGTCGCGTCCGGATGTGCCGATGACCACCCGCTTGAGACCGATGCACCAACGAGGCAGGCGGCACCTGCGGCCGCACCGGAGCAGGTCGCCGCACTCCGTCCCGAAAGCCCGCTCCGCCCTACGGCCAACGGTCCTGGTGTTCGCCCGCCAGCCGGTGATCGGCACCGTAAAGACGCGGCTCGCGGCCGATATCGGCAGGGTGGAAGCCCTGCGCTTCTACCGCGCGACGCTCGCCGTGCTGCTTCGTCGCCTTGCGGCCGACCGCACCTGGCGGACGATCCTGGCAGTTACGCCGGATCGTGCGTGCCGCGCCATGGCGCGAACCTTTCGCGTCCCGGTCGTGCCGCAGGGTACCGGCAATCTGGGCCTGCGGATGCGCCGGGTGGCCGGCAGTCAGCCGGGACCGGCCCTGATCGTCGGCAGCGACGTCCCGGACCTGCAGGCCAGTCACCTCCGGCCGGCGCTGGCAGCCCTGCGCCGGCACGACTTCGTCTTCGGCCCGGCCGCGGACGGCGGGTACTGGCTGGCGGGCTTCCGAAACCGCCGACCCGCCGGCACCGTCATGCTGAACGTCCGCTGGTCGACGTCCGCCGCCCTCGCGGACACTGTCCGTTCCGCCGGGCCGCGCGCGCGGGTTCATGTGCTAGCGGACGTCCTGGACGACGTCGACGACGGCGGCGCATACGCACGCCACCAGGCGCCCCGTTCGTGCCGCGGCCGGCGCGGAGACTGAGCGAGCACCGCAGCCTGACTTCGTTCCGGTCCCGGTTGCCGACCCCCGCGAACACCGGCCGCCGTCCAGCCCATATACTGTGTGAGGATCAATTCCCCGCGGAGTCCGACCATGGCTGCAACAGCGGAACGGGTGCGCCCCGCTCCGATGCTCCTGAGGCGCGACGACGACGGCGTGTGCGTGCTCACGCTGAACCGTCCCGAAGCCCGGAACGCCCTGTCCAACGACCTGATGTTCCGTCTGCAGGCGGACCTCGATGCCACCGCGCAGGATGAAAGCGTCAAGGTGCTCGTCATTGAAGGAGTCGGACCCGCGTTCTGTGCCGGTCACGACCTGCGCGAGATCCGGGCCAACCCGGGCCGGGAAGCCTACGAGGAGCTGTTCGCGACATGCGCCCGCCTGATGCTGTCCGTCACGCGCCATCCGCGCCCGGTCATCGCCAAGGTCGCGGGCATCGCGACTGCCGCGGGGTGTCAACTGGTGGCGTCCTGCGACCTCGTGGTCGCCTCGCGGGAAGCCCGCTTTGCGACCCCCGGGGTCAACATCGGCCTCTTCTGCTCGACGCCCATGGTGGCGCTGTCGCGCTCGGTCGGCCGGAAGCAGGCCATGGAGATGCTGCTCACCGGCGAGATGATCAGCGCCGAGACGGCGCGCACCTTCGGTC
The DNA here is from genome assembly GCA_022819905.1 of Alphaproteobacteria bacterium. Classification (GTDB taxonomy): domain Bacteria; phylum Pseudomonadota; class Alphaproteobacteria; order TMED109; family TMED109; genus VXPW01. The sequence goes on from JAJEGJ010000008.1 coordinate 7,544, forward strand.
TGGTCAATCGCGTGGTCGAACCGGAAAACCTCGACGCGACGGCGATGGATCTCGCCCGCAAGATTGCCGCGAAGTCCCCGCTGACCCTTAGAATTGGCAAGGAGGCGTTCTACCGGCAGGCCGAGCTGCCCATCGACGAGGCCTACGCCTACGCCAGTGAAGTCATGACGCAAAACATGCTGGCCCGGGATGCCGAAGAAGGGATCGATGCGTTCCTGTCCAAGCGCACCCCGGTCTGGACAGGGAGCTGAGGCCGCCTTGGAACCGATTCCCTACCCCGACTCCTACCTGCGCTCGATCCTCGAGCGGACGCGCGTCATCGCGATGGTCGGTGCCAGCACGAACATTCGCCGACCGAGCTACTTCGCCTTCAAGTACCTGCGCGAGCGCGGCTATCGCGTCATTCCGGTCAATCCACCGGCGGCAGGGACGGACCTCCTCGGTGAAACGGTGATGGCGGATCTGGAATCCATCGACGTGCCGGTCGACATGGTTGACGTCTTCCGCCGCTCCGAAGAGGCATTGGCGATCACCGAGTCCGCAATCCGTATCGGCGCCAAGACGGTCTGGATGCAGCTCGGGATCCGGAACGACGACGCTGCAGCGCGCGCCAAGGCCGCCGGGCTGGATGTCGTCATGAACCGCTGCCCCAAGATCGAATACGGCCGGCTGTACGGGGAGCTCGGCTGGGGCGGCATCAACTCCGGGCTGTTTTCCAACCGACGGCGGCCGCTGCGATCCCGGACGAAACTGACATGAGCGACTCCGACACGCCGCGGGAGTTCGGCTTCGAAACCCGTGCGGTGCATGCCGGCGCCGCTCCGGATCCCCATACCGGGGCCAGGACCACGCCGATATTCCAGTCGGTGGGCTTCGTGTTCGATGACGTGGACCACGCCCAGTCGCTCTTCAACCTCCAGGATTTCGGGTTCATCTACGGGCGCATCACCAACCCGACGGTTTCCGTGCTCGAGGAACGTGTGGCCAACCTGGAGGGAGGTCGCGGCGCGGTCGCGTGCGCGTCCGGGCACGCCGCCCAGCAACTCGCGCTCTACCCGCTGATGGAGTCCGGCGACGAGATCGTCGCCAGCCGGTACCTCTATGGCGGCTCGATAACCCAGTTCACGCACACCTTCCGGAGATTCGGCTGGCAGGTGACGTTCGTCGACCCCGCCGACGAGGCGGCGGTCAGGGCGGCCATCACGGATCGGACCAAGTGCCTGTTCGTCGAGAGCCTGGCCAATCCCGGTGGAATCATCGTCGACGTGGAGCGGATGGCCGACATTGCTCACGAGCACGGAATCCCGTTGGTGGTGGACAACACGCTCGCGACCCCCTGGCTGCACCGCCCATTCGACTACGGTGCGGACATCGTCGTGCACTCGCTGACCAAGTTCATGGGAGGACACGGCAACTCGCTGGGCGGTGTCATTGTTGAATCGGGAAAATTCGACTGGTTTGCGAGCGGCCGGTTCCCGTCCATGACCGAACCGACGCCGTCATACCATGGACTTCGCTTCGCCGAGACCTTCGGTGACTTCGGCTACACGATGAAAGTCCGGGCCGATGCGCTTCGTGACCTGGGTCCCGCGCTGTCGCCGCAGAACGCCTTCTACATCCTCACGGGCATCGAGACGCTGCCGATCAGGATGGAGCGGCACGTGGCAAACGCGCAGGCCGTCGCCGAACACCTCGAGCAGCACCCGGCCGTCGCCTGGGTGAGCTACGCCGGACTTCCCTCAAGTCCGTATGCCGAGCTGGCCGCGAAGTATTTCCCCAAGGGACCGGGTGCAGTCTTCACGTTCGGGGTACGCGGCGGCTACGACGCCGGCGTTCAGCTCGTCGAGAACGTCCAGATCTTTTCCCATCTCGCCAACATCGGCGACACCCGGAGCCTGATCATCCACCCTGCTTCCACGACTCACAACCAGTTGACGGATGAGCAGAAGATCGCCGCCGGCGCGGGACCGGACGTGGTCCGGCTTTCCGTCGGCCTGGAAACCGCGAGCGACCTCATCCACGACCTCGACCAAGCGCTGGGCAACGGCTGAGACTTGATTCGGGCGGCGGCCGGACTCTCCGCTGGCACGAGGCGAGGCGGGTCAGCAGGCGACGCTGATCGACAGTTCCTTCCAGACGGCTTCCAGCGCGGACACCAGGTCCGCGATGTCGGCATCCGTGTGGAGGGGAGTCGGCGTCAGGCGCAACCGCTCGCTGCCTCGCGCGACGGTCGGGTAGTTGATCGGCTGGACATAGATCTTGTAACGGTCGAGCAGCAGATCCGTCGCCCGCTTGCAGATCACCGGATCGCCGACCAGCACCGGGACGATATGCGACGCGGAGGGAATGAGGGGAAGGCCTGACTCCGCCATGGCCTGCTTCAGGGCGGCGACGCGGTCCTGATGCAGGCGGCGCTCGACATCGCTCGACTTCAGGTGCCGGACGCTGGCCAGCGCACCGGCAGCCACCGCCGGCGGCAGGGCCGTCGTGAAAATGAAACCCGGCGCATACGAACGGACGAAATCGACCGCGGAGGCGGAGCCCGCGATATAACCCCCGACCACGCCGAACGCCTTGGCCAGCGTGCCCTGGACAATCGTGATGCGATCCATTGCGCCGTCGCGGGCTGCCACCCCGGCGCCGCGCGGTCCGTACATCCCGACAGCATGCACCTCATCTAGGTAGGTCATCGCGCCATACCTTTCGGCAAGGTCGCAGAATGCCTCGATGGGTGCGATGTCGCCGTCCATCGAATACACCGATTCAAAGACGATGACCTTGGGACGCGCGGGGTCCGCCGCACGCAGCTTTTGCTCGAGGTCTGCCGGGTCGTTGTGACCAAAGATCCGCTTCTCGGTCATGGCGTGCCGGACGCCGGCGATCATCGAGGCATGATTGGCCTCGTCGGAAAACAGGATGCAGCCCGGCAGGTAGCGCCCGATGGTGGACAGCGTTGCCTCGTTCGCCACGTAGCCGGATGTGAACAGAAGCGCGGCCTCCCGTTGATGCAGGTCGGCAAGTTCCTGCTCGAGGAGCACGTGGCTGTGGGTCGTGCCGGAGATGTTGCGGGTTCCGCCTGCCCCAGCGCCCACCTCGTCGATCGCCTTCCGCATGGCGGAGCGGACGACGTCGTGCTGTCCCATCCCCAGATAGTCGTTGGAGCACCACACGGTGACAGAGCCGGCGCCACGCTCAGAATGCCGAACTGCGCGCGGGAAATGCCCGGCCTGCCGCTCCAGGTCGGCGAACACCCGGTACCGGCCTTCCGCCTTCAGATCGGCGATCCGATCGGAAAAAAACTGCTGGTAGTCCATGTCGCAGTTTCCCGCCGCCGAGGCGGCCACCCCTCCCAGCATCGGGCACCGCGCGCCATCCCGGACAGCGAGCACGAGCAGGCTTCGGTCCACGGCGGCAGACGCCCGGCCGCGAGATGGGCTGTCGGACCTTCAGAACAGCAAGAACGGTGAGGTGCCGCTAGGCCACCAACGTCTGCACACGAGCAAACGATGCCACATTCATTCGCTATTGCAAGAAACGGGTCCCCTCCAGATCAGGCCGGAACGCCGACTGCCCGCTGCCCTCGATCGGAATCGGCAACGCGTCTCCCGGCGTGCCGCCAACAGTTTGTCAAAGACCTCCCTGTCGCCCCGCTACCTCGCCCGGCGCCAGCCGGCCGAAACCGCCTCTCTTTCCGAGCAAAACCACCTCTCCCCCCGCGTCGGATCGATGCGCGTGCGTTCGTAGTACCGGCCGCCAGGAACATGGTAGATCCGTTCGCCACCCCGGCTGATGTTGCCCTTGATCCGGCAGTCCGGCCGCTGCGGGTCGGGCTGCTCGGTGGCATCCGCGAGGCGCCTGCCGCGCCGCCACTCCCAGGGCACCACGAACTTTCCTCGCCAGATTCCGCGACGGGCGGCCTCTGCCGCAGCTTCTTGGCCCGCGTAATCCATCGCGTAGCGCCGATACGCCAGCGCCCATCCCTCGGCAACCATCCAGGCGTTCAGGTCGGTTTCGCCGATTCTGCAGACCGCCACGATCCGGCCGTAACGATCCGTGTCCGTTTCCTCGCACTCGACGCGGTGGTCCGCAATGCGGGCGGCGAGGGCGAGCGAAGCCTCCATTCCGCAAGGCCACGCTTCCCCGTCGACCGCGCAATGCTGCCGCCGTTCCGGCGCGTCAATCCCGTGCAGACGGATGCGCTCGCCGGCGATTTGCAACGTGTCGCCGTCCAGAACGGTGGGGCGGCCGCCAACGTCGGCGTGCGCCGACCATGCGGCCAGCATCACCACCAGGAAGCTTCGAATCGTGGACATCATCATGCTGTCCTCCCTCGCTGCAGCAGCAGCCCCCTCCGTTCGGGCGAATCCGCAGCCGGCCGCGAAGTTCCTGCCAGGATGGCCCTGGCTCCCGGTCGCAGCGGCTCCCGATAGCCCGGGAGCAGTCGGTCAGGAGAACGAGGCCGGCACAGTACGGACAACCCGCCGCCAGACGCCTACGGTTCCGGCGCCAAGCAGTTCGTTACAGTATTGGTTCCTTTCGCGAATGCCTCTCGGGGTACGAGCTGCGACCGTACGGAAACCATGACGTCGGTCCCAGAGGGAAGAGTGAATGAGGCTCCGCATCGGCACCCGCAACTCCGACCTGGCGCGCGCGCAGTCCGCGAGCATCGCAGATCAACTTGCCGCGGCGGGACACACTGCCGAACTGGTGCCGATCACCACTGCGGGCGATCAGTCCGGGGCGCCGGTCTTCGCCGCCATCGGACCCCAGGGCGTCTTTGTGCGGGAAATCAATCAGGCCCTGGTGGATGGCACTGTCGACCTTGCCGTGCACTCCTACAAGGACGTCCCCACCGGCAATCCCGACGAGCTCGTCATCGCCGCCGTGCCAGCGCGTCTCGATGCGGCGGATTGCCTGCTCATTCGCACCGAGCTCGCGGACCACGACAGCGGGTTCCTCCCGTTACCCGTAGGAGCCCGGGTGGGAACGTCCTCGGTGCGCCGACAGTCGTGGCTGAAGCATCTTCGCGCGGACCTCAGGCCCGTGCCGCTGCGGGGGAACGTGCCCACCCGCATCCGGCGTCTGCGGCAAGGCCCTTACGATGCGATCGTGCTGGCCACGGCTGGCCTCGACCGCCTCCGGGCCCACCATTCGTCCAGTCCGACGACCTTGGACCTCACCGGCATCGCTGCCGTTCGCCTGGACCCGGAGCGGTTCGTACCGGCGCCTGCACAAGGCGCGCTCGCATTGCAGTGCCGCCAAGACCGAGACGACGTGCGCGCGGCACTTGCGCCGCTCGACCATCCCGCCACCCGCGAAGCCATCGATGCCGAACGGCTGCTGCTTGGTCGGCTGGAAGGCGGCTGCGAACTGGCGTTCGGCGCCTATTGCCGCTCCGACGGCCCGGACTGTGTCATGCATGTGATGCTGGAGCGGGACGGTCGGGTGTCGGCGGAGACCGGCCGGGGGGCCGCGCCGGGTCACGTCGCGGGCGAACTCTGGCGACTCCTGCGTCCGACAGGTACCGGCGATCCAGCCACGGCCTGACCAGTTCCGAACGTGACCGCATCGCCGTGACACCGCCATGATCGCACTCCAGCCAAGGCCCGATGAGACGAACCCATGAAACCGACGTCGCGTCATCGGATTCTCCTCACGCGAACCCGGGAAGACTGTGCTGAATGGGCCGCAGAGATCGAACGCCTCGGCGCGGTCCCGGTCGTCTTTCCGTGTATCCGGTGCCACGACATCAAGACCGCAGCCCTCCGCGGGCAGCTGACCCGGGAAGTGCCGCGGGCCCAGTGGATCGCGTTCACGTCCAGGCGCGGCGTGGCCGCCTTCGCGCGGCTTTATCCGGGACCGACGCCGCTTCCGCCGTCCATGAAGGTGGCGGCTGTTGGCCCTGCCACGGGACAGGAAGCACGAACCCGGCTCGGACGCGCGGACCTGGTGGGAACCGGAGGAACGGCTGCCGCGCTGGCTGCGGAGCTGGTGCCGCGCCTGGAACCTGACGACCGGGTGTTGATTGCGGTCGCGGAGAACGCGGGACGCTCTCTGGAGGACGCGCTGGATGACGCCGAACGCAACGTTGTGCGGATCGATCTCTACCGGACTTCCCCGCTCGCTGCCCGCTCCGATCGAGTGGCCGCCTCGGAGCTTGGTGCCCGCAGCGTTTTCCTGGCCAGCCCGACCGCCGTTACCGGCTTCTGTAATCAGGTACGTTTGGACATGGCCCTAGATATCTTCACGATCGGCCCGGCCACGACACGGGCGGCGCGGGCTGCCGGACTCGACGTCACCGGAGAAGCAACTCGGCCCGGCCTGCCGGGCCTGATGGAGGCACTGCATTGCGCGAACTGAACATCACGCTTCCAGGCCGTGACCGGCCGAGACGCCTGCGCCGGAGCCGGGCTGTCCGCGACCTGGTCGCCGAAACGCACCTGTCACCCAACCAGTTCGTACTCCCGCACTTCGTCCTGCCGACGGATGGGGCCGAAGAGCCGGTTTCCGCCATGCCGGGAATCTCCTGCATGGGGGTGGATCGGCTTCTGTCACAGGTGGAATCGGATCTCGCTCTCGGGATTCGCGCAGTACTGCTCTTCGGCCAGCCGTCACCGGGCACCAAGGCCCCCGAGGGGCGGGCAGCGGCCGACGACGCTGGGGCTGTCCAGCGGGCGATCACGCGACTGAAAGACGTGTTCGGAGAAGACCTCGTGGTCATGACGGACGTCTGCCTCTGCGCGTACACCGATCACGGCCATTGCGGATTGATCGAAGGGGGCGACGTCGACAATGACCTTTCGCTCCGTCCCCTGGTCGCTACCGCGCTCAGTCATGCCCGCGCCGGGGCCGACATCGTGGCCCCTTCGGACATGATGGACGGACGGGTGGGCGCCATCCGGGATGCGCTGGACGCCGACGGCCACCAGGGAGTCGCGATCCTGGCCTACACGGCCAAGTACGCCTCCGCGTACTACGGGCCCTTTCGCGAGGCAGCCGATTCCGCACCGTCCACAGGCGACCGGCAGGGGTACCAGATGGATTGCCGCAACGCCCTCGAGGCGATCCGCGAGGCGGAGCTCGACGAGCAGGAAGGCGCGGACATGCTGATGGTGAAGCCGGCGCTTCCCTATCTCGACGTGATCTCGGCCATGCGCTCGGCCACGGCCAAGCCGCTGGCCGCGTACAACGTCTCCGGGGAGTATTCCGCCGTCAAGGCCGCCGCCGAACGCGGCTGGCTGGAGGAAGCCCGGGTCGTGCGCGAGAACCTCCTGGCAATCGCCAGGGCCGGTGCCGACCTGATCATTACCTACCATTGCCGGGACGCGCTTCGGGAGAAGTGGCTGTGAGCGCCGCGGCGGCACCGGGCGCACGGCCCCCGCGCGCGACGAAGGAGGGGGGCCGGCGTTGGCGAAAGGGTCCACGGTGACCGGGACTGCGGCGGCGCGCATCAGCCCGGAAACGCGGACCCTCTTCGACCGCGCTCTTGATCGCGAGCCCACGCCGCGGCGGCCGCTTTGGATCAACCGTCAGGCTGGTCGTTACCTGCCCGAGTACCGCAAGCTCCGGGAGCGGTACGGCTTCAAGGAACTTGCCGGCAGTGCGGATCTCGCGGCCGAGGTCACGCTGCAGCCAATCCGGCGATTCCCGCTGGATGCGGCCATCATCTTCGCCGACATCATGAGCCCTCTCCCCGCCCTCGGTATCGAGTTCGATTTCGCACCGGGACCGGTCGTGGCGGAACCCATCCGGAGCGCAGCCGCCGTGGCTGCCCTTCCGGAAGCCGATGCGAGGTCGGTCGCGCCCGAAGTCATCGAAGCGATCGGATTGGTCCGGCGGGAGTTGCCTGCCGACACCGCACTCCTTGGCTTTTGCGGCGCTCCCTGGACCTTGGCCGCCTATCTCGTTGAGGGCCGGGGAGTCAAGGATTTCCCGCTCCTTCGAGCGTTTGCGGCGGAACAGCCCCGGGCACTGGAGCGACTTCTCGAACGTCTCTCCCGCCTGATGTCCGACTACCTGATTCGCCAGGGGCAGGCGGGCGTCAGCGCCATTCAGGTCTTCGATTCCTGGGCTGGCCTGCTGCCGCGCGCCAGCTGGGAACGCCTGGTCAGGCCGCATCTTGAAACCATGCTGCACGCTGTGGGCGAAGCGGGAATCCCGCGAATCCTGTTCGTGAACAATGCCCCTCATCTGGTGGAGGCCTACGCCGAGCTGCCGGCAGAAGGACTTGCTGTGGATTGGCGGATCGACCTGCGTGCGCTCCAGGACCGCCATGGCCATCGGCGCGCCGTGCAGGGCAACCTCGATCCAGCCATCCTGACCGCGGGCCCCGAACCCACGCGGGCGGCAGCGGAATCGCTGCTGGACCAGGTGCGCCCACGCGGCCATATCGTCAATCTTGGCCACGGGGTGCTCCCGAACACGCCCGTCGAAAGCGTGGAAGCTCTCGTGCAGGCCGTTCACCGAGAAACGCAGTGACCGAAGAGCAACAGCGATGATTTCTACGGGCCGGAACCCTCGTGCCATTGGGAAGCCGGGCAGGCGTCCACCGGGACGGCCGGCTCGGCTGACCGCACCGGCCCAAGCGTGTTTGGAGCAGGCCATTCGATGACCGAAACTCCAGTACAGCAGCCGGGTGCGTCGTACGGACCGGAGCCCGTCGACATCAGCGAAAAGGGCAGGCGCGGGACTGCGACCGTTTCCCTGGACCGCCGGCTGTTCATGCGCTTCACGGCCTATGGCGGCTGCACCGATCCCGCTCCCGTGATCGACGCGCTCGTGGACGGTGGCGTGGCGGGAGCGCTGTACCTGGAGGTTGGAGACCCGACCGGCATCGGGCTCGCCGTCGCGAGCGAGGATCCGGATTATTTCGTGACGGAATTCCGTACCCTGCTGAACAACCGGCCATTTGCGAGCCTCACCCGGAAGGACGAGTTCGAAATGTTCGGCCGCACCTACTCCATCGGCTACGAATCCGACTTGGAGCATGTGCTGTTCACGCGGCCGATTTCCCGTATCACGGACCCGACTCTGCGATGGGCGGTGTGGTACCCGCTGCGGCGCGCCAAGGCATTCGCCGGGCTTGAAGCCGGTCATCAGCGACAAATCCTCGCTGAGCACGGTTCGCTCGGCCACCGCTTCGGATCAGCCGGCCTGGCCTACGACATTCGACTTGCCTGCCACGGCCTTGACAAGAACGACAACGATTTCGTCGTCGGACTGGTCGGGGCGGAACTGCATCCGCTGTCCGCCGTCGTGCAGGCCATGCGGGGGACGGAGCAGACGTCACAGTACCTGGACAGTCTGGGTCCGTTCTTTGTCGGGCGCGTGGCCTGGCAGGGACGCGGCGCGAACCCTGGCGGCAGCCCAGGGTGAGCGAATCGCCGTTCGCCGATCAAACGGCGAGGCAGTACGACGCGCTACTGATCGTTTCGTTCGGCGGACCCGAGGGTATGGCGGACGTGGAGCCGTTCCTCGACAACGTGCTCCACGGCCTGAACCTCTCCGACTCGGCGCGACGCAAGATCGATGACCGGTACCGGCGCTTCGGCGGCGTGAGTCCGATTGGCCAGCACACCCGGGATCTGGTGCGCGCGGTGCAGGACGAACTCGAGCGTCGCGGGCGCGCGTTGCCCGTATACCTGGGGAACCGCAACTGGCATCCGTTGCTGCCAGACACCCTTCGGACGATGGAGGCCGACGGCATTCGGCGCGCGGCCGCGTTCGTCACCAGCATCTTCGGTTCGTACAGCGGCTGCAGGCGCTACCGTGAGGACCTGCATCTTGCCGCGGACGGCCTGCGACAGGCTCCCGCCATCGATCGACTTCGGTACGGCTACAACCATCCCGGCTTCGTGGCGGCATTCACGGACCAGGTGCGCGCCGCGCTCGCAGAAATTCCGGAAGAGCGGAGGACAAGGACACCGATCCTGTTCACTGCGCACAGCCTGCCGGAAGCAGCTGCTCGAAACGCCCCGTACGTCGCCCAGCTGCGGGAAGCCTGCAGGCTGATCGCCCTGGCTCTCGGGGACCGTAACCCGCGCCATTGGCGGCTCGTCTACCAGAGCAACAACGCACGGTACGGCGATGAGCGATGGCTAGGACCCGACATCTGTGATGCAATCGCCGAAGAACGCGAACGTGGCGAGCGGGACGTCGTAGTCGCTCCGATCGGCTTCGTTTGCGATCACCTGGAAGTGACGCTGGACCTGGACGTGGAGGCCAGGGCCGTGGCCGACGCCGTCGGCCTCAACCTGATCCGTGCCGGCACCGTGGGCACCCACCCGGCATTTGTCCACATGATTTGTGACCTCCTTCGGGAGCGGTCCTCAACCGACTCCGAGCGAATCGCGCTCGGCCGCCATGGACCGAGCCACGACGTCTGCCCCGCCAACTGCTGCCCATCCGGCAGGCCTGGCCAGCCGCGCCCCGCATCGTGCGGCAGTCCGTTGCCGGGATCTCGATGGTTTCGTTGAGCCGCAGCACCAGCACAGACGTCGTCGTGATCGGTGCCGGTCTCGCCGGCCTCAACGCGGCGCTGCACTTGCAGGAAGGCGGTGCGCGGGTGCAAGTCCTGGAGGCTCGTGATCAGGTCGGCGGCAGGGTGCACTCAATGCGCCAGCTCGGTCATTCGCAGGAAGCCGGCGGCACGTACATCGGCGCGGGTTACGACCGGATCACCTCGGTCTGCGCGCAGGTCGGGATCGAGCTGGTCGACGTCAGCCCGATGCTGGCGTTCTTCCGAGAGCAAGACCTGGTGTTGGGCGGCGAACTGATACGACAATCAGAATGGCCTGAGCATCCGCGCAACGTCTTCCCGGACACATTCAAGGATCAGATGCCCTGGACCCTGCATCGCACGCTGGCGGTCCGGGACAACCCCCTGCCCGATCCCGAGCGCTGGCTCGATCCCCAGTTCGCGGCGCACGACGTGTCGGTACGATCGTGGCTAATGGGGTTGGGACTGGATGAATCGGCAGTGCGGCTTGCGTACGACTTGAATCCGAGTTTCGGAGATCATGCAGGCGACATTTCGGCATTGCTCCTGTTCTTCCGGGCCGCCTTCTCCATCGCCCAGCGGCGGTCCGCTCCAGACGGCGTCCTCGGATACACGGTCAAGAATGGCGTGCAGCGAATTCCGGAGGCAATGGCGGAGCTCCTGGAACACGACGTTCATTTCGGAAAGATCGTGACCGCGATCACCACCAACGGACACGGAGCAGAAGTTCACTGTGCGGGAGGCGCCGTGTACGTGGCTCCCCACGTCGTCTGCGCAGTACCGATCGGCGTGCTCCGTGACCTATCGATCGACCCCGAACCGCGAGCTTCACAACTTGAGGCTATTCGCTCCGTCGGTTCGCAGCCGGTGACGCAGATGTATTTCGGGCACGCGTCTCCGTTCTGGAATGAGGACGGCCACGCGGCGAGCATCTTTACTGACGGGCCGGCCGGAATGCTGGCCGCTGCCCGGAACGGGGGCCATCCGGAGGAAGTGACGAGCTTCACCGCCTGGATCATGGGACCGAACGCGAAACAGCTGGATCGCCTGCCGGAGCGCGATGCGGCCAGCATCGTATTGGAAGCCATCGCACAGGCTCGACCTGCTTCTGCGGGCAATCTCGAGTACCTGGGACGCAAGGCGTGGGGCCGAGACCCGTTTGCCCGCGGAGGCTGGGCCTATTACAAGCCCGGGCAAATTTCCCGCCACGCCGCCAAGATCGGACGGCCGCACGGTCGAGTCCAATTCTGCGGTGAACATCTGTCCCGCAACGCCAGGGGCATGGAAGGAGCCATGGAGTCCGGGGAAGAATCGGCGCGGGCTATCCTGAACAAGTAGGCCGCCGATCAGGGCGCCTCAAACACCAGTCTTCAACGAGAAGCGTGCCAGAATCCGCTTTGCCGACAGACGGCCGCACTATGGGAAGTTAACGAGTAACGCGGCCACACGAGCGCTGCGACGACTCAAGTTCTGTCCAATGGCCCGATCGAGGACACGCAATTTTGGCATTCCGTTACAGTTGTTTCTCGCAATACCTTCAAGCTCGTGATACTTGCCAGAAATGACTTAACTTGTCGGCATAGTATCAGGCGTGTGCAGCGCCCTGAGCATAATTGATTTTCCGATGCTTACAGGGCTAAAATCGATTGATTTTGGCGGCCGGTACGGGCAACCAGGAGGAGGTTGATCATGTCAGCGATTCGGTTCCTGCGTGGCGTGTTGTTGCTCGCTGCCTGCACGATCCCGCATTCAGGATTTTCGCAGGACGCGATAGAAGCCGACGCCGACGGTGCCGCCCTGACGTTAGGTGACATCGTCGTGGTTGGTACCCGTGTCCGCGGCGTCGCGGTTGAGGATCTTGCCGTTCCGGTGGACGTCTACGACATTCAAGAGATCACGACGACAGGCTCCGAAGACCTTACGGTCGCCCTCCAGAAGACGTCTCCATCGTTCAATTCCAAGCGAAACGCCCTCGGTGACGGGGGGCTCTTTCACACGGCGGCGTTGCGCGGGATGAGTGCAGACCACACATTGGTGCTGGTCAACGGCAAGCGGCGTCACAGCATTTCCTTCCCGCGTCCGCTGGAAACGGCCGGACAGGGGACTACCGGTGCGGACCTCCGTGCCATTCCGCTTGCGGCAATTGAGCGGATCGAGGTACTGCGCGACGGCGCCGCAACCCAGTACGGTTCTGATGCCATAGGCGGAGTCATCAACGTTGTATTGAAGGAAAATGCGTTCGAATCCACCGCGAGCGCGCGGGCCGGTGTTACCGCAGAAGGCGACGGGCGGCATTTCGGCGCATCCTCCAATGTCGGTATTGCGCTCGGTGAGAATGGGGTGCTCAACCTGACCGCTGAGGTCTACGATCAAGAGCGAATCGACCGGGCCTTCGACACCAGCCACATTGACGTGGCTGCCCCGCACGATCCGCCCATTGGACGAAAAATGGTTCTGGGCGAACCCGAACATGACATTCGGGCTCTTTTCCTCAACGCCGTCGCGCCCACGGGCAACGGCAGCGAGCTGTATGCATTTGGCGGCTGGTCGTCGCGCAACGGCCGCTCGAGCGGTGCCTGGCGAGACCCCGTGTGGGCCGCTGAGCGACTTGTTGGCCCGGTCTATCCGGACGGATTTCTACCCTTTGAGGACTCCACATCCGAGGACCAGGCGATCGCGCTCGGTTATCGATCGTCCATCGGCGGATGGGACGCGGACGTCAGCTGGAGCTTCGGTGCCAACACGTTCGACTTCGGTGCCACCGACAGCATCAATTCGTCATGGGCGGCCGACTGGCTGCAGCGCGAACTGGACGGCGGGCGCGGCCTTGCTGACATCACGTTCGATGAGGTTCGCGCGAACGCGGGCCCGGCATCGGGAGACAGCGGCGGCACGAAACTCGAGAACTGGTCAATAGATCTGGACGTGGCCGGGCAAATTGATCTCGGCGGAAGCGCGGTGGAAGCAGCCTTCGGCGCCGAGTACCGGCAGGAGCAATTTGGAATCCGCGCCGGTGATTTCGTGTCGTGGGGCTGTGGTCTGCCCGACAATGCGGACATCCAGCCAACACCTCCGCCGAGCCGGGCTATCATCATCGCTGACGATGGGACGATCGGTCAGTTGGATCGGCTCGCCACCTGCGGTCATCAGGGCTACCCCGGCTATTCCCCGGTAAACGCGCGATTCAGTGCCCGGGATCGCGACAGCCAGGCGCTGTGGGCGGACTTCCGGCACGATATTTCGGTCGATTGGAATGTCGAAGCCGCAACCCGATTCGAACGCTACGAAGGTGCCGGAAGCAGCATCACCGGGATGGTTGGAAGCCGGATCGACCTGAATCCCGCAGTTTCCTTGCGGGCGACTGCCTCGACCGGATTCCGGGCTCCGAGCCTGCCTCAACTGGGGTTCAACACGATCGTGTTTTCCGGCGATTCGGCTGGCGGCTTGTCGGTTACATCGCATCTGGAGGACGGTGCGGCATTCGAGTTCTTCGGCGAAGGCTCCCCAGACCTCCAGCACGAGACCTCGCGCAACCTGAGCTTCGGTGCGGTATGGACACCATCCCCGGATCTGTCGATCTCGGCCGACATCTATCGAATCGACATCCGTGACCGAATCACGCTGGTCAAACATGATCCGGACTGCGCCGCCGCCGATGCGGCAGCCTGCGGCCGGCTCGCCGCCGAGCGCGGAATCCAGCACATCACGAACATTCAGTTCTTTGCCAACGCAGTGGATACCACGACGTCCGGCCTTGACATCGTTGCCAGCCGGGACTGGCCGTTCATGGAGGGTCAGTTCACGCTCACCGGCACCCTGCATTTCAACGAAACCGAAATCGACAAGGAAATCGAAACCATTTCTTCGTCGACTAGGTCCTACATTGAAGAAGGTACGCCGCAGCAACGGCATCGAATTTCCGGCAGCTGGTCCGACGACGACATGCTGGAGCTGAATCTCGGAGTCAACTATTTCGGCAAGGCTTCTCCTCAGTGGTTGCTCGGTGACCCGAATTGTCCGGGTGAAATCAGTCCAGCCTGGATCGCAGACGCCTCCGTGCGCTGGCGGCTGGCAGGCGGAATGCGGTTGACGGTGGGTGTCGACAACCTGCTGGACCAGTACCCGGACCAGGTCAACCAGGCCTGCTCGGATCTCCTGAACGGCGTACTGGGCTGGGGAATTCTGTACAACCCAGACGCGACCTACGGACTGTCGGGACGGATTTGGTACACGCGCCTCGACGCAACGTTCTGACCCACCGCGTTCGCGCGGTACTGCAGCAGATGTTGCCCCGTTCAGCCAGGGCAAATCAACGTCCTGTGAGCGGTCTCGCTGCTGCGGGAGACACCGCAACGGCTTGACGCAAGTCGACACCGGTCGACGGGACGTGGCGTCCGCAGGCCAATCAATGTCAGCTCCCGGGGCAGTCGGTCCCTGCACGCACCGTGCTGCCGGTGCGGTCAGGACTCCGCCGGGAAGACGCGAAGTCCGCTGCAACTTTGGCAGCATGTTCCGTCAGCAGGCGCGCAGAATGTCCGGCGAGGTCGCGCCGTTTCAGTGTCGTACCGGCAAGGATGCGCAACTTCGTCGGCGTGCCGACAATCGATGCGAGTCGCCGGAATCCTTGTGCGGATGCCCGTGAGGCGCCAGGCGCCTCGCCGGGCAGCAGATCAACGTGTCGGCTGATCGGGAGCGGCATTCACGTGGCCGCCCCCAACCAGTCTGCAGGCAATATCCCCGCTAGAACGCGTACTGCGCCCGGACATACCACGAGCCACCCTCGTAGTTGGGTGCTGCGCGACGGGGATAGGGCAATCCATTGCCGTATCGATTCGCGTACCGGTCCGCGTCGACCCGGTCGATGTACTCGTCAAAGATGTTCGAAGCACCTGCAACCAACCTCAGCGTATCGCTCAGTTGGTAGCCGAGTTCGACGTCAAGGAACACGACCGGATCGATTGGCGACGACGTTCCGTCAGGGATACTGCCCCTGTCAACATCGTAATGTTTGCCGAAGTAGTTGGCCCTGACCAGGAAATCCCAGCCGCCGAACGTCGTATTCAAACTTGCCACAAGACGGTGCTGTGGGTAACTGTGTTCAATCTGTGCCACCAAGTCATCATCGACCAGCTGCTGGCCGTTGATCACATCTTGGCCAACAACCTCAAAGTTGTTGTAATTGTAGGCAAGTGTCACATTTGACCGAACGCTGTCGTTCCAATCGATTTCCTTGGTCATAACCAGATCCAGCCCGGAAGACCGAACGTCTAGCACGTTCGTGAAAAACGTTGCTCCAGCAAACCTCGTTGCTGCCTCAATGTCTTGCGTGACATTCCCGTTGGCATCGGTGTAGACCCCGGCCGGCGTTACCTGGTAAATCCTGTCCTCCACGTCGATGCGGTAGAGATCGACCGTGACGTTGCCGAGA
The DNA here is from genome assembly GCA_022819905.1 of Alphaproteobacteria bacterium. GTDB lineage: Bacteria > Pseudomonadota > Alphaproteobacteria > TMED109 > TMED109 > VXPW01. The sequence goes on from JAJEGJ010000008.1 coordinate 23,470, forward strand.
GCGCCCAACTGGAAACCCGTCCCCACCGTAAAGTTGACCGATTCCTCTTCCTTGAGTGGACCGCCGCCCTGGGCGACCGCCGCGGCGCTCCCAGGTTTCACGACACCAAGGACGCAATCGCCAATGAACCCGCCGTCAGCTTCCGGGCAATCAAAAGTGGTGGTTTCCCGCTGGAAGTTCGATTGTCCAGGGGTAGGAGCATGGAACCCGGTGGAAACGGACCCTCGGAGGACTACGTTGTCACTCGCATCGAAACGAGCTGCGGCCTTTCCGATCAGAACGTCGCCGAAGTCCGAGTAATCCTCGTAACGAAGCGCGTACTGCAAGAACAACCGGTCGGTCGCGTCTTGTTCCAATTCCGCATACAGACCGATGTTGTCCCGCGACCACGAACCTGAGTCTTCCGGCGTAAAGCCTTTCATGCCGGCCGGAGAAGTCCCGACTCCTCCGCCCGGATACTCACCCTGATAGGAATCGGGTTCGCCCTGGCGCAACCGCCAGGTCTCTTCGCGCCATTCCGCGCCGAAGGCAAGGTGCAGGTTGTCCGCCAATAGCTTCGTGAAGTCCGCGTTGAGGTTGGTCTCCTGCTGCCCGAAGGCGCCGACGTAGAACGACCGCTTCCCGATGTCGCTCGGTTCGGGATCGATCGCGTAGCTCACCGCGTTGTGCAGGTAGTGATCAAGCTCGTTGGAGCCGTGCGCTGCACTCACATCGTACGACAGGCCATTGGCAAGCAGACCGCGTAGCCCCCCGACCATGCTGTAGTCCAGCTGCTCGCCATCCAGGTAGGGCGTGTATCCGGTATCCAGTACCGGTCCTTCATAGCCGCGTTCCGCCAGCCAGAGAGTTCGCGTCGGGTGGTCGGGAGGACGGTAGAAGAACCGGAACCGTCCTGTGGTGCTGGCATAGTTGCCGAACAGATAGGCTTCTGAACTCTCGGATATCTCATATCCGGAATTGACGAAAAACAGGATGTTCCGCGTTTCTGGCCGGCCCCAACTCTGTGCCAGGCCGTCGCCAAACGGTGAATCCGCACCAACGCCCATGACACCCCGATCGATCAAAGCCTGCGCGTCCGGGCGCTGGAACCCGCGCGAAAGACCCTCGTTGTCCGAATAGTCGAGGCTTACATTGGCGAAGCCATTGGCCCCAAGGGGGATTCCCACGTTGCTTTCGAACCTGGTGCTTGCCTCTCCCTCGAAGAATTGCCCGTACTGAAGCCGGGTTTCGCCGCCGTCAGCCGCGTCCTTCAAGCGGAAGTTGATGACGCCCGCGATGGCGTCCGCCCCGTACTGTGCGGAAGCTCCATCGCGGAGAACTTCGACGCTGGACGCGGCGATCGGCGGGATCATGCCGATGTTCGGACCTTGCGCGCCTTTTCCTGCGGCCGGAGCAAATTCAGCTATCACGGAGGAACGGTGACGCCGTTTCCCATTGACCATCAGCAAGATTTGGTCCTGCGCCATGCCGCGTAAGGACACCGGTCTCGAGAAACTGTCGGAGTCGCCGGACGCGGTGGTGGCGTTAAACGACGGGACTGTTGCCTGCAGGTTGTCCGTGGCGTCAGCAGTGTTGCCGCCCCGGATGAATTGCTCGATAGGTATCACGTCGACCGGAACAGGTGAATCCGTGACGGATCGGGGCTGCTGTCGCCGAGACCCGACGACGACAACTTCTTCAAGTGCCGTCAAGCCATCTTCCTCAGCAGACGCCCCGGGAACCAAGAGCGTCGAAGCGAAAAAGCTTGCCAACACGATGCGGCACACGAAAAACTTGTTGCGCATGGCAGCGACCCCACGGCTCCTACATCGGTGGAAGAAACTTGACCATAAGAAATTCGCTAACCGATGTAAACGTAAACCGACCGATCAACATTCTGAGCAAATTAAATCAAATGCCTGTCTATCCAAGCGCATGTTTGTCACGATGTGGGCAGTGGATCTGCGCCGCGCCGATCCTTCGTCATCCACATTTCTGTCGCTGGCAGGTCGTCTATGTTCGGTTGTGTGGCCAAGCCTCCACTCTCATCCACGCCGATCGACGCGACTGCTGCAATACCGGTCCATTTCGTCTTTGCTAGATCTGCAAGAGAAGTTACTTTCTCTACTAACTGTCAAGGATTTCTGGTGTCGTTTACGAGCTATTGACAACAATTGCTAGCAAGAAGACGTTGCGATCAATCCGGCGTACCGAAGATCCTTCCAATGGGCGCAAATCTCTTGGTGTCCCGGCAGGAGACGCCACGCGTCACGTTTGCCGCGCATGAGGATCGTTTCAACGTGCAGCGACGGCGGCGCGATTGCCTCGAGTGTTACCAAGACTGCCTAAGCATTGCAGCGTCCAACCACAACGGTGGCAAGTTGCTCGGGATAGAAGCCAACGTAAACAAATGACCGCAGCGATACCGGCTGCACGAGAACATCGTGCCGCGCTTTTGAAGCTGCCGGAACCACGGATACCGCTATCGCTCTTTGTTCGGGAGTTAGCAAGATCAGCAAAGATAGTTGATCGCACCCGCGTTCCAGCCTTCGGCCAGGTTCTTCGATCACCGATTTTCCGACCCGTACCGAGCGCGACGCGGATCAGCGTCCTGCTCGCTGACTGCTTCACATCCCGGTAGATGTGCATAATTCGGAGCGCTACCGAGGAGCAACTCCGATGGCCGAGCGCTCGTTTGCCAAGGAAGTACAGGATCTCCGGATCGGCGCCGGACAGGAATTCCGTGGTGAGGGGATTCTGGCGATCACCAAAGCTCTGCTTGAATGCGGCGTCGGCTACGTCGGCGGCTACCAGGGGGCGCCGGTCTCGCACCTGATCGACGTGCTTTCGGACGCGGAAGACATTCTCGACGAGCTCGGAGTCCATTTCGAAGCCAATGCCTCGGAATCTGCTGCCGCAGCCATGCTGGCGGCCTCCGTCAATTACCCGATCCGCGGCGCCGTCACGTTCAAGGGGCCGGTCGGAGCCAACGTAGCGGCAGACGCGTTGGCGAACCTGTCATCGGGCGGCGTCATGGGCGGCGCGATGGTCATCCTCGGCGAGGATTACGGCGAGGGCTCTTCGATCATGCAGGAGCGCACCCACGCATTCGCCACGAAGTCCCAGCTCTGGCTTCTGGATCCCCGGCCCAATCTGCCGTCCATCGTACGAACCGTGCAGAATGGATTCGAGCTGTCCGAGTCATCCAACACGCCAGTGATCCTGCAGGTCCGGATCCGCGCGTGCCACGTCTACGGAACGTTCGTGGCAGGCGACAACCAACGTCCTCCCCTCACGGTGCGCGAGGCGCTGGAGGATCCGCAGCGCCGCACGGAACGGATCACGCTCCCGCCATTCACGTACCAGCACGAAATCGAGAAGGTTGCCGATCGCAAGCCAGCGGCAGTTCGCTTCATCGAGGACCAGCAACTGAACGAGCATTTTGGCGGTGAAGGGGAAGTCGGGATCATCCTGCAGGGAGGCATGTACAACGGCGTCATCCGGGCGCTGCAACGGCTGGACCTCGCCGACGCGTACGGCAAGAGCGAAATCCCGCTCTACGTGCTCAACGTCACCTATCCACTGGTAGACACGGAAGTTCTTGAATTCTGCTCCGGCAAACGGGCGGTCCTGGTCGTGGAGGAGGGACAGCCCGCCTATATCGAGGAGGCCATCGGCGCCCTTCTCTACCGACATCGAGGTTCCAGCACGTTGGTGGGAAAAGGCACCCTGCCGATGGCTGGCGAGTACACCGGGACCGTACTGATGGACGGGGTGACCCGGTTTCTCCGGGAACACGGGAATGGCCTTCTTCCCGAAGCTCATCGCTCGATCAACGGTCACGCCGAGGATTCGGATGACGAGGGGCTGTCGTCTGCTGTCCCCATCCGTCCGCCCGGGTTCTGCACCGGATGCCCGGAACGTCCCATATTCGCCGCGACCAAGCTCGTCGAAGAACGCCTCGGTCCGCACCACATCGCCGGCGACATCGGCTGCCACCTGTTCTCGATTCTGCCTCCCTTTGAAATCGGGTCGACGACGATGGGCTACGGCCTCGGACCTGCCTCCGCCGCCGCGCTGAGCGCAAAGGGAGCGCGACGTTCAATCAGCTTCATCGGCGACGGCGGGCTTTGGCACAACGGCCTGACATCCTCCATCGGGAACGCGGTCTACAACGAGAGCGACAACGTGATCGTCGTGGTGGACAACTTCTATTCCGCCGCGACCGGCGGCCAGGATGTGCTCTCTTCCCGGGCGGACAGGGCTTCGAAGTCAACCCATCATTCGATTGCAGATGCAATCCGTGGACTGGGTGTGCGGTGGGTCAAGGAAGTCGACCGGACGTACGACGTGAAGCGGTTGAAGAACCTGCTGACCGATGCACTGACGACGGAGGAAAAGGGCCCGAAAGTCATCATTGCCTCTTCGGAGTGCATGCTGAACAAACAGCGGCGGGAACGGCCGCAGAGGAACAGCGCCATCAAGGATGGGAAACGGGTGGTGGTTCCGCGATTCGGGGTGGACGAGGACGTCTGCACGGGTGACCACGCCTGCATGCGCTTGTCGGGCTGCCCGTCGCTTTCCGTGAAGACGTTGGACGACCCGCTGCGCGATGACCCTGTGGCCTCCGTCGACGAAAGCTGCGTCGGCTGCGGCAATTGCGGCGAAGTCGCGGACGCAGCTGTCCTGTGCCCTTCGTTCCACCGGGTCGACGTCGTCCACAACCCCGGCCCGAGGGATCGTTTCCTGTCCCGGGTCTCCGATGTCTTCATCCGCGCCCTTCAGCAGTGGCGTGACCGACGCCGGCTTGTCTTCGAGGAGCGAGGATGAGCAATTCCGACATCGTCAAGATCGCGATCCTCGCTGTCGGCGGACAGGGCGGAGGAGTGCTCACAGGCTGGATCGTCGCGCTGGCTGAGGCCAACGGATGGCGGGTGCAGTCAACCGCCGTTGCGGGGGTGGCCCAACGCACCGGCGCCACGATCTATTACCTCGAAATGTGCCCGTCGGGGGAGCAGGTCCCGGTATTTGCGCTCGCCCCGGCAGCCGGTGATGTCGATGTCCTGATTGCCGCCGAGCTGATGGAAGCCGGGCGCGCAGTGCTCCGGGGGTTCGTGACGCCTGACCGCACGACGTTGATCGCGTCAACGCACCGGATCCATGCCGTTTCGGAAAAGGTGGTGCCGGGCGACGGGCAGGCGCCTGAGGACCGGGTCTTCGCTGCAATGGAACGGTCGGCCAAGCGCGTCGTCGCTGCCGATTTCCAGCGCATGGCGGTAAAGGCGGGCTCCGTTATTTCCGCCAGTCTCTTCGGGGCGCTGGCGCGGGCCGGCGTGCTGCCATTTCCGCAGCAGAGCTTTGTTGGCGTGGTTCAGGACTCCGGCCGCAGCGTCGAGGCGAGCCTCCGGGCGTTCGAAGCCGCCCTGGCGGACGACCAGCCGGCCGATCAGGCAACGGAAACCGGGCGAGTGCCGCCGCGGGGCCCGAACCGCCTCGTAGCGGAATGGAAAGCGCTCGAGGTGCGTGTGTCGGAGCTGCCCGGACCCGTACGGCAGATGGCGGATACCGGGCTCCGGCACGTGGTCGATTTCCAGGACGTGTCATACGGCAAGGAGTATCTGGACCATCTCGACCGGTTCGTGGCACTTGACGATGGGGCCTTTCTCCTGTCAGTCACAGCCGCCAAGTACCTGGCCAACGCGATGGTCTACGACGACATTGTCCGGGTGGCCGACCTCAAGACCCGCCGCACACGTTTTGCACGCGTACGAAAGGAAATGAGGCTGGAAGCCGGTGACGTCGCCCACATCACCGAGTTCATGCACCCGCGGATCGAGGAAGCGTGCGGCGCAATGCCTGCGGCCGTGGGCGCCTGGATCGTGGCGCGGCCGCGGCTCGCTCGCTGGCTCGACCGACGGATCAACAAAGGGCGCCATGTACGCACCAGCGGCCTGTTCTGGTTTGCCACGCTCTACCTGATCGCCGGTCTGAAGCCCTGGCGGCGCGGCACCTATCGCCATCGGGTAGAGACGGAACATCTCCACAAGTGGTTGGACCTGGCGTTGAGTACGGCTCCGCGGGACCGGGCCCTGGCCACGGAAATCCTGGCATGCCGACGGTTGATCAAGGGTTACTCCGACACGCATGCACGCGGTGAAGCAAAGTTCGACAAGGTGCTCGGCGCACTGCCCGCTCTGAAGGACGACCCGAACGCCGCCGGCATGCTCCGCCGGCTACGAGAAGCGGCCCTGCAGGACGTGCATGGCGATGCGCTGGAGGCAGAACTCAAGGTGTTCGCGTGAGCCCCACTTACGTCTCCTGGCAATAGACGAAGACCGCTAGCCAGTACACTGCAAGTCCGTGATGTACATCGTCTGTCGAATGGTGTCGTTGTATCGCGTAGTCGCCTAGCCGCAATTCTGTTGCTTTAAGAGGGAACCGGGCAGAGTTCGGGGGGCCAGAGGTGGACCTTACGGGACAGGGGGCGGCAGAAGCGGGTAGTTGCTCAACTTGCGCTTGACGCCCCGGGGCTTGGTCGGTCCCCGGCTGGACACAAACTGTTCTTCGAGGATCTCGTCAAGGATGGCGCCTTCAGCGCCCAGGGCCGTGACCCATGGAGGGGAAAGCGCCGGGATGGACGATCCGGCGGCGCACGACGTTGACGGCGTGCGGGAGGTAATTGGTCCCGGTTCCTGGCCGGCGCCGGCCGCGTGTCGATGAGGTGGGCGTCGGTGAGATGCGCACAACCGTCAGTGGTGGCGTTCTGTCGGTAGCCAGGCAGCGATTTGGTGTCGGATGGCGATCTCCGGGACGCATTGCTCATGCCATCGTGCGCTCACATGGTGTCGGAGCAAGATGCTTGAGATCATCTCCGCGCAGATCAAGTCGCCGCTTCGGTTAGCGCGGCCGCCGGCTATCAGTCTGCTTGCTCGAGAAATTCCCTGGGTGAAAATACTTCCACCGACCCATACCGTCGCTCCGTGAAATCCCGGCGATTGCCTGTGATCAGAACTGCGTCACCGGGCGTTGCAGTCGCCAGATAGACTCCGTCGTCGGGGTCGCGCAACCCAAACGCAACATCTTTCGGCTTGACGAAGAGGGCATTCCGTTGGAGTGCTGACACGATGACATTCGGCACATCGCGATAACGGACGTGCGCTGGCCGGCCAGCAACCAATTGGTACTCGTCCACGATGGCCTCGGAGAGCACTACTTCGTGATGACGCATCGCCACGACAACCACCCTGCCGCACACTCCACCGGTACGTGCTGCCGATACGAGCACGTTGCAGTCAATGACCACTCTCATGTATCGCGGCGGCGCTCCTCGCGAGCGGCAGCGATGTCAGAGACAATGTCCTCCATGATGTCGTCCTCGCTGCGCCCGGCATCCTCCGGAGGAGGTTCGAGGCGCGCAAGAACCGCGGCCACCCGGCGGGCGCCGGCATCGCGATCCACCACCTTCTTGGGACGAAGGAGAATGCCTTCTGCGACGACGCTGGCCTCCATGACGTCGCCCTCGCGCAAGTCCAGACCCTTACGGAGCTTCGCGGGGATCGTGACCTGAAACTTCGGTTTCACGGTGACCAGCGGCACTGCAGTCCTCACTTGGTCGAAAGTCGGAAATTCCGCAATTGGTGACACATGGCGCTGTGGCCGTCCAACTTGCGGCAACCGCAGATGACCACGCTGTGAAGGATGCTGAAGAGCGCCGTGTCACTCTCGACCTGCTCCCATGACATCCGGATCTGCCCAACCGCGCAGGTTTCTGCATCGCCTCAAGTTGCCTGAAAAAGGTTCTGCGGTTAGCTAAAGGGCAACTGCGCTCGGAGGTACCCGGATCTCGCCGGAGCCATTGGCATTCGCGCAGCGGGCACATCGTCCGGCTTTGCGCTGTCAAACTGTTGATCCCAACCAACAGGGCCTCATTCGGGACGCCGATCGCTTTGCACCAAACGCTGCTGTGAGATCCTCCCGAACCAGAGTTCTCCTGACACCCTCACGGGCGGTGCCGAGAAAATTCCCGGTCAATATTCCTGCATTTCCCAGGCCGGTTTGCTTGAAGGTGCTGCCGTTGACCGCGATTTCGCAGCCCAGGTCACCGTCACCCCCACTTGTATGAGGCAGACAGCCCGAAGGGCAAGAAGTTATCGAGAGTAGCTGTAGGCGCAGCTTCTTTGGAAACCCGCCCTTGAAGCGAATGCTAGGTTTTTCAGCACTCTGCTAGATCAAACCGACCACAGGCATTACGCCGAATCGCTCCCGGGGGCCGCGTTGCTCGCCTACCGCACGACGAGTTCAGGCAGCCACGTTCCGAGCCCGGGTTGCGATACCAGTAACGCCAGCACCATGAGCTTGATGATCAGGAACGGGCCCACCGCCGCGTACACCCGCCGCATCCCGAATCCCTCCGGCGCCACGCCGCGCATCACGAAGAGGAGCAATCCGAAGGGCGGCGTCAGCAACGCGATTTCCATCGTCAGGAGGTACACCACGCCGAGGACCAGCGGATCGATTCCCGCCTTGGTTGCCAAGGGTACGAAAATGGGCACCGTCACCATCAGCATCGAGACCTGATCGATAAAGCAGCCAAGAAACAGCAGCAGTGCGATGATGCCGAGCAGCACCTCGACCTCGGTGAGGTGGTACCGTTCGATCGTCTGGATCAGGCCGGAGGTCGCCCCGGAAAAGCTCAGCACCTGACTGAAGGTCTGGCTGGCGACAATGATGAACAAGATCATCGCCGACAGCTTCACCGTTTCCATCAATGCGCGGCCCACGCTCTCTCGCGTGAGCGTTCCGTAGGCCGCGCTCGCGCCCAGCGCGGCCACGCAGCCAAGCGCCGCGCTCTCGGTCGGCGTGGCGAGGCCCAGCAGGAGGCTGCCGATGACGACGACGAACACCAGCGAAAGTGGCGCCACGTACACAAGGAACGGTCGCCACCGCTGGGCTGCGGTCACTACCCGGCTGTCATCAGCCGGCGCGAGTTCGGGCGAAATCGTGCAGCGGACCGCGATGTAGGCGACGAAGAGCCCTGACAGGAGCAGGGCGGGCAACACGCCGGCAACCATGAGGCCGGCGATGGAAATTCCAGCGAGGCTTCCGACCAGAACCGCAAGCGCCGACGGCGGGATCAGCATGGCAATGGCGCCGGAAGCCATGATCGGGCCCATCGCCATTGACGGGTGGTAGCCCTTGGACAGCATTCGAGGCAGCAAGGTTGAGCCCAGCATCGCGGTGTTTGCGATGGTTGAACCGGACAACGCGGCAAAGATCGTGCCGCCGAAAACGGTGACCACCGACAAGCGGCCGGGAATCCGCGCGACCACGCCCTCGATGGCGTCGATTGCTCGCCGTGCAACGCCGGACTGGAACAGCAACTCCCCCATCAGGATGAAGAGCGGGATTGGCGCCAGTTGAAAGTTGGCGATGCTCTGTGCGGCGCTACGGGCAAGCTGGACCAGACCCCTGTCCCCTCCCAGTACCTCCCAGGCACCCGCAACCGTCACAGCAAGGAACGCGAATGCCACCGGCACTCCGAGCACCAGCAGCGCGCCGAGACCGCCCAGCATCAGGGCAAGGGGGAGAACCCAGTCCACTAGATTCCGGTCCTGACCCCGGTACCGGTGCCGCGCAAGATCCGGCGGGCAAACTCGACAAGAATGAGCGCCATCGACGTGGGAGCCACGGCGAGAACCCACCATTCAGGAATGACGAACGCCGTACGAATCATCGTCTCGCGTGCGATCGACTGCGTCATCGCCACGACGGCGAACCAGAGGAATGTCCCGGCCGCACACGCGCCTACGACGTTCGCGACGATGTCGGCAACTCGCCTAGCCCGGCCGCTTAGGCCACCCACGAACAGGTCCACGGAGACGTGCGCATTGATCGAGAGAACCCAGGGTGCCGCAAGGAAGGTCGCCACAAGCAGTCCGTACTCGATCGCGTCAAGCAGCCCGTAGATCGAGGCGTCAAACCCGTTTCGCAGGACCAGGTCCACGGGGATCAACGCCGCGATACTGGCGAACACGGCCGCCCCCAGCCGTGCCAGCGCGTGCAGCACCGTGTCGAACACCCGTTCAGCCCGGTCCATCACTCGTCCTCGACCGAGGGTCCCGTGGACGTGCGCCGGCCTGTCAGTTCAGTAGACAGGCCTTGAGGGCTTCACCGATTCCTGGATCGATCTCGGTCACGGCTGCCCATCCTTCGGTCTGCGCGACCTCGAGCCAACGCATGCTGTCGGCCTCGTCAAACGCGATGGTCTCGATCCCTGCCTCGGCCTGTTTTCGGGCCTCTGCCGCGTTGATCCTGATGTTGTCGGCGTTCCTCGCTTCGATCCATTCGGCACCGCGCTCCAGGACCAGCCGCTGCGCATCACTCAGGGCGTTCCATGTATCCAGATTGACCAGGAAGTTCACATCCACCTGGTAAAACCCGGGGTCCACGCGGTACTTCGTCTGCTCTTCCCAACCTAGGTCGAGCACGCCCTGGATGGGCCACCCGTATCCGTCGATGGCCTCGCGTTCGAGCGCCGTATACACCTCTCCCGGCGCGGTGCGCACCAGGGTTGCGCCGAGTTCCTCGAACATGGCCCGGTACACGGGAGTGGTGCGGATCGTCAGACCCCGCAGGTCCGGTTTGTCGATCGGTTTCGTGAGATACAGGTGGAACTCGATGTGATCGCCGGTGCGGGCCAGGTACTTGACGTTCATCTGCTCGCGGTGGATGGCGTCGATCTTCGCGAAACAGCCGTTGGCGCGCTGCTCCTGCACCGTGTTCGTGGCCAGATGCAGTGCGTCGCCCGTCGGCACCAGTCCCGTGTAGTAGGCGCTTGTGCTGTTGGCAATGTCCACCACGCCGGTGGAGACCGCATTGCCCACCTCGAACGGGGACATGGTCTCGGGCCCACCCCGCAGATCGATCTGGATCACATCCCTACCGTTGTCGTTCACCCAATCGATGAACGCCTCGAAGGGCCGGGAGAACGTTGTCCCGAGGGCGAAGGCGCTGACGCCGCGAAGCGTCGCTTCCTGGGCAGCGGAAGGCATGGCGGTGAGCGCCGCAACGGCAACAAGCATCCATCGCATGTTCGTTCTCCAGGTCACGGCGCGATCCCCGACGCGGCTGCCAGTCTGGCCGGTTTCGCCGGACCACGTCGGCAGTGCAACCGCCGGGCACTCACGCGGCGGCGCCGTCGGCTGCCGGCGAACGCAGGACGCCTAGCCGAGTGCTGCCACCGATATCTGCCAAGGCGATACTCAAAACTCTTCGTCTTGCGGATCCACTGGGCCACGAGGCCCGTTGGCCATCAGTTTCTGCATGATGTCCGGTGCCAGCTCCGTCCAAAAGACAAAGCACCCATCCAGCCCGGCCAAGGCATACCACGTATCGAACTTGAGCATGGGAAAGATCACGACTTCGTCGGCAAGCAGCTCCTCGCCTCCTGTCCGCACCCGGTTGTAACCGGCAACAAATGACCGACTGATCTGTTCTTCCAACGCGTAGTGAGGTGACTCCGGCCATTGCGCCGCCGCCCGGGCGACGGTGTCCGCGAAGGACTGGCAGGTGTCCCCGACGGTCTCCGTTTCCGGATCGGCCGCCGTCCCGCCTGCGGACAACCCAGCTGCCAGTAGCCCGGCCGCACAGATCCGCGCAAGCGAAGGCCCTCCACACGCACGATCTTCCGACGGAGCGCGGCGGTGGCTAGCGGTCTGCCAGATACTGCCCATTGACACAGTTGCTCAGCCTGCCGTCTTCCAAATAGTCGAGGCATGTCCGCAGCGCCTTGCGCCGAAGGAAATCGAACCCCGCCGCGCTGTAGAAGGCGGCGTGCGGCGTGATCACCAGCCGGTCTCGGACCCACTCCTCGCGTGCCCGCCAGGCCCGCATCAACGGGTGATCGGCCGGCGGCGGTTCTTCGGGGAACACGTCGAGGCCGGCCGCACCGAGATGTCCGGATTCGAGTCCCCACTGGACCGCATCCAGGTCGACGATCGCGCCGCGGGCCGTGTTCACGAGAATCGCGCCCGGTTTCATCGCCGCCACGGCCGCGCGATCGATCAGATCGGCGGTCTCTGCGTTCGCAAGGCAGTGGACGGTGAGAAAGTCGCAGGCCCCGAGCATCGCATGCAGGTCGTGGAACCGCTCCACACCCAGTGCCAACTCCTGGCCATCCGGGATGTACGGATCGTAGGCCGCCACGTGCAGACCAAAACCCTTCGCCCGCATCGCCGCCGCGGTGCCGATCCGGCCCAGGCCAATCACTCCCAGACGCTTGCCGGCGAGCCGGGTGACCGTGGGCGATGCCGAGTAGTCCCAGATCGGCTCCTCCGTCCGGAGGAACCGCTCATGGAACTGCACGATGCCACGCGCGAAGGTCAGGATCAGCGCCAGGGCATGGTCTGCAACCTCCGTGGTTCCGTAGTCCGGAACGTTGCAGACCATGATGCCGCGGCGACCGGCGGCGCGCGTGTCGATCAAGTCGTAGCCGACACCGAGCCGGGTGATGATGCGGCACTGCCCCAGCCCATCGATGATCTCTTCGTCGATGGGCATGTGGAGGCCGGTTACCAGGGCATCGGCCCGAGCCCAATCCGCTGCCGGAACATCGCGTCGGGATCTTCCCGGAAAAACCACCACCTCCGCGAGGTCGGCCGCTTCGTCCCGCTCGATCGCCAGCCCGTCCTGGGCCACCGAGTCGGGGTACAGGATGACGTGCACAGGCTCGATTCAGTGCGATGGCCGGGGAACGCCCGACCCACTGCTGCCACGCAAGAAGTCGAGATCGGCGCCTTCGTTCGCCTGCAGGACCCGTTCGGTGTAGAGGTTTACCCAGCCCCGCTCGGAAGCGGGCGGCGGTGCCTGCCATGCTTCTCGGCGCCGGCGAAGTTCGCCGTCGTCCACGTCGAGGTGCAAGCGCCGGCGAGCAACATCAAGCTCGATCATGTCGCCGTCTCGGACCAGCGCGAGCGGCCCTCCGACGGCAGCTTCGGGCGCGACGTGCAGCACGACGGTGCCGAAGCACGTCCCGGACATGCGTGCATCGGAGATCCGCACCATGTCGCGGATGCCCCGCTCAAGGACCTTCTTGGGAAGCGGCAGGTTGCCGACCTCCGGCATGCCGGGATAGCCCTTCGGGCCGGCGCCCTTCAGGACCATGACGCAGGTCTCGTCGATGTCCAAGTCCGGCTGATCCAGACGCGCATGCAGGTCTTCCACCGATTCGAAGACAACCGCTCGGCCTCGGTGGTGCATGAGGCCGGCATCCGCCGCGGAAATCTTGATCACCGCCCCATCCGGAGCCAGATTCCCCCGCAAGATCGCCGTGCCCGCCCCCACATTGATGGGCTTCGCCGACGGACGAATGACGTCCTCATTCCAGTTCTTGGCACCGCCCACGTTCTCGGCCACGGTGCGGCCGGTGACGGTGATGGCGTCGCCGTGGAGGTGCGGAAGAATTTCCTTCATGACGACGGGCAACCCGCCCGCGTAGAAGAAGTCTTCCATAAGGTATTCACCGGACGGCTGCAGATTCACGATGAAGGGAACTTCGCGGATGAGATCGTCGAAGTCCTGCAGGCGAAGCTGTACCCCGATCCGGCCGGCAATTGCCAGCAAATGCACGATCGCGTTGGTCGACCCACCGATCGCGGCGTTCACCTTGATGGCGTTCTCGAAGGCCTTTCGGTCAAGCACATCCGACAGTTTGAGGCCCGCCTCGACGTTCTGAACGATCTGCATTCCGGCGCGCTCGGACAGCGCGTAGCGGCGCGAATCGACCGCGGGAATTGCCGCCGAACCGGGCAGCTGCAGTCCCAGCGCTTCGGACACACTCGCCATCGTGGAGGCGGTCCCCATCGTCATGCAGTGGCCCGCGCTCCGGGACATGCAGGCCTCGGCTTCCTGATAGTCCTCCAGCGTGATCACCCCAGCCCGGAGGTCGTCGGTCAGGCGCCAGACGTCGGTTCCCGAGCCGATGTCGCGGCCACGGTACTTGCCGTTCAGCATGGGCCCGCCGGTCACCACCAGCGTGGGGATGTCGACCGACGACGCCCCCATGATCGTGGCGGGCGTGGTCTTGTCACAGCCGCACAAGAGGACCACCCCGTCGAATGGATTGGCGCGGATGGATTCCTCGACGTCGATGCTGGTCAGGTTGCGGTACAGCATGGTCGTCGGCCGCATGACCGGCTCACCCAGGCTCATCACCGGGAATTCCAGCGGGAAGCCGCCGGCCTTCCAGACCCCGCGTTTCACCGCCTCGGCCACGCGGTCAAGGTGTGCGTTGCAGGGCGTCACCTCGCTCGCCGTGTTGCAGATACCGATCACCGGCCGGCCGTCGAAATTCTCCGCCGCGAACCCCTGGTTCTTCATCCACGACCGGTGCGCGAAGTTCATCATCTCGTCGCCACCGAACCAGACGTGGCTCCGGTACCCCGATTCCCCGTTGCCTTTGGCCATCCCTCAAACCCCCCAAGCATCGTCCGCCGCAACCCGTAGGTGCGACCAGTGCGGAGATACTAGGGGACGCCCGCGAAGGGCGCGAACCGGGCCGGGTCAACTGCAGGCGATCGAAACGGTAGACAAACCCTGCCGACGCGGGTGCCCGGCAGCACAGGGTTACCCGGTCTTCACGCGGGTTCCGGCATTGCGCTGGATGGTCCGGGAGATGGCACGCAAGCCTGCGAGCGGGAGGATTCGCGTGATCGCGCTGTCGTGCCGTGATGCAGGCAGGAGTCGCAGCACGAGCCTGTTGCGAGACGGCACCGCATCACCGGAGTCTGTAGTCTTCCGCGGTTCCAGGTGTGCCCCGGTGCGCCCGGTCGATCAGGATGGCACACCCAGTTGAGGGGAACAGGAGAGAATCGGATGCGACGATTCCGGGCGGGTGTAACCAGGGCAGTTGCCGTGCTGGGTCTTGGCGCCTGCTCGATCGCGGTGGCAGGCCAGGACGCCGCAGCCGGCGAGAGCGACCTCGGCGGGCCGGGTGGATCCGGCTGGTACGTGTCCCTTGGCGCCGGCACCATCGCATCCTCCGACCCGAAGCAGGCCGGCCGAAACCGGGACGACACCTGCTATCCGGATGATGACTGCGGGCATCTCGCAGGGGGGAGGCCTACCGGTTACCGATGGTTCTACGACCTGCACGCCGATTCCGGCACGGCCGTCGAACTGGCTGTCGGCCGCTTCTTCGGTGCCACGCGTGTCGAGGTCGGGCTGACCCAGCGCCGAAGCGCCGTTGCGCAGGCCTTCACCGGAATCACCTATCTGGACGGTTCTCCGCTCGTCCGGGCGACGGACAGCGCCTATGAATCCGTGTCGAACGCCTCAACCGATGATCTGACAGTCCGGTCCCTGTCCGTCAACGTCTACCGCGATTTCCCGCTGGCCTACGGCATCACGCCGTATCTTGGAGCCGGAGTGGGCATGTCGGCGGCGGAACTCTCGGGGATCCATTACGAGGGCCGGTACCGGTGCAGGCCGGGGGTGCCATGCGACAACCCTGGTCAGTACGACGGCCTGCAGCACATTGATCTATCGGAAACCGTGCCGTCGGGGCACATTCATGCTGGCGTCGATGTCGATCTCGGAAGCGGGATCCTCATCGGCCTGAAGCTGAGCTACAACCGCGTCGGCGATATCGACGGCTCGCACGGGTACTCCGAGCACAAGGTCCCCGGTCTGACCAGTTACACGCGAATCAGCGAAATCGATCGGTGGTCGCTGCTTGTGGGGGCCAAGTACCTGCTTGACGGTAGCTGACGTCCGCTCTCCGCCGCGGCGCCGCCGCACCACTACCTGCGCGGTCGTGACCTCGACCACGTACGGAACCAAGGGCGTGGGCAACGTGTGGGTCTTCGGGTACGGGTCGCTGATCTGGCGGCCCGGCATCGCTTACCAGGAGCGCCGTGTGGCACGTGTCCGGGGCTGGACCCGGCGCTTCTGGCAAGGCTCGCACGATCACCGCGGCCTCCCCCATGCGCCGGGACGCGTCGTGACGCTGGTCCCGGAAACCGGCGCCACCTGTGAAGGCGTTGCCTACCGGGTGGGGGAAGCGTTGGCCAAGGCCACGTTTGAAGGGCTCGATCATCGCGAGAAAAACGGCTACCGGAGGCATAGCGTGCAGCTCGAGTTTCGCCTGGGCGGGACCAGTGCCGGGATCGTCTACATCGCTCCCGTCGACAACCATGCGTTCCTCGGTCCTGCGCCCGTTGACGAGATGATCGCCCAGATCTCGCGTGCGGCTGGCCCCAGCGGTACCAACCTCGACTATCTTCGGCAGTTGGAATCGGCGCTCCGCCGCCTGGAAATCGACGATCCCCATGTCTTCGAACTCGCCCACCGACTCCGCGACGGCCGGCCGCCGACCGGCGCCAGGTGACCCTCCCGGCCAGCCTTGTTCCGGCGATTCCCACTCGACCGCGGCGGGCCAACTTGCCGTGACGGAAGTCGGCGACCGCCGTCGCGAGTCAGCTGCGGGGGCAAGCGGAGGCCAAGGGGTGGTTGACCTGTCAGTTGGCGATATAAATTGCGGCGGCTTCGGGTGTCCACCGGCGTGCGATCAATCGCCACCTTCCAAACCAGAGCATTGATTCGGCGCGCGTTCCATCCCGCGCTTCTACACGAGGATCCACCATGACCCAGACCTACCGCGCCTTCGTAGTGCGCAAAGAGGACGACGCTACCCAGCTGGGATACGAAGAGCGGCAAGTCCCCGAACCACAGGCCGGCGAGGTGGTCGTGCGGATCGCGTGGAGTTGCGTGAACTACAAGGACGGGCTGGCAACCCTTCCGAAGGGGGGCGTGGTCCGTGCCTGGCCTCGGGTGCCCGGAGTGGACATGTCCGGTGTGGTTGCCGCATCGCGAGACGATCGGTTCCGCGCAGGAGACCAGGTGGTCTGTACCGGCTTCGACTTCGGCGTCAACCACGACGGTGGTTTTGCCGAATTGTGCTGCGTGCCCGGCGACTGGCTGTTCCACCGCCCGGACGGCCTCAGTCTTCGCGATTGCATGACGTTCGGTACTGCGGGATTCACCGCCGCACTGGCCGTGCAGCAGATGGAGCGGAACGGACTTGCCCCTGACAACGGCGAAGTTCTGGTAACCGGCGCCTCGGGCGGCGTGGGGAGCATGGCGGTCGCCATGCTGGCAAACCTCGGGTACCGCGTCGCCGCCGCCACCGGCAAGACCGACGCCGCAACATTCCTGACCGGGCTCGGGGCGGACACCATTCTGAGCCGGGAAGAAGTCAGCGCAGAACCGCGTCCCATCGGCAAGGCCCGGTGGGCGGGCGCGGTCGATCAGGTCGGCGGGCGCATCCTGGCGTGGACCCTTTCCACCATGGCGTATCGCGGGGTATGTGCGTCCACCGGCCTGACGGGGGGTCCGGGCCTTCAGTCGACCGTCTTTCCGTTCATCCTCCGAGGCGTCTCACTGCTCGGAATTGACTCGGTGATGTGCCCGATGGTCGAACGCGGCCCCCTCTGGACCCGGATGGCAGGAGAACTTCGGCCGTCGGACCTGGGTTCGATCACCACCGAAATCGGGTTCGACGACCTTCAGGCGTCGCTTGCGACCATTCTGAAGGGTGGCGTCACCGGTCGCACCGTCGTTCGGGTCGCCGGCGACTGACCAAGCTGCCTCAGAGCGGTGGGCGGCGGCCGACCAGCCCGAGTTCCCGTTCCAGCGCCCCCGCCGCCTGAAACACGACCTGGTCGCGGTACCAAGGGCCGACCAGCTGCACCCCGACCGGCAGTCCCTCGAAGAAGGCCGCATTCACGGATGCCGCGGGGTGGCGGGTCAAATTGAAGATGGGCGTAAAGGGCACCCACGCGAGCGGGTTCCGTTCCCATCCGTCCGGGAAATTCTGCTCGGCCTTGAACGGCAGCACCGGCATGGTCGGACCGAGCAGCACGTCAAACGGTCCGGCGCGGAATTGCTCGGTCAGCCAGGTCCAGAGGATCTCCCGCCCTTCCTGCGCCTCGTAGTACTCGCCAAGACCGCATTTCCGGCCGGCTTCACAGAACGACTGCAGGTTGGGATCGAGGAGTTCGTAGTGGCTGGCGCCCAGGTCATCGGCCAGGCGCGCCGCCCCCATGATCCAGATCAGCCGGAAAATGCGCGATGGATCGCGGGGCCATTCAAGCGAGATCTCCTGCACGTCCGCACCAGCTTCGCGCAGCGCGTCGGCGGCATCGCGCGTCGCCCGCACGACGGCAGGATCGAGTTCCTGCCCGTCGATCGCGTGCAGCATCCCGAAATCGGGGGTGTAGGCGACCCTTAGGCCCTTGGCTCCGGCCGACGCGGCCGCGCGGTAATCCGTATCGTCGGGAGGCAGCGCGTGAAAGTCGCGATGATCCGGTCGGTTGATCACTTCGAACAGGAGCGCACCGTCCGTCACGGTGCGCGCCATGGGACCCACGTTGGCCACCGTGCCGAACAGCGACAGCGGCCATGCCGGAACTCGCCCGAAGGACGGCTTGTGGCCAAAGAGACCCGTGAAGCTCGAGGGAATGCGCACCGATCCCCCGCCGTCAGTGCCAAGGGCCAGGGGGCCCATCCCGCCGGCAACAGCGGCGCTGGCTCCGCCGGACGATCCACCAGGCGTGAGGTCGGGGTTCCAGGGATTCCGCGTCACGCCGCAGAGAATGCTCGACGTGGTGCCCTTGTGTCCGTATTCCGGTGTCGACGTCTTGCCGAGGAGCACCGCGCCGTGCTCCCGCAGGCGCGCCACGGCCGGCGCATCGTCGTCCCAGGGCCCGTCTGCCGGCACCGTGAGGGAGCCCTTGCGCGTGGGCCAGCCCTCGGTCAGCAGCAGATCCTTGACCGATACCGGCACGCCATCCAGCGAACCGAGTGGTGCGTCCCGCTGCCAGCGTGCTTCCGAGGCGCGGGCGTCTCGCAGGGTTCGTTCGGCATCGACGACGACGAAGCAATTCAGTTGCGGGTTGAGGGCATCGATGCGGGCCAGAACCGCTTCGGCCACTTCGACGGGGGACAGAGTCTTGCGCCTGTATCGGCCCAGGAGCTCGGCGGCTGTGAGGTAATGCAGTTCTCCGGCGGGCGACAGCCCGTCGACTGCACTGGGTTCAGTTATCACCAAGACATTCCCTCCGACAATCCGCCAATCACCGGAACGTCAGCAGCTTCCCGGAGTGTATCGGCCGGCTTCTGGTCCCACCAGTCGATACTGGGCCATTCTCGCCGCCCGGCACCAGCACGACTGTGCTGATACACCCGTGCCCTGCGCGGGTGGACGGGAACGCGATCACGACGTTCACGAGTTTGCCCGCAGACAATGCTTGGAAGACGCGCATCCCGTTGGCTTCGCTTGGATTCCACAACGGCCAACGAGTTTCGGTGTGTTGATTGGCAAGCCTTATAGGTCTCGCACTCCGCGACGCGCGAGCCCGCCGCGAGCGGGCGACGCCGGAGATCCTGCACCAGGGTTTCCTTCCAGTGGCGCGCCGTTCACGAACTAGCCTTCCGCCTCCGCGAGGTACCCTTCTGCGTCGAGCGGCCAGAAGGGGTTGTACGCAACCTCCCAAACGTGCCCGTCCGGATCAGCAAAGTAGCCGGAATAGCCACCCCAGTAAGCGTTCTCCGGCTCTTTCAGGACGACGGCTCCTGCTGCGACGGCGGCAGCAAACGCCCCGTCCACCTCGTCAGGTGATGGGTAATTCTGCGCAAGCGTCATGGCTCCGGTACCGAGTCGGATTCCGGGTCGTCCCTGATCCGCTGCCAGCGCGTCCATTCCGATCAGGCCAAGCATCAAGCCCTTCAACCGATAAAACCTCACCTCAGGCAACGTCTCCGCTGCCTGCCAACCGAGTGCTTCGTAGAAGGCGCTGGATCGTTCGATGTCGTCCACGCCGAGCGAAATCAGCGTCACCCGCTGGGCGGTCAAATTGAGGGCCATGGTCATTCTCCCGATCGGCCGGTCGTCAGGCGAAAACACGGTTTCCCGAATTGACACTAATCGCTGGGCGACTTAGGGTCATATGATTTGATATCAAACTAGATTGCAGGATGACGACGAGAACCGGTACCGAATATGTCAGCGGCCTGCGCGCTGACGGCCGTGAGGTCTGGCTGGGCGGAGAACGGGTGCAGGACGTGACCGAGCACCCGGCGTTCGTGGGCTCGGTTCAAGGCGTGTCCGGATTCTTCGACTGGCAGCACCTACACGCGGGGGATTGCATCTTTGCCGATCCGGTGTCGAAACAGCGGACTGGCATCAGCCATCTCATTCCGCGAAGCGCCAACGATCTGCTTCGTCGCCACACTGGCCTGGAACAACTGGCGCGTTACAGCATGGGGATGCTGGGGCGTACACCAGACTACGTGAATCTCACGTTTGCAGGCTTCGCTGGTCAGCCAAGTGTCTGGTCCGCAAACGGCAATGCACAGGGTGCGGAGAATCTGGTCGCGTTTCAGCGCCACGTCGCCGAGAAGGACCTGGCACTGACCCACACGATCATTCACCCCACTGTGGACGGGCGACTCCCTCCGTACGACGGCGTCAACGGAGAAGCAGCGCTCAGGAAGGTGTCTGATACCAGCGAGGGAATCGTCGTCCGAGGAGCCCGGATCCTGGCCACGCTCGGACCGTTCGCCGACGAGCTGGCGGTCTATCCGGGCCAGCCTATCCCGAAGGATCGTGACGACGTGGCACTGGTGTTCTCGCTTCCATTGTCCAGTCCTGGCCTCAAGATCATTTGCCGCGATCATTATGGGCTCGATGTCGACCCCTTCGACAAACCGTTCTCGTCCCGTTTCGACGAGCAGGACGCTTTTGTCGTGTTCGACGACGTCGAAGTACCGCGAGACCGCATCTTCCTGGACGGCGACCCCGCCACCTACAACGCCGTGATGGCCCGGGGGTGGGTGGGCAACATCATGCAGCAGACCAGCATACGAGCGATGGTGAAGCTGGAGTTTGCCTATGAACTCTGCTGCCGCATGGCGGACGCGATCGGCCAAAGCCGGCGGCCGGACGTCATGCAGATGCTCGGGGAGATCTGGAGCTACGCTGAACTCACCCGGTCCGCTGTACGAGCGGCGGAAGCCGACGCACATGAATTCGCGGACGGCACGTGGTTCTGCAGCGAAGCGCCCTTCCGGGCGCTTCGCCCGACGCTGCCGGCATGGATGCCGCGGGTGAACGAGATCATCAAGCGCATCGGGTCACACAATCTGCTGGCGACGCCTTCAAGAGCGGGACTTGACCATCCCGACCTCCGCCCCTCGCTCGACCGCTACCTGCCGGGCGCCGGCGACGTCGACCCGGAAGCGCGCAGCCGCCTGTTCCGGACAGCCTGGGATTTTGCCGGTTCCGCGCTAGGGGGGCGCATGGAACTGTACGAGCGCTACTACCTCGCTTCCGCCGCGCGCGCATATGCGCTGGCCCACATGGGCGCCCAGAACGACCGCGAGTGGACCCAGGTCCCGGCATTCTGGTCGCACCTGGACGCCGCCCCGTAGCCACATGTCGAGGCACCTTCGTATCGCCTCCGTCGATGTCGACACCCGACACTGGATTGGCGGGCGGCGAATCGCTTCGTCCGACACGTTCGAATTGCTCTCGCCCATCGACCAGCAGCCGCTTGGCGAAATCTGCGCAGCCTCTGCCGGCGAAGTGGACGAGGCGGTCCGGGCGGCACGGAACGCGTTCCCGGAATGGGCAGCCCTGGGACCGGCAGGCCGCAGACCGATCCTGGAACGTCTGGCGACATGCATTCGCCAGCACACGCAAGATCTTGCCATTGTCGAAACCCACGACAACGGATCCCTGCTCATCGGAAACGAGAAGAACATCGTGGCGAGGTCCGCGCACAACATTGCGTTTTTCGCCGAACTTGCATCGCAGATCGATGGCGGAGTCATCGCCGGAGACACCGTCGACAACCACGTTCGCTACGAACCCGCCGGGGTGGCGGCGCTGATCACGCCCTGGAACGCGCCGTTGATGCTGAGCACGTGGAAGGTGGGTCCCGCCCTGGCGGCTGGCAACACCGTGGTGCTCAAACCGCCGGAATGGGCTCCGCTCACCTGCTCAATGCTGGCCGATCTGGCAAGCGAGGCCGGTCTGCCTCCCGGCGTGCTGAATGTTGTGCAGGGCACAGGCGGCGAGGCCGGCGCTTTCCTGGCGGAGCACCCGGACATCGACCGCATCAGCTTTACGGGCTCACCCGAAACGGCTCGCCGGATCGGGCAGGCCGCAGCCGCATCGTTGACGCCGGTCAGCTTCGAGCTTGGCGGCAAGTCGCCGTTCATCGTGTTTGCGGATGCCGACGCCGATGCAGCCGCACGAACCATCGCCCACCAGTACATCAATGCCGGGCAGGTATGCCTCGCCGGGACCCGCGTGCTGGTGGAAAGGAGCATTGCCGAACCGCTGCTCCGCAAGGTTCAGGTTGCGACGGCGAACCTGCCCGTCGGCGACCCTCGGTCGCGGGCGACCCGCGTTGGTCCGCTGATCCATTCGCGGCAGTTGTCGCGAGTGCACGGTTACGTGGAGCGCGCCTCGGCGAACGGCGCGCGGCCGGTGTTCGGCGGGCGCCCGCATGCTTTCGCCGAGCTCTACTACGAGCCGACACTCCTGGTCGACGTTGCACCCGACGACGAGATCTTCCAGGAAGAGGTGTTCGGTCCAGTGCTTACCTGGAACGTGTTCAACGACGAGGAAGAGGCGCTTTCGCTCGCCAATGCGACGCGTTACGGGCTCGCCGCCATGGTCTACACGTCGGACCGGGCCAAGGCCGAGCGGATGGCCGCCGCAATTGTCGCGGGTACCGTGTGGGTCAACTGCTTCTTCGTTCGCGACCTGGCCGCCCCGTTCGGCGGGGCGAAGATCTCGGGGATCGGTCGTGAGGGCGGACGTTGGAGTTTCGATTTCTTTTGCGACGTCAAGAATGTAGTCATGCAAAGGGAAAGCTTCGGGAGCCCGTAGCGTGGGTGAGATCGTAAGCGCGGCGGTAGTGGGTCACGTCCCCACCGTCATGCTGGAGGAGGACGTCCGGCGGCGACTCGGCGGCAGCGGACGGGACACGACCCTGGTCGAGGGCTACCGGCGCCTGAAAGCGCATTTCGAGGCCAGGGCCGTCGATTGCTGGGTGGTCTTCGACACCCACTGGTTCACCACAACCGAACACGTCATCGCAGGTGCCCGGCATCACCAGGGCGTCTATACCTCGGAAGAGGTGCCCAGGGTCATTCACGAACTTCCATTCGACTACGCGGGTGCCCCGGAACTCGCCGAGGCGATCCGGAGCGTGGCAAAGGAACGGCGCATCAGGATGACCAACGCCACCGCGCCGACGCTGCCTCACCACTACCCCACGATCAATCTCGTCCATCACATGCGCCGTGACGAGAGAATCCTGTCCGCCGGCGTCTGTCAGACCGCAGAGTTCGACGACTATCTCGCTTTCGGGGAGGTCATTGCTGCCGCGGTGGCGCGCACGCCGGCCCGGGTCGCCCTGCTGGGGAGTGGCGGCCTGTCGCATCGATTCTGGCCGTTGCGAGCCCTGTTCGATCACCAGGACTACGATCCAAGCCACGTCATCACGCCCGAAGCGCAGGCCGCGGACCGATATGTGCTGGAATGCTGGGAACGCGGCGACCACGCAGCGGTATGCGACTTCTACCCGGAGTACCGCCGCCATGGGCCGGAAGGACGATTCGCCCACTACCTGATGCTCCTTGGCGCCATCGGTGGCCGCGCCTGCAAGGCCCGCGGCAAGCGGTACTCGGCCTACGAGAACTCGATCGGCACCGGCCAGGTCCACGTGGTGTTTGATGTCGGAAACCAGCAGCCCGACGGTTGACGGGAGACACGCGAATGGCACTGGAGGGACCTTGGGCAATGTCTGAGCTGCCATCCTTCTTCCCAGGACGTCACGGGCGGCCCAGCTCCCTGGTTCGGGAAGCGGGCGGCCGCGGCCAGCCCGCAGGGAGCGAGACATGAGCGTCCTTGATGGTCCGCGCCGGGAGCGACGCCGCGTTCTGCTTGAGGGTCGAGCACAGTGGTGCGAACCGGAGGGAGAGAGGCTCGCGCTGTCCGACGGTCGCCGGATACCGGAACACAAGGCGGTCTACTTGCCTCCCTGTGAGCCCAGCAAGATCATTTGCGTGCACCTGAACTACCGGTCGCGCGCCATCGAATTCGGGCGCGACCTCGAGGGCGAAACCCCGACCTACTTCTCGAAACCGGTGAGCGCGCTCAACGTCCACCGCGGCGACCTCGTGCGCCCGGCCGGTTGCCACTGGCTCAACTACGAGGGCGAGATCGCCGCGATCGTCGGGAGGCCGATGAAGAACGTATCCGGCGAGGAGGTCTGGGAGCACATCGCGGGCTTCACCCCGGCCAACGACATCGGCGCGCATGATTTCCGCGGTACCGACGCCGGCTCCATGCTGCGCGTCAAGGGCATGGACGGCTTTTGCCCGATCGGCCCGGGAATCGTGAGCGGGGTAGACCTGCGGAACGCGGGACTTCGCACCTTTCTCAACGGCCGAATCGTCCAGGAAGGCCCCGTGAGCGAGATGATCTGGGGGATCGACTATCTCCTCGCGGATCTGAGCCGTCACATCACGCTGCTGCCGGGCGACATCGTGCTGACAGGCACCCCGTGGCACTCGCGGCCGATGGCGGTCGGCGACATCGTGGAGGTCGAGATCGACGAACTCGGCCGCCTCTCCAACACCGTGGTTGAAGGTCCGGCTCCTGGACAGGCCGTGGGCCATCAGCCCGACAACAGCAAGGGGGTCAGGGCGGTAGCGCTGGGCAAGGACTACCACCGCATGAAGACCGAAGGCTACGGCATCGAGCCCGCGGACTACTTCAACGTCCGCGACGAGTTTCTGCGTCGCAACCGGGAGGAAGGACCGGAGCGTGCCTGAGCCCCGTGCGCCCGGCATCGGAGAGTTGGGCCACCATGAACCGGCACTCAGGGACGCGATCGACCGTGCGCGACGCGAGATCCCGCTGTATGCCGAACTCCACCAGAATTCGAGGTCCCTTGATCTGCGGGCGCTTCCCAGCTGCAGCAAGTCCGACCTGACCAACCTGGGCCCGCTGCCGCTGTCCGCCGGCCCGCTGTCGCAGATGTACCGGGTATCGGCGACATCCGGCACCACCGGCCCGCGCCTGCTGATCGGCTTCACGGAGGGCGACTGGCAGGCGATCCGGGAACAGTACCGCTGGGTGGCGACATGCATCGGCATCGGGAACGCCGACGTCCTGCTGAACACGCACGGCGGAGGGCTCTGGATCGGCGCTCCGTCGCTCGATGAACTGGCGCATGCCTGCGGCGCCGCCACCGTGCCTTGCGGGCCGACGGGGGCAGCTCAGGTCATCGAATGGCTGCGGGAGTTGCCGGTGACGCTGATCTCGGCCACCCCCTCCTACATGCGCGTGCTCGCCGAAACGGCTGCCCGTGCCGGAGATGACCTGGAGCGGCTCGACCTCAGGATGGGTCTGCTCGGCGGGGAGGGGTCGAGCGCGTCCCTGAAGCGGAGCACCTCGCGCACATTTGGCAGTGGCTTTCACTGGCAGGAGTTGTATGGGGCGACCGAATCCGGCGGACCGATCCTGGCGTTCGCACCGCCGAACGACCCGTTTGGCGGTCGACTGAACATCAACACCGAGTACTTTGTGGTGGAACTGCTTCACCCCGACGTGGATGAGCCCGTTGCGGCCGGAGAAATCGGCGAGGTCACGCTGAGCACACCCTACCGCGAAGGCTCGGTACTGCTTCGATACCGGACGAGGGATCTCGCGGTATCGGCACCGGCAGAGCGCGATTCGTCGGGCTGGCCCCAGATTTCGGCCCTTGTCGGGCGCGTGGACGACGCCATCAAGGTGCGGGGCGCCCTCGTCTATCCGAGCGTGATCGAAGATGTGCTGGTTGGACAGTTGCTCGAGGGCGCGGAGTGGCGAATCGAGGTAGACCGGAAGCAGGCCGCACACGACACGATCGCCGTGCGGTACGAGCACCCGGACGATTCTCTCCAATCCGGGCTCTTTGACGACTTGTATCGGCGCCTCGGAGTCAGACCGTGTCTCGAGGCTGTCCCGCCCGACACGTTCCAGCGGTTCAGCGGCAAGGCCGCCCGGGTCGTGGACAGGCGCGCGGACTGACGGACCCCGGGACTCGCGAGCAGGCCCGAAGCAGATACCGTCGGCCAATGGGCGGGCACGGATGCGGTGATCTGACCCTGCGGCGGTCGTGCCGCCCGGGGAAACTTCTCGCTCCGCTCGACGTACGAACCTGGCGCCACCCGGACTGCTCGACAAGGAAGGCGGAAGATTGATGGCTGAACCGATGGAGACCAGCCCCGCCGCGACGGATTCACTCGGTCAGCTCTCGCGAGCCGCGACATTCGAAAGGCACGCCCTCGCACGGCTCGCGGAGGAAGTGGAGACCCCGGTCGATCCGGCGGTGTTCTCCGCTGCGTTCGATCTCTTCCGGGCCGCCAACCGCTTGATGTACGACTTCGAAGCGAACGTTCACCGACCGCTCGGAATGTCCTGGGCAGGCTTCAGGGTGCTCTTTTGCACGTGGATCAAAAACGAAGTCGAGCCGCGCGAACTGGCGAGGCTGTGCGCGGTATCCAGGGGCACGGTATCCAGTGTCCTGAACACGCTTGAGCGCGACGCACTCGTCAACCGCCGGAAGCAATCGGCGGACAGACGGGTGGTGACGGTGATGATCACCGACAGGGGTCGCCGCCGCGTAAAGGAAGCGTTCGAGCTCCAGCACACCCGCGAGCGCCAATGGCTGGGGGCCTTCGATCCGGAGGATATCGCCGGTCTCGTGGCACTGTTGCGACACCTGCTCGAACTGCCGAGACCGGAGGTCCGGGCTGAATCGTCCGCTCGGAAGGCCCCTTAGGCGCCTGCCCGGCGTCGAGTGGCCTGAATCGAAGCAACGCTGGTCGCGACGGGAGCTCGAACGTTGGACGGACGATGATGGTTGATGAGGGACCGGAAGATCTCGCCGCAGCCCGCGTCTTGCCGGACACCCCGGCGCCGCCGCCTGGATCGCGAGCGGCCGAGGAGGTTCGTCGACCTATTCCGCCGGCGGCCGGGGACGGCTCAGCCGGACAACACCTGTGGGAGCCACAGCGCGAGCACGGGAAAGGCGAGGAGTAATCCCACGCGCAGCAGTTCAGCGCAAAAGAACGGGGCAACGCCACGGAAGATCTCGATCATCGGCGTGTCCCGGGCCAGGGCCGAGATGACGAAGGCGTTCATCCCCACCGGTGGCGTGATCAGCCCGAGTTCCACCACGATGAGCGCAAGAATCCCGAACCAGATCTTCAGATGCTCGGTCGACATGCCGAACCCTGCCCCGTCCGCCGTCATGTAGAGCCCTCCGTTGAGGTCCACGAGTACCGGCCAGAAGAACGGTATGACGAGCAGGATCATGGACAGACTGTCCATCAGGCAGCCGAGAAAGATCAGTGCCAGCAGGAGGAGGAGCAGTACCACCATGGGCGCCAGGCCGGTCGCAAGGATCCACTCGGCCGTCGCTTGCGGCAGTCCGATGCGCGACATGTAGATCTTTAACAGCTCCGCACCGAACAGGATCAGGTAGATCATCCCGGTCGTGCCGGCGGTCTCCCGCAGCGCCTCGACCAACTCCGCTCGGCGGATCTGACGGGTCCAGGTGCCGTAGAGCCAGACCAGGGTCACGCCGATGGCGGCGGCGGGTGTCGGGTTGTAGAAGCCCGCGTAGATGCCGCCCAGGACGATTCCGAAGATGGCGAGCACCGGAACGATGCCCACCGTGGCATCGCGGAACTCCGCGGCGTCGACTCCTTCGTGACGTGGGCCCGCCTCGGGCCGAATGGCCACGTAGATGGCAATGGTCAGCAGGAATAGCAGGACCGCCAGCACCCCCGGCAGCAACGCCGCCGCGAACATGGTGACGATGTTTGCCTCGACGATGATCGCGTAGATGATGAGGACGACCGACGGCGGGATCAGGATGCCCAGCACCCCGCCCGCCGCGAGCGAGCCGGTCGCAAGCGCCCCCGAATAGCGGTAACGCTTGAGTTCGGGCAAAGCGACCCGACCCATGGTCGAGGCCGTGGCGAGGGACGAGCCACAGACTGCGCCAAAGCCCGCGCAGCCGGCGATCGCGGCCATCGCCGTGCCGCCCCTGAGCCAACCAAGCCAGGCATTGGCCGCACGGAACAGGGCCATGGAAAGCCCCGCCTTGCCGGCAAGCGCTCCCATCAGGACGAACATCGGCACGACCGACAGGTCGTAGATCGAGAACTGCCCGTACGCGAGCGTCTTCAGCTGGTTCAGGACCAGTGCCGGCCCGTCGACGAGCGCAATGCCGACGCCGCCCACCAGAATCATCGCGTAGGCGATGGGCAAGCGGATGGCGATCATCGCGGCGAGGGCAGCCAGCGAGCCCACGCCAAGGAGGATGGGTTCAACCATCTCGCGTCTGGCCGGCAACTCCGCGCGCGTTCTCGACCAGTGTGATCGCGGCCGCCGCGACCAGCAGCACCAGGGACAGGACGATAGGTATGAAGCCTATCCACACAGGTACTTGCAGGATCGCGGTGACGTAGTTGTACTCCTTCTGATCGAGAAGGCCGGCGTACATCCGCCAGAGGAGCAGCACGCTGAAGAGAAGCGCGACGAAGGAGGCCAGCAGCTTGAGCACCGAGAGTGTCCGTCGGCCAACGCCAGAGGTGAAGATGTCCGCCGTCACATTGGCTCCGGTAAGTTCGCAGTAGGGCAGGAAGGCGAAAGCCGCGACGGCGATGCCGATCTGGGTGATCTCAAAATCTCCGGGGAACGGAACCCAGACCATGCCGCCGACGACGGAGGCGACATGCATCGCCACCACGGCCAGGACGATCAACCCGCCAAACAGTGCCCATGCATCGACGACGGCGGCAACGGCACCAGGAAGTCCCGAGCGGCCCGCGCGGGCGGCGGTTGCCACTAGTTCGCCCTGGAGTTGACCGCGATCTGCCCGCGCGCCTTGCGTACCAGCGCCGCCCCGTCGATACCCTGCGAAGAGACCTCCTCTATCCACCGGTCAACCACCGGAGCGAGCGCAGTTCGGAAGGCCTGGGTTTCCTCTTCGCCCAGCGTGACGTGGGTGTTGCCCTGGTCGGTCGCGAACTTGATCCCGAAATCGTCGGTCGTACGCCAGATCCGACCCACCTCGCCCCACCAGTCGCGGCTGGATGCGTCCCGGAAGGCCTGCTGGATGTCCTCCGGCAGCTGGTCCCACCGTCGCTTGTTCATCGAGACCTGGAAGACGACCGTGCCGAAGCGTTCCTTCTCGATGCCCTCGATCTGGTAATCGGTCTGCTCGTGGATTTTCAGCGGTGGAATGATCTCCCAGGGAATGAGCGCCCCGTCGACCACGCCCTTCTGCAGTGACGGCGGCAGGTCCGGGACCGGCATCGCCACGGGAATCGCGCCGAGCGCCTCGATGATCCAGACGCCCGTACGAGAGGGAATGCGGAGCTTCGTGCCGGCCAGATCGTTGGGTCGGCGAACCGGCATGTCCCGCATGTGGATGCCCATGCCCGCGTGGACATGCAGGAACATCACTTCGACGCCTTTGTACTCCGTGGCCAGGTCACTCTCGAACAGGTCGTGGAGCGCGAGGTTCGTGGCTACCGGATCATTCTTGAAGACCGTCGGAAGCCCGAAGACTTCAGAACGCGGGAACGAACCGGGGGTATAGCCGTTGACGGTCCAGACCAGATCCACGACGCCATCGCGCACTTGCTGGATGAGCTCGGGCGGGCGGCCGCCGAGGGTCATCGCCGGAAAGATCTCGATCTTCACGCGGCCACCGGATCGTTCCTCTACTGCCCTTGCCCACGGCTCCAGCATTTCCGTCTGTGCCGGTGCCTTTGCGCCGAGAAAGTGATGCAGCTTGAAGGTGTAATCCTGCGCCTGGGCCGCCACGGATATGGTCAGGGCGGCGCCGGCGACGAGCGCCGACTTGCGCAGACCTGGATGCATCATCTTGCCTCGCAACGCGTGTGGACGGTGCCAATGATCTTATTGGAACCCTCTGCAAGGGCGTGAACCGAAACTTCCTGACGTCGGGGGAACCCACGCCCGCCGGCCAGAGATGCCGCGACACCAACGACGACGTCAAGCAACCGGGCATCGTGAGTGCCCGCGCGACCGAAAGCAGGCATCTCAGCCGGATTGTGGCGGCACGTGACGGGTCAATACCTTCAAGCTGCCTAGCGTCCCTTGTGATTCTCGGGTCGGGGCGGACAGGGTGGCATCGCCTTGTCGACAACCCTCCGCCGTATATCCTGCACGCACGATCGTGGCGGAGCGTGGCGCAGCCTGGTTAGCGCACTTGTCTGGGGGACAAGGGGTCGCCGGTTCAAATCCGGCCGCTCCGACCATGTTTGGCGTCCCGGTTGTTGGGCGGTCGTCTAATGGTAGGACGGCGGGTTTTGGTCCCGTAAATGTTGGTTCGAGTCCAGCCCGCCCAGCCAGCAACATGCCGCTGCCGGCGGCACGGACCTCGCATGCACGGCGGCTCCACAAGCTGCGCGCTCCAACGTATGCTGACGGTCGGACGTCTCGATCCAGATTGGTACCCGTGAGCGCGCGGCTTGCGGGCGTTATATACGTTGGTATATAGGTAAAGGGTTCACGCCCGGAGTCATCTATGCCCACTGGTCTCACCATGCCCGGGGTCGCCCCCGTGGTCGACCCGTACGGTCGCGGTATCACCTACCTCCGGGTATCGGTGACGGATCGTTGCGATTTTCGCTGTGTGTACTGCATGGCGGAAGACATGACGTTCCTCCCGAAGAAGGACGTGCTGTCGCTCGACGAAATCCGGCGACTGTGCGGCGTCTTCGTGTCGCTCGGCGTGCGCAAGCTGCGCCTGACCGGTGGCGAACCGCTCGTGCGGAAGAACGTGATGCAGCTCTTCGACGAGCTGGGCGCAATGCTGGGCGACGGCGGTCTCGAAGAGCTCACGCTCACCACGAACGGTTCCCAGCTCCGGCGCCATGCTGGGGCCCTCCACGCCGCCGGGGTTCGCCGGGTGAATGTCTCCCTGGACACACTTGACCCCGACCGGTTCGGCGAGATTACTCGATGGGGCCGTCTCGACCGGGTTCTCGACGGCATCGAGGCAGCCACGGAAGCGGGCCTGCACGTCAAGATCAACACCGTGGCGCTGAAGGGCGTCAACGAGGACGAAATCCCGGCGATGCTGGAGTGGTGCCACCATCGGGGGTTCGACTTCACGCTGATCGAGACGATGCCGATGGGTGATATCACCGGCGACCGGACCGACCAGTACCTGCCCCTGTCGATGGTGCGGGCTCGGTTGCGCGACATTTACGGCCTTGAAGAGATCGACTACCGGACCGGGGGACCGGCCCGTTATTTCCGGGCCGTGCGGACCGGGGGGCGGGTTGGCTTCATCACCCCGATGACCCACAATTTCTGCGAATCGTGCAACCGCGTTCGCCTGACGTGCACCGGGACGCTCTACATGTGCCTTGGGCAGGAAGACAGCGCCGATCTGCGCCAGGTCCTTCGCGCTACCGACGACGACGACGTGCTGCGCGCCGCCGTCACCGAGGCGATCGGCCGCAAGCCGCGGGGCCACGACTTCGTCATCAGCCGTCGCGAGCGCACCCCCTCCGTTTCCCGTCACATGAGCGTAACCGGCGGCTAGAGCCAAGTCGGCGCCGCGCCGTTACCCTTCCCCGCCATGTCCGTTCCCATCGCGTTTGTCGCGGCCTCGACCGACGACGCCCAGTCGGCCTTGCGCACGCTGAGCCGCCGATACGACCACGTACCTCCGGCCGAAGCGAGCGTCGTCGTCGTCCTGGGCGGCGACGGGATGATGCTGAACGCGCTGTCGCAGTGGGGCCCCATGGGCAAACGGATCTACGGCATGAACCGGGGGACGGTTGGCTTCCTGATGAATCGCTACCGTGAGGAGGGCCTCGGTGCCCGCCTGGACGCGGCCCAGCCCGCCGTCATCCATCCGCTGCGCATGGATGCGGTCACCGCCGCCGGCGAGCGCCACACGGGGCTCGCGATCAACGAAGTCTCCCTGCTCCGCCAGACCCGGATGACAGCCCGCATCCGGATTCTGGTGGACGACCGCGAACGCCTTGCTGCGCTTTCCTGCGACGGCGTGCTGGTGTCCACGCCGGCGGGCAGCACGGCCTACAACCTGTCCGCCCAAGGGCCGATCCTGCCGCTCGGGACCCCGCTGCTTGCACTGACTCCGATCTGTCCGTTCAGGCCGCGGCGGTGGCGCGGC
Organism: Alphaproteobacteria bacterium; assembly: GCA_022819905.1. Lineage (GTDB taxonomy): Bacteria > Pseudomonadota > Alphaproteobacteria > TMED109 > TMED109 > VXPW01. Next base: position 55,758 of record JAJEGJ010000008.1, read on the forward strand.
GCGCTGCTTCCCGAGCCGGCCACGGTCACCTTTGACGTACTGGAGTCGGAGAAGCGGCCCGTCAGTGCATCGGCGAGTGAACTCGAGGTGCGGCATGTCCGCCAGGTCACTGTGACCGCGGACAGGTCGACGGAACTGACTCTTCTGTTCGACCCCGAGCATCACCTCGAGGAGCGGATTCTCGCCGAACAGTTCATCCCCTGACGAACTTCAGGACTCGGAATCGGCCTCCGCGCCTCGGCGGGTCTCGGTCACGATGAGCTGTGCCACCGAGCGGAGCGCCTCCTCGATCCCTGCCCCGTCAAGGCGGCACAGCCGAAAGTGGTCAAGCTGGCGATCGGCGCTGCTGCCTTCGCGAACGATGTTTCGCACGTGCGCCACTTCGTTTTCACAGTCGAGCGCCGCCGCGTCTGCCGACAACATGTCCAGCAGTTCGTCGACGTAATCCATGAGGTCAACGCGGGTACCGGACTCGAAGTCGGCCAGGAACGCCACCACGCCGTATCGCTGCGCCAGCCATCGGTTCTGCTGGATGATCTCGGGCGGGGGATCGACCGGCAGCGGCCCTGTACGGACGGCATCCAGGAGGTGCCGGACCAGACAGGTGTAGAGCGCCACGATCGATATGCCATCGTCGACGTCGGGACACACGTCGGCGATTCGGAGTTCCAGCGTCGGGAACCGGACCGAAGGACGGAGGTCCCACCAGATCTCCGAACCATCCCTCACGAAATCGAGGCGACGGTAGTTGTCGACGATCCGATCGTAGTCCGCCCAGGACGAGAGAACCGGCGGCATGCCCGACCGGGGCAGCGCTGCCATGAGATTCATGCGGGACGACTTGAATCCCGTGACATGGCCGCCGCTGAACGGAGACGATCCGGACAGCGTCAGGAAGAGCGGGAGATAGCTGCGCATCGCCGTCATCACCCGGACGCGTTCATCCGGCGTCCCGAAACCCGCGTGCACGTGCATCCCGCTTGCCAGCAGCTGCCGGATCACCGACTGGTACATGACCGCAAACTCCCGGTAGCGGTCCCGAGGCGTGACCGCCTGCGTCTCCCAGGCGGCAAACGGGTGCGTCGAGGAGGCCATCAGGCCGATTCCGTATTGGTCCGTGAGTTCCAGTACCGACCGCCGGATGGCCACGATGGCCTCCCGGACCTCCGAAACGGAATGGCAGACGAGCGAATTCAGCTCGATCTGGGAGCGCAGGAGTTCCGGCACCGCCCGACACATGCCATCGAGCTCGGAGAAAGCCTTGAGCAGGCCGGGGTCCGGGTCCGCCACCAAATCGAGCGTCTCGCGGTCAACAAGAAAGAACTCCTCCTCGATACCGAGCGTGATCTCGGAGCCGGTGCTCACGACGCACGGCCCTCATCCCATTCCCTCGCCCGCGGCCAGCTGGATCTCGGTTCGATCCAACCTCCCCCCAGAACCCGTGAGCCTCGGTAGAACACCGCCGCCTGACCCGGAGCGACTGCCGGTTCGGGAGACTGGAACGACACCTCCGCCCGGCCCCCGGCCAACAGCCGGACGCGACCGCGAGTACCTCGATGGGTGGAACGCACCCGCAGCTGCACGTCGCTCAGCTCGGTTCCGGCCTCCGACGACTCGTCCGCGAGCCAGTTCACGTCGCGGACCGAAATGACGGACACCCCGAGCGACTCCTTGGGACCCACGACCACGCGCCGTTCAGTAGCGTCGATTCGGACCACGTAGATGGGCTGACCCGCGTCGGTGACCCCGAGACCGCGCCGCTGGCCGACCGTGAATCCAGTGATCCCGGCGTGCGTGCCCAGCACGCGGCCATCGATGTGCACGATGTCTCCCGCCGCAGCGGTATCCGGGCGCAGGCTGCGTACGATGTCGCGATAGTTGCCGTCAGGGACAAAACAGATGTCCTGGCTCTCCGGCTTCTCGGCCACGCCGACACCGGCCCGAGCCGCGGCCCGGCGCGTTTGTTCCTTGGAAAACCCCCCCAAGGGAAAGCGAAGCCGTTCGAGCTGTGTGCGGCCGGTGGCAAACAGGAAGTAGCTCTGGTCCTTTGACGCGTCGGCGGCCCGGTGGAGTTCGGGACCGCGCGCGCCCTCAACCCGCCTGACGTAGTGACCGGTCGCCATCCAGTCGGCGTCAAGCTCCATCGCCGTATCCAGCAGGTCACGGAACTTCACCCGCTGATTGCAGAGAATGCACGGCACGGGTGTCACGCCTTCGGCGTACCGGTCAGCGAAGTCCTGCATCACGCTGTCCTGAAACCGCTTCTCGTAGTCGAGCACGTAGTGCGGGATGCCAAGATGGTCGGCCACGCGACGCGCGTCGTACACGTCCTGGCCGGCGCAGCATGTCTTCGTACCGGCACTGCGGCTTCCCCGGCCGTACAGGTGCAGCGTAATGCCGACGACTTCGTGTCCCGCATCATGCAGCAGCGCCGCCACGACCGAGCTGTCAACGCCACCGGACATTGCGACGACGACGCGGGAGCGGCGGTTCATGCCGCGTGTCCGCTGGTGGACTTCTCGGCCATCCGCCGGCTGTGGAGCGCCTGCACCTCTGCGATCAGGTCGGGCGTGAAATCGGCACCCCACTCCGGCACGAAATGGCCAGCGTTGCCAATGGCCACCGGCGTGCCAAGTCCACGAATCCGCCCGGCCAACGCGCGCATGGCGTCGGCAGGAATGATCGGATCGCGCATACCGGCGAGCAGCATCGCGAAGCCATCGAAGGTCTCGCTCCACCAGGTTTCCGCTGTCTGCGCCAACTCTGCACCCGGGTCCTTCTGCGACGTCGGGAAGAGCCGCGGCAGCGCCATGAGTGCCGCCTTGTACGAGGCGTCCGGAAAGGGCGCCTGATAGGCGTTGCACTGGGCGAGCGTCAAAATCCGGTTGGTCCGGGCCATCAACGACCGCACGTTCAGATCGGGCTCCGAGCGGGCGGTGGCCAGCCAGTTGTGATATCCGCCGGGAAGCGGCCGGGCTCCCGTGGCCAGCCACGTGTTGAAGCACACCAGACCGACGAACCGCTCCGGCATCGTGTGCGGGATCGTCAGGCCGAGCGTGCCGCCCCATTCGTGCACGACCAGGACGATTTCGCGCAGGTCGAGACGCTCGATCAGGTCGATCAGACTGGAGCGGAGCCCGTCGAACGAATAGGCCGCGGGATCCGCGGGCTTGTCGGACCGACCGAACCCCGGCAGGTCCGGAGCGACCACCCGGTGCCCCTGCCCCACGATTTCAGGAATGATGTGTCGATAGAGATACGCCCACGTCGGATGGCCATGCAGCAGCAGGAACGTGAGCGCGTCGGAGGATCCGGCCCCTCCCTCGTCCACGTAATGCATGCGGACCGGCCCGCAGCCGTCAAAGCCCGGCACGGCCTCGAGATAGTGCGGCGAGAACGGCCAGCCAGGGAGGTCCCGAAACCGGTCGTCCGCGGTGCGGAGGACCTCTATGGCCATCGTCGCGACGACCCTGCCCGCGGCTGCCGCTCCGTCGGGACCGCGGGTCCGGTCCGGAGCGGCAGGCGGCTCTCGACCCTCGTAAGGCTCAGTCGAGGAGGACGCCAGGCAACCACAGAGCGATCTCCGGGAAGCCGATGACAAACCCGAGGCCCACCAGCTGCAGCGCAACGAACGGAATGATGCCGCGGTAGACCATCTGGATCTTGACGCTCGGTGGCGCCACCCCCTTCAGATAGAAGAGCGCGAACCCGAACGGTGGCGTCAGGAACGACGTCTGCAAGTTCACGGCAATCAGCACGGCAACCCACGGGATCACCAGTCCGGCCGCAACGTGCGTCCCGAAGTCCAGCGTCTCCATGATCGGGGCGAACAGCGGCAGCACGATCAGCGTGATCTCGACCCAGTCGAAGAAGAAGCCCAGCAGGAACACCATCCCCATCATCAGGAACAGGATGCCCCACGACCCGAGCCCCATGTGCTCGACGAACGCGTGGATCAGGTCGTCTCCGCCCAGCGACCGGAAGACGTACGAAAACGCGGTCGCCCCGATGAAGATCCCGAAGATCATGGCGCAGGTCAGGCCGGTCCGCCCGACCACATCTTTCAGGACCGCCCTCGACAGCCGACGGTTGAACACCGCCAGGATGATGGAACCCAGCGCGCCAACCCCGGCGGCCTCCGTCGGTGTCGCGAAACCGGCAAAGATCGAGCCCAACACCAGGAAGATCAGGAAGATCGGCGGGATGAATGACCGCAGCACCATCCGCAGCAGTTCCGCCTGGCTTTCCGGACCTTCCGACGCCGGCAGCGGCGGCGCCAGCGTCGGATTGAGGCGCGTGCGGAAGAACAGATAGACGATGTACAGCGAGGCCAGGACCAGACCCGGGAAGACGGCTGCCACGAACAGCGTTCCAACCGAAATCGACAGCAGGTCCGCCATGATCACCAGCATGATCGACGGAGGAATGAGAATTCCCAGCGTCCCCGAAGCGCTGATGGTGCCCGTGGCCAGTGACGGGTGGTATTGGCGCTCGAGCATCACCGGCAGCGCGAGCAACGTCATCATCACGACCGAAGCGCCGATAATGCCGGTGGTGGCGGCCATGATGGTGCCCATGATCGTCACGGACATCGCCAGCCCGCCGGGCACGCGGCGGAGCAGGACCTGCAGGCAGTGCAGGAGGTCGTTGGCGACCCCGGACCGCTCCAGCATCGTGCCCATGAAAATGAACATCGGCACGGCGACGAGGATCAGGTTCTCGCAGACACCGCCCCAGATTCGGGAAATGATGTTGAAGAACTCGATGAACGAAAACACGTCGGCCGCAAGGCCGAGGAAGCCGGAACCGAGGGCCACGCCGCCCAGCACGAACGCAACCGGAAACCCGCTGAACAGGAGCGATGCCAGCGCCAGGAACATCAGGACCGGCATCAGGGTGATGAGTGTGTCCATTACTGCTCTCCCCTGATGGCCTGTGCTTCCTGGGCGGCCGCCGCACGGAGTTCCTCTTCCGGATTGCGGAGTTCGGGAAGCGACTTGGACAGTTCAAGCGCGGCCGCCGTCTGGCCGGTCTCGAGCAGCATGAGGTATGCGAGGTTCCTGAGAAGGACTGCCACGCCCGCAGCGAGCAGCAACAGCATTCCAAATGGCACGAACGACTTGATGATCCATCGATGGGACAGACCGGTAAGGGCAGACGACACCTCATCCATGCTGAACGACCGCTGGGCGAAGTCGAGACCGAACCAGATCACGAGCGCGGCGTATGGAATCAGGAACAGCGTGATGCCGGTGACTTCGAGCCGGGCCTTCCAGAGCTGAGAAAACCGTTCACGGACGACCTCGATCCGGACATGGGAGTTCCGCAAATAGCCGAAGCCCAGCGCCAGCAGGAACAACGCCGCATGGAGGTGCCATTCCATCTCCTGCAGTTTTGTCGAGCCGAGCACCAGGAAACGGCGTGTCACGATGTCAAAGATGATGATGAAGATCAGGGGAATCGCCAGCCAAGACCCAACCATCCCGGCGAAGGTAAGCCCCCGGTCGAGTGCGCGGCTGAAGCGCACCAGCGGATGTCGCTCCGGCGCCTGGACGCTCCCAGAATTGTCCATGGACATAGGTATCGGGTCTCCTTCTGCGTAACCGGCAGGATCAGGGGATTCCGGCGAGGCCCGTAACTTCGGAGCCGCTGGCGATGCCTTATATACCAGCTTGCCAAAGAGGAAGGGCGGTCTGCCCCCCCTTGCGTCAGTCCCCAACCGTCTCGATCGCGAGCGTCTCCAGTCCGGGAATGATACGAAGCCCTTCGGCGAATTCCGGCGAAGGACCAACCACCTCCATGCACTCGGCAGAATTACCGCGCAGCACGGAGGTCGATGATCCGACGGCTCCCTCTACCCACCTTCGGCCGGGTCCCGGTTCCGGATCGGCAGCCAGGCATTCAAGCGCCGGGGACCTAACGTACCCCAAGAAGCGTTCGGAAAAGGCGGCCTCAACGACTGCGGAACAGATCGGCTGGCATTGAGATCGTCGTGTAACGAATGCTTAACAATGGCAGACTATGGAAGAATGGGGAGCGTGTGAAGCCCGACGACGGTCTCCTTCCCGAGCCAAGATGATGACAGCCCGACAATCAGTGCCGGGAAACCCCGCACACGCGCACCGTGGGTAAATCGAACATCCGTCCGCCGTTCCCCACGGACTTCGAGGTCTTGGTCCGCCGACGGCTCTCCCGACGCGGGTTCCTCGGCGGAGCCGCGGCGCTGGGTGCCACCGCCTTCGTGATGAATGCGGCACAGGCCAGGCCTGCACCGCCTGACTCGGCTCGTGGTCCCCTTCCATTCAGTTCGGTCGCCGCCAACACCCGTGACACCGTCACCGTGCCCGAGGGCTACCGCTGGCATGTCGTCGTGCGATGGGCCGACCCGATGTGGTCAGACGGTCATCCGCTCGACCCGGTCACCGGCGGGACCGGGGCCAGCCAGGAGCGTGCGTTCGGTGACAACAACGACGGGATGGAGTTGTTCACGATCGGCCAACGGACACTCCTCGCGGTCAACAACGAGTACGTCAACCGCCACATTCTGTTCGGAACGTCGGGTTCCGGGCTGCCCCGAACGGCCGACGACGTGCGCAAGAGCAAGGCAGCGCACGGTGTGTCGATCATCGAGGTCCGTCAGGACCATGGGATCTGGTCCGTTGTCCCGGACTCCCCCTACCACCGGCGGATCACCGCAGACACGCCCATGACGATCACGGGGCCCGCGCGCGGGCATCGCCTGCTGCGGACGGCGGCAGATCCTTCCGGTATCCGGAGCCTCGGTACCTGGAACAATTGCGGGAGCGGCAAGACCCCCTGGGGCACGTTCCTTACCTGCGAAGAGAACTTCCACTTTTACTTCGCATCGAGTGATCCCGAAGCGAAACTCCCCGATGCGCTCGCGCGTTATGGGGTCCGGGCGTCCGACCGCAACATCGGCTGGAGCGCCCACGACGAGCGCTTCGACGTCGCGAAACATCCCAATGAACCCAACCGCGTGGGCTACGTGGTGGAAATCGACCCGACCGACCCCGCTTCGATTCCCAGGAAACGCACCGCGCTAGGCCGGTTCAAGCACGAAAATGCGGAACTGGTCGTGGCCGACTCCGGGCAGGTGGTGGTCTACATGGGTGACGACGAGCGGGGTGAGTTTCTCTACCGGTTCATCAGCGACGGCCACTACCGCGAAGGCGGGGACAACGCGGAACTGCTGGAAACGGGCACCCTGTTCGCAGCCCGGTTTGACGACGATGGTCGCGGCGCCTGGCTCCCACTCACCCCGGAAACCACCGGCCTCCCATCCCCCGCAGACATCTGCGTGCACACACGACAGGCGGCCTCCGCCGTCCGCGCAACGACCATGGATCGCCCTGAATGGGTAGCCGCGAACCCGACCGGGCCCGAGGTGTACTGCTGTCTCACGAACAACACGCTCCGCGGCAAGGAACCCAACAGCGGCGGCGACCCTACCCCGGTCAACGGCCCGAACCCGAGGGCGGAAAACCGCTACGGCCAGATCGTGCGATGGCGGCCAACGGGGGGCGACCACGCCTCCTCCACGTTCTCGTGGGACCTCTACGTGGTGGCGGGAAATCCGGCCGTCCATGCGGGTCCGAACGCAGGCTCATCCAACCTCACCACGGAGAACATGTTCAATTCTCCCGACGGGCTGGCGTTCGACAGCACGGGGATGCTGTGGATCCAGACCGACGGGGCGTATTCGGACGAAGGCGACTTTGCCGGTCAGGGCAACAACCAGATGCTGCTGGGTCACCCTGCGACCGGCGAGATCCGACGCTTCCTGGTGGGTCCGAAGGAGTGCGAGGTCACCGGTGTGACCTGGAGCGCCGACCGGAAGACCATGTTCGTCGGCATCCAGCACCCAGGTGAGCGGGGCGGCAGTCACTTTCCCGGCGGCGGCGATACGGTCCCCCGGTCGGCCGTGATCGCCATCACCCGTGACGACGGCGGGCGCATCGGCTGAGCTTGCCGGCCAGGCTGTCCGGCTGGAAGGCCTCAGAAACCGCGACGCAACGGGCCGGGGTTCCCGTCTGCAGCGGGAAGCCCGCGCGCGGGCAAGACGCGGGTGGAATTCCGACCGCCACATGGGGCGGGCCCGGTCATGCCGGGCCTGATGTCGTCACCGCGCCCGCAGACCCGGTACGTCGGCCTCCACGTCGAACGCGTCGCGAATTCCGTCCCCCAGCACGTTGAATGCGACAACCGTCACGAAGATGAGGAGACCCGGCCAGACCGCCAACTGCGGCGCCTCGCGAATCATCCCCTGGGCCCCGGTCAGCATGCCGCCCCAACTGGCCAGCGGCGGCTGAATTCCGAGCCCCAGGAAGCTCAGCACCGATTCCGTGAGAATCAGATTTCCCACGGACAGTGTCGCTGCCACGACGATCGGCGACAGCGAGTTCGGAAGCACGTGCCGGATCAGGATGGTGGTCGAATCGGTGCCCAGGGCGCGGGCCGCCTGCACGTATTCCCGCTCGCGCACCACCAACGCCGCTCCCCTCGCCAGTCGCGCGACGGTCGTCCAGCCGACCAGCGCCAGAATCAGGATAATCCTGAGAGTCGCGTGCTCCGGACGATCGGCATCGAGGCCCAGACGCGAGAGGTCGGCCGCAGCCATGACAATGAGAAGCGGGAGGAGCGGCAGGGCGATCACGAAGTCCGTGATCCGCATGAGCACCGCATCGAGCCATCCGCCGAAGTAACCGGCCGCAAGTCCGAGCGCCGCGCCGATCACGGTCGCTACCAGCGCTGCCGCCAGCCCGACAAACAGCGATACCCGGGCACCCTGGAGGAGACGGAGCAGAAGATCGCGGCCGAGTTCGTCGGTCCCGATCGGGTGGCCCCAGCTTGGGCCCGAAAGGCGGGCCAGCAGATCGATGGTTTCGGCTTGCAGGCCGAGCGCCGACTCAGCCAGCGGAAAGGCAATTGCCATCAGCCCCAGGACGGCCAGCACGACGGCGGCAGCGACCGCCGGACCGTGGCGACGAAACCGCTTCCAGGCGCCGAGGCGGGCACCCACAGCCGTACTCACGACACTCCCGCTCCGATCCGGACACGCGGATCCATCCATGCATACGTGAGGTCGGCGGCGAGATTGCCCAGCAGCACCAGCAGCGTGGCGAACAGCAGGCTCACGAGGGCAAGGTTGTAGTCGCTTGCCATCACCGCGTCGTAGATGAGCTTCCCCATGCCCGGATACGCGAACATGGTCTCGGTCACCAGCGCGCCTGAGACCAATGTGCCGAGAGAGAGCCCGACGATCGTGATCACGGGGACCAGGGCGTTCTTCAACGCGTGCCGAAAGATCACCCGCCGCTCGCGAAGGCCTTTCGCCCGGGCGGTACGCACGTAGTCGCGGCGCAGTTCTTCCATCATTGCCGCCCGCACGAACCGGATGAACCCGCCGACCGTGGCGGCGCTCAGGGTGACGACCGGCAGCACCATGTGGCGCCAGGCCTGCGCGCCATCTTCGGCCAGATCGCCGCTGCCGCTTGCCGGCAGCCACCCCAATTCGACTGAAAACGCCATGATCAGCATCAGGGCCAGCCAGAACGCCGGTACGGAGTAGGCGCCGAGCGACAACAGGCTGATCAAGTGGTCCAGCCACGAATAGGCACGCCGGGCAGCCAGCACGCCGGCCGGAATCGCGAGGGCGAGTGAGAGGAGGAGACTGAGTCCGAGCAGTTCCACGGTCACGCCGAGACGCGGCCAGAGCAATTCCAGGACCGGCCGATGGTGCAGCCTCGAGTAACCGAAATCACCAGTGAGCGCGGCTCCCAGCCAGTTCAGGTATCGCTCGTGGAGAGGGAGATCCAGGCCATAGAGAGCCTTGAGGCGGGCGGCGTCCGCGGGAGTCAGCCGCGGATCGGCCTGCACCATGACGTCGATCGGGTCGCCAGGCATCAGGCCGATCAGCGCGTAGAGCACCATCGACATGATGACCAGTACCAGCGCTGCCCCGGCGGCACGCCGGCAGAGGTAACGGATCACGGCCCAGGGGGACCGGTTACTCGACGGCGCGCCACTCCTCGATCCACATGGTCGCAGGCACCTGGTGCCCGGTGGGGCGGACTCCGCTCAGCCACACGGGGACGACGTACGGCTCCACCCGGAAATACAGCGGCATCGCCGGCAGGTCATCCGCGTACATCTGCTGAAGCTCCGACCACATCGCGTTCCGCTTGTCGGGATCAAGCTCGAGCTCCAGGGCATCCAGAAGCTCGTCCATCCGGTCAGAGCGGTAGCCGGGGAAATTCTGCCCGGAATAGCCGTTGTCCTCGGACGGAATTCGGTCCGAGCGCAGCATCTCGACGGGCACGCCTTCGGGCGTCGAGAGGAAGGCGTACATGTTCAAGCCGGGATTGGTCCGCTGGGTCACAGTCTGTCCGAAGAACACCCGCGCCGGTTCGTTCCGGATCAGCGCTTCCACGCCGACTTCGCGGAACTGCGCCTGCAGTACCTGCTGCACCAGCTCCCGCACCCGCGACCCGGCCGTCGTCATCAGCGGAAAGGACAGGCGCTGCCCTTCGGCGTTGATCCGAATCCCGTCAGATCCCCGCCTCCAGCCCGCCGCCTCCAGCAGCTGCACGGCGCGTTCGGGATCGTACGCGTAGGCGCGCACTTCCGGATCGAAGCCTGGTGCCAACGGATGCATCAGTGAATGGGCGACCTGTTGCTTGCCGCCGAACAGCGCATCGACAAACGCCTTCCGGTCGATCGCATACATCAGTGCCTGGCGTACTCGCCGGTCTTGGAAGTAGGCGGAATCCAGGTTGAAGTCGACGTGCTCGTAGATGAGGCTGGGCACGAACGAAACGTCGAACGTTCCCTCGTCATCGCGCTCGAACGCCAGCGCCTCGTCCACGTTGAAGCCGACCTGTCCGGCCACGTAGTCGACGGCGCCGGACAGCAGGTTGGCCCGAAGGGCCGCTGTGTTCTCGATGACCCGAACCACGATCCGCCCGAACGCAGGCGCCTGACCGTACCACGTGGGATTCGGCTCGAGCACCACATGGCTGCCGGACGCGACCTCTGTGATTCGATAGGGCCCGTACCAGAGGCCGGGCTCAGTCGGACGGGTGTCGTACAGAGTCCGGTTCCGGTATTCGGCTGGCTCCGCCGCGGGCTCGGCCTCAAGGTGGGCAGGCAGGATGGCACCGCCGAAGGCGTTGTAGGTATAGGTAAGCCGGTCGACGTGCAGCGTGAACGTCTTGGCGTCGATCACGTCGACCTTCAGAATTCGCGCGTACTCTTCGCGGGCGGCGAAACCCGTTCCCTCGCGAAGCGCGGTCTCCCAGGTAAACACGACATCGGCGCTCGTCACCGGGGTGCCATCACCCCATGTCGCGTCCGGGTGCAATTGATAGGTGACGGCAACTCCGGTGCCGCCCTCGGCAAGCTCGATCGGTTGGGCAAGCCCGTTTTCAATGGTCGGAAGCCGGGTGCAGAGAAAGCAGCGCAGTTTCCAGTCGTGCCCGTAATCGGTGACCGGCCGCAACGCCATGGCCAGGATGTACTGCTTCGCCGCCATCAAGTTGATCGCGGGGTGGAACGTCGACGGAAACTGCGTGATTCCGATCGTCAGCGTATCGGCAGCCCCCCACACCGGCAGCGGGACGCCCAGCGTGCACGCCACGAGGAGGGCCGCGAGGCGCGGCACGATCCGCCAACCCGTCCGTCCTAGGCGGCAGCGCGACCTCGTCATCGCACGAATCCCACCCCGGGGAGAAGTCCCCGGCCGATGCCGGCTCTCCGCAGCTCGTTGCACCCACGCTGAGACAAGGCGAGCGGATCTCCGAATCATCAACACGACAGCGATGTCGACGTTTCCGCCTACCTGCATACGCCGATCCCCCCCCTGAACAGGAGGCTGGCTTACATGATGGGCGCTACCAGCGGCGGGATGGAAGAGCGAATATCGTACACCGTTCTGGTGACCGCCTGTCCGATCAAGTCCATGCGTTCGAGCTGACGTAGACGCCCCTCCACGTTCTTCAGTTCACGCGTCGAGAGAATGCGGTCGAGCACGCCGCACGTATCGGCCAATGTCAGGATCACGATGTCCCGCGGGTCGGGAAGCCCGTCGTCAAGCAGCACGTTCACAATCCGGCGCTTCACTTCGCGTTCCTCGCCGCCGTCGATCTGTGGGTATCGACGCGAGCCGAAGAACCAGAGCAGCCGTTCCTCAACCCGCTTGAGAATCTTGGCTTCCACCAGTCGTTCCGCGATCCGGTCCCGGTACTCGCCCGAGCGATGACTCAATACCTGCACCCAGTACGCGGCGTCATGCTGTTCTTGATCGGCGACGATGCATTCGAGCACCTCGTCAAGCAGCGGATCTCCCGTGGGTTCCGTGCTGACGGTGAACAGTTCGTCCAGCCCGGTATCGATCCGGCATCGCAACGCGAGGTCCATGAGGATGGCCCCGGCAATTGCGCAGTCGATCTGGATCGCAGGGACGTCGACCGGCGTACCCTTTTCGTCGTCCAGAGTCAGAAGAAGTATTTCTTCAGGAATGGAGAGCATCGGGCAACTCGCTTGACGTCGTCGATGCTACGGTACCGTTCCGCCGCCTTCAACCTGATCGGCCCGACGATTCACCTTCCGAGGAAGGCGTTTCAGCCAGGAAGCGGGCGACCAGCCAATGCCGCTCACCGTTGCGGACGATCATGCAGAGGACCGATTTCTGACCACGGTCCCGGGCGGCGCTGACCTGCCTGACAAGGTCCGCCAGGGTCGGCACCCGTTCCTGGTCAACCTCGACCACTAGGTCGCCTTCCCGCAGACCTCTCGCCACAGCGGGTTGCGGAATGGCCACCACCACCAATCCCTTGACGGTGCCCCGGATGCCGTGGGCGCTGGCCAGGGCGCGCGTCAGGTTGGAAAACGTGATGCCCAGGCCCTCGACCAGCAACTCCTCGGCCGGGCCGTCCGGTACCTGGCCGGTCAATTCCAGCCGGATGTTCCCGCCCTCGGATCGAAATGCGTTCTCGCAGTACGCAACCCCGACGTCGCCCGTTCCGTCCAGCACGCAGCTCTGGATATCGAGCTCCACGGATGCGACCGTGCGGCACGCGGCTGCATCCCCCGCGGGGACCGCGAACGAAGCAACCCGCTGAAACGGCTGGAGACGCCGCACGCGCCCCGCCGCAAAGACCCCTCGGCCGATTTCCACGCCGCTGGCACTTCGCGCCGTGAAATCGGCAACAAATCTGCTCAAGTCGGCAAACAGCCGATTCCTGACCTGAAAGGACAGGTGGCAGCTGTCCCCGGACAGCGATGAGCCGACAATGCTGACGACGAGACCAGGTTCAGCAGTCTCTCCTGCGGCTGGCGCCGCCGCGACTGCGGCGGCCAGAAGGACCGATGCTGCAGCCGGCCCGGCTCTCACGCAGCCGCCTCGACTGCCCGGCGCAGAAACTCGATCCTGTCCTGCCCCCAGTAGAGCTCGCCATCAAACAGGAATGTCGGCGCGCCGAACACGTTCGCGGCAATGGCGTCTTCAGTGTTCTTCGCGAACTCCGGGTCCGCGTCGCCCCCGTTGATGGCGGCCAGCAGCTCAGCGCCATCGAAACCGCAGTCCGCGGCGATCGCCGTCAGTGTTGTCTCGTCGGAGATGTCGCGTTCCTCGGCCCAGCACGCACGCATCACGCGCCACGCGAATTCGGGCGCGTCGCCAGGGCCCGCCAGCGCCGATACCAGCATCTTGCCGGACAGTGTTGGATTCACCGGAAAATGTTTGGGGTGAAGGTTCAGTTCGATGCCGAGGTATGCCCGCCACCTGCGCAGCTCGTTCAGCCGGTTTTGTTGCACGGCGACGGGCCGGTCTCCGACCGCCTTGATTCCGTTTTTCTGGAACACGGTAAAAATGTCGTACGGTCGAAACTGGAGGGGGACGTGATGTTCGGCCGCCAGCGCACGGACCCGCGGGGTCGCCAGATAGGTCCAGGGCGACGTCAGGGCGAGAAAAAACTGGATCGGGCGGGCCATGCGATACTCCTAATTCAGGGCGGCCAGCGGTTGGTGCCGCTGTGCTACGCTCGGCGCCACCATAGACGACCGTTCCAGCAAACCGCGTCGGGATTCAGAACGCAATGATCGAGCGAAGGTTCTACCTTGAAACCCAGGACGGATCGATGGATTGCTTCTCCGTCCACCCGGAAGAAGGAGGCCCATTTCCGACCGTCCTCTTCTACATGGACGCGCCGGCCATCCGCGAGGAACTCCGAGACATGGCGCGGCGACTTGCCAGTGCGGGCTACTTCGTGCTGCTTCCGAACCTGTTCTACCGGGTCGGCACCGAGCGCAACTATCCCTTCGACCAGGCAGCCATCCGAAACGATCCGAAACAGCGCCAGATCATGGCCGAGACCATGGCCGACCTGACCAACGCCAAAGTGATCGGCGACACGGAATCGATGCTCGCGTACGTTGCGCGCGAGGATGCGGCGACCCAGTCGACAGCTGCGCTCGGCTATTGCATGAGCGGGCAGTACGTCGTTTCCGTGATGGCCGCCTTCCCGGAAACGTTTGCCTGCGGGGCGTCGTATTACGGCGTTCGAATCATTACCGACGAGAGTGACTCACCGCATGTGGGAGCCGACCGGATCCAGGGCAAGCTTTATCTGGCGTTCGCCGAACGTGATCACTGGGTGCCCGACGAGACTCTGGAGCGGATCCGGGAACTCTTTACCGGCGAGGACAAGCCGCATCGGGTGGAGCTGTACCCTGGAACGGAGCACGGCTTCGCGTTCTGGAAGCGCCCGGTCTATCACAAGGACGCCGCCGAACGTCACTGGGAGCGCATGCATCAACTCTTCCGGCAAAACTTGGCAATGGCGCCGGGATGGTCCTGAAGCCGGGACGGTCGTTTGCAAGCAGCTGACGGCTTCAGCAAGTCTGGCTGGGGAACCTGGATTCGAACCAGGATTGCTCGGTCCAGAGCCGAGAGTTCTACCGTTAAACTATTCCCCAGTGCGCGACACCCAATGTGTCCGCGTCGCGCGGGACCCATGGCTCGCAGTATACCAACTGCGCCTCCATAGACGCACCGCTCCGCGGGAATTGGACAAGTCCGGGGGGTGAAAATTCGCCAGGCGGGCGGCCGGGTCACTGCGTCCCGATACGGAAGCCCGAGCGGGCTGGGCCCGATGAAGTTCCTCCTCGCAAGTCAGGAACCAAAATGGGACCTCGTCCGGAGACGAGATCCCACAGGAAGGAGGAAACACACGAAAAGATTCGTGCGTGTGTCGAATATGGGGCATCGGTCTCCGCATGCAAGCGAAAGCCGATGCAAAAGCTTCGCATTAGTTATGCAATTTTCGCATATTTTGGTTCGCCGGAATCCTCCTTACGGGGCCATAGATCGCAATCAGATCGCCAGTTCCCGTATCCGGTTTCACAAAACCGGCATCCTCATATGCGACAAATGCATGCCTTCCGATTGGACGGCGTTAGTTCCGCTCGGGGATGAGGAATTTCTGGCCCGGGTAGATCCAGTGCGGGTCGGCGATCTGATAGCTGTTGGAGTCGTAAATCAGCGTGTACAGGATGCCCCGTCCGTAATGGCGGCGAGAAATGCCCCACAAGGTGTTTCCTTTGACGACGGTGACGACCGTCGCCGCTGCAGGAATCAACTTGCCGCCGGCACGAATTAGCGTGGTGACGATTCGTTCCGTGACGGTATCGTCATTCAGCGCTGTCTGATCGATCCGAACCTTGTAGCTGGCTGTTTTTGCAAGCGGGCGCTGGACGCGAACCGTCCAATAGCCGTTCCCGCCGATGATCGTGGAGCCCGCCGCCTCGTTGTCCAGGTAGACCGTGACTTTCTGCCCCGCTTCGCCGCCGCCGGTGATCGAGGCGTAGCCGTCCTCATCGAACGTCACCGTGGTCAGCGAGAGTACCGTGTCAGGCTCGGCCATCGACGGGCTCGGCTGAATGACACCCACGGTCTCTCCCTGCTCGTCAACCAGCAACGCGATCGGTGCCTCGCTCGGCATGCTTTCCGTCGGTTCGGTAACGCGGGCGGCAAGCATCTCGCGATCCGGAATCAGCACCACGACAATTCGCGAAGCCGTCCGTCGATCAGGAACGTCGGGTGACAGCACGGCAATGGAAAGTTCCCGCACGCCAGGCAGCAATTGCACGTCGGGAACAAACACGAACTCGCCGTTACGGTTGGTGTCTGCTGTCGCAATGACTTCGCCATCAACCACCAGTTCGACGTGAGACCCGGGCGCCGTCCGGCCGGCGACGACAACCGTCCCGTCCGGAGACACCTGCACCACGTCGAACTGCGCCACGTCTGCCGGCGGCGGGGAAGCCGTCGCTTCTGGCCCCGGAGGGGGCTCTTCCGGGATCGCGGCAACCGCACGATCGGGCGCGGTTGCTTCAGTCGGTGCCTCCGGCAACGCCGCCACCTGTTGCGCGGCCGGCGCTTCGGACGGAATTCCGTCATCCGGTCCTGACTCATCCGCGGGCTCTGCTGGCGCGGCGTCCGGGGGCTCAGGAGACAGGGTTTGCTCCGCAGCAGCTACATCAGGAGTTTGGGCCTCGGACACAGGTGTCGTCGCGGGCTCCTTTTGCTCGGCAGCTCGCTCGGGTCCGCTCGTCGAAGGCGCAGGCGCCGAATCCTCTGCGTGCTCGGCCGGGGTCGTTTCGGCCTCGGCCAACACGGGCTCCGCGTCCTGCGGCGCGATTGGCTCAGGCGCCGCCGCGGGCTCAGGGGCAGGCGCCACGAGCGGGTCCGCCTCCGGGACGTCCGCGGTCTCGGATCTCGCCGTCTCGGCCGGCGTTTCCGCCGCGGGCGCGGGCGGAGTCGCCTCGGCCTCGGCCAACACAGGCTCCGTGTCCTCCCGCACGACCGGCGAAGGCGGCTCCGCGGGCTCTGGAACAGGCACTGTGATCTCGGCCACCTCTGGGACGTCCCCGGTCTCGGACCTCACCGTCGCGGATGGCGTTTCTTCCATAGGCTCAGCCGGAGTCACTTCGGCCTCGGCCAACACAGGTTCCGCGTCCTCCCGCACGACCGGCGCAGGCGGCTCCGCGGGCTCCGGGGCAGGCTCCACGATCTCGGTCACCTCTGGGACGTCCCTGGTCGCAACGCTCTCCATCGGCACCGGCGGTTCCGCCGCAGGCTCATCCACGGTCGCCTCGGCCAACGCCGGCTCCACGTCCTCCTGCTCGGCTAGCTGGGGCGCGGCCGCGGGCTCCGGGACAAGCGCCACGATCTCGGCCGCCTCTGGGACGTCCCCGGTCGCAATACTCTCCATCGGCGCCGGCGGTTCCGCCGCAGGCTCATCCACGGTCGCCTCGGCCAATGCCGGCTCCGCGTCCTCCTGCTCGGCTGGCTGAGGAGCGGCCGCGGGCTCCGGGACAGGCGCCGCGATCTCGGCCGCCTCTGGGACGTCCCCGCTCGCAGCACTCTCCGGCAGCGGCGCTTCAGCCACAGGTTCGTCCGGGGTTGCCTCGGCCAACGCCGGCTCCGCGTCCTCCTGCTCGGCTGGCTGAGGAGCGGCCGCGGGCTCCAGGACAGGCGCCACGACCTCGTCCACTTCTACGGTGTCACCCGTCGCGGCACTTGACGTCGCTGGCAGCGTTTCCTCGGCAGATTCCGCCGCCGCCACCGTTGGCGAAGACGGCGCCTCGTCCTGCTGCGCGATCGGCGAGTCAGGCGGTTCGGCCTCATCGGCGGACCCAGCTGCCGTTTCCGCGTCCGGGTCGGCAGGCTCGGGCTCAACTACCGCAGGCGGAGCCGCAGCTCCATCTTCGGCGGCCAAGGAAACCGCAGCTTCCTCTGGCGGCAAAGCAGCCTCGCCAGCTTGCTTGGGCGGGGCTTGTGTTTCGACCTGCTGTGGCTGCCCGGCGGAATCTTCCGATTCCGCTGGTCCAGCAGACGATTCCACGGGAACTTGGTCAGAAACGGTTGTTTCCACGTCAGCTGTGCTTTCGGCCTGCTCATCGCCCGCCGCGGAAGATGGAACGTCATTTTCAGTCGGAGAATCGCCCGCTGTCGTCGGCTGCCCTTCCGCCGGGGGCAGGTCGTCTTCTGCCGGCTCTGGCACGGCCGCAACGGTCGATGCAGGCTCTGGCGGTTTGCCGACGGCGTCGTCCGTCTCCTCACCACCCGACGTGTCGTCGGGCTCGGGATCTGGCATCGGCTCCGGCTGCGCAGCCGTGGCATCTGCCTGTTCCGTGGTCAGAGATGCGACCCGCTTCAGGGCGTCTTCCCTGGCCATGTCGTACAGGGCAACGAGTCCGTAAACGACCAATGCGATCGAAACGGCTGCGCCGACTGCGATCCAGCGGGAGCTAGGGGGCATGCAACTTTCTCGCGTATCGTGCCGGGGCGACGCTGAACACAGGGCGCTGCATCGCCGGCAACCGGGTTAACCCCTGCCAAACCGGACGCCAATTGCCGTTAGCAAACCACAAAGACTGCTGAATTTCCACTTGGTCTGCCTGTTGAAGCGGTAGCTTGCCCGCCGGTTTTGAGAAGCGTTCAAGACAGGAGTAACGGGCATGAACCTATGCCGGGCCGCCCGCGGAGTACGAACTACCGAACTCCCAGCGGGTAGGTTGCCTCCACCGTGTAGACCGCTCCCTCCCGGCCAAGGTACGAGGAGTACAATGAAAAACCGTCGGCCAGCCAGGTCACCGGCTCCAGCAGGCCAGCCCCGTCGAGGCAGTACTGCAGCCTCGAACGTCTTGCAGACCGGTGGATTCGGGCCAGGGTGACGTGCGGCTTGAAACGTCGGCGCCCCGTTGAATCAAACGAGCGCAGCGCCTGTTCGACGGCGCGGTGCAACCCGGTCAGTTTCACCTGAGACTCCACGGTACGGACGATCGCCCTGGGCCGCCGGTCCGCACCCTGGTACAGGTCCAACCCAACGCATTGCACGGGTACCGGCTGATGCCGGATCTCGCGAAGGGCTTCGTCGATTTCCGGGAGGTCGGCGCTATCCACCTTCCCCAGGAAGCGCAACGTGAGGTGGAGGGATTGAGGCGCCAACCAGCGGACGCCGGGAAGACTGGTTCGGAACTCCAGCAGCCGGTCTGCGGACTCCGGCGGTACCGGTAATGCCACGAACAGGCGAGGCATGCGTCGTTCCCAAGATCAGGGAACCGGGATCGTCGCGTTGATCTTTGGAACATCGTATCCGCGCCGCACCGCGTCGCGCGAAGCGATGTCCTGGTACCACCGGAGCACGTTCGGGAATGTCTTCAGGTCGATGTCCTGCCATTCGAATCGTGCAATCCAGGGCCAAGTGGCAACATCCGCGATCCCGTAATTCGGACCTGCGAGATAGGCTGTCGAGTCCAGCCGCCGGTCGAGCACTCCGTAAATCCGGCGGGCTTCCTTGCTGTAGCGCTCTTCGGCGTAGGGGGCCGCTCCGCGATTGAACTTGAGGAAATGGTGCGCCTGGCCGAGCATCGGACCGACTGATCCGGTCTGCATCATCAGCCACTGCATGACCTGCCTGCGCTCCTCGGCGTCCGAGGGCTGAAATGTCCCGGTTTTCTCGGCGAGGTACAGCAGGATCGCCCCTGCTTCCATCATGCGGACTCCGGCCTCTCGATCGACAATCGCCGGAATCTTGTTGTTTGGACTGAACTCCAGGAATTCAGGAGCAAACTGCTCATCCTTGGTGATGTTGACTGGATGCACCTCGTATTCGAGCCCGACCTCTTCAAGAAATATCGAGACCTTGCGGCCGTTGGGTGTGGACCAGGTGTAGAGATCGATCATCGGAGGCCTCTCAGGATTTCGGCGACCGCGGCCGGGAAATCGAAAACATTTCGTTCACTACGGTGTAGTCGAAGTATCCGAGACGGGCCAGCGGCTGCACGCGCGAAAGATCGAGGATGCCGTCCGAAATCAGTCCGTCTTCGATATGCACACCCACCACCTGCCCAATCACGATGGCATTTCGTCCGTCCGGTTCGTTCGATGGCAAGTCGACCGTTTGATGATGAACGCACTCCAGGTGAACCGGCGCTCCGGCCACTCGCGCGGGACGAACCAGCTTCGCCGGCAGCGCCTCCAGTCCTGCGAACGCGAACTCGTCGACGTCCGGCCCAAGGGGAGCGCTGCTCCGGTTCATTGCCTCGCGAAGGTCCCAGGTTGCGAGATTGGCTACGAACTCACCGGTCTCTTCTACATTCGCAAGCGAATCCTTGGCGCCGTGCGGTTGTCGTCCATTCGAGGCGAACATCACCATCGGCGGTGCCGTCGCCACACCGTTGAAGAAGCTGTACGGGGCGAGATTGTGGACGCCGGCGGGCGACATCGTGCTTATCCAGCCGATCGGGCGTGGCACGACGCACGCCTTGAAGGGATCGTGCGGCAAGCCGTGGTCGTTGACGTCGGTTCGGTAGAACACGATTGCAATTCCGGGTACGCAGGTTGGCGATCACAGGATAGCGGGCAGGCCGGAGCGTACTCAGGCTTCGCCGTCGCCATCCAGTTTCTGTCGAAGTCGTTCATTCACGAGGCCGGGATTGGCCTGACCCCGCGTTGCCTTCATCACCTGTCCGACAAACCACCCGAGCACCTTGGTCTTGCCGGCGCGGTATTGATCGAGCTGCCCCGGATTGGCTGCGAGCACGGCATCGATAGCAGCGTCGATGGCGTCCGTATCCTGGATCTGGCGGAGCCCTCGCGCGTCCACGATCGACTGCGGAGATGCTCCAGTTCGGAACATCTCATCGAAGACGTCCCGCGCGATCCGGTCCGAGATGGTGCCGTTTTCGATGAGGCCGACCAGCTGGCCGAGATCAGGTGCCGATACGGGCGATTCGGCCAGCGTGTGTCCGGCCTCATTCAGAGCGCCAAAGAGGTTCGTAACGATCCAGTTGGCGACCCGCTTTCCACTGCGGTCGCGCGCGGCCGCCTCGAAGAAACGCGGAGCGTCCGGGTCCGCGACCAGTACCGACGCATCATACGGGGTCAGCCCGTAGTCCCGGATCAGCCGCTCCCGGGTCTCGTCCGGTAGTTCCGGCAGCGAACCCCGAAGTCGCTCGATACGGGATTCAGAGAGCTGCAGCGGAACGAGATCCGGATCCGGGAAGTAGCGATAGTCATGGGCATCCTCTTTGCTTCGCATGGCGCGGGTCTCGTTCCGCTGCGGATCGTAGAGGCGCGTTTCCTGATGCACGATCTCGCCGGCTTCGAGGAGGGCCACCTGGCGCCCGGCTTCGGTCTCGATTGCCCGCATCAGGAAGCGCACGGAGTTCAGATTCTTGATCTCGCACCGGGTTCCGAGGGGTGCGCCGGGCCGGCGGACCGACACGTTCGCGTCGGCCCGCAACGATCCCTGCTCCATGTTTCCGTCACAGCTGCCGATCGCCCGCAGCAAGGCCCGAAGTTTCCGCAGATAGGCGCCGGCCTCCTCCCAATCGCGGAGATCAGGCCGGGAGACGATCTCCATCAGGGGAATCCCGGCCCGGTTGAGGTCAACGTGGGAATCGGTGGCGCTTCGGTCATGCACGAGCTTTCCGGCATCCTGCTCGAGGTGCAGGCGCTCGATGCCCACGACGCGGGTCCGGCCGTCCGGCATGTCGATCCGAAGCTCTCCCGCCCCCACGATGGGATGCCGGTATTGCGAAATCTGGTAACCCTGCGGCAGATCCGGATAGAAGTAGTTCTTGCGGTCAAACACCGAGAACCTGTTGATCTCGGCGCCAAGCGCCAGCCCGGTGCGGATGGCCTGGTCGACCGCCGCGCGATTGATCACCGGCAGCATGCCGGGCATGGCTGCGTCCACGAGGCTTACCTGGGCGTTGGCGGCCGCCCCAAACGCGGTGGCAGCGCCGGAAAACAGCTTCGATTGTGTCGCGACCTGAGCATGAACCTCCAGTCCGATCGCGAGCTCCCAGTCACCGGTGGCGCCGACGATCGTCCGCGCGCCGGTCATGCCGCCACCGTCGGGGGCCGAAACGTTCCGGCCGCGTCCTCCAGGATGGTCGCAGCCTGGAGCAGCGTGACCTCGTCGAACGCACGGCCGACGAGTTGCAGGCCAAGCGGGAGGCCAGCTTCGTCCAGCCCTGCCGGGACGGAGATGGCCGGCAACCCAGCGAGGCTGGCCGGGACCGTGAAGATGTCATTGACGTACATGGCCAGCGGGTCGTCGGTCTTGTCGCCTTCCGGGAACGCCGAGCTCGGCGTCGTCGGCGTCAGCAGCACGTCCACATCCTGGAAGGCCTGTCGAAAGTCTTCCGCAATCCGCGTACGCACTTGCTGCGCGCGCAGGTAATAGGCGTCGTAGTAGCCCTCGGAGAGTACGTAGCCGCCGATCATGATGCGCCGGCGCACCTCCTCGCCGAAACCGTCCCGGCGAGTCCGCGTGTACAGTTCATCGGGGTCCGTGCCCATTGACCGCGCACCGAACCGCACGCCGTCGTAGCGGGCCAAGTTCGCTGACGCCTCCGCCGGCGCCACGATGTAATAGGCCGGGAGGGCATAGCGCGTGTGGGGCAAGGACACCTCGCGCAATTCGGCACCGGCGTCACGAAACCACACGATGCCCTGCTCCCAGAGATCGCTGATCGAACTGGGCAGCGAGTCCAGTCGGTATTCCGACGGAACGCCGACCCGGAGGCCCTTGACGTTCCCTTGCAATGCGGCGTGAAGGTCGGGCACAGCCAGGTCGGCCGAGGTGGAATCCCTGGGATCGAATCCCGCGATGTGCTCGAGGATCAGGGCGGCATCCGCCACGGAGCGCGTGAGCGGGCCAGCCTGATCCAGCGAGCTCGCGAACGCGATGATTCCCCAGCGTGAACACCGGCCGTAGGTAGGCTTCAGCCCGACCACGCCACAGAACGATGCGGGTTGGCGGATGGACCCTCCGGTATCCGTGCCCAACGCGGCCGGCACGGCGGACGCCGCGACAACAGCCGCCGACCCGCCGGAGCTCCCACCCGGTACCAGCGACGGGCCGTCCACCGGACTCCAGGGGTTCCGGACGGGTCCGCACCGGCTCGTTTCGTTGGACGATCCCATCGCGAACTCGTCCATGTTGGTCTTGCCAACGAGGATGGCGCCGGCCTCCCACAACCTGGCGCTGACCGTGGATTCGTACTCCGGGACAAATCCGTCGAGAATCCGTGAGCAGGCAGTGGTGGCAACGCCCTCGGTACAGAAGATGTCCTTGACCGCAACGGGAATCCCTTCCAGGGGACGCGCCTCGTTACGCCGCCGCCGCTGGTCCGCATGCACGGCGGCCGCGCGCGCGCGTTCCGCGGTATCCGCCACGACCACATTCAGATCACGGGCTGCCTCCTGCGCGGCGATACACGCTTCCACGAGTTCAACAGCGGAGCAATCGCCGGCAGCCAGCCCGTCTGCTGCCTCGGCTACGCCGAGCCGCGCCAGATCCGACGACACGGCTATTCGATGACCCGCGGTACGACGAAGTGTCCGTCTTCCGCCGCCGGCGCATTGCCGAGAATCCGGTCGGGACAGTTCCCGTCTGTCACCGCGTCGTCGCGTTCACGGAGCTGCATCTCCACCACGCTTGTCATCGGTGCCACGCCCGCCACGTCGACCTCGCGCAAGGCCTCGATCCAGCTGAAGATCCTGGACAGCTCCTCGCCCAGCGGTTTCACTTCGGTTTCGTCCAGGCGAATTCGCACCAGTTCCGCAACGCGGCGGACATCGTCGTCGGTCAGCGCCATGCGTTCATTTCCAGGCCGAGATGGGTATCAAGCAGACCGACTGGGCAGTCCAAGACCGCCGCCCCCCGCGCCACGGAGCCTGCGACCTCCGCAAATTCCGGGTGGGTCCGTCGGGTCACTCGCGCAAACTACCATGAACGGTTCTTGACGGACTCGCCCATGGCCGGACTCCTCCCATGACGCCCTCGCACCTCCCTGAACGCGGTCCGCTGCTCGGCCTGGATCTAGGCACCAGGACCGTCGGAGTCGCCGTCTCGGATCGCGCCCAAGCACTCGCGGTGGCGGTCGAAACCATCCGGGTGTCACGTCCAACCGCCAGCCTGCCGCGCCTGGAGGTCGTCGCGCGCGAACGGGCGGCGGTCGGCCTCGTGGTCGGACTTCCCCTGCATCTTGACGGCCGCGCCGGCACTCGGGCCCAGAGCGCCAGGCGGGTAGCCGGCATCTTGGGCCGCGCACTCGACCTCCCGGTCACGCTGTGGGACGAGCGCCTGTCCACCCGCGCCGTCGAACAGGCGCTGATCCGGGCGGACGTATCGCGGGCACGCCGTCGTCAGGGCATCGACGCGGAATCTGCTGTCTGGATGCTGCAGGGATATCTCGACTCCCTGCACTGATGCGGGGTGACGCTATCGCGGATCCGCCAGCGGCTCCACCCGCACGGCGCAGTACTTGAACTCGGGAATCTTGCCCACGGGGTCGAGCGCGGGATTCGTGAGCAGGTTGGCGGCGGCTTCCGCAAAGGCGAACGGCACGAACACGGCGCCGTCCGGCACCGCGTCGTCGACACGTGCAGTCAGGTCAACCGAGCCGCGGCGGGTGGCCAGTCGCACCCTGCCACCGGGCTCTGCCCCCAGTCGCGCGAGCTCGGCTGAGGAAAGACTCGCGACGGGCGCCGGTTCCAGCGTATCGAGAACGCTCGAGCGCCGGCTCATCGCCCCGGTGTGCCAGTGCTCCAGCTGGCGCCCGGTCATCAGCACCAGCGGAAATTCCGCGTCCGGGGATTCGTCGGGCGGCACCAGCCCGGCCGGGACAAGCTTGCCACGCCCGTCGGCGGTCGGGAAGCGGTCAGCGAAGACGATGTCGTCTCCGGGTTGGTCGGGCGAGGAGCAGGGATAGGTGACGGAACTCTCCGACTCCACCCGGTCCCAGGTGATGTTATCGAGCGATGGCATCACGGTCTTCATCTCGGCAAAGACGTCCGCCGGGCCGCGGTAGTTCCAGTCGAGGCCGATGCGCCGGGCAATTTCCTGAACGATCCACAAGTCCTGGCGGGCCTCGCCCGGCAGGTCCAGCGCCTGCCGGCCCCGTTGCACCTGCCGGTTCGTATTGGTGACGGTGCCGTCCTTCTCGGGCCAGGCCGAAGCGGGCAGCACGACATCTGCATGCCATGCGGTCTCGGTGAGGAAGAGATCCTGGACCACCAGGTGTTCGAGCCGGGCGAGCCCCTCGCGGGCATGCGCCGCATCGGGGTCGGACATGGCCGGGTTCTCCCCCATGACGTAGAGGCCACGGATCGCGCCGGCGTAAATGGAGTTCATGATCTCGACGACCGTCAGCCCGCGCTCGGGTGCCAGCGGCCGGCCCCAAAGCTCTTCGAACTGCTGACGGATCGCGTCCGCATCGACCGGCTGGTAGTCCGGATAGACCATCGGCACCAGTCCGGCGTCCGATGCGCCTTGGACATTGTTCTGGCCGCGAAGCGGATGCAGGCCCGTTCCCGGCCGTCCCACGTGACCGGTGATCAGTGCGAGCGAGATGAGGCAGCGCGCGTTGTCGGTGCCATGCACGTGCTGCGAGATACCCATGCCCCAGAAGATGATGGCGCGTTCGGCCTGCGCGTATTCCCGTGCGACCGCACGCAGGGTGTCGGGATCGATGCCGCAGATGGGCGCCATCGCCTCCGGCGAGAACGCCGCGACGTGCGCGGCGAGGCGGTCGAACCCTTCGGTGCGCGCCTGCACGAACTGCGGGTCGTAGAGGTTTTCGGCGACGATGACATGCAGCAGCGCGTTCAGCAGGGCGACATCGGTGCCCGGCCGGAAGCGCAGCATGTGCTTGGCGTGACGCTCGAGGCCCTGGCCGCGCGGATCCATCACGATGAGCGACGCCCGCCGGGCCGCCTGCTTGAAGAACGTCGCCGCCACCGGATGATTCTCGGTCGGGTTGGCGCCGATCACGACCACCACATCGGCGTCGGCGACCGAGGTGAACGGCGCCGTGACCGCGCCAGAGCCGATGCCTTCGAGGAGGGCGGCGACGGACGACGCGTGGCAGAGGCGGGTGCAGTGGTCCACGTTGTTGGTGCCGAACCCCTGCCGCACCAGCTTCTGAACCAGGTAGGCCTCCTCGTTCGACCCCTTGGCCGAACCGAAGCCGGCCAGCGCACCCGGTCCATCCCGATCCCGGATCCGCACCAGGCCGGCCGCCGTCCGGTCCAGGGCTTCGTCCCACGTGGCCTCGCGAAAATGGGTCCACGGCGCCCGCGGATCCACCTCGGCGTCGCCGCTCTTTGGTGGAGCGTCGTCCCGACGCACCAGCGGCCGGAGCAGCCGGTCCGGGTGACGCACGTAGTCGAACCCGAATCGCCCCTTGACGCACAGGCGACTCTCGTTCGCCGGACCGTCCCGGCCGCGGACGGCAACGATGTCGCCGTCCGCGACCTGGTACGTGATCTGGCAGCCCACACCACAGTACGGACAGACGCTGTGGGTCTCGCTGAACGCGAGCCGGCGATCGGCTCCGCCTGCGTCGACCCGGGTGGCCTCCATCAGTGCCCCGGTCGGGCACGCCTGCACGCACTCGCCACAGGCCACGCAGGTGCTGTTTCCCATCGGATCGTCGAAGTCGAACACGATCTTGGACTCCGCACCACGCTCCGCCATGCCGATGACGTCGTTGACCTGCACCTCTCGGCAGGCCCGCACGCAGAGATTGCAATGGATGCAGGCGTCGAGGCGCACCCGCATGGCAGGATGACTGGGATCGGGCGCCGGTCTGGCGCCGGCGGGAAAGCGGCTGTCGGCCACGCCCATGCGATCGGACCACTGCCACAGCCTTGCCTCCTGGTCCGGCGCCTGGGCCCGGGCCGGCTGGTCGGCGAGCAGCAGTTCCATCACCATGGCGCGGGCCCGCTGCGCCCGGGGGCTCTGCGTGCGGACCACCATGTCGGGCTCGGGCCGGCGGATGCACGATGCGGCAAGCGTCCGCTCGCCGTCGATCTCCACCATGCAGATGCGGCAGTTTCCGTCCGCCCGATAACCACGGGCTTCCGAAAAACACAGGTGCGGCAGGTCGAGCCCCTGGCGCTGCGCCACCTGCCACAGCGTCTCGTTGTCGCGGGCTTCGACCGGCGCGCCGTCGAGCGTGAACCGTATGCGCTTACCCATGGTTCAGCTTCACGTCCTCTCGGAAACGCCGCAGTACCGAATTCAGGGGGTTGGCGGCCGCCTGCCCCAAGCCGCAGATGGATGCGTCGGCCATGGCCTCGGCGAGTTCCTCGAGCAGCGGCTCGTCCCAGTGCTCCCGTTCCATGAGTTTCACAGCCTTTTCCGTACCCACCCGGCACGGGGTGCATTGTCCGCAGCTCTCGTCCTCGAAAAAGCGCATCAGATTCAGCGCGACCGCCCGCATGTCGTCCTGATCCGACAGCACGACGACGGCGTGCGAACCCACAAAGCAGTCGTGTGCCTCGAGCACCCCGAAGTCGAGCGCCAGGTCCGCCATACCGGCAGGCAGGATGCCGCCCGAGGCGCCGCCTGGGAGATAGCCCTTGAAGGTGTGCCCGTCGGCCATCCCGCCGCAGTGTTCGTCGATGAGCTCACGGACCGTGATTCCGGCAGCCGCCACTTTCACCCCGGGGTCGCGCACCCGGCCGGACACGCTGTAGCTGCGGAGCCCGCGGCCGGCGCTGCCCCCATAGTTCGCGAACCATGCCGGGCCCCGCTCCAGAATATCTCGCACCCAGAAGAGGGTTTCCACATTTTGCACGAGCGTCGGGCGGCCAAACAGGCCGTTTTCGGCCACGTACGGAGGCCGGTGACGCGGCAGTCCGCGCTTGCCTTCCAGCGATTCGATCATTGCCGATTCTTCACCGCAGATGTACGCCCCGGCGCCCCGGCGAAGCTCGAGGCGGGTATGCGGTGTCAGTCCGCGCGCCTCCACCATGGCGATTTCCGTCAGCAGCAGTTCCCGCACGTCCGGGTATTCATCCCGAAGATAGATGTAGGACGTTTCCGCTTCGACCGCCCAGGCGGCGATGAGGACGCCCTCGAGAAATCGATGCGGGTCCGTCACCAGATAATGCCGGTCCTTGAAGGTGCCGGGCTCGCCCTCGTCGGCATTGACCGCCAGCAGTCGCGGTCCGGGATGGCCCCGCACGATCCTCCACTTGCGGCCGGTCGGAAAGCCGGCACCGCCCAGGCCCTTCAGGCCAGAATCGTCAAGCGCCGCCACGATCGATTCGAACGGACGCGCCCCGCCCAGACAGGCGTTCAGGGCGCGATAGCCGCCATCGTCCAGATAGTCGGACAAGCCACGGTATGCGGGCACGCGCGGGCTCCGCTTCCCGGCCCGCACCGTCGCGAGTACCGCGTCGGTGCTGGCGCGGTTCACGTGCCGATGCCCTACCTCGACGATCGGCGCCTGGTCGCAGCGGCCCATGCAGGGGGCTCGGACCACACGCACACCGGCGTCCGCTGCGGCCCGGAGAGCGGAATCGAGTTCGAGTGCCCCTGCCAGTTCGCAGGAGAGGCCATCGCATACGCGGAGCGTCGTCTCAGCCGGCTGCTCGCCTTCCTCCAGGACATCGAAGTGCGCATAGAAGGTGGCGGTTTCGTAGACCTCGGCCATCGACAGGCGCATCTCTGCGGCCAGTGCAGCGAGATGGGCAGGTGACAGTCCCTGATAGCGGTCCTGCAGCAGGTGCAGGTGCTCGATCAGCAGATCGCGGCGTCGGGGCCGGTCCCCCAGGACGTTGCGCACCTCGGCGAGGGCTGCCGGCTCGACGGCTCGTCCTTTGGGCCTGGGTCGACCACGCCCGCGGCCCGCACCAGGGTGACGTTTGGGCATCCGTTCCCGCCGCCGCTCAGAAGAACATGGAATCGACGGGCAGACCGAGGAGATGGCGACCCACCAGTTCGTAGTTCTCGTGCCGCCCCTGCACCTGCTGCGAAACCGCATAGGCATCGCGGAGGCGCTGCTCGAACGGCTGCGACGTGAACACGGCCGTCGCCCCGGCCATCCGGTACGCCTGCTCCGCTACGCGCGTCGCTTCGTGAATGGCGTGCGTCGTGGCAAGCCGGAGCGGCGCCCGCTCGGCCGGAGTGACCTGGCCCGACGCTTCGACCCTGCGCCACACGTCGCCCAGTACCTGGGCACGGAAGGCGCGGGCTGCTCCGAGGCGGGCCTCGAGCTCGGCCAGGCGTGAATGCACGACCGGACTGTCGCGCATCGCGGTCGGGGCCCCGCGCGCAGTTTTCGTTTGCGCCAGGTCGACAAGTCGGTCGAGGACGGCGCGGGCGTTCCCGACCGCGACGCCCGCGAACACGGACGCATACACGTGGACCACGGGAAACCGGAAGAGGGTGGCGTCGCTCCGGCGGTCGGTGGCCGCATCCCGGTTCAGCGTGAAAGCGTCCTCGACCATGAGTTCGTTCACGGTGTACCCCTCGCTGCGCGTTCCGCGAAGGCCCACCACATGCCAGTCGTCATGGATTTCGGCGGCGCTCCTCGGAAACAGCGCCGTACGGGTGACCGGTCGACCCGCCGCATCCGTACGCGGCGCTCCGTCCCTGTCCTCGACGGTGCAGTGCCCGCCCAGCCACGTCGCGTGGTCGCTGCCGCTGGCGAACCGCCACGTGCCGCTCACGCGATATCCGCCGTCGGTCGCCACCGCCGTCCCGACCGCGCCGGCACCCCACGCGAGAACAGCGTTGCCGGGCCCGAACACCTGCTCGGCCACCCGCGGCTCGAGATACGCAGCCGCGGTTGCGCAACCCAGCGCCTGTCCAAGGCACCACCCGGCACTGGCATCGGCCGCGGCGATCAACTCGGTGATGTCCGCGAGCTCCGCGAGCGGCAATTCGGCACCACCCAGCCAGCCGGGCAGGCTTAACCGAAACAGTTCCGCATCGTGCATGGCGGCGAGCACCGGCACCGGGAGCCGGGCCTCCTGCTCAATGCTCGATGATGCTTCGGCGATCACCGCCGCCGCCAAGCGGCATCGGGCAAGATCCGGCCGGCCAACGGGCTCTGCCCGCTGAGCCGGTGCAGGAGCCGGGGCCAGTTCCGGGCGTGTCGTCATCTGCCGGGCCAGGGTCTGACGCCGCTGCGCACGCTTCCGGCTCGCCGGGGGCGTGCGGACGCCGACCGGGCCCCGAAAACCGTCGAAACGTAATGACCCATCAGCACCGGCGCCTCCCCCATGACTTTACCCCGGAAACTTCGGCAGCGCCGGATTTGTCCCTGCTACTGGGCGGGCAGCCATGGACGGACTCGCCAAATGGCGACGAACCTTCGCAGCCCATCCCCGCCATCGCCACGGCGCCAACGAGAAAGGGTGCACGGACCAGGGGATCGATCCACTCGCGCGCCGGCAGCCAGTCCGGCGTGCCCACGGGCTCGCGATGCTCTAACGGCCCCAACGAAGCGACACCGGATCGAGCGGGCGGGCGAGTTCCATCAGCCCCGCCCGCACCTCGGGTGCCAGCGGGCCAAGCGGCGCGCGCACGTGATCCGAACGAATCACGCCTCCGGCCTGCATGAGTGCCTTGCAGGCCCGAAGTCCGCACTGACGGTTCTCAAAGTTGATGAGCGGCAGCACGCGAGCGTACGCAGCGGCGGCCTCGTCCCTTTGGCCGTTGCGATGGGCTTCCACGATCGGCTTCAGAAGGTCCGGAACAAGGGCACTCGGCATCGTGCCCGTCGCCCCGGCGTCGAGGTCCGCCAGCAGGGTGATCGCCTCCTCACCGTCGAACGGCCCCTCGATCGCGTCGCCGCCCGCCCGGATCAGGGCTCGAAGCTTCGCCGCAGCCTGCGGTGTTTCGATCTTGAAGTAGGCGACCTCGTCGATCTCCCGCGCCAGACGGACCAGGAACGGCACGCTGAGCTCTACACCCGACAGCGGCGCGTCCTGCACCATGATCGGCAGGCCCGCTTCCGCCGCTTGGGCGAATTGTTCGCGCGTCTGCTCCTCGGTGCCCTTGAGTGCCGCTCCGTGGTAGGGCGGCATCAGCATCATCATGGACGCCCCGAGTTCCGCCGCCCTCCGGCAGCGTTCCACGACGATCCTGGTCGAATAGTGCGAAGCGGCGACGATGACCGGAATGCGGCCGGCGACATGTTCAATGCAGTGTCGCGCAAGGATCTCCCGTTCCTCGTCGGAAAGCAGGAACTGCTCGGAATAGTTGGCGAGAATGCAGAGCCCGTCCGATCCCTGGTCCACCATGCAGTCGAGCGCCCGCTTCTGTCCCTCCAGGTCGAGGTCGCCGGTCTCGGTAAAGATGGTGGGCACGACCGGCCACACACCGCGATAAGGTCCCGCCATGAGCTTCCACTCCCAATGCGCATACGCCGACCGGAAGACCACCGGCGGTCGGTGAACCACCCGCTGTTCCACCGCCAGCCTTCACCGGGGACACGGTACCATCGTTGCCTTCTGATGATCTGCTGACGGTCCCAGCGCCGTTGTCCTAGGGTCTCCCCGCCGAAGCTGACTTCCCGTTTTCACCGGGGTGTTCCCCTGCGTGGCTCCGATCGCACAGCGATGTTTCCGGGGCCGGTGGCGTCAGCGCCGCGCCAACGGACCAAACAGCCTGCTGCCGGTGTGTTCTGGTGCCCGGCCCAGGAGAACCGGTTCCGGTTCTTGCCGGATATTGAAATCACCTACGTGACTTGCATGGTCTAGTGGCAAAGACCATAATGGTCACGATGACTGCTGTATCGATTTCAGACCTGAAAGCCAATCTCTCACGCCACCTCCGGGAAGTCCGTCGCGGCGGCGAGATTCAGGTGCTGGAACGCGGAACCCCGGTCGCCAGGCTGGTCCCGCCCGCGCAAGTCGACGACCGCGGGATTCGCGACCGGCTCGTCGCCGCGGGCCTGATGCGGCCCGGCAGTGGCAGCGCCGCCACCATTCTCGACCAACCGCCGCTGGAGTTGCCGGCAAGCCTGTCCGAGGCCTTGGCTGCGGATCGTGCCGATCGCCTGTGAGGTACTGGGACGCATCCGCACTGGTGCCACTGGCCGTCGCCGAGCCCCGAAGTGCGTTGGTGCGCGCATGGCTGTCGGACGATGATCACATAGTCACCTGGGCATGGACCCGGACCGAGATCACGAGCGCGATCGAGCGCCGGGCCCGCGATGGGACGCTGTCGCGGGAGCAACGCCGGGAAACGCTCGGACGATTCGACGCGCTTGCCGAGAGTTGGGACGAGATCACGGACCTGCTCGCCGTACGAGCCCGGGCGAATGCACTTCTGGCGCGACAC
Source organism: Alphaproteobacteria bacterium (assembly GCA_022819905.1). Lineage (GTDB taxonomy): Bacteria > Pseudomonadota > Alphaproteobacteria > TMED109 > TMED109 > VXPW01. The sequence goes on from JAJEGJ010000008.1 coordinate 87,938, forward strand.
CCGCTCCGAGCTGCCGACGCCGGTCAACTCGGTGCCGCTCTGTTGGTCCAGGAGCAAATGGCAGGAGCGCTCACGTTCGTGTGTTTGGACTCTTCGTTGGCATTGGCAGCCGAGCGAGAACAGCTAACGATTGCCATCTGAGAAACTGATACCGGCCGCAGCATTGGTCGAACGCGCGTCATTCGTGATGCGCCGCTTGCGGTGCGACCCGCTGGGCGGTTCCGGAACGGGGGCCGGCGGTGGGCAGCCGCACGCCGCAGCACGAACGTAGACACCTCCATTATCAGTGATTCCGTTGGCATCCAGGCAACCAAACTCGCCCTGGTCCGCGGCATGCGATGGCGGGCCCCGGAGCTCGGTCCAACGAACAACGAGCTGCCTCGCTGTCCGTCTTGGACGGGCGAATTGCTCATCCGGCCGCGCGCTCTACCCCCAGAGCATCAGTCCAGAAGCAAGGAGAGAAATCAGCGGCGGCGTCAGCGTCTCCGATCAAGAAACCGAGCCATCGCGGCCTGCGGCTCGCCGCTCGCATAAGCGAGGGGCTGCAGACGAATGGCCGCATCGAACGCGGAGTCCCAGGCGGCCTGGGTCATCTCCCTCAGCCTGAGCTTCGAAAGTCGGAAGGCGTTTGGCGGCTTTTCGGCGAGCAGGCGGGCCTCCTGCAGCGCCTCGTCCACCAATGCTTCCGCGGCAACCAGGCGATCGAGGAGCCCAATCCGCAGAGCTTCATCAGCCATCACCAGGCGCCCGGACAGGGCGAGGTCCTGCGTGCGGCTGTGCCCCAGGGCCAGTTCCATGAGTTGCACGCCGATGACGCTCGCCAGGCCGACATTGATCTCCGGCTGGCCGATGCGGGTGGCCGGCTGCCCGATCCGAAGATCGCACAGGAGCGCGATCTGGAGGCCCGCGCCCGCAGCCACGCCGTTGATCGCCCCGATACACGGCTTGTCGAGGTTGCGAATGGCATCGTGGTGGCGGCGAAGATCCGCCACCCAGGTTCCGCTGGTCCTTTCGTTCAGGTCTCGGGTCTCGGCAAGATCGTTGCCGGCGCAAAACGCCTTGTCTCCTGCACCGGTGATGACGACAGCGCGAACGGCCGAATCGTCGTTCACCGGCGCAAGCGCCGTGATGATCTCGCTCCGCATGCCGGCATGACTGGCATTGCGCGCTTCGGGCCGGTCCAGCGTGATGATTCGGATCCCGTCTTCGTCGTGAACGTCAATGAACTGCATGCATTATCCGGTTGGTTGCGGTACCAACATCGGGCTCGACGAGTTCCTCATCGGGTTCGCGCGCGTCGGTCCCGAGTTAGCGTGGCCGCCGATCACCTCCAGCACGCCAACAACACGTTGAGCATGCAGGACTGGCTTGGACGCGCCAGCTTCGTCGGCACCCGCCTTTACGACCGGTGCGGCGCGATACCACAAGTCCACAAGGATCATAATGAGACGGGGGTGGTGCCCAGGGGAGGAATTAGAAATACCTTTCATATGCTTGTTTTATTTACTATTGTAGTGATATTTGTAATGTCATCCCACATTTATTCCCACATAATGTCGGCGCTTGGAGCATAGTATGTTGCCTTACTGGCCCCGCGTAACCGTACGTCGAACCCGTGATGATGCCGGCGGAAGGCAGCGGGGAACGGGCGTGGCGGCTGGAACCGGGCGGCTTCCGACCGCCGACGGCGTGCATCTTCCTTAGGACTCCACGGCTTGGCCGAACAGCTATTGCCACCCTTCACAGGACGAGCAATCGGTTACGGCCCCGCCCAACTGGACGGAGCAGCACGCTGTTTTCGCCCGAACACTGGAATGCCGGCTACATCCAGAATAGCAGTGCCATCGCCGATGGTGATCTCATCCACCTGGACAGGCCGGGTACCTGTGTCGGCCAGCAGGCGACCGCGATGTTCCACGGGAGTGGTGCGTGCAGTAATCCGAGGCAACTTCCAACACCAAGTCCAAGATTTGCCGCAGACGCCGCCAATCCATCCTGGAACCGTCTTCCATGGGCACAGTGCCAATTTCTTCCTTAGCGTATCCGAACGCGTTGGCGTGGATAGTGCGCGATGTGGACGGAGGCGCCATGTCCAGTGCGCTGCCGCCCACCGCCTATACGAGCGGCACGAATGGTGCACAGCGTTCAACAATGTCAACCGCTGCTTGGGTAGCCGAATGCCAGTGTACGGCGCAAGGATCCTTGTTTACCGCCAGGTCAGCATCCTGCGGCCGAGATCCACATTGAAGGTCGTCCTAGGCCGGGAAGAAACGTCGGATGTCTCCTCTTCGTCGAACCACTGAACCCGCGTTTCCTCGCCCCCCTTGCTAATGACTGCCTCAACGTCAAGGTTGCGGTCGTTCGTGAGTTCGGCGGAATAGCTCGCGTTCCGCAATGCCTCAAGCTCTGGCTCGACGGCTTGAAGAAGACAGTCTCTTTCGTCAAGGAAGATCTGCAGGTCGTCGGACAATCTTGGCCAGTCACGGTTCAGGGTGGCGCCAGCAATGTAGCTGTGTCCGAACGGTGGAGGTGAAGGACCTCCACCGCTGACTGCTGGACTGCGCACGGCACTCCTTGTATGCCGCGGCAATCAGCTTCCGCGGCCTATGCCCGTTGCCCGGGTCTTCGGGTATGGGTGTTGGCCGCGGCGGTCGACGGCGTCAGTCACCGCGAGGCTTTCCTTCGGTTTGGGGTGAGCGCGGCCAGCGTCAGCCAGCCGCACCGGCAAAGGTCCCTGAAACGTCACCGGACGCATCCTCGATATCTTCTCATCTACCGAATGCCACAGCTACTTCGGGCCCGCCGGGTTTGATCCAAGCTGATCGAATTACGCCCTGACCAGCGACGGGGAAGGGAACTGCGCTTAATCCGATGCCCGAGTGGGAAGTTCTTGATGGACTGCAGACAGGAGGTCATGCTTGGCAGTGTGACGCGTAGCTACGGATCACCGACTCTGTCAGGGCCAGCGCCATCCGAGGCGTCTGGACGCAGCACCCCATGTGGGTCGCTTCGACACTTCCGGGGCGCCGGTCGTAGCGGCCCCCCGCTGGCCGAGTGGGGCACGTCATGCTGAGTTTCACCGAAGAGTTGGTGTTGCTGCTGAACGACGAAGACGGTGTGCCGCTGCCGATTCGGCAGGACGTCGTGGCGTGTGCCCTCGCGGGGGCCGTGCTGATGGACCTCGCATTCGACTACCGGATTGACACTGATTTCGAGGCCCTCGTCGTCCATGACCGGACGCCGACCGGCAATGCCGTACTCGACCGTCTACTGGCGAAGATTGCGGCCCGTGCAGAGGTTTGCGACACCAAGACTTGGATCGGCATTTTGTCGGCCGAGGAGGCTCCCGCCGTCCACGACGAGATCCTGGCAGGTCTCGTCGAACAAGGCGTGCTCACTGTCCGATCCAGCAAATTTCCGTGGATGGGATCCCGGCGGCGTCCCGGCGACGGCGGCGAGACGGTGCAGAAGATCCGCCTTCGTATCGCGGACGTGCTGTATTCCCACGACATTCCCGACCCTCGGGAGGTCGCCCTGATCTCACTCCTGGATGCCTGCGAGATCCTCCCCGAGATCCTTCCAACGCAAGAGCTGACAGACCTGCGTCCCCGCATCACGTTGCTGCGGAAAATGGACCTGATCGGGCGCGAGGTGGCCGCGGCAATCGCCGACATCGAGCGTTCGATCATTCAAGCGGTACAGGATCGGGCGGCACAGTTCCGGAAATTGCTGCTGATCCTCTCGGCTGTTGCCGGAAGCACGGCAGGCGCGACGTTCGTACTCCCGCGCGTCCCCGTAGCCGATAGTTTCGGCGCCGCCCTCCGCATGCACCTCTGGTTCGACAGCGGCTGGCAGTTGTGGACCGGCTATGCCCTGCTCGCACTGGCGTCAGCAGGCATTCTCGCGGCCGTGCTCATGAAGGTTCGGCGAATCGCCCGGTTCGGTGGTCACAATTGGTGGCGGCTCGCCCATGCCGGGCTTGGTGTCGCCTGCGTTCTCGCCCTCTTCGCGCACACCGGCTTCCGTCTCGGAGCCAATCTCAATGCGGCGCTGATGGTCTGTTTCTTGGCAGCGCTGATCCTTGGCGGCATCGCCGGGGTTTGCAACAACGCTGCAGGCAGGCTCCGGCGGATGGGGGTACCACCCAGGGTGCGCATCATCCCGATGCGCCTGCACACGGTTGCGCTCTGGCCTCTTCCGGCTCTCGTGATCATCCACGTGCTGGCCGTCTACCTGTATTGAAGAGGGTGCCGCATGTCGCGCAAGGCGTTCCTCCGGGCCGGTTGGATGCTGATGACCCTGACAGCGGTCGGCGTGGTGCTGCTGTGGATGACGGTTGGCGGCGCGCGCAGGATTTTCCTGATCGGCGAGACGACCGCCGCCCACCATCAGATCGAGCTGGCGTGCGAGAGCTGCCATACCGCGCCGGTCTTCGCCGCGGCGGCGACAGCGGAGAAGGCGCTGAACAAGGCTTGCCGGAACTGCCACGAGGATGAACTGGCCGAAGCCGACGACAGCCATCCCAGGAAGACGTTCCGCAACCCGCGGATGGCCGTCTACTGGGACAAGCTAGATGCGAGGCTCTGCACGACCTGCCACGCGGAGCATCGGCCCGAGATCACGCGGAAAGGAGCAGTTACCGTGGCTGCGGACTTTTGCCGGGCGTGCCACAGCGAGGGCGACCAGGACGTTCGCACGGACCGACCCAGCCACACCGGACTGGCCTTTGATACCTGTGCGTCAGCAGGCTGCCACAACTACCACGACAATCGTGCGCTCTACGCGGATTTTCTGGCGAAGCACGCGAACCAACCCTGGCTGTTGGCGCCGTCCGTGCACGCCCTGTCGGCCCGGGACCGCACCCCGACACCCGCCGGGGAAAATGCGCTCGAGCGAGGTGACGCTCTGGCTCCGTCGGCAGCGCTCACCGATCCGACGGCCCTTGATCAGTGGACGGGTTCGGGTCATGCAGCGGCGGGCGTGAACTGCACCGGTTGCCACGCCCCGGAAGTGGCACCGGACGCTTCAACCGTTGAAGTCAAGGCGCGATGGATCGCCACCCCGCCGCTCACGGTCTGCAAGGACTGCCACAAGACGGAGGCAAACACGTTCGCACGCGGCCGGCACGGCATGCGCCAGCACCCCATGATTGCGCCGCCGCGTGACGCAGCGAAGACGGCCATCGGCACTGTCCTGCCAGGGACTATCGTGCGGTGGCTCGCGGATGCCCCGCATCCCACCCTAATGACCGTGGGTGAGGCGCGCCTCCCGATGCGCGCCGCCGCCGCCCACAAGGTGCTTGATTGCGGGACCTGTCACCAGCCCCACGCGGTCGATGTCGGGCAAGCTGCGGTGGAGGCCTGCGTGTCCTGTCATGACGGCCCTCACAGCCGGGCCTATGTCGGCAGCCCTCATCACGTTCTCTGGCGGGCCGAGCAGGCCGGCACCGCGGCGCCCGGGACCGGGGTGAGTTGCGCTACCTGCCATATGCTGAAATCCGAGCGCCGCAGCGTAATCACCACCAGCCACCACCAGAACGATGGCCTGCGTCCCAGCACGAAGATGATCCGACCTGTTTGCCTCGATTGCCACGGGCTCGGCTTTGCGATCAACGCGCTCGCTGACTCCGGGCTCGTAGCGCGAAACTTCAGGGGACGGCCGGCGGTTCATGTCCAGAGCATCGATTGGGCAGTGTGGCACGCTGCTTCGGAAACCGAGAACACCGGGCGTTGAGCGCGCGCCCGCGTGCTCAACCCAGCCAAGGAAGAAAGGGGAACCGCCATGCAGTCAAGATCAGGCCGACTCACCGTGTTTGCGGCGGGTGTTGCCGCCATGGTTGCGGCGGCGAGCGCAGCCGCAGACGGCATTCCGTACCGACAGGTCGCCGACATGCTGTATCAGGTCATGTCCGCAGACCGCGAGGTCTACACGAAGATGGTGATTCAGCGCCTCATGGTGGACGACGAGGTCATCACCGCGTCGGAACACTTCGAGGACGACATCGCCTTGCCGTTGCCCGCGCAGATGTTCCGCTTCGGCGCGGAACGGGTGGCGGATGAAACGGAGGACTTCTCGTACGCGTTGCTCTCGCTCCAGCCGATCAACAAAAAGAACGGCCCCGGGACCGGACTGGAGAAGGAAGGCCTGGAGTTCGTCGTCGACAACGAGGGGGAGAACTTCTACGGGGAAGAGGAACTTGGCGAGCAGCGCTACTTCACCGCCGTGTATCCCGATTATGCCGTCAGCGAAGCCTGCATCCGGTGCCATAACGAACACAAGGATTCGCCGCGCACCGACATCAAGGTGGGTGACGTGATGGGCGGTGTCGTGATTCGCTTTCCGGTGGACTGAAGGCGGCTGCAGTCATCCCAACTGCGGCGTCGAGACCGGTAGGCGAACAGGTCCTGCGGCTGAATCCCGGGGTTGACGACCGCCCTGAAGCCGCCGTTCGCTCGGCCTGGCGCCAACTCCGTTACCGAGTTGATGCCGAGCGAGGGGCCAGCCGCAGCGCAGAATACCCCGCCACATAGGCCAGTTCTGCAAACGCGCAGGCGTTTCTGCCATTCCTGCCGAGGCCCAGGCTGAACGGGGCGCTTCCCCGGCACCACGTCAACCTTGCTTTGTAAGCCCCAATTCATCGTTCACGGGGCGGCCGCAGGCTGCCGGGACCTCCATGTCGAGGTGCCGGTAGAACTCCGTCTCCTCGGGTTTCCTTCTGTTGTACATGAGGACAGCCGTTCCGCCGGGCTTGAGAAGCCACTGGACCTTCCTGGACACCAGGTCGGGCTCACCGATGTAGGAAGGCACGCCGAAGAGACTCACGACAAGATCGAACTTCTGCCCCGGATTCGGCCAGTAGTCCTCAAACGGCGTTCGGATCAGTCGGTCGCGGAATTCGGGATGCTTGTCTCCGAAAGCGCCCAGCATTCCTCGACTGGGATCGATACTGAAATAGTGCTCCGGCTGGATGTGTCCGAAGCGGAAGTCGACGAGGGTTCCGGTGCCGCAGCTGACGTCGAGAATTTCGGCCCCGTTCTCGACCTTCAGCGAGTCGTATACCCGTTGGCTACGCGAGACGTCGGCCTTCCCGCTGTGGATCCCGAGGTCATAGGCATCGGCAATGGACGTGTAGGGATCGAGATGAGATGCGTGAATGGCCCGATTGATGAGGATGTGGTCGAGGTTTGCCCCCTTCGTCCAGTACTTGTAGCCGTTCGAGCAGAAGCGACGGTACCAGTAGCCCCTGAAAAACTCCTCGGTGCGCTCCACGGCCCGCATCTTCCTGAGAGCCTCCACGAACTCATCCTCGCTGTGCCACGTCCTCTTGAGGGTGTAGGAGTGCGGCGCGCCGGGCATTGTCCTCGCAAATCGATACGAGTGCTTCTCCAACAGCTCGGCCAATTCCGCACAGGTCTCAAAGACCTCGTCGCTCCATTCCGGGGCGGTCTCGATAGGACGAAATCTCTCGTTGTCGCGCATCATGATATTGGGCCCATTTCAGTGTCGGTCATGATGGCCGGTCGTCCCTGAATTGCCATACCCAATTGAAATGCGGCGGCGGCGAATTTCCACAGACGGAAAGGGAGCGCTGCTGATGTGGATGCACGGAATGAAGATGGGGTCATGCATTCACGCCCACGATGTCGGTCACAGCGACGGGATCCCCCTCCTCGTCGCTGACGGCACCTCAACGCGGTCGAGACGATGAGTGTGCGTGGTTAAATTGGAAGCAGGAGAACGCCGGACAGAGTGGCCTGACGAAAGCTGTTCAAACATGGCAGCGCATTACGGGTGATGGTTGCAGGCACGTTACGACGCCAGGACATGGCTCTAATTCGACGACTGGATCCCATGGTGAAGAGGCGCCGCGAAGCCCTTCCCCAGAAATCCATCCGCCGGCTCGGCAATGGCCGGGAACGTCCTGCTCACGGCCCGGAACGCGAAGCCGAAGCAGGAAGGGAGCCCGGCGGGCCCGCATACGCCGCGGAGTCGTCTGTGGCGGATGGTCCCGTGCCGGTTTCGGCACCGTGTTTTCAACCAGGCAGTGTTACCAGAGAGCGAGCGAGCGTTTAGGCTTGTCAGGTATGGTCAGCACACCTTGTCTTGACGCCGAAGCTGTTCGGATCGAGTTGCAGAGCTTCTCGTCCCGTCTGGAGCGTGCGTTGGCATCCGCCACGCGGGTGCGCGAGAGAGACTTCGCGGGCTTCTTTTCCGGTTTGGCTGTAGCGGTTGACATCGCGAGGGGCGCTCAAACCGAGCTTGACCGCAGGTTAGCGACAAGGTTTTCCATATTCGACTACTCCCACTGGCGTGAGATCGACTTGTCGCGTGCGTTTGGAAAGCTCCTGGACCCGACTGGCAGTCACGGTCAGGGGAGCCGCTTTGTCGACCTATTCCTGCAAGAAGTCTGCCGCGGGTCGCAGTCGGCACGGAGAGCGAGCTTTCCCACATCGAACTTCGATTGGTGCCGCGTCCTTCCTGAGTATGAGACCGATGAAGATCGAAGAATCGACATCGTTCTACAGCTGCCCGGAAACCGCTGGATAGGAATAGAGAACAAGCCTTGGGCGGGGGAGCAAAAGGATCAGGTGAAACATTACGTGCAGTACCTCCTTGGAAGGGCTGCTTCCATGGAGAACGGGGACGCGTGGCTCGTGTATCTCAGTGGCGATGGCCGGGACCCGGAAACCCTGCCCGGCAAGATCGAAGAAAGAGAACGCTGCGTAACCATGGGTTACCGTGTATCCGCGCAGGGGGCCCCATCGGTGGAAGAGTGGATTCGGCAATGCCTGCGGGAATGTGAAGCGGAGCGGGTGCGCTGGTTTCTGAAGGATTTGCTGGAATACTTGAGGCGTTCGTTTGAGGCAGCGAACAGCCCGGGAGCCTGACGGGAGGAAGTTCGAGCCCATGAACGAAGACCTTGTTGTCCGCACCACGGTGGATTTCATCCGCAGCAGCCCGAAGTACCTGGATCTGGCCCTGCAAATTGAAGAGGCGATGCCTCGGCTCAAGGCTGGCCTGACCGAGGAGTTCCTGAAGAGCGTGGAATCAACAATTACGACGGACGAATGGCGATTGCACCGGTGGGACGCAGGTTTGACCAAAAAAGAATTGCCGGCTGGCATTGCGCAGAGCGGATTGGCCTTCAGACGAAGATCCGGCGGATCCGACGGGGATCCTGTTAGGAACCGACGAGGTGCTTTGGGGGCGTGTCTATGTCGGCATTTACCTTTCCAAAATGACACAGCAAAGGATCAGAGCAAAAGAACAGCAGATCTTGCCAAGTTTGGAACGAGCATGGGAGAAGCTGCCTCCGCAAGGAAAGGGCTGGCAAACGAAAAAGTTTGACCGAGATCTTTTTGGCGGTTGGCACAGTGCCATGACATACAGGTATCTCAACGAACCGGTCGGTGATTGGGGCTCCGCTCAGTTCCTTCGGAACTCACTTGATGACAAGTGCAGGGAAGAAATGGTGAAACTTGTCACCAGTCAAATGGAGTTTCTGAAATGTGCGGCTACTGGCCTCGTCGAAGCGACACTACGAACGGCCTAGTGCAGCACGTGGCCCGCGTCTCTTCGATGAAATGCTTGCACCAGGGCATCGATGAGGCGACGTCCGGGCGGCCCTATTCGGATTGACCAGAACCCTCTTCCAAGTCATTCCGCACAGGCCATCATCGACGGCACATCCGCTTGGGCGATGGTCTTGAACAGCGCTGAACTGGCGCCAGTCTGACCCGGAACTTGGTCCATGCCGGGATTGACGGGCGCACTCCACGCTTTGACCCTGCCACTCCGTGGGCATCGACCATGCTGCCAAAGCGCCCTGTTATGCATTGATTCGTCGCGTGTCTCTGCATCCCGGACAGTAGGCGCAACGCCAACACTTCTGACCGACGGTTGATCCTTTACCCATCGTTCCATGAACTATCGTATCCGAACATTGCTGCTGCAATGACGGTTGTCTCAACCTATTCATTTTTGTGTTGGTTTGTCGGGCGTCGTCAGAAGTCGTCACAATTCTCCCCGCGCCTCGCATCCTTTGGGATTTCATTTCCAGCAATTGTATGGGCGACGAGCGAGCGGACCGGAAGCAGATTGCACGGCCCATCGCCTCCGCGATTAAGCTCCAGACCTCCTCGCCGTCTCGACGACAACGGCTCGCAAGATGCCGCCGAAAAAGCGACCGGCTTGGTCGCTAAGGCGATGGGGTTCATGGTAGCGTCCATGGGGGGACTCCACCTCCAAGCACTGAGGCAGAAACCAACGGCAGTGTCGCCATCAGCGTCCTGAACACATTCGATCGAAAGTGAACAATGACAGACGACAGCCTTTTTCGTGACATCACGCTTGCTCTGGGCGGCATCATTTGCGGTGGAGCTGGCGGATTGCTGATCAGCTGGCTGCTCCACAAAGCGCAATTCAGGGAACTCCGCGAGAAAATTGCCAAACTGGAAAGCGATGGGCGAGGGAACGCCGAGACTCACCTCCCTGTCAGCATCAATCCCTCATTCAATTTCACCATGACCGGAGAAGATGCCTCGCGGATAGCGGGAAGCGGTCAATCCGTTGAAGGTGTAATTGGTCAATTCAACGATAATGTCGTTCGGTTTGGTACCCGATATGGTCAGATTTCTGTGCGCTTAGGCAGCGCAGAAGAAACTCAGGTTGATCTCGTTACTTGGCTTCATCGGAACGGTTTGTTGGCTCCGCTTGGCGATGACGCCGGCGCGGGCTCTTAAAATCCGCTCCAATTATTTGTTGGGGTTGGGAACCACTTGGAATGCTGATCGAGGAAGGCCCACAGAACGGTCTCTGCAAACCGAAGTCAGCATATGGATCAGGTACGCCCATCCTTCGTATCAACGGCTTTTATGAAGGTGGCGTAATTGACCCTGCAAATTGCAACGATTGTGTTTGGATGAAGTGATAGTGAAGAAATATGTTCTCGCCGAGGGAGATATCGTTATCAATCGCGTAAATGGCCGCGCGTTTCTCGGAACATCCGCTGTTATTCCGAGAATTGGCGAGTTCGCCGTTTTTGAATCGAACAAACCCCGTCAACCCCTTTGCACCAATTCCGAATAAACCATGAGCCAGCCCGCGGTCAAGGTAACGAGAGGTCAGACGACTTGGACAGTTTCTCAGTCTATGCGGCGATACTCCAACGTGTAGTCATACGACTCTCCTCCGTCTCTCGGGTGGAGTTTTGTTTGTCTCCGAAGCAGCAAATGATTCCCTACCAGCCTATATGTGCTCGAAACAGTGTATGGGTGGCTCACAATCCAAGATGTATACCAATTGTGCTCTTCCGTTATCAATAGTTCCTCGCCCTCGCAGTTGCCATGGAATACTACCTCTATTGTGTCTCCGTCGTATTGAAAATCTTGCGGACCGGCTACAAAGCGCAGAACATCTGACTCGCCTATTCGCACCGAATGCGGCCTAGACTTTGGATTCCTGTTGAAAAGCGCATCATGCCGGCTAAACAGATAGGTAGTGGAATTAGAAGTAAGATTCCAACCTATTTCCAGATAATAATCATACCCATGGGAGTCGGTGTAGACAAACGCGCCGGTGATGTCGGGGCAGCCTTCTCTCAGCCGGTGGGCTTCTCGCTCGCGTTTCTCTTCTTCCTCTGCCCTCAATCGACGCGTTTCGGCCTCCTGTCCTGCCTTCTCCTCCGCCATCTTTTCCAAGGTGCGATTCGCATGCGACAGCAATTCCAGGGCCGATGCGTACAACTCTGAATTTCTACTTATGCGAACCACATATGATTCCAACAGCTTCCTTCCCTTGAGAATATCTTCCGGGCTTGTACCAGATTCTACTAGAACCTTTCCAAAGATGTGGGCGAATTCGGCCGGTGGCTCAATGTCCAAAGCCTCGATTTTTTCGAGCGCCCGAATTGCTTCATGCGGTTCGCCGATCTCAAGTGCCTTAACTGCCTCCAGCAGGTATTGGTCCGCGACAATGTGGGACGGCAGCGCCTGTTCCCGAGAAGGGTTGGTTCGGGAATCATACTTCTCTAACAGGCCTTCCATTGCGAATTTGTGATGGACTTCGCCGCTGGCGCCCTGAAGTGCTTCCACCTCCTCCCTTGTCAGGTAACCCGTCGCCTCAGCACCCTTCGCTTGCTGCCAATCCCGAATCGCAGATCTGGTTCGAGGGCCAAATACGCCGTCTGAAGGGCCTGCATCGAAACCCAGAGCGGACAAGCCACGTTGCACTTGAGCGCGTTGTTCACGCGTAAGCGCATCGTCCTCGTGCCGTCGCCGATCCTCTCCTGCTGCCCGGCCCTGCAACTGCTGACGCATGGTATTCCATTGGGCATCACTCTCGGATTCCATCTGTGAACTCTTTTCGCTATCGTCCAACTTCAATGCTTGGCTTGGTGGTCCAGCCGGGGTATCGATCTTTGACACCCCGCATGCCTTGTCGTTTCGGGAAACTTCCCAATCTCCCCCGAGATCCTGTTCTGGAATCGCGCACTCGTACCCGGACAAGCCAATGCGGTAAGTTGAATCAGGTGAATACGAAGCCGCCGTGATGATGACTCCGCACCCAAGTTGATCTAGGACGGCTGGACGATCCCAGTGGAGTTCCCATCCGCTGCACAGCGTCCTTTCCTTGGTTTCAGAATCAAAGAAAAGCCAGTATGGCTCGAAAACACCCGGCCCGATTAGTTCTGGCGCTCGGTTAACTCCTTCTTTCAATGGTCTAGTGACATTCATCAGTGCTGCATCCTCGAATATGAAC
>JAJEGJ010000113.1 GCA_022819905.1 Alphaproteobacteria bacterium
CAGCCCGGTGCGTCAGGGAATCATCGCCATGCTCGGGACGTTCATCGACACCCTCGTCGTGTGCACCCTGACGGCCCTGGTGATCCTCACGTCCGGCGCATGGACCATGACGGGGGCGGACGGCGGCGGGCTGACCGGCGCGGTGCTCACGTCGACGGGCTTCCAGACTTCGATTGCCGGCGGCCAGTACATCGTCACCATTGCCCTGGCGGTGTTCGCGTTCACGACCATTCTCGGGTGGTCGTACTACGGCGAGCGGTGCTGGCAATACATGTTCAGGGAGAAGAGCCTGGTGATCTACCGGGCCCTGTGGGTACTGGCGGCGCTGACCTTCGCCAACGTCAAGGTCGACCTGGTCTGGAACCTGTCGGACACCCTCAACGGTCTGATGGCGATCCCGAACCTCATTGGACTGCTGCTGCTCGCGCCCATGGTGTTCAAGGTGACCCGCGAGTACTTCGAATCCATCGGGCGGCCGCTCGCCTGATCTGATCAGGCCGGTGCCGCCTGCCCGGGCGGCGCCGAACATGCGATCAGCGATCCCGTCAACGCGTCGGCTATCAGCCGGACGCGTTGACGGGGTTGGGAATCGGCGGGACTTGGTATGGATTGTAGCCGCTGTTGCCGACTGCGAGTGCGATCCGCTCCGTGGGCCGCCGGTCACAGCGTGGCCACAAGCGCGGCTGTGAAAGCAGCACGCACGATGTGAAGACAGTTCCATTCACGCATCGTGTCTCCCGTTAGGGTGCGAGGCAGATTCTTGTAGAAGCACCAACGAGCGCCCTCGGAACTTGTCGGGTTCGAGCCTGATTTCGTCGTACAGGATGGCTGGCCCCGACCTGTAGGCACCCCCCCTTGTCATGAAAGTCGGCGCTTGCATCACCGTTAGCCGGCGTGGATTAGGCATCGTGTTCACGTCGGTCTATCCGTCGCAACGGCTGACCGAGGGCGGCGATGCGGTCTTCACGCTGACGGCGAGCCCGGCTCCGTCGACACCGCTTGCGGTGGCCTTGGCGGTGGCGACCACTGGTGGCTACGGCGTCTCTGCCGGGGACCGGACGGTGACGGTCCCGACCGGCGGTAGCGCCACGCTGACCCTGCCGACGACGAACGACGGCATGGACGAGCCGGACGGCTCGGTGAGCGCGACGGTGAAGGATGGCAACGGCTACACGGTGGGCTCTCCCGGCTCGGGAAGCGTGGCGATCCATGACGACGATGGTCCGCCTCCGGCGACCGAGCCGGCGATCTCGATCGCGGCGATCTCGTCGCCGGTGACGGAGGGCGGGGATGCAGCCTTCACGCTCACGGCAAGCCCGGCTCCGTCGACACCGCTCGCGGTGAGCGTGACCGTGAAGGACGGCAGCGGCTACGGCGTGGGCTCGCCCGCGTCGGGGAGCATCGCCGTCCTGGACGACGACTTGCCGTCCCCAGTTATATCCATCGCGGCGAAGGCCGCGTTGATAGCGGAAGGCGGCAACGCGTTGTTCACGCTGACAGCCGACCGGGTGCCGGCTTCGGACCTTGCGGTGAGGCTCACCGTCTCGGAGACGGGCGGCGACGACCACGTGGCTGCGGCGCACGAGGGCGCGCGCACGGTGACGATGGTCAGGGGCGAGACCTCGGCGGAGGTCGCGGTGCCGATGGTGAACGACGCCATGGACGAGCCCGACGGTGCAGTTACGGCAACGCTGAAGGACGGCGACGGCTACACGCTCGGGGGCGCGTCCTCGGCGCAGGTGAAGGTGGCCGACAACGACGAGACGACGGGTCCGGCGCTGATTATCGAGGATGCGACGGGCCGCGAGGGCACCTGATGATGTTCACCATCCGGCTGTCGGCGCCCTCGGACCAGCCGGTGCGTGTCTATGCCTGGGCGCGGGAGTCGGCTCCGGTCTCGGCGCGGGCGGGGTGGACTTCCGCCCGGGCGAGACGGTCACGACACGGGGCATCTTCATCCACGACGACAGTCATGACGACGGCGGCGAGACGTTCGAGGTGTATTTCTACGATGCCGAGGGCGCGCTGATAGCGGACGGCGTCGCGGTGAGCACGATTGAGAACGATGATCCGTTGCCGGCAGCGTGGCTGAAGCGTTTTGGGCGCACGGTGGCGGAGCAGGCGCTGGACGGCATTGTGGGCCGCATGGCGGTGCCGCGCACCGCCGGCATGCAGGGCACGATCGCCGGACAGGCGCTGTCGTTCGACCCCGCCGCCGGCGTCCCGGCGGCGGGCGGCAATCCGGCGGGCCCCGGCGGCACCGATCCGTTCGGCGCGCCGCAGGGGCAATCCCTCGCCATGCAGTCCCGCACCATGACCGCGCGGGACGCGCTGCTCGGATCGAGCTTCTCTCTGACCGGCGAGAGGGACGGCGCAGGCGGCAGCCTCGCCTTCTGGGGCCGAGCCTCGCAGGGGCGCTTCGACGGTACGGAGCGGGGCGACGGCACCGAATTCACCCTCGATGGCACGGTCACGACCGGGCTGCTCGGCGCGGACTATGCGCACGGCAAGTGGCTGCTCGGCCTCGCGTTGGCGAAGAGTTCGGCCGAGGGCGACTATGCCGCTCTCGGCGACGGCAATCCCAGTCCCGAAACGGACGGCGGGGTGCCTGCCGGCGACGGCAGCATCGAGGCGGCGGTGACGGCGGCGATCCCTTATGCGGCGTTGCAGGCGTCCGAGCGCCTCGAGCTCTGGGGCGCGGCGGGCTACGGCACGGGCGAGGTGACGGTGAAGACGGACCCCGGCGACCGCTAGAGCACGGACACGAGCTGGTCCATGGCGGCGGCGGCCCGGCGCTCGCGGTGACTTCGGACGCGCAGTGGGCACGGTCGAGCTCGGAGAAGACCCGCGATCTCGGCGGCGTCGGAGTCCGACGTGACGCGGCTGCGGCTCGGCCTGGAGGGAAGCTGGCGCATGGTGCTCGACGGCGGCAGTCATCTGACGCCGAGAGTGGCTTCGGCGTCGAGCTCGGCAGCGGCATTGCCTGGAGCGATCCGGCACTCGGGCTCTCGCTCGACCTCTCGGGGCGCACCCTGCTGGCGCACGAGGACAGCGACTTCGAGGACCGGGGCTATTCGGCCTCGCTAGCCTATGACCCTGCTCCGGCGACGGGGCGGGGTCCGTCGTTCTCCCTCCGCCAGGACTGGGGCGGAAGGGCGACCTTGGCGGCATCATTGCGACTGCAAATGACCCGGCCTTGCTCCGAATGAGCTTTAGAGAGCATCCATGTCTCGCGTCAAGCGGTGATT
Source organism: Alphaproteobacteria bacterium (assembly GCA_022819905.1). Taxonomy (GTDB): domain Bacteria; phylum Pseudomonadota; class Alphaproteobacteria; order TMED109; family TMED109; genus VXPW01. The sequence continues at coordinate 3,249 of JAJEGJ010000113.1, forward strand.
CGCCTGTGATTCGGTGCTGACGGCGGTTCTGCACAGAAGCTCCGCAGGTTATCCACAAGCCGGTCGTGTTGATGCCGTGCATGGCGGTGGGGTTTCGGCCCAGGGCCGTGC
>JAJEGJ010000066.1 GCA_022819905.1 Alphaproteobacteria bacterium
CAGCCCGGTGCGTCAGGGAATCATCGCCATGCTCGGGACGTTCATCGACACCCTCGTCGTGTGCACCCTGACGGCCCTGGTGATCCTCACGTCCGGCGCATGGACCATGACGGGGGCGGACGGCGGCGGGCTGACCGGCGCAGTGCTCACGTCGACGGGCTTCCAGACTTCGATTGCCGGCGGCCAGTACATCGTCACCATTGCCCTGGCGGTGTTCGCGTTCACGACCATCCTTGGGTGGTCGTACTACGGCGAGCGCTGCTGGCAGTACATGTTCAGGGAGAAGAGTCTGGTGATCTACCGGGCCCTGTGGGTGCTGGCGGCCCTCACCTTCGCCAACGTCAAGGTCGACCTGGTCTGGAACCTGTCCGACACCCTCAACGGTCTGATGGCGATCCCCAACCTCATCGGACTGCTGCTGCTCGCGCCGATGGTGTTCAAGGTGACCCGCGAGTACTTCGAGTCGATCGGACGGCCACTCGCCTGATTGCGGTCGGCAAGCCAGGCAGGCGCGGAGCCCCTCGGCCTCCGCGCCTGCCTGGTTCGAGCAAACGGCTTGACGCTAGGCCCGCCGGTGTCAGGCCGTGCGGATCATGTCGGGGGCGCGACGCGTAGCGTGAACGTCACGGGTCCGTCGTTGGTGAGAGAGACCTGCATGTGGGCGCCGAACCGTCCGGTCTCGACCAGCGGATGCCGCGCCCGCGCCCGGCGCACGACGTGATCGAACAGCCGCTCTCCCTCGTCCGGCGGCGCGGCGCCGGAAAGGCTGGGACGCGCGCCCTTGCGCGTGTCGGCGGGGAGCGTGAACTGGGGCACGAGCAGGAGCCCCGCGCCGATGTCGGCGACGCTGAGATTCATCTTGCCGTGATCGTCGGGAAACACGCGGTACCCGACCAGTCGCTCCACGAGGCGGTCGCCCGTCCGCTCGGTGTCTCCGCGCTCCACGCCGATCAGGACCATCAGACCGGCGCCGATGGCGCCGATGGTGTCCGGCCCGATGTCGACCCTTGCGCTGGAGACGCGCTGGAGCAACCCGATCATACGAGCCGAGAGTGGGCGGAACCGTCGCTTCCGCGGTGAACCGCGACCGTCGGTTCCGCGCGTCCCGGTTCCGGGGAACTCTCGGACAGGCGCGGTGTGCGACGCGCGGGTTCGACCCCGGTCATGGCCGCGCGGCCTAGGCTGCAGCCTGGCTCGGAGCCTCCACGACGCGGGTCCCGAAGTCGGCCGGCGAGACCACCTCCAGCACCTCGTAGTCGTCGGAGCACGCGATCTCGCGGTGCTTGATTCTCGGCGGCTGGAGGATGCTGTCCCCCTTCTCGAGCCGGCGCACGCCCAGTCCCTCGTACTCGAACTCGGCCCAGCCGTTCAGCACCAGCACGAACTGGAAGTCGCAGTCGTGAACGTGCCACTCCTGGACGTCATCCTCCATCCGCTTGCCGTTGGCCTTGATGATGTGCGCGATGTAGTCACCCTTGGTCCCGTCCTTGATGCCGAGATCGCGGTAGTCGAAGATCTCGCGCAGACCGGGTGTCCAGGCGGCATCGCCCGCCTTGGCATGGACGAATTCCCATTGCTTAGCCATGTCCTGCCCTCACTTTCGCTGGATCAATGGAGCGCGGGGTGCCGATGATGGCATGAAGCGCGGGCGCCGTCTCGCCCGTGAGTTCTCACATGGAGGCTGGGCCAATTCGCTGCAGGCGGCAGCATGACACTGACGCCCCGACTACGCGAACAACCTTGACACTGTGCATTCGATTCCGCCCGATCCAACAACGTGTCGAGATTAGGCGATGTCAATCCAGAATTCGGCGGGAACGTACTGCATCCAGAGTTCGGCGGGAACGTACTGCGAGAGATGTTTCGGGTTGGTCGTGGCGACAATCACACCGGCCCGGTCGAGGGTCGCCGCCTGCGCGGCCAAGATCACATCGCCATCAAGTGCGGGGTCTGGTGCGGTTGGCCGTCCTTTCTGACGTGCCTCGGCCCAGAACACGGCTGCCTGACGCATTGCCACAGTTGCTATGGGGAGGAATCCGACCTGCGCGATGAACGCATCGAGCCGTGCAACTCCCGCGGTACGGCGTGCCCTGATGAGTTCACGTCGCAACTCGTAGTCGGCGATCTCCGGGACCAGGATCGTGACGCCGCGGTCAATCGCACTCACGACCCAACGTCCACAGGCTGCCGCCACCGGCGATGCCCTGGGATTCGTGATCAAGCCTAGTGGACCGCTGTCGAGCAGGATGGTGCGGCTCACCAACTCCGGCTTTTGAACTCCTCGGGAAAGAGCTTCCGCACGGAAAGCCGTTCCTGGTTCATGCCTTCCACGAGATGGTTGATCGTCTCGCGTTGCTCACCGTCATCTTGCATGTCCGCCCAGGATCTGATCAATGCTCCGACGGCTTCCGCTCGCTCGGCTGGGTTCTCATGTTCACGGACCAACTCCGCAAGCTCCGGATTGGTCAGGTAGAGGCCGCTCTTCGCGCACAGCAGCCAAATGGCGTTGTCGGCCATGACGACGGGTATGCCGGCAGTCGCTGCCACGCCCTGCACGGCTTCCATGACCGCCAGGTGCGACGTGACCGAAGAAACAGACGGCGCTGACCGACCGCTCCTATTGGGCCATTTCCGGAAGGGAACCAGACCGAAGGAAACCACGGCCCGCCGGACGTGACGGTCGGGTTTGGCCACGTCGAAGCCCAGGTTCTTCAGAACTTCTGCCGCCAGTGCCACGCCGAAGGCTGGAAGCTTGTACTCGTCGCCCCGAGAACCTAGGCGAAGTGCGGCCTGCTTGGGGTCTCCGTCCAGATGCTCAACCAGCGCCGTAAAATAACTCTCCGCCGTACCGTGAACGCGGCTGTGTTCGGCCAGTAGTCGCGCGGTGTCGATGAGATTGACAAGGCCACTCCTAAGGGCCTGACTACCCGCCCTGCGCTCAAGAAACCAAGGCAGGAATCGAGTGCCGATCTCGCTGGCCGTAAGCTCGGAATACGACTTCAAGTCAAACCCGGAAAACAACTCCGCGATTTCTGCCCGAATCTCATCAATCTTCGACCAGTCCGTGTTGCTTGACAGCACGGCCAACAACAGGCCCCTGAAGGTCTCCTCGTCGCTCCACGCCCGTCCGTCCGTCCGGGCCTTGACCGCCGCCACTTGGTCCAGACCGTCCACTCGGTTACGCCAGTCGTTGAGGGATGAATCCAGACGAGACTCAATGCGCTGCCAAAGCGTCACTGACGTCATAAGCGATGCCTCCCGTAGAACCCCCGGTATCGTTTCATTGCTGCAAATGGGACTCCTTCGCCGTCAAATGACAAGACCGGATGTACTGGTGCGCGCCCGGTTCTGCTTCGTTGCCCGAAAAACAACCAGAACCGCACACGCGAGAATTGCCGGGACATCCCGTCAATTTCAATATACATCCTGTCGGCCCGCAGGACGTGCCTAGACGGCTGGTTGAACGGCTCCATCACCCATCGCGCGGAAACGCGGGCCTCCATCCCCCGTTGATGCGGGGCCTGCCGGCCCGTCGGGCCGCTCTCGAAGCCGGCCACGGCAACCCCGTGTGGTCAGAGGCCGCCGCTTTCTGGAGGTGGCGGTTCCCGCGTTCCCCTGTGCTACCTGCGGGCTCCGTGGATAGGCGCTTCGGCCCCGTGCTGATTGGGTTGACGACTCGCGGCGTGGCACGCATGTTGCAGCCTGCCGGTGTCCGCCGGTTCTCCTTTCTGATGACCTGACTGCGCCCCCGGATTCCGGCTTGTCCGAGACGTTTTCTCCTGCGACGTACCGCAGCATGGCCAACGCGGTGCGTGCCCTCGCCATGGATGCGGTCGAGCGCGCCGCTTCCGGGCATCCGGGCATGCCGATGGGCATGGCCGATGTCGCCACGGTGCTGTTCGCCCGGCACCTCAAGTTCGATTCCGAGCATCCGGAATGGCCGGACCGCGACCGGTTCGTCCTGTCGGCCGGTCACGGCTCGATGCTGCTCTACGCGCTGTTGCACCTCACGGGGTATGCCGACTTCCCGCTCGAGCAGCTCAAGCGCTTCCGCCAGCTCGGCAGCCGCACGGCCGGCCATCCCGAGTACGGGCACGGCAAGGGAATCGAGACCACGACGGGCCCGCTCGGTCAGGGACTGGCCAACGCGGTCGGCATGGCGCTCGCCGAGCGGATGCTGAACGCGCGCTTTGGCGACGACCTGGTCAATCACCGCACCTGGGTGATTGCCGGCGACGGCTGCATGATGGAGGGGATCAGCCATGAGGCGGCCAGCCTCGCCGGCCATCTGCGGCTCGGTCAGCTCACGGTCCTGCTCGACGACAACGGCATCTCGATCGATGGGCCGACGAGCCTTGCGATGTCCGACGACTACCCGGCCCGGTTTGCCGCGCTCGGCTGGCACACCCAGTCGGTCGACGGGCACGATGTCGAGGCGGTCGACCGGGCGCTGACGGCGGTCGCCGAGAACCCGCGCCCCTCGCTGATCTGCTGTCGGACGACCATCGGGCTGGGCGCGCCGACCAAGGCGGGGACCGCGAGCGCGCACGGGGCTCCGCTCGGCGCGGAGGAAATCTCCGGCGCCCGCGCCGCCCTCGATTGGCCGCACGATCCGTTCGAGATCCCCGACGACATTGCCATGCACTGGCGATCCACGGGCCGGCGCGGGCGGGAGGAGCGCTCGGCGTGGGAGGCCCGGCACGCCGCCGGCGGGGCTCCGGCGGCAGCGCTGAGCAGTGCGCTCACGGGCGAACTCCCGGAGGCACTGGGGACGGCGGTGGCCGGACTGGTCCGCACGTTTTCGGAGACCGCGCCGAAGTGGGCGACCCGGAAGGCCAGCCAGGAGGTGCTGAACGAGCTTGCGCAGGCGGTGCCCGACCTGGTCGGCGGTTCGGCCGACCTCACCGGGTCCAACAACACGCGGGCATCGACGCAGGAGCCGGTCACGCCGGGAGACTATGCCGGCCGGTACCTCTACTGGGGGGTGCGCGAACTGGGCATGGCGGCCGCCATGAACGGTATCGCCCTGCACGGCGGGCTGATCCCGTACGGCGGCACCTTCCTCGTGTTTTCCGATTACGCGCGCTCGGCGATCCGCCTCGCCGCCCTCATGGGAATCCGGGTCATCCACGTCGCGACGCACGATTCGATCGGCCTCGGCGAGGACGGCCCCACCCACCAGCCGGTGGAGCACCTGGCCTCGCTCCGGGCGATTCCGAACCTCCTGGTACTGCGGCCGGCCGACGCCGTGGAGACGGCCGAGTGCTGGCAGCTGGCCCTCGAGCACACGACCGGCCCGTCGATCATCGCGCTGACCCGGCAGGGGGTGCCGACGGTGCGGACGACCACCGGTCCGGAATGCACCGCCCGCCGCGGCGGCTATGTGCTCCGCGACGCGCCGGGTGCCGACGCGGTCCTGATCGCATCGGGCTCGGAAGTCGCCGTCGCCATGGCCGCGGCGGACCTCCTTGCCGGGGACGGGATCTCCGCGCGGGTGGCGTCACTGCCCTGCTGGCAGCTGTTTGCCGCCCAGGACGAGGCGTATCGCGAGCAGGTCCTCGGGGGTGATACGTTGCGCGTCGGCATCGAGGCGGCCACACGGTTCGGTTGGACCCGGTGGCTCGGCCATGACGGCGAATTCGTCGGGATGACCGGTTTCGGGGCGTCCGCGCCGGCCTCCGACCTGTTCCCGCATTTCGGCATCACGGCAGAGGCGGTTGCCGAGCGGGTGCGCGCACGGCTCGGCCGCGGCTGAGGAGACAGAGTTCCATGGCAGCACGACTGGCCATCAACGGCTTTGGCCGGATCGGCCGGCTGGTGTTCCGGGCCGTTCACGAATCGGGCCGGGACGATGTGGAGGTGGTCGCCGTGAACGACCTCGCCCCACCCGAGACGTCCGCCCACCTGTTGCAGTTCGATTCGGTCCACGGCCGTTTTCCGGGCACAGTCTCCCTCGACGGCGATCGGCTCAAAGCCGGCGATTCGAGTGTCGCCGTGCTGGCCGAGCCCGATCCGCTGAAGCTCCCGTGGGGAGACCTGGACGTCGACGTGGTGCTCGAATGCACGGGCCGGCTTGCGGACCGCGACGGCGCGGCCCGGCATCTCGAGGCAGGGGCCGCCCGCGTGCTGGTGTCGGCCCCGGCCAAGGATGTCGACCGGACGGTGGTGGTGGGCGTCAACGATTCGATGCTGCAGCCTAGCGACCGCGTGGTGTCGAACGCGTCGTGCACCACCAACTGTCTCGCGCCGGTGGCCAAGGTGCTCCACCAGCTGGTCGGTCTTGACCGTGGCTACATGACGACCGTGCACGCATACACGGCGGACCAGCGCCTGCAGGACACCATGCACGGCGACCTCCGCCGCGCCCGGGGGGCGGCCATGTCGCTGATCCCGACCTCGACGGGGGCGGCCCGGGCGATCGGACTGGTCCTGCCCGAACTTGCCGGACGGCTCGACGGCTGCGCCATCCGGGTACCGACCGCGAACGTGTCGCTCGTGGACCTGGTGTTCGATTCCGGTCGCGCGACCAGTACGGACGAGATCAATGCCGCGATGGCCGCGGCGGCGGACGGCGCGTTGCGGGGGGTCCTCGCGTACACCGAGGCGCCGCTGGTGTCGTGCGACTTCAATCACGTTCCCGCCAGCGCGACGTTCGATGCCACCCAGACCCAGGTGGTGGACGGGCGACTGGTGCGCGTGCTGGCGTGGTACGACAACGAGTGGGGCTTTTCCAACCGGATGGCGGACACGGCCGCCCGCATGGCCGCGTTCGGCGGGCAGGTCGGGTGAAGCTCCGGACCCTCGATTCGATTTCGTGGGAAGGGCAGCGGGCGCTCGTTCGCTGCGATCTCAACATTGCCTTCCACCCGGACGGTACGCCCTCGGACGTGTCCCGGATGGAGCGCCTCAGACCCACGATCGCCGAGCTCGTCGGACGGGGCGCCAAGGTGGTGCTGGCTTCGCATCTCGGCCGGCCCGGCGGCACGGTGGATCCGGATCTCTCGCTGACGCAGCTGGTGGAGCCGCTGGGTGAGACGCTCGGGGTGGAGGAAATCGCGCTTCTCGGCGACAGCGCCGGCGACACGATCGAGGCGATTACCCGGGGCCTGCAGCCCGGCGGGATCGCCCTCCTCGAAAACCTCCGGTTCCATCCCGGCGAGGAGGCCAACGATCCGGAGTTTGCCGCTGCCCTCGCGCGGCTGGGGGATGCCTACGTCAACGATGCGTTCTCCGTGGCCCATCGCGAGCATGCCTCCGTCGTCGGGGTTCCCCGGCATCTCGACTCGGTTGCCGGTAGGGCGTTCGAGACCGAGGTGGACATGCTCGGGCGGGCGCTCGATGCGGGTGACGGCAGCGTGATGGCGATCGTGGGCGGCTCCAAGGTGTCTTCCAAGATCGTCGCCCTGCGCAATCTCGTGGGCCGGGTCGACGCCCTCGCCGTGGGCGGCGCCATGGCCAACACGTTCCTCGCGGCGCAGGGCCTGGACCTCGGCAAGTCGCTGGTGGAGCCCGAGATGTTCGATGAGGCTCGGGCGATCATCGAGGCCGCGTCGCGATCGGGCTGCGAGCTGATGCTGCCCGTCGACGTGGTGGTGTCCGATGATGCCGCCGCGGAGCCGCAGGTCGTGCCCGCGGAGCAGGTGCCGTCAGGGCAGTCGGTCTACGACATCGGTCCCGAGACCTGCGACGCCTACGGCAACCGGCTCACGACCGTGCAAACCCTGCTTTGGAGCGGCCCGCTCGGGCTGTACGAGGTGGCGCCGTTCGACCAGGGCACGGCGGTCGTCGGCCGCACCGCGGCGATGCTGACCCGCGGCGGTGTTCTCACATCGGTCGCCGGTGGCGGCGACACTGCAGCCGCACTCAGCCGACTGTCGCTGGGTGGCGGCTTCAGCTACGTCTCCGTGGCCGGCAGCGCCTTCCTCCGATGGGTCGAGGGTCGGAGCCTGCCCGGGCTTCTGCCGCTGGCTGCCTGACCTCGTTTCCTCCAGAAGGATTCTTGAGCATGCATGCAACGCCTGAAGTCGAACGCATCCTCAGCCACTACGAGGGGGAATCTCCGGCGCTGCTCGCGAACCTGGGCCGGATCCTCATGCACGGGGCGCTCGGCGGCACCGGCCGGGTCCTGATCCTGCCGGTCGACCAGGGTTTCGAGCACGGTCCCGGCCGGTCGTTCGCGCCCAATCCGGACGGGTACGATCCGCACTACCACTACCAGCTGGCGCTCGACGCCGACCTGAGCGCGTTCGCAGCGCCGCCCGGCCTCCTCCAGGCCGGAGTCGACACGTTCGCCGGACGCGTGCCCCTGATCCTGAAGCTGAACAGCGGCATGAGCTGGTCGACGGTCAAGGATCAGGCCGTGACCGCGTCGGTGGGCGACGCAGTGCGGCTCGGGTGTGCGGCGGTCGGGTTCACGATGTACCCCGGTGCCGAGACCCAGTACGGAATGATGGAAGAGCTGCGCGAGATCATCCGCGAGGCGCGGGCGGCAGGGCTTCCGGCCGTCGTCTGGTCGTACCCGCGCGGCGGTGCGCTCGCCAGGGAGGACGAGACGGCGCTCGACGTGACCGCCTACGCTGCGCATCTCGCGGCGCTGATCGGTGCGCACGTGATCAAGGTCAAGCCGCCGACGGCACAGCTGGCGCAGAAGGAGGCCGCGGCGGTTTACGCCGAGCACGGTGTGCCAGCCGGGACCCTGTCCGAGCGGGTCCGTCACGTGATGCAGGCCGCCTTCAACGGCCGGCGGATCGTCGTCTTTTCCGGGGGCTCGGCCAAGGGACAGGATGCCATCCTGGCGGAAGTGGGGGAGATCGCCCGCGGCGGCGGTCACGGCTCGATCATGGGCCGGAACAGCTTTCAACGGAAGAAGCCGGACGCCCTCGCCCTGCTGAACGCCATCGTTGACATCTACCGGAGCGCATGCTGACGCAATCCGGACCGGGCGGCGCCGGGCAGCGCTGCCGGCTGTACCTGATCACGCCGTCGGTCTTTGATCTCGAGGCGTTCGTTTCACGGTTCGAGGAAGCGCTCGCCGGCGGCCCGGTGGGCTGCGTGCAGCTGCGGATGAAGGAGGCGGACGACGCCGCGGTCGTGGCGGCGATGGCCGAACTCCTGCCCCGATGCCGCGAGCGCGGCGTGCCGCTGGTGCTGAACGACCGGGCCCACCTCGTGGAGATGACCGACGCCGACGGGCTGCACGTGGGCGCGGAGGATCTGCCCGCCGAGGCGGCGCGCGAGCGGATCGGGGCGGACCGGGTCCTGGGGGTCAGCTGCTACGACTCCAAGCATGCCGCGATGGAGGCAGCCGCCAGGGCCGATGCGGACTACGTGGCGTTCGGCGCGTTCTTCCCGACGGCGACCAAGACGCCGCGGGCCCGACCTAACGTCTCGCTCCTTAGGGACTGGGACACCGCCACCGTCGTGCCGGCGGTAGCTATCGGGGGCATCACGCCGACGAATTGCGGGCCTCTGGCCGAGGCCGGGGCGGCCTTCGTGGCCGTGGTCTCGGCGGTCTGGGAACACCCGGGCGGACCGGGCGCGGCCGTGGCTGCGTTCAACCGCGCGCTAGACGAGGCGGCGAGCCGGACGGCTGTCGATCAGCGGTAGCGACGGGGAATCGCAGCCATTCCCCGAGGGCGTAAGGGAAACGGTCAGGCTTCGCGCGCTGCGCGCTTGCGCTGCAGCTTCCGCCAGCGGCGCACGGCTTCCGACTTTTCGCGGGCCCTTCGCTCGGAGGGCTTCTCGTAGGCCCTCCGCTTCTTCATTTCCCGGTACAGACCTTCGCGCTGGAGCTTTTTCTTCAGCGCCTTCAGGGCCTGATCGACATTGTTATCTCGTACGACGACCTGCAATGGATGCTCTCTCTCGTGGACGAAATTGCTCAAATTCCCGTCAGGGCGGTCGCTTTCTATAGCACAGGCGCGGATACGATGGGAAGGCGCCGGTTGCCACACAGGGTCATTTCACGCTGCCGGAACTCTGGCGTGGCGGTCATGTACGACCCTTGGCGTAACTTGCTGCCCATCGAGTCAAAAAAAGATAACTAAATTGGAAATGTCATGAATAAGTTTCATTTTTTGATCTGAAAAGATAACTAAGTCGTCCATTCGGGTGTATAGTTACTTTTTCGAACCGACCCCGGAGGACGCCGGTCATGGCTTTGGGAGCGTTTGGGCGGGACCCGATTGACGACCTCGTTGAGCAGGGACTGCGTCGATTGGCGCAGGGCGAGTCGCCGCGCCGAATCGAGACGGAGCGGCTGGATGTGAAGGAAGAGCCGGGCCGTCGAGGGTCCGGAGGGACCGTTTCTCCCGGCGAAAAAACTAGCGAGGAGGCCGCCGACTTCCTGGCGGCGGAGCTGGCCTGCATGGCGAACACGCCCGGGGGCGGTGCGCTCATTGTCGGCGTCGCTGATGACGGTGCCCGGGTCGGCACCAGGCTTGATCCGGGTTGGCTCCGTCATCGCATATGGGAGCGCACCTCCGGACAACTCACAATCGCAGCCCGCGAGGAGCATCTCGATGGCTGCCGTATCCTGATCCTGACCTGCGTGGAGGCGCTCGCCCCCGTCAGGTACCGCGGGAAGTTGCGATGGCGTGTCGGGACCAACTGTGTCGAGGTCGATCCCATTGTCTGGCAATCAAGGATGCTGGAGCGGGTTGGCTTCGACTGGTCAGACGAGCCGTCCGGTCACACCCTGAACGATGTTAGCTCGGTCGCCTGCGAGGTGGCGCGCAGCTACCTGCGTGAATCCAACGGCGATGAGACCGGCGCTGGCCTGATCGATGCCACCGACGTCGATCTGCTCCGTCGCCTCAATCTGGTCAAGGACTCGCAACAGCTCACGAACGCAGGGTCACTGTTGTTCGTGGAGACCCCTTGGCCAGCAGTCGACTACATTCGCCGCGACATGCCGGGGGGCGATAGCACCCTGCGCATCCACGGTGCCGGACCCCTGCTCGCGCAAGTGCATCAGGTCGAACAGGCCGGAGCGGTGGCCAACCGCGTAACGCACACCGCCGAGGGCTTTGCGCGCAACAGGATCCGGGCCATCCCGCCTCGGACATTGCGTGAAGCGGTGGTCAACGGGATCGTTCACCGTGACTGGCAGTCGCCGCTGCCGACCACCATTGAGCACGTTGGCGACACGTTGACAGTGACTTCGCCCGGCGGATTTGTGGGGGGAGTGAATCCCGGCAACATCATTACCCACCCCGCGGTACCCCGCTATCGAAGCCTCGCTGAGGCCATGGCTGCACTGGGCTTGGCGGAACGCGAGGGAATCGGTGTCGACAGGATGGTGCGGGACATGCTGGCCATCGGGCTACCCGCGCCGGTCATCTCCGAGGTCGACGGCCCATACGTTCGCGTCGTGCTGCTCGGTGGGGCCCCGGACGAAGCTACCGCTGCCTTGGTGGCAGCGCTGGTTCCCCCCCGGGCCGGCGACATCGATTCGCTCCTGCTGATCGAGCACTTGACTCGGCGTGGCTGGGTTGATGCGGTCTCGGCAATTCCGGTTCTGCAGCGCTCTTCCCAGATGGAAACCGAGGAGGCAATCCGTCGGCTGGCAGACGCCCGTCTGGGTCCAGGAGCTTCTGTGCCCGTGATTGCACCCGTGCGTGGCGTTGCCACACACTCCTCCGAAGCATTTCGACTCTCCGATGCGGCGCGCAGCCGACTCTCCCATCGGTGCGCCCATCTTCGCACCCCCAGGGGACGCGAAGCGTTCGTTCTTGACTGGAGCCGAGAGCGGGGGCGAGTTTCCACGACCGAGGTGGCTGATGTGACGGGGCTCAGCACCGTGACCGCCGGAAGGCTCCTGACCGGTCTCGCCAATACCGGTCAGCTTGAGGGGGGTCGGCCCGGGCGCAGAGGCCGGGGCTACTACTATGTTCCTGTCGACACAGGACATTGAAGATCTCTTCCAGTCGCCACGAAATGTTGCGTCCGACCCTCCCATCGACGGCGGAGGGCGTCGTACGCTGCGGGGCTTGTCTGCACGTCGCGGATCCGTGCGTAGCGTGGCGACGCCCTGCTGCGACCCACAGACCGTCAAGGGAACCCGTAGCCCGTTGCGGCAAGGGATGGCGATCGGGCAAGGGCAGTAGGTCAAGTCCCGGTGACGGCGCGGCGGGCGGCCGGGGGTGTAGCCGTGGCGGTGGGTGTTGCTGCCGAACGGATCAGATGACAGTGAGGGATTCGGCGGTCGCCCGCCGGACAGCGCCCAGGGGTATGGACTTCTCGAGTGTGACGAAGCGGGCACCGTGCGAGACGGCCAGGGCCAGCAGGTAGACGTCCGTCAGTTGGCGCGGGACCAGCAGTTGATGGCGGTCGACGGCGTGATCGTCGAGCAGACTGACGTCATCGGCGAGGAATCGGTGCCACGGGGTGGATACGGCAATTCGGAGCCGCATGACCGCCTCGGCCGCCCCCAGCACGTTGGGGTAACGCGGCTGAGAGAGGATCCGCACACAGCCATTCTGCGTGAGCGGGCACGAGGCCCATCCGTGTTTGATATGCGCTTCCAACCACTCCGAGACCGTCTGGTGCTGGGCGTGATTTTCGTCAAGCAGGGCTATCAGGACGTTGACGTCGAGCAGGGCCCGCATGGATCAGACTCCCAGCTCATCCCGCAGCTCGTTGACGAGCTCGTTGGTGACGACCTCGCCCCCGGACGGAATGGGCTTGAAGCCGTAGACGTCTCGACGCGAATGCCTGGGGCCTGCGGAACCGGCCCGGGCCCGCAAGGCCTCGCGGAGCAGGCCGGAGACGAATTCGCCGGTGGTCGTCTGCTCGCGTTTGGCCAGTTCCTTGACGGCGTACAGGACATCGCCGTCGATGTTCAATGTGGTTCGCATGCCAGGGTTCTCGTGGCCATCCGGCACGACATGGTAGTGCGACGGTCAACAGCATCCAACATCAAGCATCGACCATCACCGGCGCCGATGCCCGAGGATGCGCTTCGCGGCCGGCCGGCCGGCGCCGCGTGTTCCATCCCGCCCCGGTGGGCCCGGCGGCCGCAGATGCGGGATGCCGCGGCTGCGGGGATTCCTCCGGATGGCGCTGAAATCGTGTGACCGTTTCTGGCTCGCCCCTATGGCTTGACATATACTTGACATTCTGATGCACAGCTTGGCTTGCATATGGTGATGCCGCTCCCCGCGCTCGGTCTTGCGCGCAGCCGTTGCCGATTCCCCGCAGTCGACACACCGGAGCGCCACGCACGCGTGACGACGCCGGTTGGAGTTCGACCTGGCGCGCTATAGGCGAGTCGTCCGCACGGTTCCGCTCGTCGTGGCGGGTTCCTGCATCTTCGCGTGGGCCGTTGGACTACAGGGATTCATCCAGTCATTGCCGACGGATCCCGCGATCGATTCCGACATCGAGGCCGTCATCGTGCTTACCGGAGGACAGGGTCGACTTGCCGCCGGGTTTCAACTGCTGGAGGTCAATTCCGGAGCGCGCCTGCTCATATCCGGGGTCGGCGCAGGCGTGCGCGCCGCCGACCTGGTCGTGCCGGAGAGCATCGAGTCCCGGGTGGATCTCGGTCGGACAGCCGCCAATACGGTGGGCAACGCCGTGGAAAGCCGGGAGTGGGCGAAGGAGCGCGGAATTGCTCGGGCCGTCCTCGTCACCAGCGATCTGCACCTGCCGCGCAGCCTGCTGCTGTTTCGCCATCTGGCACCGGCCATCGAGGTCGTTCCGTACCCGGTTGCGGGCCCGGGCGACAATCCTCACGACCGGTCGCTCGCGTGGTATGCCGCTGCCGCGGTCGAGTATTCCAAGTCGATCGTCATGCGAATCATCCTGATGATCGGCGGGCTGGACTACATCGCGGGCAGATCCTGATGGCGCCGGCGACCGGATGCCCGCGGTGGAACCGCGCCAAACAAACGCTATATGCTTGTGTTCATACACTTCCTGGGCGTGTGCACATCTCTAGCCGGGAACGTGGAGGTTCGCGGGCTGAGCGCGTTCGGATCCACCGCTCGACGATGCCGTCAACAGTTGCAACATCATGACCGAGCCCACTGGCATCGAAGCTGAACCGAGGCGTGCCGAGGACGGAGCGTCCCCCGCCGATCCGGCCGTGCGCCGCTTCCGATTCTTCCGCGGGTTCCGGCGCATCTGGCATGGCCTGCATTTTGTCGGCGTGCTGGCTGCCGGGATTGCCGTCTTCATGGCTCTGGTCCGCGCCAAGACGCCGCCGGAGATCCTGGACATGACCCTGCCGCCGCTGCCGGTGGCGGCGGCAACGGCCCAGGAGGGAGATCATCCGTCGACGATCATCGCCTACGGCGAGGTGGTCGCGCGGCGTTCAGCCGATGTCCGCGCCATCGTCGGGGGGCCCATTCTGCGGGTGTCGGACCAATTCGCGAACGGGGCGCCGGTGGTGGCGGGAGAGGTCCTGATCGAGCTGGACCCGTTCGAGTACGAGCGTCGGGTCGAGGAAACGGCCGCCGCAGTGCGGGAAGCAGAAGCACGGCTGCACGAAAACCGGGAGACCAGTCGCCATCAGTCGGACCTCGTGGCCCTCGCGGAGGAACGACGGGACCTGACGCAGACGGAGTACGAGCGGCAGGTGGATCTTGCCGAACAGAACGTGAGCGCGAGGCGCACGCTGGAGGCGGCGCAGTCCAGGCTGGCGGCAGCCGAGGCGGAACTGACGCAGCGGCGCCAGCAGGCAACCGCCAGTGCGGCCAAGATCGCCCAGCAGGAAGCGGTGCTCGAACGCTTGCGCGCAGCCGAGGCGCGGAGCCGTCGGGCATTGAGCGACACCCAGATCCGCGCTGCTTTCGATGGCTATCTCGCCCAGGTGTCGGGTGACCTGGGCCAGCAGATCAAGGCGGGGGAACGCGTCGCCCGGCTGATCGACACCGCCGTGCTTGAAGTCCGGTTCTTCATTCCCGAGCGGCAGCTTGCCCGGCTGGTCGAGATCGCCGACCGCGGCATTGGCGCCATCTGCGTGGTGTCGTGGCGGACGGAGGCGGGCGTCCGGACGTATTCGGCCCGCGTGACCCGCATCGAGGGCGAAATTCAGTCCAACAGGGCGGGTGTCAACGTGTATGCCCGCATATCCGATGCGGACCTCGACGCGGATCCGATCCGGCCGGGGGCCTTCGTCGAAGTCGAACTCTTCGAGGAGACCCATGTGCGAACGTTCCGGGTTCCGTCGGAGGCGCTGCATCCGGGCCCCAGCCTGCTGGTCGCGGAGGACGGGATCGCGGTGGCCAGGGCGGTCACGGTGGTGGCCCAGGCGGGCAGCACGGTGCTGCTGCGAGGCGACCTGCTCCCGGGCGAGGCCGTGATCGTGACCCGCTCCGGCGAACTTCATCCCGGGGATGCGATCGCGATCGTCGCCGACGAGACGCTACGTGGACAATAGATCGAGGCTGGTCCCGCGCCGGGGCCTGATTGCCGCGTTCGCCCGTCACCCCACTGCGCCCAACATCCTGATGCTGATCCTGCTGGCGCTGGGCATCGCGTCGCTGGATCAACTCAATCGTCAGTTCTTCCCCGACTATTCGATCGACTATGTGAACGTGGAGGTGGTCTGGCGGGGCGCCAGCGCCGATGAGGTCGAGCATTCGGTGGTGGCCGCCATCGAACCGGAGGTGCGTTTCCTCGATTCGGTCAAACGTGTCACCTCCACCGCCCAGGAGGGCTACGGCGGGGTGCTTGTCGAGTTCCTGGAAGGCACCGACATGCAGAAGGCCCTCGCGGACGTGGAGACGGCCGTGGCCAGGGTCACGACGCTGCCCGAGACGACTGAGCGCCCGACCATCACGCGAATTGTTCCGTTTGAACAGGTGGCGAGGATTCGCGTCGCCGGGCCGTACGACGAAGCCCAGCTGCGGAGCTATGCGAAGATCCTTCGCGACGGCCTGCTCGCGGCCGGTGCCGACAAGGTCAACATCTCGGACCTTCGTGCACCGGAACTGGTGGTCGACGTGGAACCGGCCGCGCTCCTCGCGCTCGACCTCAGCCTGAATGACGTCGCCGACCGCATCGCCGCCCACTCGCGCGACATGCCGGGTGGCGACACGAGCGGTGCGGCCGAGCTGCAGGTGCGCATGCTCGGAGAGCGCGCCACCGCACGGGAGCTGGCGGCGCTCGAAATCGTGTCCGATTCGTCCGGACGCACGTTCCGGGTCGACGACCTGGGGACGGTGTCCGACACGTTCGCGGAAGGCATGGCGAGCGGCCGGGCGGGGGGCCGCCTGGCGCTGTCTCTCCACGTGAGCCGTTCGGAGACCAGCGACATCCTGGATATCTGGGGGGACATCCAGACGTATCTCAATGGCGACCTGGAGGGGCTGCCCGACAACCTCGAGCTGACGCTCTACCGGATCGAGGCCGACGGGGTGATGAGCCGGCTCAACATGCTGGTCCGGAACGGGCTGAGCGGCCTCGTGCTGGTCCTGCTCATCCTGTTTGTCTTCCTGAGTCCCCGGACCGCGTTCTGGGTCGCCGTAGGAATCCCCACCGCCTTCGCGGCGACGCTGTTCGTGATGTACATCACCGGGCAATCCATCAACATGATCAGCATGTTCGCCATGATCATGATGCTGGGGATCGTGGTCGACGACGCGATCGTGGTCGCGGAGCACGGACAGATGCAGTGGGAGAGCGGCGTGCCGCCCCTCAACGCGTCAGTCATGGGTGCAAGCGCCATGCTCTGGCCGGTGGTGGCAGCGTCGGCCACCACCGTGTGCGCCTTCATGCCCATATTCTTCACGACCGGCATCGTCGGCCAGATCGTCGGCGCGATCCCCTTCGTGGTGATCGCGGTCCTCGCGGCCAGCCTGTTCGAGTGCTTCCTGGTGTTGCCGGGCCACCTGCGGCATGCCTTCACCCAACGATCCGGTCGCCCCCGCGAGGCCAGAGGGTTCCGGCGGTGGTTCGACCGGGGCTTCGCGGCGTTGCGCGACGGGGTCTACCGACGATTCGTCGCCTGGGCCCTGACGCGCCGCTACCTCATGGTGGCGGTCGTGGTGGCCTCGTTCCTCGCGGTCGGGGGATTGCTGGCAGGTGGAAAGGTGAAGTTTGTCTTCTTCCCCCAGCTGGAGGCCAACGTCGCGGAGGTCACGTTCTGGTTCCCGGCCGGCACGCCGAGGAGCACCACGGTGGCCATGGTCGACGAGCTGGAGCGCGCAGCCCACGTCATCGACGACACCGGGTTCGTCGAGACCATCTACGGCTACGTCGGCCGGACGCCCGCGCCACGGGCCGGACTCGCCGGTGACCATGTCGGCGGCATGACTCTGCAGCTGATTCCGATCGAGGACCGGAACGTCCAGCTGCAGCAGGTCATGGACGCTTGGCGGGCCGAGATCCGCCCCCTGCCGGGGCTCGAGAACCTGGTGATCGCCCCGCCGCCGCGCGGCCCGCCGGGCAAGGAGATCGACATCCGCCTCTCCGGCGCCGGACCGGAAGCGTTGAAGGCGGCGGCGCTCGAGGTCCGATCGGTGCTCGCCGGCTATGTCGGCGTGAACGACATTCGCGACAACCTTCCATACGGCAAGCGTGAGCTGGCGCTCACCCTGACCCAGCGCGGTCGGGCGCTCGGGTTCACCACGGCCAGTGTCGCGCGCGAAGTACGGGGGGCGTTCGAAGGCATCATTGCGCAGCGGCTGGCGGCGGCGGACGAGGAGCTGGTGGTCCGGGTCCGGATGCGCCCGGACGCCATGGAAGCGCACGCGCTCGGGACCCTGTTCGTGCGGAGCCCGGCCGGGCTCCAGGTGCCGCTGTCCGAGGTCGTGGACATCACGGAGCAGCAGGGTTTCTCGGTATTCCGGCGCGAAAACGGCGTGCGCGAGGTCGCCATCACCGCCACCGTGGATTCGAGCCGCGCCAACGCGAACGAGGTGCTGATCCGGCTCGCGGACGGCCCTCTCGCCGAGGCGGTCGAGCCGCACGGCGCACGCTGGCGGCTGGCCGGTCGGAGCGAGGAGCAGCAGGAAACTCTTCGCGAGATGCGGCTGGGGGCCGCTCTGGGCCTGCTCGCGATCTACCTGACGATCGCACTCGTGTTCGGGTCGTACACCCGTCCCATCATCGTCATGGTGGTGATCCCGTTCGCCACCGTGGGAGCGATTCTCGGGCACTGGGTGATGGGCTACAACCTGACGATCATCTCACTGCTCGGCCTGCTCGGCCTCTCCGGCATCGTGGTCAACGGGTCGATCATCGTGGTCAATACGATCGACAGGCACGTGGGCGCAGGTGAAGACCTGCTGGAGGCGGTGGTCAACGGGAGCTGTGAGCGGTTCCGGGCGGTCATCCTGACCACGGCCTCCACGATCGGCGGCCTGGCGCCGCTGCTGCTGGAGACGAGCTTCCAGGCACAGTTCATTCAGCCCATGGTGGTGACGATCATCTTCGGGCTCCTGGCGACGACGCCGCTGGTTCTGGTCATCGTGCCGAGCCTGTTCCTGGTCCAGAACGACGCCGGGAGGCTGATCCGGAGGCTGCTCAGCGCCGCCAGAATCCGGGAGAGAACATCACCAGCGCCGTGAGAAACTCGAGCCGGCCGAGGAGCATGCCGACCGACAGCGCCCACTTGGCGGCTTCCGGCAGGGGGGCGTAGGACCCGGCGGGACCCACGATCGGCCCGAGCCCGGGGCCCACGATGGCGACGGCCGAGGCCGCGGCCGACAATGCCGTGAGACGGTCCAGGCCGAGGACTGAAAGGAACCCGGCCAGTACCGTGACGGTGATCAGGAACAGCGCGGCAATGCTCAGGACCGGGCGAAGGTAGTCCTCGCTGATCGGCTTGCCGGCCAGCCGGGGCGTACTCACCAGCCGCGGCTGCGACACCTTCCGCAACTGCGCCGCGACCAGCGCCAGCATGACCTGGATCCGGAAGATCCGCAGGCCGCCAGTGGTGCTCCCGCTGCACCCGCCGACGAACATGAGAAGGAACAGCAGGGCGGTCGTGCCGCCCCCCCAACCGGAGAAGTCCTCCGTCGCGTACCCCGTTCCGGTCAGGACCGAGATCACGTTGAAGGCCGAGCGGCGCAGGGCGTCGAACGGCCCGGTCCCGGTGCCCAGCCACAGCCAGAGCATGACGACGCCGACCGCGGCGCCGACGACGGCGAAGAAGACCCCGACCTCCGGATTGCCGGCCAGGTGGCGCCAGTTGCCCTGCGCAATCTGGCGATAGCCGATGAACGGCAGCGACGCCGCCAGCATGCCCAGGATGACGACGGTCTCGATCGCGGGACTGTGCCAGGCGCCCACGGAGCCGTCCCGCGTGGAATAGCCGCCGGTCGCGATGGTGGTCATGGCATGGCAGAGGGCGTCGAACCAGTCCATGCCGGCGATGCGGAGCAGCACCACCCAGACCGCGGTGAGAATCAGGTAGATCCTGACCAGTACCAATGCCAGCCGCGCGTCGCTCAGTTTCCGGCCGCCGCTCAGGTCGTACTGGTCGATGCGGATCACCTCCATGCCGCCGATCTCCCGGAACGGCAGCATGACTAGCGCCATCACCACGATGCCGAGGCCGCCGAACCATTGCAGCATGGCCCGCCAGAGGAGGACGCCCGGCGGCCGGTCCTCGAGGCCGGTGAACACCGAAGCACCGGTGGTGGTGAGCCCGGAAGCGGCCTCGAAGAACGCATCCGTGTAGTTGATGCGCTGGTCGGCAAAGTAGAGCGGCAGCGCCGCCAGCACGATGGCAAGCAGCCACCAGAGCGTGATCAGCGCCAGGACCTGCCGCGGGTCGTGGTTGCGGCCGAAGTCGCCGGCCAGCGTGCCGCTCCGGCAGGCGAGGGCCAGGGCCACGCCGACGAACGCGGTCGCGGCGCCGGTGCCGGCGAAGGCCAGGGACGACGGTTCACCGGCCAACAGGTCGGCCGTCATGGGGATCAGCATCGCTGCCCCCACCGGGAGCATCAGGATCCCGGTGAGGTACAGAACCGGCCGGATTCGGAGCATTCGCTGTCCGGGGTCCTAGCGGGGTCCCCGATCGATCAGGTACAGGAATTCGCGACGCGTGGAGGGATCGTCGCGGAAGGCTCCCGTCATGCGGCTGGTCACCATGACGGCGTTGCGTTTCTGGACGCCGCGCGTGGCCACGCAGAAGTGCTCTGCTTCGATCACCACGCCGACGCCGCGCGGGCGCAGTTCCTCGGTGATCGTATCGGCGATCTGGGCCGTCATCTTTTCCTGGAGTTGCAGCCGCTTCGCGAACACGTCCACGAGGCGGGCGAGCTTGCTCAGCCCGACCACCCGGCGGTCCGGCAGGTAGCCGACATGCGCATTGCCGATGATCGGGGTGAGGTGGTGTTCGCAGTGCGACGAGAAGGGGATGGACCGCAGGGCGACGATTTCGTCGTAGCCCTCGGTTTCCTCGAAGGTTCGCCGCAGGACGGCGCCCGGATCCTTCGCGTACCCGGCGAAGTGCTCGTCGTACGCGCGGATGACCCGGCCTGGCGTGGCAGCGAGGCCCTCGCGATCCGGGTTTTCGCCGATCCAGCGGATCAGGGTGCGTACCGCCGCCTCGGCCTCCGCCCGCGACGGGCGTTCAGTGTCCATTAGTGGAGCGTGCGCTGGGACCAGGGGCTCTCGAGCGGGAACGCCGGGATCTCGACTTCAAACGTCTGGCCGTCCTCGCCCTGCATCGAATAGGTGCCGCTCATGATGCCCGAGGGCTCGGACAACGGCGTGCCAGACGCGTATTCGAACGTCTCGCCGGGAGCCAGTACCGGCTGTTCGCCGACGACGCCCTCGCCCTTCACCTCGATCGCCTGGCCGCGGCCGTCGACGATCCGCCAGTGGCGGGTCATGAGCTGGACCTTGCCGGCGCCGCGGTTCTCGATGCGGACCTGGTACGCCCACAGATAGCGCTCTTCGTGCGGCACGGACTGCTCTTCGAGATAGAACGGGCGAACCCGGACCGTGATGCCGCAGCTTTCCTTCTGGTACCAGTGTCCCTCGTCTTCGTCTTCTTCGGGCTCGGCCACGTCAAACGGGTCTTCATTCATGATCAGCTCGCCGAACAGTTGGCGCCGCCAAGGACGCAAAACTGCGCACAAAAGGGGTGGTTGAGCGCCACGCTCTGGTGGGCGTCGGAGAGTTTGGTGCCCAGCTCCAGTGCCTCGTCGTAGGGTAGCAATGTGCACGGGACAACCGCAGGGGCGGGTGCCCCTTTTCGCCGCACGACCATGCGGGACGAGGCGCACATCATGGTATCGGGGTCCACGTCGAGAATCTGCCAGCAGGACTGCGTGATCTCCGGTACATCGCGGCGGCGGTCCATCACCGGAAACAGCACGAGGCGAGCCGGATCGAAGGCATCGACGCCGAGACGGAGTTCCCGGAACAGTCTGGCGAAGCCGGCGCGCATGTCAGTTTCGGTTTCGTCTTCCAGGAGTCGGCACGCGATGTCGGTGTGGAAGCCATGGTCGCGCAGCCAGCCGAGACCCCGCATGGCCGGCGCCCACGACCGCGCGCCGCGGATGGCTTCGTGCCGTTCCGCGCGGTAATGGTCGAGAGAGACGCGAATGATCAGGCCGTCGCGCCCGGGAAGTGCGGCCAGGGCATCAGCCTGCTTCTCCATAGGGCGCATCGCGTTGGTCAGCAGCAGCACCTGAAACCCGCGATCGAGGCAGCTCCCCAGCATGCAGACCAGCTCAGGATTCATGAACGGCTCGCCGCCCGTGAAACCGATCTGCCGGGTCGCCAAGCCGGTGGTCCGGATCTCGTCCAGATAGCCATCGACTTCCTGCAGCGATAGATACTGCAGTCGGTCGTTGGTCGGGCTCGACTCGATGTAACAGCCCTGGCACGCAAGGTTGCAGAGTGTCCCCGTGTTGAACCACAGCGTGTCCAGCCTGCGCAGCTTGACCCATGCGCGCGGGCTTCCGTCGAGCGTGAAATCGGGGTCGACGTACTTGGCCGACTTCGCGTCGATCATCTGCAGATCGGTGGGGGCGCAGTCGTCCATGGGCAGTTCCGAGCATGGATTGCCCCGGGAACGGGCACCAGATCAAGATAGCGTAGGGGACTCGGGCATTCCACACCGGGAACCGGTTTTCCCCTGTTCGCTGAGGATGTTGCGGGCCCGCTCTGCAGGGCCTGCGGCGCGGGTCTTTGACCCTCGGCAGGGCTGCGGATACCTTCAACGCCAGCGTCGGATGGATGCTGTTGTTCGCGCGGGCGTAGTTCAGTGGTAGAACGTCAGCTTCCCAAGCTGAATGTCGCCGGTTCGATCCCGGCCGTCCGCTCCAGTGCCGTCTGACGGCTTGGCACCCTTTCGGGTGACCGTATCGGGCCTGCGCACGGTCCAGCGGTCCCGCTTCGGCCGTCCCGGCCACGTCGTGTCCATTCTCGATCCTGGCAACCGTACTCCTGCGCCGCTCCGGCGCGGCAACGGCGGGCGCGTGACCCGCATGGCGTTCCACGACGCGGTGCGGCCAACCCGGGGCAAGCGGCTGCCGTCGGCCGCACACGTCCGCCGACTGGTCCGACTGGGTCGGCGGCTGGCGGTCGCAGGCTGCCGGCACGTCCACGTGCACTGCTATCAGGGCGTCTCCCGATCCACGGCGGCAGCACTGATCGTGATGGCGGCGGCCAGCGGCAGGGGGCCTGCCGACGGCCTGCTGGAGGAGCTGGACCGGATCCGCCCGAAGAACTGGCCGAACAGCCGGATGGTCGCGCTCGCCGACCGGCAGATGGGTTATCGTGGACGGCTGACCGCAGCCCTGCGGGCACATCAGCGGCGCAAGGCGCACCGGGATCCGACGCTGGCGCGTTTGATCCGGTCGCATTCGTTCGGACACCGCCGCCACGAGGTCCCGGAAGGCGTGTAAGCCCGGCCGGCGAGCCGGTGCGGCAGGCCCGACGGGCGTGGCGAAGAAGGCGCGATGCAGAAAGCGACAGGCGACGAGAGCATCAGCCCGTTGAGCGAACTCGACGAGCGCTCGCAGGAGATCTTCCGGCAGGTTGTCGAAGCGTACCTCGAAGGCGGCGCTCCGGTGGGGTCGCAGACGGTGGCCAAGGAGCTGAACGGCACCCTGTCGCCCGCGTCGATCCGCGCGGTCATGGCGGAACTGGAGGGCCTGGGGTTGCTGTACGCGCCGCATGTCTCGGCGGGGCGGCTCCCGACCGAGCGCGGACTCCGGCTGTTCATCGACGGGTTTCTCAAGATCGGCGAGCTGCCGGTGTCCGACAGCAGCCGCATCGAGGCGCTCTGCGCCGGGGCCGGGCGCAACCTGCGCGAAGTGCTGCGTGAGGTCGGTGAAGGACTGTCGGGCCTGTCGCAGTGCGCGTCCCTGGTGATTAGCCCCACTCAGGAGCAGCGCGCGATCAAGCACATCGAATTCGTGCGGCTGGATCCCGGACGGGCACTGGTGGTCATTGTTGACACCCACGATCTCGTGGAGAACCGCCTGATCGATCTGCCTCCCGGACTGCCGGCGCATGCGCTGATCGAGGCCTCGAACTACCTCAATGACCGCTTCGCGGGACGCTCGCTCGAGGAAGCGAGCCGCGCGATCGAGGCGGACATGACCGTTGACCAGGCGGACCTGGACGCGGAGACCCAGCGGGTGATCGAGGCAGGGCTCGCGGTCCGTACCGCGGCCGACGGCGATCCGTCGCTGATCCTGACGGGTCGGGCCCGCACGCTGGAGGGGGTCCAGGAACGGGCCGCCATGGAGCGGGTGCGGCTGCTGTTCGAGGCGATCGAGCGTGGCCGTACGCTCCGCCGGCTGCTGGATTCGACCCTGGACGGATCCGGCGTGCACGTGTTTATCGGGGCCGAGACCGAACTCTTTGCCCTGTCGGGATGCTCGATGATCGTGGCGCCGATCATGCAGCACGACAGCGGCACCGGAACCCTGGGCGCCATCGGCGTCATCGGGCCCACCAGGCTCAACTATGCCCGCATCATCCCCATGGTGGATTACACGGCGCGCGCCGTCGGCCGCCTGCTCGCCTGAACGATGAAGAACGGGACAGCGACGGGTCCGGGCACCGATTCAACCGCCCGCCTCCGAAGCGAACTGGACTCGGCCCGGCGCATCCTGATCTTCACCGGCGCCGGGATCAGCACCGAGTCGGGCATCCCGGACTTCCGCAGCCCGGGCGGCGTGTGGGACCGCAATCAACCCATTCTGTTCGACGACTTCCTGCGTTCCGAGGCGATGCGGCGGGAAAGCTGGCGGCGCAAGCGCGAGACCGACCGGTCGATCGGGCAGGCCGCCCCCAACCGCGGGCACCGGGCGATCGCGGAACTGATGCGGCGGGATTCGGCGTCCGTGGTCGTCACCCAGAACGTCGACGGCCTGCACCAGGCGTCCGGGGTGGAGGAAGAGCAGCTCGTGGAGCTGCACGGCAACGCCACCTACGCCGCCTGCTGCGACTGCGGGCTGCGGCACGAGCTGGAAGACATCTTTCGCGAGTTCGACCGTGACGAGACGTTGCCGACCTGCCGAGGCTGCGACAGCCCGTACGTCAAGAGCGCGACCATTTCGTTCGGGCAGCCCATGCCCGTCGAAGCGATGCGCCGGGCCGAGGCGGCGGCCCGGGCGTGCGATCTCGCGATCGCGATCGGGTCGTCGCTGGTCGTCTACCCGGCGGCGGACGTTCCCCTCATGGCGAAGCAGCACGGTGCGCGCTACGCGATCCTCAACCGCGAGCCCACCCCGCAGGACGGCTACGCCGACCTGGTGGTCCACGGCGAAATCGGCGCCGTGCTCGGGGACGCCGTCGGCATCGACTGACTGAGGCTGGGCGTCGGGCTCCCAGACGTCGCCGTCGCGGCCGGGAGCGAACGCGCGTCGCGGATTCCTGGACGGGTTTCAGCCGCCGAGCGGGATGCCGTGCTCGGCAAGGAACGCGTGACGAGTCCACCCATCGCGCCGGACGGCTCGACCGGCGGGGGGGATTCCCGGCTTTGCGGTGACAAGATCGAGAGCAAAGGGCACCGTCCGAAGAGAGGGGAAAGGGGGCGTCGCATGGCGTTTCTCGCACAGGTCGCGATTTTTCTCGCCGCCGCCGTGGTCGTCGTCCCGCTGGTGAGGCGGGCCGGGCTGGGCGCGGTCCTGGGCTATCTGCTGGCGGGGGTCATCGTCGGGCCATGGGTGCTGGACGTGGTCGTGGACGAACAGGAGGTCCTTCACTTCGCCGAGTTCGGCGTCGTTCTTCTGCTCTTTGTCATCGGCCTCGAGCTTCAGCCGCGCCGCCTGTGGGCGATGCGCCGGGCGGTGTTCGGGCTGGGCGGCGGACAGTTCGTGCTGACCGCCGCGGCACTCGGCGGCCTCGCCCTCACGCTCGGACTGCCGCCCGAGAGCGCCGTGGCCGCGGGCCTTGCGCTGGCGCTTTCGTCGACGGCCTTCGCCCTGCAAGCCCTCGCGGAGCGCAACGAGCTCACCACCCGCCACGGCCGGCTGTCGTTCTCGATCCTGCTGCTGCAGGACCTCGCGGTGATCCCGATCCTGGCCCTCCTGCCCCTGCTGGCGCCCGCGTCCGGCAGCGCCGAGGGCGAGCTGCTCTGGCTCGGCATTGCCAAGGCGATCGGGATGATTGCGCTCGTCGCCTTCGGCGGCCGTTACCTCCTGCGCTACGTCCTGCGCCTCGTGGCGCGGTTCGGCACGCATGAAGTGTTCACGGCCACGGCCCTCCTCACGGTCGTGGGCGTGGCCCTGCTGATGGAACTCGTCGGCCTGTCGATGGCGCTCGGTGCGTTCCTGGCCGGCGTGCTGTTGGCCGATTCCCAGTATCGGCACCAGCTCGAAGCCGATATCGAACCCTTCAAGGGGTTGTTTCTCGGCCTGTTCTTCATGGCCGTCGGCATGAGCGTCAACATCGGGCTGGTGATCGAGACGCCGCTCCTGGTGCTCGGTCTCACCGTCGGTCTGATCCTCGTGAAGATGCTTTGTCTGGTCATCGTCGCACGCGCCGGCACGCCGAACTGGCGAACGGTCCGCGGAACGGCCGTGGCGCTCTCGCAAGGCGGCGAGTTCGCCTTCGTCATTCTCGCGCTTGCCGTGTCGTCCTCGCTGATGGATGAGCGCACGGCCGACCTGCTGATCGTCGCGGTGACGCTCTCGATGGCAGCGACGCCGCTTGCGCTCATGGCAGGCGACTGGATGAACACCCGTCTCGAGCGGGAGCCGGAACCGGAGTACGAACGGCACTTCGAAGAGGAGAACCAGGTGATCATCGCCGGGTTCGGCCGGGTCGGCCAAATCGTGGGCCGTATCCTCCGGCTGCGACGCATCGGCTTCACCGCGCTCGAGACCAGTGCCGAGCAGGTCGATTTCGTGCGCCGATTCGGCAACAAGATCCACTACGGCGACGCAAGCCGGGTTGAGCTGCTGCGCGCCGCGAAGGCCGACAAGGCGGTACTCTTCGTCCTTGCGATCGAGGATGTCGAGCGCTCGCTCGCGACGGCACGGGCGGTGCGCCGGCACTTCCCCCAGCTCACGATCTTCGCCCGCGCGCGCAACCGTCAGCACGCCTACGCGTTGATGGACCTCGGCGTCCACCGCATCGTCCGCGACACCTTCCATTCGAGCCTCGTGCTCGCCCGCGGCGCCCTGATGGAGCTGGGCCTCGGCGACTCCGAAAGCCGACACACCGTCGAGACCTTCCGCGACCACGACACCGCGCGGCTGATTCACCAGCACCAGATCGCGCACGACACCGACCGCCTGATCGAGGAGGCGAAGCACTGGACCCGCGAGCTGGAAGAGATGTTCGCCGAGGATGAACGCGAGGCCGCGGGGGAACGGCCCTAGACCGCATGGATCGACCTGCTCTCCCCTTGGGCCGTGGGTTACTTCTGCGACCGGGACCGGGTCGGCGGTACCGCCTCAGGGAGGGCAGGTCATGGGCAAGCGCGGCTTGTGGGCAACGCCAGACTGACCGTCACGCGACGCCGTCCGGACGGCGCAGCAGGCTCGCAAACATCTGGAATTCTTTCACCCTCAACGAGGTCCGGCGCCATGCCAGTCCGATCTGTCGCGACGCTGGCGCGGCGAGCCGGGAGAGCGAGATGTCCGCTCCCAGCGCGATCCGGGCGTCGACCGCGAGCCGGGGCACCAGGGTGACCCCGATGCCCGCCGCCACCATCTGCACCAGCGTGTGCAGGCTGCTGGCCTCGAACTGCGCCCGCGCCCTCCGGTCGCCTAGCCGGCAGGCGTCGAGCGCGTGGCCGCGCAGACAGTGGCCCTCCTCCAGCAGCAGGAGCCGTTCGCCGGCAAGCGCGTCGAGCGACACCTCGCGTGTGCCGGCAAGCCCGTGGGCGTGGTCACAGGCGAACAGGAACTCGTCCTCGAGGATGACCTCGGTGGTGAGGTCGCCGACGTCGTAGGGCAATGCGATCAGTGCCACGTCCAGTTCCCCGTCCTCCAACCGGGCGAGCAGCGGGGCCGTCTGCTCCTCCCTCAGGTAGAGCGTCAGCTCCGGGAATCTCTCGCGGAGCGCCGGCAGGACGCGCGGCAGGTAGAACGGGCCGATCGTCGGAATCACCCCAAGGCGCATTTCCCCCGTCATCGGCGAGTGGCCGGCTCTCGCCACCTCCATGACCTCTTCGGCGTCGCGCAGAAGCGCCTTTGCCCTCTCGGCAATTTGCATGCCGACGCGCGTGATCAGCACGCGCCGGTTCGAGCGCTCCGCGACGGCCGTGCCCAGCACCGATTCAAGGTCGCGAATGCCCGCGCTGAGCGTCGACTGGGTGACGTGACAGCGCTCGGATGCGCGGCCGAAATGTCGGGTGTCCGCCAGCGCCGCGAGGTATTCCAGCTGCTTCATCGTGGGCAGGCGTTTCACCGGGCGCCCCCGGGATAGAGTATTCGTAACATACGATCATTGTAATGAGTATTCATCGTTATGCACGAAGTCAGGTAGCTGCTAGGCTCACCCATGCCGTCGTACCGGATGCCGTCAGACAGAGTGCCTTGGCCGTGAACCAACGCATCGCAGTCCGAATCGGTGAGAAGGTCCGCCACGCGGTTGCGGCTTCGTTCCCACACCCGTCGGCCCATGGCTGACAGGGCCGGTGGTGGACACGAGGCGCAACATGGTCGAGCGGCATGCGGAACGCGCCAAGGCCGTTGACGATGTCGCGGTTTGCGATCGTTCCCGAAGCGTTGCGGCGCGAGGCCCGAATAGGCCGGCCCCGAATCGTGGTCTCCGCAGACGCTTCAACACGCTGAACATGTAGAGGAGAGAAGCATGAGCGAAGGCAAGTGCCCGGTCATTCACGGGGCTCGCAAAAACGCCGCCGGGGGCGGCACGTCGAACCGGGACTGGTGGCCGAACCAGCTGCGGCTCGACGTCTTGCACCAGCAATCCGCCCTGTCCAATCCGATGGGCGAGGCTTTCGATTACGCCGAGGCGTTCAACAGCCTCGACCTCGACGCGGTCAAGAAAGACATCTGCGACTTGATGACCACGTCGCAGGACTGGTGGCCGGCGGACTACGGCCACTACGGGCCACTCTTCATCCGGATGGCGTGGCACAGCGCCGGCACCTACCGCATCGGCGACGGTCGTGGCGGTGCGCGCACCGGCACGCAGCGCTTCGCGCCGCTGAACAGCTGGCCCGACAACGGCAACCTCGACAAGGCGCGCATCCTGCTCTGGCCTGTCAAGCAGAAGTACGGGCGGAAGCTCTCGTGGGCCGACCTCATGATCCTGGCCGGCAACTGCGCCTTGGAATCCATGGGGTTCAAGACATTCGGGTTCGCCGGTGGGCGCGAGGATGTCTGGGAGCCGGAAGAGGACATCGACTGGGGTTCCGAGGGCGTGTGGCTCGGGGATGAGCGCTATACCGGCGACCGGGAGCTCGACACTCCACTTGGCGCCGTCCAGATGGGCCTGATCTACGTGAATCCGGAGGGGCCGAACGGCAATCCCGACCCGGTCGCCTCGGGTCGGGACATCCGGGAGACCTTCGCCCGGATGGCGATGAACGACGAGGAGACCGTCGCACTCACCGCCGGCGGCCACACCTTCGGCAAGGCCCACGGGGCCGGCGACACGGCCCATGTCGGTCCCGAACCCGAGGGCGCTCCCATTGAGCAGCTGGGCCTCGGCTGGAAGAGCAGCTTCGGGAGCGGCAAGGGTGGCGACGCGATCACCAGCGGCATCGAAGGCGCGTGGACTCCGACGCCGGTCAAGTGGGACAACAGCTACTTCGACACCCTGTTCGGCTATGAGTGGGAGGCGACCAAGAGCCCGGCCGGCGCGTGGCAGTGGCGACCCAAGAACGGCGCCGGCGCGGATGCCGTGCCGGATGCCCACAATCCGTCGAAACGGCACGCGCCCATGATGACCACGGCGGACATGGCCATGCGGATGGATCCCATCTACGAGCCGATTTCAAGGCACTTCCACGCGAACCCGGACGCGTTCGCCGACGCCTTCGCCCGGGCCTGGTTCAAGCTGACCCACCGCGACATGGGGCCGCGCTCGCGCTACCTCGGCTCGGAAGTCCCCGACGAGGAGCTGATCTGGCAGGACCCCATTCCGGCCGTCACACACGAGCTGATTGACGAGCGGGACATCGCCTCGCTGAAGGCCGACATCCTCGCTTCAGGGCTCTCCGTCGCCGAGTTGGTCTCGACCGCCTGGGCTTCGGCGTCGACCTTCCGCGGCTCCGACCTCCGTGGCGGGGCGAACGGCGCGCGCATCCGTCTCGCGCCGCAGAAGGGATGGGAGGTCAACGAGCCCGCCAGCCTGGCGTCCGTGCTCGACACCCTCGCTGGCATCCAGCGAGGGTTCAACGACGCGCATGCCAACGGAAAAGGTGTGTCGCTGGCGGACGTCATCGTCCTCGGCGGATGCGCGGCCATCGAGCAAGCGGCGAAGGATGCTGGGCATGACGTGACGGTTCCGTTCGCGCCGGGCCGGACCGACGCGTCGCAGGAGCAGACCGACGTCGAGTCCTTCGCGGTGCTGGAACCGACCGCCGACGGATTCCGCAACTACCTCAACGGCCGGTACGCCGTACCAGCGGAACAGCTGCTGGTCGACCGGGCGCAGTTGCTTGAGCTGGCGGCGCCCGAGATGACGGCGCTCGTCGGCGGCCTGCGTGTCCTGGGCGCGAATGTCGGACAGTCCCGCCACGGGGTGTTCACCGAGCGGCCGGGGGTGCTCACCAACGACTTCTTCGTGAACCTGCTCGACATGGGCACGACGTGGGAAGCAGCCTCCGAGTCGGAGGACGTGTTCGAGGGGCGGGATCGCGCAACCGGCGATCTCAAGTGGACCGGCACGCGTGTGGACCTTGTCTTCGGATCGAACTCCCAGCTCCGGGCGATCGCGGAGGTCTACGGGTCCGAGGACTCCGGGCAGAGGTTCGTGAACGACTTCGTCGCCGCTTGGAACAAGGTGATGAACCTCGACCGCTTCGATCTCGCGTGATCGCTGGAACAGGTCCATGGCATGCCGCGCCGTGGACCTGTTCCACCCTGCCGCCGCAGTCGCCGCACATATTCCCGCAGCACGGGAACGGGCCGTGCACACGTTACCGCTCTGCGGCGTTGCACCCTTGATCCCATCTCTTGCTCGCCTGCGGGCCCTTGCATCGGAACTCAGGTACCCCCATCTGCACCACCTGCCTGCAGGGGGGACCGGCCTTGACCGACCAGGACGACGCTAAACCGACCGCGACCGATACACCGCCAGATTCCGACGTGACGGCCAAATCCCCGGCCGAGGGTGTGCCCGGGCAGGAATCTGAAGGGGCGCCTCCGCCCGAGGCGGAGTCCGAGACCGCCGACCTCGAGGCCAGGGTCGCCGCGCTCGAGGAAGAGGTGGCTGCCGAACGGGACCGCGCGCTTCGTGCACGGGCCGACGCCGAGAACACCTCGAAGCGCTCGGCCCGCGAACGCGCAGAGGCCGTCAAGTACGGGGCATCGGGCCTGGCCCGCGACCTGCTGGAAATCGTTGACAACCTGGAGCGCGCCCTCGCGAGTATCCCCGAAGACCGGCCGGCGAAGGCGAAAGACGTGGGGACGCTGCGGGAGGGCGTCAAGCTGACGCTGCAGGAGCTCAACGCAAAGTTTCGCCGCCACGACATCCAGCGCATCGCTCCGGCTCCGGGGGATCCGTTCGATCCCAACTACCACCAGGCCGTAACCCAGTTGGCGAGACCCGACTTGCCGGGCGGGGCGGTGGCCGAACTCCTGCAACCCGGTTACCGGCACCATGATCGCCTGCTGCGCGCGGCGGTCGTGGCGACCGTCCTGAAGGAGACCGCTGCGGCGGCGCCTGAAGCCTCGTCCAACGGTGTCGACGACACCTGGCCTGGGGAACCGGGTGGCGGGGACCAACCGGCCGAGCCGGACCCGGACGGCACCGACGCGACGGCCGACACGGCACGAGCCGACGCATGACAGACGGGCAGTCCCTGGCGCTCGGCGAAGGGGCGGCCCAACTGACGCTGCCGGCGGACTGGCGACTCCGCGAGGTCGAACGGGACCGGGCCAAGGCGACCTTTCCGTTCGGCGACTATCCCGTACTCGGAATCAGCGTGGTGTCGGTGGAAGACCCCGACGCGGTGGCCCGGGGCGAGCCCGGCGAGTACCTGCACGGGGGCGACGCCGGACTGGTCGCCGCCGGCAACCCCGCCGCCGGCTGGAGTCTGGGTTACCGGGCGGTTCTCGACGACACCGAAGAGGTCCGGATCTGGCGCCGGGCAGCAGTCTTCGGGACACGCCATTTCCGGATCGTCACGCTGGCGCTGGCCCATCCGGCCACCGACGAGGCCCGGGCCGTCGTGGACGGGGTGGTCGATGACATCGAAGCGGTCGCCGCCGGCGTCTCCTTCGGTGCCGTCGAGACGGCGCTCGACCGGGAAGCCCGGGCGGAACGCCGGGCCGGCGCGGTTCCGCTGGAACGTACGACGCCTTGGCCGGGCGTCGCCATCAGCCTCCCGGCCGCCTGGACGAAGCATCCGGAAACAGGCGAGCGGGTGCTGGTGCTGGAAGCGCCGGACCTCCCGGGCACCTGCTTCGTGCTCGAGGGTGACGAGCGGACTCTCTCCCAGACCCCCCCGGACGCCGAGGCGATGGTGCAGCTCATGCACTCGATCGCGGAGTCGAAGCAGGCGGGCGACATTCTGATCCGGAGCGGCCGCGAGGGCGAGTACATGCTGTCGTGCAACCGGATCAACGAGGATCACCCGGAGGCCGGCCCTCTTCGCGAACGGTTCTGGCACCGCTTCCTGTTCACGCCGGGGCGGCTCACCACGCTCAACGCGACCTTCGTCTACCCGGAAACCACCGACGAGCCGGAATACCATGCCGCCCTGGCCCGGGTGCTGTCGCGCGCCATGACCGAAGCCGAGGTCGCGATCCCGGGTTCGGACTGAACTTCACGGGCGGCGCCGTCTTGCAGGGGACGCGCCTCGTTCCCATATACCGTTCCTTGCCCAATACGATTGTCCGCCGCCGCTGAGGGCCGCGGGTCCCGGAGGAGAATGCAATGGCCAAGGTGATCGGGATCGATCTCGGCACCACGAACTCCTGTATCGCTGTCATGGACGGCAGCAGTGCGCGCGTGATCGAGAATGCTGAAGGTAGCCGGACGACCCCCTCGGTGGTCGCTTTTGCCGACGACGGCCAGACCCTGGTCGGCCAGACCGCGAAGCGGCAGGCGGTCACCAATCCCGAGAACACGTTCTTCGCGATCAAGCGCCTCATCGGCCGGAACTTCAGCGACGAGAAGGTCACCAAGGACCGGGAAATGGTGCCCTACGAGATCGTCAAGGCCGACAACGGCGACGCCTGGGTGCGGGCATGCGGCAAGAGCTACGCCCCGAGCCAGATCAGCGCGTATGTGCTCCAGAAGATGAAGGAGACGGCCGAATCGCACTTTGGCGGCGAGATCAACCAGGCGGTCATCACGGTGCCCGCCTACTTCAATGACTCCCAGCGCCAGGCGACCAAGGATGCCGGCCAGATCGCCGGACTCGAGGTCCTGCGGATCATCAACGAGCCGACCGCGGCGGCCCTCGCCTACGGGCTCGACAAGCGCGAAAGCGGCCTGGTGGCGGTGTACGACCTCGGCGGCGGCACGTTCGACGTTTCGATTCTCGAGATCGGTGACGGCGTATTCGAG
>JAJEGJ010000079.1 GCA_022819905.1 Alphaproteobacteria bacterium
TTCCTGCGCGTAGGTCCGGTGCCAGCAGGAATCGGTCCATTCCCACACGTTGCCCCTGGTGCCGAAGACACCGAAGGCATTGCCGTCGTCGGACCCGACCGGACTGGTCTTGCGAGTCGGCCTGGGGACGAGCGCGTAGTCCGAGGCCCAGGCCAGCCGCTTGTCCGTGAACAGCTGCGGTTGCTCGAACGGTTCAGCGGACCCGGCGCGGGCCGCGTACTCCCACTCGTACTCCGTCGGCAGCCGGTAGCGGCTGCCCGTGGCTTCGGAAAGCCAACGGACGTACTCTGCGATGTCGTCCCAACTCACGTTGATCACCGGCCGGTCCCCGCGGCCCCAGCCGTTGTCGTCCGGACGATGGGCACAGGCACCCGCCTGGTGGCAGTAGTCCCACTGGGCGAACGTCACCTCGAATTTCCCGATGTAGAACGGGCGCTCGAACACGACGTGTGACGGGTCGCCGCTCCCAGCGGCAACCGGAGCGGCATCGCCATTCGCGGTTGCCATCTGGCCGGCCGGGACCCTGACCAGCTCGGGCAGGAACTCGTCGGGCACTGGCGGGGCCGGCGAACGGAGCGCGGCGAACACGCCCACGGACACCGCCACCAGGACCGCGGGCACTGCCACGACGCCGAGGCCCAGCCAGCCGACGCGAAGTTTGGACATCCTGCGATTCATGGAGACCTGCTGCTGGACACCTCCCGGAGCAAGGGGCCGGCGGTCAGCCGCTCCCGGGGACACCGGGAGCGGCACAAGCGCCGTGAAGGCCTACGCGGCGATCGGGCCCGGAGCCTGGACCTGCGTCATCAGGTCGTCGTTCCACTCGCCCTCGACGACCACGGTCGCCAGGGCCCCCAGCTCAACTGCCTCGATCAGGTTGTGGGAGAGGTAGACGTACACGCCCGGCTGCAGGAACTTGTACAGCGCCGCGCCGGCCGAGCCGCCCCGGATGAACCAGGTCTCGAGGCCTTCCGCCGGCGGGTCGGCAAACGAACCCTGCTCCCAGACGTAGTCGCCGTGGCCGCCGATCAGGTGCGGCCGGGAATCCCGGTTGGCCTGCGAGTGGATGAAGAGCACGGACTCGCCGACGTTGGCCGTCATGGTGTTGTCACCGGTCAGTCCGCCCACGCGGCCGTTCATCACGACGTGGGTCGGAATCAGCGTCCGCATGACCTCGAGCGTCTCGGCCATCGCATCGGCGTGCGACTCGAACGACTTGAAGTTGCCGTCGGCGTCGCGCGGGACGTAGAAGTCCTGCTCGCCGACGTAGTACGCCTTGTCGTAGTGCAGCGAATTCCCGTGCCGGTCCGTGAGACCGTCTCTCGGCAGCACCATGACCGCGCCGTTCATGCCGGACACCACGTGGTACGGGATCATCTGCCCGCCCGGCGCGCAGTGGTAGATGTATGTCCCCGCCTTGGTCGCCTTCCAGCGGAGCACGACCTGCTCACCCGGTTGCACGAGCGTGAGGCCGCCGCCGCCCAGCGCCCCCGTCGACGCATGGAAATCGATGTTGTGGGCGAAGATGTTTCCGTCGGGATTCTTCAGCGTGAGTTCGATGTAGTCGCCCTCGTGGCAGACCATCAGGGGACCCGGAATGGAACCGTTGAACGAGAGCGCGTTGATGACGGTGCCGTTGTCGTCGATCTCCCGCTGGTCCTCGACGGCGGTGAGTTCGACCTCGATGACCTTCGGGCCACCGGATGCCACGATCTCGTGGGCGGGCGCATGCGGCGGGGCGAGGAGCTCCTGTTTCACCCGCGGCAGGTCGTCCATTTCGGCGGCGGCGGCAGTGTTGGTTGCCACGGGCACCACCATCGCGTTGACGCCGGACGCGGCGCCAAGTGCACTCCGCCAGCCCAGAGCAGCTGACGTCTGTTCATGTCGAGCATGGCTGAATCCTCCTTTTGTCTGTTGCCTCATCGCCAGGATTCGACGCGGCCCAAACGCGGATCAGCTATGTCACTAGTGGCTTCGATTCCTCGCTGAGACAATCAGCAGCAAGCACATTAAGTTGTATTTTAGATGCATCTTTAAGGACATCAAGCACATTCGGCACCGGCGCCCTGGACGGCGGCCGGCCTCGCCGCACGCGGCGAATCGGCCGGTAGCCCCGGAGCTTGCATCGGCGGCGGATCATCCGGGCACTGTTGCGTCCGGCAGTTTTTCGCCGGCGCTCCTTCCCGCGCAGGCGGTCGGCTCGGTCAGGCGAGGCCCGTGCATGCGCGCCGTGTTCCCTGGCTTGCCGATGACGGGGCCCCGGGGCGTGGAGCAGCGCTGATACAGACCGGGTCAGTGACGGCGAGCGCTGCAGCTCCGGGCCGGTCGCGTCAGGGTGACGGGAGCCCCAGCGACGGGGTCAGGCGTCCCAGCACCGCACGCGCGTCGTAAGCGTCGGGGTCGCCTGCCGGCTTGGCGCCCCTTCGCATGACGATGTTGGCGTAGGCCGCATACCGGTCGGAAGGCCGGGCCCGGGCCGTGGCGAAGCCGCCAAAGGGATCGCCGTAGGAGTCGTACCAGCCGAATCCCACGTAGCCCGTCAGAGGAACCGTCGAGAAGTAGGTGGTCTTGCGTTCCGTGTCCCAATGCGCGACCACGAAGTGGTCGAAGCCGCGCGTCACGGTGATCTCGGCAGCGCGGTAGAGCAGGTAGTTCTCGACCGTTTCACGCGATGTCAGGCGGTTGCCGCTGAAGGAGGCGCGGAAACGATTCGCCTCGAGCGCCTGCTCGGCGTAGCCGTAGCCATCCGCGGCCGGCTGGTAGGGCGTCGGTGCACCGCAGGCGCCGAGTCCGAGTGCCGCCACGATGACCGTTGCCGTCATCACGCGCTGGGTCGGACCGTTCATCACTGCCAATTGCTCGCGGTTCCAGTCTGTCATATGGGGCCCCGACAATAGCGCGGCAACGAGGGGCGGTACGTGCTCGCCGTGCCTGCGTGCGGGACCGCGGGAGGTGCCGCAAGTGTGATCAGATAAACTCATGGATCTGGAAGGTCTTCATTGGGGGACACGATGGGCCGCTTCAACGCAATCATCGATTCGGTCAATGCATTCGCCTGGGGACCGCCGATGCTGGGCATCCTCGGCGTCACCGGCGTCCTGCTGACGCTGGGGCTGGTGTTCATGCCGTGGCGAAAGGTGGGCTACGGCTTCAGGCTTCTGTTCGACAGGAGCTCCGCCGTCGGCGAAGGCGAGGTCAAGCCGTTCAATGCGCTGATGACGGCGTTGTCGGCAACGGTCGGGACCGGGAATATCGCCGGCGTGGCCACCGCCATCGCGCTCGGCGGACCGGGCGCCATCTTCTACATGTGGCTCATCGCCCTGTTCGGGATGGCAACCAAGTACGCGGAAGCGGTGTGCGCGGTTACCTACCGTGAGGTGGACAAGTCCGGGAAGTACGTCGGCGGGCCGATGTACTATCTGCGGAACGGTGTCGGCGAGTTCGCTCCTGAGTTCGGCAAGTGGCTGGGGCTGGCGTTCGCGGTCTTCGGTGCCGTGGCGGCGTTCGGCATCGGCAACGCGGTTCAGGTCAACTCCATGGCCGCGGCCCTGGTCAACAGCTTCGGCGTGCCCACCTGGCTGACCGGCGTCATCGTCGCGGCCCTGGTCGGCGTGGTGGTGATCGGCGGTATCCGCCGGATCGGGGAGGTCGCCGGCAAGCTGGTGCCGACCATGATCGTGCTCTACCTCGGCGCCGCGGTGCTGATCATTGCCATCAACATCACCAGCGTGCCGGACGCCATCGGCCTGATCTTTACCCACGCCTTCACGCCGGCGGCGGCGACCGGCGGATTTGTCGGAGCGGCGGTGGCCGCGGCGGTCCGTTTCGGGGTGGCCCGCGGCGTGTTCTCCAACGAATCCGGGCTGGGCTCGGCGGCCATCGCGCACGCTGCCGCCCAGACCAACAGCCCGGTGCGTCAGGGAATCATCGCCATGCTCGGGACGTTCATCGACACCCTCGTCGTGTGCACCCTGACGGCCCTGGTGATCCTCACGTCCGGCGCATGGACCATGACGGGGGCGGACGGCGGCGGGCTGACC
>JAJEGJ010000080.1 GCA_022819905.1 Alphaproteobacteria bacterium
GGGGCTCGAACCCGGCCCCGTGCCGAAACTCGCAATCACCAGGTCGTATTCCGGAAACACCGTCAGGCCCGCGGTGCCTCCCGGCGATCCGCCGCCGTGCCACCACCCGGTGGTGCCGCCGATGGGCGGCAGGAACCAGCCGAGGCCCACCGGGGGTGCGTTGGGCGTCTTCAGGTCGAAGGTCGGGGTGCGCATCATGCGAGTGAGTTCGGCGGAAAGCACGCGCTTCCCGTTGGGCGCCACGCCGTCGGCCAGGTGCGTGCGCGCGAATGCGATCAGGTCGCCGACGGTGACGATGGGCGTTGCCCCAGCCGGAGCCGCCGACACCGGCAGCATGAACAGGCCGGCGGCTTCCATCTCGCCTCCGGTGCCTGGATAGGCGCCGAGCGCAGTGCGGTGCAGGATCGCCTGGGTGGCGGAGGTGACGGACCGTTCCATGCCGATGGGCGCGAAGATCTCCTCCTCCAGCGTCCGGTTGAAGCTCTTGCCGGAAAGGTTCTCGATGATCCGCCCGGCGATGGTGAAGCCTGGGTTCGTGTAGTGCAGCAGTTCGCCCGGTGCGAACAGGGTGCCTGTTCCAGAAAGCGCATCGATGTACGACTGCACCGCATGGGGGCCGAACTCACGGGCGGGCATCAGCGTGTCCGCATCGATGCCGTTGCAGTGATTGACTAGCTGCTGCACCCGGATTCGCTCCGCGGCCCCCTTCTCGCCAAGGCGAAAGTCCGGAAGGTAGCGGGTAATGGGCGCATCGAGGTCGATGCGCCCGGCTTCCACGTATTTCAGCAGCAGGGTCGTGGTCAGCACCTTGGTGATGGACCCGAGCAGCCAGGCCGTATCCGTGGTCATGGGATCGCCCGTGTTGAGGTTGCGCACGCCGTGCGCGAACATCCACTCGGACCCGTCCTGGTAGATGCCCGCCACGTAACCCGGCGACCCAAGTTCGCCGGCAAGCCGGGGAATCAGGTCGGCAAGCAGCTCGCCGATGCCCGCGAGCGACGAGCCTCCCGCTTGCTGAGCGCCCGCCGCAGCGGGCCGGCTGGTCAAGGCGATGGCAGGTGTTGCGGCCAGCGTGGCCGCACCGGCAACGAATTGTCGACGTCGCATGCGGAGTCTCCTTGGTTTGCTCGTTCACACAAGACGCAGACAGCCGCCCTTGACCTGAACGCACGTCGTTTCAGTGCGGGCGAAAAAGCGCACTAGTGCATCTTCAATCTGATATTGACGCATCAGTGGCAGCACGCCGTCCGAAGGTGCGTGACCTGCCATATGCTGATCCACGAGGCCAAATCGAGGGCAGGATGCCCTCGCTCCGTAGGACTTTAGATCGGGGACTGCCCTCCACGAGTTCGAGGGAATTGCTCAAGTCGCGGGAGGGCGTTGAGCAGCCGCGAGATCCTCCGGAGCGAGGGCATCCTGCCCTCGATTGGCGCGAAGCGCCCTTCCTGCACGTCTGTGCGCCGGAACCCGCTAGGGTGGGAACTCGCCTGCCACAAAGCGGATTGGCGCTTGCAGACGCGCCGATCCGACATTATCAGGTTGAAGGTGTACTAGCGCTCGGCATCCATCACGTTTCTGGCAAAGAAGTCCGCGAGCTTGCGGATGAAATAGTCCTCGGCCACGCCGGTATAGCCGTGGCCCTCTTCCGGCAGCACCACCTGGTCGTGGTCGATGCCGGCATCGATCAGTGCGCGGCTCATGCGCATGAATTCCGGGAAGGTCGCGAAGTCCGCCAGGCCGCCCACCAGCATCAGCCTGCCCTTCACCTGGGGTGCCAGCCGGTAGGGGGTTGCGAAATCGTAGGCGTCCTTGGCCCGCTCCGGCAGGTCGAGGTAGGGCTCGTACAGGAGTGACGCATAGGGGTTGAAGCCCGGTGCGCTGGAGACCGCGGCGCGGTACAGGTCCGGCGCCTGGGCCAGGGCTGCAAACGCGTAGTAGCCGCCCCAGGAATGCCCCCAGATGCCGACGCGGTCGAGGTCCATGAAGGGGTGCCGTTCGCCGAGTTGGCGGATGGCCGCGGCATGGTCGGCGATCTCGTTCCTGCCCCAGCTCCGGTAGATGACGTCCTGGAACGCCTTGGAGCGCTCTGGTGTGCCGCGTCCGTCCAGGGTGACGACCACGTAGCCGAGTTGCGCCATGGCGCGCGGCAGGTTCTGCGTTTTCGACAGGCCGAGCGAAAAGGTCCGGTCGGTCGCCACGATCTGGGGGCCGGCATAGAGGTATTCGAGAACCGGATACTTCTTTCCGGGGTCGAAATCGTAAGGCCTGTGCATGACCCCCCAGAGATCGGTCTCGCCGTCGGCGGCCTTGACGCTGAATTCCACGGTCGGTGTCCAGCCCAGCGAATCCAACGCTGAAGCATCCGCTTCCGCCAGGGTGCGGATCAGGGATCCCTCGGCGGCGCGCAGGTCAACGCGGGGCGCTCGAGAGGGACTGGAATGCGTGTCGACGAAGTATGCGAGCGACGGGGAGAACTTTACGGCATGCTGGCCCTCGCCCTCCGTCAGCCGCTCCATGGCGCCGCCGTCGAGAGCCACCCGGTACAGGTGCGTATCGTAGACCCGGGGACGCTCCCCGTGGGCCGTGAAGTACACCCAGCCGTTTTCCCGGTCGATCTTCCGCACCTCCAGAACGGGGAATTGGCCCCGGGTCAACTGACGCTCGAGACGCCCGTCGTTGCGGTACAGGTAGAGGTGATTCCAGCCGTCCCGGGTCGACTCCCAGAGAAAGCCGTCGCCGTCCGGCAGGGCCGTAAAACCGGTGTTGCCGAAGGAGATGACATCGTGCTGGATCTTGACGAAGGTTTCCGCCGTCTCGGTGAAGAGAGTCCGCACCGACCCGTCCAGGGCGTTCGCCGCCATGATGTCCACCGACTTGAAATCCCGGGAAAACCGGGCGAACAGCGCTTCCGACGAGTCGGGCAGCCAGCCGAGCAGGCTGAAATAGCGGTTTTCCGTATCCACGTCGATGGCGATTCGCTCTCCCGACAGGATGTGCAGGATGTACGGCCGCACATGATCGAGGTGACCTCCGGCTGTGGCGAAGGGCCGCGGGATGGTGCGTTCGATGGTTTCCATGTAGCGCAGTTCCCCCTTGCGGGGCAGTTTCGAGCGGTCGGTGAGGGTCGCGAAGAGCTTCAGGCTGTCCGGCGACCAGGGGGTGAACGGCACATAGACAATCGTAATGCCGGCCCCGAGGGTAAGGCGCGTGCTCTCCACGTCCCAGGCATCGTCGAAGGTACCGTCCGTGGTGAGCGCGTGCGTGCTGCCGTCCGCCGCCGAGCGCAGGGCCACGTTGTCGTCGACCAGGGTGGCGTACCACTTGCCGTCCGGGGACAGCACCTCCGGCGAAGGGATCGCCATCCCGAAATAGCCGCGGCGCGGAAAGGTGCCCGGCCGCACGCCGGCGGCGACCGTAGCCGCGGGCGCGGGCTGTTCCTCGACCTGGTAGGTTGCCAAATCCAGGCTGAACCGGCGCCCTTCCAGGGAGAAGGTCGCCGCGGCGCCATCGGGAGTCAACTGGAAGGTCTCGAAGGGCACCCCGGCATAAGGCGGTTCGTGGCCAATTGACGCGGCGATGGCGGCCCGCAGGCGCTGCACATCGAACAGCGGCTCCAGGGCGTCGGCGGCCGGGTCCACGCGCCAGATCACCCGGTTGGCCGGCCCGCCGTCGGCGTACCAGAAGCTCGAGCCGTCGGCGAGCCAGTTGGGCTCGATGGAGGCGCCCTTCACCAGCGCGGCGAAGTCGAGATACTGCTCGAACACCGCCTGCCGGCTGTCCGCCGCCGCGGCCATGCCCGCCAGCGGGATCAGTAACGCAAAACCAAGCGCCGCCCGCATTCGTCTGTAGTTTTCCATGGAATTTAATCCTCGTCTGTGGTCAGAACGGGCACTGAACGCGCTGTTTGGCACCGCTACGCCAATTGACGTAAACCGACCGTCCTTACCTCAGCCGGAGGCTCGAGCCTGTGCGTTTCGGTGGGCAGCCGGCACCGGGCCGGTCAATCCAGCTCGGCCACCATCAGGCCCGCCAGTTCGCGGGACAGGCGAAACCGCTCCCTCGAGCCGAGCCCGACAGCCAGCAGGCGGTCGAGACCCTCCCGCTCCAGTCCCGGGAACACACGGCTCCGTGCCGCGTGAACCGGTTCCCCCTGCGCGCTGTCGCCGGCAATCCAGATCACCACCCCGTCCCGGGCATTCCAGGTCCAGACTTCGCGCACGCCCATGCGGAAGTACGGGACGAGCCTCCGGTGAGAGTTCGCACTCCGGTGGAATTCCACAACCAGGTCCGGCATGGGATGCCCTTTCCGCGTATCGAGATAGATATCTCCGGCAGGTGGCTTAAGACCGAGTTCACCGGCCCGGCTCGCGCGCACCGGATCGACGAAGACGGATGTATCGGGCTCGAACACGCCGTCAGGGCTCAACAGGCGCGTGGACAGGGCCAGGTGCTGTGTCGGCATGCGTCCCGCATCCGCGAGCGCGGACTCCATGTGGATGAACAGGCGCGTGGTCAGCAAGGATTGGGAGTCGTGGGCGAGCCCCCTTGCGGCAACGAATTCAGCCACGCCGCGGGCCGTTTCGTACCGGCAGCGGGGCGCCTTGTCATGCTCGGTCAGGCGATCGAAAAGAAACCTGGGCATGGAAACTTCAATGCGGGCCGGATGGCCGCGATAGGAGACTTTGGTCACCGTGGAACTGCTCGATGTCCAAGTGAGCATCCATCATACGGAGGGCCTTTTCGGTACGGAACGAACCTGGCCGAATTCGCCGTCTAGTTGCTGCCAACCTCTCACAGGCAATACCACCTTGGCGTCAGATGACCCGCGCAAACCGCACCGGCGCTGCCCCGGGGTGACTTATATCCGGAGGCGCTACGGCAGGAGATCGATGCGGTCAACAGGCGCGTCTACGACACCCTGAACAACGGCGTCTACAAGTCGGGCTTCGCCATGACCCAGGAAGCCTACGAGGCGGCCGTCCATCCCCTGTTCGAAACCCTCGACTGGCTCGAAGGGCTCCTCGAAGGCTCGAGCTACCTGGTCGGCAATACGCTGACCGAGGCGGACTGGCGGCTGTTCCCCACCCTGGTCCGGTTCGATGCCGTCTACCACGGCCATTTCAAATGCAATCTCCGCCGCCTCGTCGACTATCCCAACCTCTGGGCCCATACGAGGCGCC
Organism: Alphaproteobacteria bacterium; assembly: GCA_022819905.1. GTDB lineage: Bacteria > Pseudomonadota > Alphaproteobacteria > TMED109 > TMED109 > VXPW01. The sequence continues at coordinate 5,181 of JAJEGJ010000080.1, forward strand.
TGTACGCCATGCCCGGTATCGCGGAAACCGTGTTTCTCGACCACATCGAGCGGCACTACTACGGCAGCCACGCCATCATCAATCCCACCCGGGTCGTGCCCGCGGGGCCGGAGATTTCACTCGCATAGCGGCGCCTCTTCCGGATCGGCGATCGTCTTGTGGCCACCGGCATCGAAACCGGGGTGTATGAATGCGCGTCGATTCATCTAACATTGCATCGATTTTCGGGGCTTACTCCAGGGCGCTCGAACATAGCAGAGTGTTCTCGAACGCATGTTCGACGGCGTCTACCAGACCAGTATGGGCTTCGACTTGGAGGGGCTGCGCGCGGTGAAGCCAGGCCGATTCTCGGGGATTGTCTGCGCACATGGTGGAACCGCCGAGATAGGCCGGAGTCCCGGATTTAGCCGGATCCTTTCAGAAAGTAGAACCCGCCGGCCGGTTCGGGGCCGGGGTGTACGCGGGCGGCCGTGGCCAGTTGGTGGCGCGCGGCACGGTGGGGCGTGATGTAGTCCTTCAGCGCCGGGGCCAAGGCGCCGCCCGGCCGCCTGATGTAGTGGCGGGTTTCGCCGGTGCGCTTGTCGTAGGTGCCGATCGAGCCGCCGGCCGCGTACAGGGCGCCGTCCACCTGCTCGTAGAAGATGAGCCCACGCTCAGGATCGTCCCGGAAGTGGTTGATCGGCCGGAACCCCGCCCCGGGGCGCGACGCCGAGGCCTCGGGCGCCGGGATCAGCACCACGCGGTCGCCGTTGAACCCGAACTGGTAGACCGTGTTTTTCGTGCCGTCGTGCATGGCGACGCCGTAGAGGAAGCGCCCGTCCGCCGACCACATTCCCCCCGTGACGCCCTCGGGCATGGCCGACACGTTGGTCATGGCGCCGGATTGCCGGTCCATCACCCAGAGGTCGTCCGGCTTTCCTCGATATTCCAATCCGAAGAGCCGGCAGCCCGCGAGGCAAGGGCCATCGCCGCGGCGGCCAGCAACACCGTGAGGCGGGAACGATGGGTCATGGTCGAACCTTCATGCGCGATCGGTCGTGGTCCGGCGAGGGCCCTGCATGCTCAGACGCACAAAAACGACCGCAACCCCATCCGGCTCCGGGACCGGAAGCCACTGGCCGAACCGGTCAATCCCACGGGACGACCGGACAGGTACCCGCCGACTCCCCGTCAGTCCGGATTTTCCGCGCGTGGAACGGCCGGCAGTTCCAGATACGACCCGTCCGTGCCGCCCCGGTGCACACCGATGGTCGGGACGATGTTGTCCTCTGCATCGGGCCGGTTCCGCGGCGACAGTTCGGGGTGCAGGTCGTAGTCCGGCCAGTCGGCCGCCGCGATCGACAGGCGCACGCTGTGGCCCGCCCTGAAGAGCCAGGAGGTGGGGTGCAGCGATGTCGTCACCCGGACCACCGCGCCGTCGGCGAAGACGCCGTCGGTGTAGTCGGCCTCGCGGAATCCGTGCCAGGGCAGGTCCGGCCTGACGTCGATGCCGGGGTTGCCGGGGATCTGCAGGTCGTTGTCCACCAGGCGGTCGAAACCGGCGCGGTGGTGGTGTTCGGTGACGAGGACGGCGTTGCCTTTCGGGTCGATGTCTTCCAGATAGAAGTAGAGGTCCCCGTGGTCGGCGGTGGAGGAAACGGCAACGCTGACGATGGGGTGGCCCGTTACTTCCATGTCTGCTGCGAGCGGCGCGCTGGTGTAGGTGAGCGCCTGCTCGTCCTTTTCGGTGCGGAAGGGGATGTCGTCGGGAAAGCCGAACATCTGCTGGCGCGAACGACCGAAGGTGTCGGCGTTGAACGGGGGTTTGCCCTTCATGGCATTGGCCACCGAGATCTGTGCGGCGTCCACCGGCGGCCCGAAAGTTCCGTCGTGGGTGAAATCGGCGGTGTAGTCGTCGCGCCCTGACTCGCCGGGCTCCCGCGCCAGAATATTGGCGCCGGCCAGGTAGAACCGTGTCGGCACGGCCCGTTCCAGCGGCCAGGACGGTTCCGCGCGCCAGCCCTCGTTCTGCACGAAGATGTACACCGGCGGTTCCTCGTCGATGCCGTTGCGCACCCCTTTCAGCCAGCGGTCGAACCAGCGCAGCGCCTCGCCCAGGTAGGTTTCCGTGTAAACGTTCTCCCGCTCCGGGTCGGCGCCGCCCCGCCCGGAAGCGGGCGGCGAGATGCCCTGGTGGTACATCGGCCAGGCCGATATCCGGGACGGATTGGTGGGCTCGAGGGTGGCATAGACCTCGAACGAACTGCGCGCGAAGGCATCCCACCAGCCAGCGAAGTTGTAGATCGCCACCCCGGACTCGATGACGGCGGGCAGCATGCCCCAGTTGAGCTCGGCGGAGATCAGGCCATCAGATGGGCGCGGGCTGTCGAAGAAGCGCTGCGAGCGGACGCCGATTACCGCATCGTAGTTGCCCGGCGCGCCATCCGGATGGGCGATGTGCTCCATGGTGGCGTTGAAGTAGGCGTGTTCCGTGCGCTCGACGCCATCGGGGTAGCGCGGCGGGTTCGCCGGATCGACGGGCCAAGGATAGTCGTCGGTGAACCAGCTGTCGCCGTCCGCATCCAAGGGAATCTCGTCGGTGAGTTCGCCGTCTCCGTCCTCGTCGAGCACCGGCGTCACCGGGGGTATGGGAAAGGTCTCGAACGAGTTGTTGTGGTTGATGAAGTCGGTCATTGCCGTCCACATTTCCCCAAAGGCGTAGGCGAACACGCCGCCGGGCTGCAGCAGAAACGCATCCCAACCGGTGTGGAAGGGGACGATCGCCTTGAGCGCCTCGGGCTGCGCCGCGGCCACGGCGAACTGCGACCAGCCCTCGTAGGAGCCGCCGATCATGCCCACGTTGCCGTCGCTCCAGGGCTGGGCGGCAATCCAATCGACGATGGCGCCGCCGTCCTCGACGAACTGCTGGCTCATCAGGTCGTTCCAGCCGAAGGACGCGCCGGTGCCGCGCATGTCGGCGGCCACGTAGGCGTAGCCGCGCTTGAGGAAGAACTCCCAGGGAACCAGCGCCACCTCGCCGGTTTCGGGATCGATCGACGTGCGGTGGTACGGGGTATAGCGGAAGATCACCGGAAAGGCCGTTGGCGCTTCGCCCTTGCCGGCATAGCCGGTCGGCAACACCGCATCGACGGCGAGGCGCACGCCATCCGCCGCGGCCACGAAGTGCGACCGGCGCTTGTGGCCGGTCCACTCGACCGGGCTGGTGCCCTCTAGGGACAAGGGGCTGGTCCGCACGTCCGGCAGCGCCGGACTGGCTTCTGCTTCGTCCCCCGGAGCGCCGCCGGCTTCACAGGCGGCCAGCAAAGGAACGCACAGCAGGAACCTAGCCATCAGACCGATTGCGCAAGTGGGGGATTGCATGGTTTGCTACTCCTCGTTGAAGGTCGCGAGCTTCTTGAATTCGTCCAGTACATCGCCGCCGAAGCGCTCGTCGATTTCCCGGCCGACGCTGGGCGGTACGCAGACATCGTCGCGCGCATCCACGGCGCCGGTGATCACGGTCAGCAGCACGGCGTCTTCTTCGCCGGCATTGCTGAAACCCCGGTAGGCGCCGGGCGGGCACGAGAAGGTGTCCCACTTGCCAAGCGTCACCTTTTCCTCCCCTTCGGGGCCGACCCGGAACTCGATGGTGCCGTCGAGCACCACGAAGGTCTCGTAGGTGTTGTCGTGGGCGTGCAGGCAAGGCCCCTGCCCCGGCGGCATGATCGAGACGTTCATGGTGGTGCCCGCCGCCCCGTAGATCGCCGCCGTCTCGCCGAAGGGATTCTTGGTCTGCTCCATAATGATCGGCCGCAGGTCGCGGGCGAAGATCACGTCCATGGCCTCCTGCGGCACCCAGTCGAGGTCCTTGGCCGTGGACATCCGCTTGAGATCCCCGAAGCGCGCCACGCGACTTTGGATCTCCTCGGCGGTCATGCTTCTTTTCGCTTCCATGTGTCTCCTTTCCTCCTTGGTCTTTTCGATCCGCGTTCCGACTCATCCCCACAGTCGTTGCGTGGCGATGGCCGCGCCGTCCGCCATGGCCTTCATTTTCGCCCACACCACGTCCGGCGCCACCATGGTGTAGCCCGCGAAGGTGGAGAACCCGCAGTCGGTGTTGGCGACCACCCGCTCCCGGTCGCCGATCACGTCCACCCAGTGGCAGAGGCGGTTGGCCACCAGCTGCGGGTGCTCCAGCATGTTGGTGGTGACATCGATGACGCCCGGGAACATGACCAGGTCGTCGGGCAGCGGCATGTCGCGGAACAGGTCCACCTCGTGGGCGTGGCGCGGATTGGCGCAGGCCAGCGAAAGGCCACCCACGTTGGCCTTGTAGATGATGGGCAGGATCGACTCCAGGGCGACATCGTCGCAGTGGGGGCCGTCCCAGTTGCCCCAGCAGACGTGCAGGCGCACCCGGTCCTTCGGAATGTTCGAAAGCGCCTCGTTGAGTGCCGCCACATGCACTTCCATGCGCTGCTGGAACGCCTTCAGGGGCCGGTCGACGAACAGGATCTGGCGCTCCAGGGCGAGGTCCGGGGCATCGAGCTGCAGGATGTGGCCCCGGGAGACGATGTGTTCGTACTCCCGCCGCAGCTCGCGGGCCAGCGCGAAGACGTAATCCTCGTCCCGCGGATAGGCCGGGTTGTCCGGATTGCGCAGCAGGGTGGTTGCGAGGATGCCCGGGGTGACAGCGGTGACGAAGGTGCCCGTGAATTGGCTGCTCGCATCCGGTTCCGCCGCGAGAGCGTCTGCAAACAGGTCGAGTTCCTCCTTCGCCTGGGTCAGTTCCGGGTCGTAGCGCACGGCATCCACGCACTCCGGGGTCGCCCACACGGAAGCGGACTTGCCGGCGGTGGACTGCCCCGCCGAGCGGCTGACCACCAGCTCCGCATAGCCCGGGAACTTGGCGAAATCCGTGACCGTGCCGCGCTTGGCCTCGCCGCCGAATCCGGTCATCCGGTCCTTGGCGTAGAAGGAAAAGCCGATGCGCGGCAGTTCGCCGTCGCCGGCGATTTCGATGCCCGCTGCCGCCTGCTCGCGAACCACTTCCCTCAGGCCGCTGAGCACCTCCGCTTGGAACGCGCCGCGGTCAACGTCCTCGCCGGCTTCCATGCGTCCGAGCATGTCGAGCAGCGCCGGAGCCCGGGGCAGACTGCCGACATGGGTGACCAGTATGCGATCGTCGCTGTGGTGCATGATTATCCCTCCCCGCTTCGGTCCGCTTTGCGGATCGTTTCGATGTAGTTGTCGAAATAGGCCATCTTGATGTCGATGGCGCGCTCGGCATCGCCCGCCAGCAGCGCATCCGTCGCATCCACATAGGCCTTCACCACCCGGCCCTGGTCAACCGCAGGATGCAGGTTGGCCACCTCGCGGTGCACCAGCCCCAGGTGCAGCCGCTGAATCAGCTTGGTCAGGTAGTGGTTTCCGGCGATGTCGTGCAGCACGAAGTAGTAATTGGTTACGGCCCTCAAGAGATCGGTAATGGGTGCTTCCGCAAAGGCGCGCACCTCATCCACCGCCGCAAGGATGCGTTGGCGATTGGCAGAGTCCTTGAGGGCCGGCACGGCAAGCGTCAGGCTCATGTAAACCACGCCTTTGGCGGCCTGGTAGATCTGCACGATCTCATCCGCCGAAAGCCGCTTGACCACCGCGCCGCGGTAGGGGCGGATCTCCACCAGCCCTTCGCCGGCGAGCAGGCGCAGCGCCTCGCGGATCGGGCCGACGCCGAGCCCCGAGTTGGCTGCGACCTCCGCTTCCACCAGCCGGTGCCCGGGCAGGTACAGGCCATTGCGGATGCCTTCCTCAATATGCTCGACCGCGCGTTCCATCCGATGCTGCCCCCGGGCTCTCTCCGGGTGCGCGGCACTGCCGCTTCGTATTGGGGTGACACTCGACATGGGCGCATCATACTCGACGCGCCGAAAATTTCATCGTTGAAATCATCTATGATTTCAGTGACAATCCTGAGGCTTAACACCGGGAAGGGAATGCCATGAAAAAACGGCTGATGCAGGTCGCTCAATTGGCTCTACTCATTTCGTTGCCGCAGGTCGGCCAGTTCGCCCTGGCACAGGAACAGGCGGCGGTGCTCGAAGAAATCCTGGTCACCGCGCGCAAGCGGGAGGAGCGCCTGCTCGACGTGCCCATGGCGGTAAGCTCCTTCAGCGGCGACCAACTGGAGGCTGCAGGCGTCGAGAGCATCAAGGAACTGTACGGCACAGCACCCAACGTCTATTTCGTGGCGGCCGAATTCGGATCGGACACTATCGGCCAGCACCTCGTCGTGCGCGGCATCGGCGCTACCCCGATCATCGAACCGGGGGTCGGCACTTTCGTCGACGGCGTCTATCAGCCCGACATGGGGTTTGACATGGACTTTCTCGAAGTCGAGCGCGTCGAGATACTGAGGGGTCCCCAAGGCACACTGTTCGGTCGAAACACCCAAGGCGGCGCGCTCAACATCGTGACGCGCAAGCCGGGACAGGAGTTCGAGGGCAAGGCGCGGGTGCGGGCGGACGAATTCGACACCATCGACCTGCAGGGTTACGTCGCCGGGCCGGTCAGCGACAGCGTGGCCATGAGCCTCGCCGTTCGCTACGAGGAAAGCGATGGATTCCTGGACAACATCGAACTCGACAGGCCGCAGACCGCGTTCGACCAGTTGGTGGGGCAGTTCCGGGTGGTCGCCAACCCGACGGATGCGCTGACGCTCGACCTGTCGGTCGACGGAAAACGGTGGCGCGGCGGCATGCTCGGCGCCGGAGTTCCAGACAGCGGCATCGATGACTACCTGACCTATAACTCCGACCTAGCGGACAGCACGGACGACATCATCGGGGTTTCGTTCCGGCTCGACTGGGATCTGCCCTGGGCGACGTTCACCTCGATCACCGGAAATCGCGAAGCCAAGACCCTGCAGTTCAGCGATATCGACGGCCGGGAATTTCAAGGCAATTTCCAGCACATCCAGGTCGAGCAGAGAACCTTTTCCCAAGAGTTTCGCCTGGCTTCAAACGTGGCGGAAAGCCCTTGGGACTGGACGCTCGGCGCCTTCTGGTTCGATGAGTTCCGCAACATGGACCAGGACATATTCGCGGGAGCCCAGGATCCATCCTTCGGCATATTGGCCGGGGTGACGGCGGACCAATGGTATGACATCTCGCGCGAGGGTTATGCCCTGTTCGGCCAGGCGACCTACTCGGTCGGCCGCTGGGACTTCACGGCAGGCACGCGTTATTCCGAGGAAAAGCCCAAGATCGACTCGCGCGTGAATTTCACGGTGCCCTTCTTCGCGGTCATCGGCCTGCCCGCGACAACGGACTTCCTCGAGGGCAACAGCACGAAGATCGATGCAGTGACGTCGATGGGCTCGATCAGCTATGCGTTCAGCGACGGCGTGAGAGGCTATGCCACGGTCGCGCAAGGCTTCAAGGCGGGCGGGTTCCAGGACTTCCAGGGCGCGCCCGGACCCGAGTACGAACCCTTCGACAACGAGGAACTGATCAGCTACGAAGTCGGGCTGAAATCGCAGCTCTTCGACAATCGGCTAAGCCTCAACCTGGCCGCATTCCACATGGACATCACCAAGCAGCAGATTCGCGTGCGCGTGTTCCAGCCGTTCCCCGTGAACCGGGTGTTCAACATCGGCGAAAGCTCCAGCAAGGGGTTCGAGGCGGAACTGGTCGCCGTTCCTGCGGAAGGGCTCACGCTGTCGCTGTCCTACAGCTATACGGATGCGGAATTCGACTCCATCGACATACCACCCGATTCAGACCCGTCTGGAGACATCAATTTCCTGGCCGGCACACCCTTCCCGTTCGTGCCCGAACAGACCGCGGCAGTTGCCATTCAGTACACGCGGCCGGTTGCCGACAACTGGGATTTCACCATCTACGGTGGCGTACGTTACGTCGACAGCTACATCACCGGGCTGAATACCGTAGCCGACCCGCTCGGCAATACGCGCATCGAACTGCCCGAAGTCGACGACTACGCGCTGACGACCCTGCGATTCACGCTCGAGACCGACAGGTGGAGCGCGAGCCTCTACGCCGAGAACCTGTTCGACGAGACCATCGTGCTCGTGCAGCAGTTGGGTTCGTTCTACACCAACGAACCCTTCAGCGTGCTGGCCGCGCCCCAGACCATCGGTGGAACTCTGACCTATCGCTGGTAGAGTTGGAGCCAACGCAAATGTCGGATCCTTCGGGTGCGCACAACTCGGACCACACAACCGTTTTCGCGCCTCTTCCCACCAGAGAACACCTCAGCCGCACCATGACCGACCGCCTCACGGCCGCACTGGTCGCCGGCGTGCTGATTGCGGGTTGCGGTAGCGCGCGCGAAACCACCGGTGAAGCGGCGGTGGAGCACACTGATTCGAAAGAGGCCGTTCGGCTGGCCGTCAGCAAACCCGTCCGCATCGGAACGGGAAAGTCGCCGCTCGACGGCGACTGCGGGAAGTTGAGTGACGGCTACACGTATCCGGACGATACCGAAACCGACCCACGCCTCGTCGTGTCGCCCAAGAACCCTGCGCGCATCGCGGTGGCCTTCATGCGCGATCCGGTGCTCGCCATCTCGACGGCGGCTTCCGAGGATGGGGGCATCACTTGGCGGGAAGCCGAGCCCCCGGGGCTCTCGCCCTGCACCGGCACGTCCTACAACAGCTACGGCGACCAGGATCTCGGCATCGACGGCGGCGACCGCCTGTATCTGGCATCGGTGCAGGGCGATTTCCTGCCCGAGGGGCAACCCCTCGTGATGGGGTCGGAATACTGGATGAACAGCGCGGTAGTGGTATCGACATCCGACGATTTTGGCCTCACTTGGTCGCCGCCCCGGGTCGTCTCACCCTTGGGGGAGTACCAGCACACCACGCTCATCGCCACCGACCCCGACAGCGCCGGCACCGCCCACGTTGCCTGGCATGTGCACCGCAACCCAAGCCAGCCGGAAGGGACCGAATCGCACTTGGAAGATGGTCACATTTATCTGGCATCAACCACGGACGGCGGCGCCTCCTGGAGCCGTCCCGAACCGGTCATGGCGGCCAGGGGCGCACTGGACCTGGTGCGCTTCGCCGACGGAGAGCTGCTGGCCGCGGCACTTGCCGGCGAGGACCCGACCACGGCGGCCACTGTGTTCAGCCGCCGCACCGCGGACGGCTGGACCGCACCGCAGCCGCTGCCGCTGCAGTCGAACACCGGCGCGTTCATGCATCCCGAAGGGGAAATGGTGCTCGCCATCGACACGCCGCTGTACCTGGGCTCGAACGACACCCTGCATCTGGTTGCATCGACCTACGATCCGGTGACCGACCGGGGAACGGTGGCCGTTGCTACATCAGCGGACCGCGGCGTCACCTGGAGCGCACCGTCGACCGTGGCCGAGGTGGATGGCCCCGCGTGGAACGCAGCCCTTGGAGTCGCACCCGGTGGGGCGATCGGCGTCTTCTGGTACGACTCCCGGGAGGACGTGCCGGGGGATGGCAGTATTACGACGAGGGCCCGCTTTGCGGCGTCCGTGGACAATGGCGCAAGCTGGACGGAAACGGCGCTGTCGCAGCCGTTCGACCTTGCCAAGGGGCCCCGGCCCCATGTGCTGCTCTATCTGGGCAACTATTTCGAGGTCAAGCCCACCGGCCCCGGCGCCTTCGCTGTCGCTTATGCGGTGACCCCGCCCCTGTCCGAGGGAGCGGCCGACCTGCACTTCGTCAACGTGTCCGTCCTTCGCCAATCAGGTTGACTGGCCGCGCTGGACGAACTCGTTCACCTGAGCCACTGCTTCTCGAAGATCCGCTTGCCGTTCACCTTGACCTGCCCCTCAAGGTGCATGATTTCCCGATACAACAACGTCTTGCTTTCCACGTCCACCTGGCCGAGGGCGGGAAGCTCCAGCCGAAGCAGGGCGCTTCCCTCAATCCTGGCGCCATCCGGCCTGGCGCGCGCGACACTCGCCGAGACATCGATGTCCATGCTGAATCTGCCGCCGGACGGCAACCCGGAAACCTGCGCCGAACCCATTCTCACCGTTTCCCGGTCCCCGATGTAATCGCGCTCGATGGTGTATCTCGGAACGAAGTCCACGGCCAGGGGCGCATCGCTGATCGAAGGGTCCGGTCGCTTGAGCGCCGGTGCGGGCAGCGGGTCCGGGGCGGCCGGCACGACTGGAATCTGCAGCGCCGAACCGTTGGATCCGCCGCAATGCAGCTTTATCACCGGGTTGGTGCTTGTGGGCCACAGTCTGGGGAAGTCCGAGCAGGAGACGCTCAACCGGATCCGGTGGCCGCGGGGAACGAGGTACGAAGTGGTGAACAGTTGCACCCTGTACTCGTGAACCACGCCCGTGGGCACCGGTTGCGGATGCTCCGCAGAGTCGTACGCACTGCCCTTGATGGACCCCACCGTGATCAGTGACGAGCGGCCATCCGGGTCCAGGTCACAGAGCTTGGCCACCAGATTCAGATCGTCTCCTTTTTCCAACTCCACATGCAGAACCGTTTCGGGCGCGCCGGTAATCTCCAGGTCATCCTTCAAGGGCGCCGTCGTAAAGGTCAGGGAGCGGAGGTCGTCCGGTCCCTGCTCCATCGGCAGCCCGATGCCGAGACCGGTGCCGTCCCAAAGGCCCGCCATGGAACCGACCGTGGGATCTGCCGCATAGCGAGCGGACGATTCCGTGGCGGGCGCCCGTCCCGACAGGATTCCGCCGTCGTCGAGATGCAAGGTTCTCGATTCGGTGCGCTTGATGGGCCATTCCGGTTCATGCCGCCAGGCGCCGCTGCCCTGCACGAAGAGGGTGACCGCGGGCTCCGTGTCAATTCCGTTTTCCTCGCCCTTGAGCCAGCGGTCCCACCACCGTTTCAACTCGTGCAGGTAATCCCAGGGCTCGATGGGGGAGTGGTACGGCAGAATGTGCGTCCAAGGCCCCTGCACCAGCTTCCTTGGCGCTTGAATCGCATCGTAAATGCGGAACATGGCATGCACGTTCACGTCTCGCCAGCCGCCGATGAGGAACGTCGGCACATCGACCTGCTCCACGGGGATCACGCGCGAGCGCCAGTAGTCGTCGTAGGTTGGATGGTCCTTGGCCGCAAATATGTGCGGAAACCCGTTTTCGAGGCGTTCCATCCAGACCTCGTACCAACGCCCTTCGGGATCCTGGTAGGCGGGCGGCAGGATGTTCATTGACACCATCAGCGCGCCCCAGTTGCCGAACCACGGCAGGCAGTCGAACCGGGTGGCCAGTTCCAGATAGACGTCGGAGAGCGTTTCGATGGGCGCGATCGCCTTCAAGTTTGGCGGGCGTCGGGATGCGGTCTGCAGCGTTGACGTTCCCCCGTACGAAAACCCCCACATGCCGATGTTCCCATCGCACCAGTCCTGCTGTGCCGCCCATTCAATGATCTGGACGCCGTCCTCCCCTTCACGGGCATCGAGCGTTTCCCAAGCCACGCCGCTCGAGCCGCCCAGCCCCCGCAGGTCAACCAGCAGACTGGCGTAGCCGTGCGATGCGAAATACTCGCGCGGGTACTCCAGCATGCTGCCGATCAGGCCATCCTTGTGATACGGGTAGTAGCTGACCAGCGTCGGAAAGGATCCTTCGCCGGCCGGCCTGTGCAGGTCCGCGGCCAGGGTCACTCCGTCGGCAAGTGGAATCAAAAGGTTCCTTTCGATGTGAACCGGAGCGCCCGGTTTTGCTGTCATGACGATTTCCTCGGCTGCCGGGTTTTCCGGTCACTCAAAACGCCGGGTTTCCCGGTTACTCAAAGTTGAAGCTCACCGCCAGGCCCAGCTTGCGCGGATAGGGCACGTTGAAGAACGTAATGGTGGGATAGAGCAGGATGTCGTCCTGGTTCAGCAGGTTCTCCGCAAAGAAGTACGCACTCCAGCGCTCGGCCTGCACGCCCAGGCGGAAGGTCAGGTCGTGGCTGTCCTCGCCTTCCTGCAGGGTGTAGTTGATGGCCCCGTCGCGATAGGTGTAGGACAGGTAGCCAAAGGCATCGAGGCCGGTGTTGGCCAAGGGGCGTGTGTAGGTGGCGTTGACATTGGTGGTCCAGTTCGGCGTGAACGGCACGCGGTTGCCCTTTTCCGCCTGCGGTATGCCAGCCGCCAAAACCGGGTCGAGTTCCCCGAACTCGCTGTTGGTGTAGGCGCCGTTCAGGCCCAGCCGCAGGTTCTCGTTGGCCTGCCACCCGAAGTCCCACTCAACCCCGAAAATATCGACGTCGCCCAGTTGCACCACGGAGTTGACTCCGGTCAGCGTGGTGTACAGCGACTGCAGGTCCTGCCAATCGGAGTAGTACAGGGCGCCCTGCAGTACCAGCGCGCCGTCGGCAAGCTCCTTTTTCACCCCCGCCTCGTAGGTCCACACGGTGTCCGGCTCGATCAACTGGCTGCCGACGATGCCGGAAATGGTCAGAGCCGCGACTTGGGCCTGCAGTTGCACGGTGCCGCTGCGAAAACCCTTGGCGACGTTGGCATACAGGGTGGTGTCGTCGTCCGGATAATAGGACAGGTTGAAGCGTGGGTTGACGCTGTCGAAGAGCTGGTCGCTGGTGATCGGGTGGTCGACC
>JAJEGJ010000091.1 GCA_022819905.1 Alphaproteobacteria bacterium
ACTCAACCAACCGCGGCTTCCCGATCTCGATGGCGTAGGCGCATTCGAAGGCCCGGCGTTCCACTCGGCGCGCTGGGATTCCACGCTCGATCTGTCAGGAAAGCGGGTGGCGGTCATTGGAACCGGCGCCACCGCCATGCAGTTCGTACCCGAGATCGCCAGACAAGCCGGCGAAGTCATTGTGTTTCAACGCACACCACCCTGGATCTATCCCAGTCCCGACTACCGCGCCAGCGTGCCGGCAGGAGAACACTGGCTCATCAACCATGTTCCTTACTATGCGCGCTGGTATCATTTCCTTCTGTTCTGGCTGGACGGAGAAGGTCTCTACGCCTCGGTCACGAAGGACCCGGCGTGGCCGCATCAGGAACGCTCCGTGAGCGCTGCGAACGATGCCTTGCGCAAGCTCATGATTCGCAGCATCCAACGAGAACTTGACGGTGATGAGGAGTTGATTGCGGCCTCCATTCCGAAGCACCCGCCGTGTGGCAAGCGGCTTCTGCTCGACGACGGTACCTGGTATCGCACGTTGAGGCGCGACAACGTTCAGCTTGTCACGGAGACGATCGACCGTATCGCGGCCGGCGGGGTGCTGACAACGGATGGCGTCGAGCACTCGGCAGACGTGCTTGTCTACGCCACCGGGTTTCATGCCAGCCGGTTCCTCTGGCCCATGCGAATCCGTGGCCGTGACCGGCGCGACATCCGCGAACACTGGGGGGACGATCCACGCGCTTACCTCGGCATCGTCGTGCCTGGATATCCCAATCTCTTCTGTCTCTACGGACCCAACACCAACATCGTCATCACCGGAAGCACCATCTTCTTCTCGGAGTGCGGCATGCACTACGTCATGGGCTGTATCAGGATGCTGTTCGAAAACGGGTACCGCAGCCTGGAGTGCCGCAAGGAAGTACACGACGCTTACAACGTTGTCATCGACGAGGGCAATCTGCAGGTGGCCTGGGGCGCACCGAACGTGCGCAGCTGGTACAAGAACAAGGCGGGACGCGTGACGCAGAACTGGCCCTTCAAGCTCCTCGAATACTGGAATCGAACCAGGACACCAGACCAAGAGCACTTTCATTTCAGCTGAATGGAGTGGTCGCTGCAGTTACCGTCGCCACGACGTTTACCGAGCCCGGTGGACGACACCAGTCCTGCAGAGACGGTCGCGGGCGAAGCCGAGCTTGTGGAATCTGGCAACAAGTCAGGAGTTCCGGTTCTCAGGTTGTTCGGGGCATTCCGGTCCGTACCTCACACGAAACTCGGAAAATCGCGAATTTTCCGCTAACAACCTGTCAGTTTAACATTTCTTACTTCAAGGAGTGCCTTGAGAAAGGAGCGTGCCCGTGAAGGCCCTTCATAGAGATTTCGGCGTCGAGATCGACGGCATTGATCTGCGGGATGCGGCCACACACTACGCACGGATCCGCGAGGCATTCGAAGAGCACTCCGTTTTGCTGTTCCGTAATCAGCGCCTTGACGACGAGGTACACCTTGCCCTGGGTCGCCTGTTCGGCGTCATTGAGATCAGACAGAAGAATCCGCAGGAACACGAGGCCCGGATGTCGATGGTGTCGAATCGGCGGAACGACGGACGCGTTCTCTCCGAACAGGACTCCCGGCTCATGCACCTGAAGGCGAACCAACTCTGGCACACCGACAGCACATTCCTGCCCGCACCGGCACTCGCCAATATCCTCGCCGCCCGCAAGCTGCCGACATCCGGCGGCGAAACGGAATTCGTTTCGACCAGGGCGGCGTGGCGTGACCTCCCGGACGTCACCAGGACACGGGTGCGCAATGTCGTTCTGCGCCATCGCTACACGCATTCGCGACAGGCCGTTTCACCGGTTGCCGCCGCCCTTGATGAGGTCACCATGTGGCCGGAGACGACATGGCGGGCCGTATGGCCCAACCCCGTCAACGGGATGGAAGCCCTCTACATCGCCTTGTATGACCAGGTTTCATTCCTGTGTTTATGAAGTTATCCACAGCCGTTGAGGTCGGGAGATTGTGGACAACCGCGGCTGTGGGAGAGCCATCCGGTCTATGGTTCCAGGGAGATTCCGCTCCCCCGCGCGAGCACGCACAGGGGAGCGGGGTGTGGGGATCTCACAATCCCCGCGGAGGTCGGTCGGACCGTTTTGGCCTTGGCTTTGTAGAGCCGCAAGAGAGCTTGGTCGGCCGACCTTCCTTGGCGTCCCTCGCGTCCTGAATGGATGCCTGGGCTTGGACCGTATCATCACAAGGCGAGGAGCAAGGGACGATGGACAAGGTAGTGGCAGGGATCGATGTCAGCAAGGCCAGTCTGGACATCTGTGCGGCGGGCCAGGAGCGTCGTTTTGCGAACGACGCCACGAGCTGGCGGGCGCTGGGCGCGTGGCTTCGGGGTCTCGAGGTGAGCCGGGTGGTGATGGAGGCGACGGGCCGCTACCACCGCAGGGTTCACCAGTGTCTTCATGACCGGGGCTTCGAGGTCGTCCTGGTCAACCCGTTGCGGGCCCGGCGCTTCGCCGAGGCGCTGGGCCATCTGGCGAAGACCGACCGCGTCGACGCAGTCATGCTGGCCAGGCTCGGGACGGTGCTGGGGGACCTTGAGCCCGTGGCCCCTCAGGATGCCTTCCTCAACCGCCTGGAGGATCTCCTGGTGTCGCGTGCCGCGCATGTCGATGCGCGAACCATGCTGAGGCAGATGGCGGGTGAGGTGGACGGCGAGGGCGAGACCGTCACACGAGCCTCGGTGGCCGGTCTCGATGATCAGATCGCCGTGTTGGATGCGGCGATCGAAGCCGTGATCACCCGTGATCCCGACCAGGCCCTGCGGTACAGCATCCTGACCTCGATCCCCGGCGTCGGTCCGGTGACCGCCGCCGCCCTTCTTTGCTGGATGCCCGAACTCGGCGGTCTCGACCGTCGCCAGGCGGCATCGTTGATCGGGGTGGCGCCGGTTGCCGACGACAGCGGCCAGCACCACGGTGCCCGGCACATCCGCGGCGGGCGCCGAAGGCCACGAGATCTCCTGTTCATGGCCGCGACGTCGGCGGCACGCTTCAACGCGGACCTCAGAATCGTGTTCGAACGCCTCAAGGCCGCTGGCAAGGCCCACAAGGTCGTGATCGTCGCCGTGATGCGCAAGCTCATCGTGCTGGCGAACACCCTGCTGCGGGAACAGCGCTGCTGGTTGCCTGAAGCGCCGGCACGGTCGCCGGCGTGATCAGCGACTGAACGAAGGAGACCCCCTCATGGCCCTCACGCCTGCCGAGAAGCAGCGCCGGTACCGGGAACACCGCAAGGCCGGCATCCCTCCCGTCCACACCCGAAAGCCCCGCGACCGCCGCTCCCGCGCGCAGCGCTGGCGCGATGCCGTGGCCGAGCTCGGTGCGTTGCAGGAGCATTATCGAGACTGTCTCGACAGGCTTCCGGACTCCCTCCGCGACACGGCCTACGGAGAACGCCTGCAGATCATCGTCGAGGCCGAGATCGAAGCCCTCGAGGAGATCGAGCCGCCGTGCGGCTACGGACGGGACACATGACACCTGGAACCCCATTGAACGCGGTCACGTTACCATCCCTGAAGGCGCTGGACGGCCCTGTGGCCACGCCCAACGGTCACGTTACCGCGATCAATAGAAGACAGCCCGATCATGCTGCAGGGATCACGAACTGCATGTCTCCCCGGTCACAGGGCACACACATTGGCAAAGTGGAACGCCAGACCGCATGTGGACAAGCACAGGAAACATCATCCTGGACACCCACAAATAACCTTGCCAGGGAACATGGATGCTCTCTTGAGCTCGTGCAGGCGTTCAGAACGACGGCGACTGGCGTCGAAAAAGTAGTATTCGTGGAAGCCTCTGCCCGTCCTGAGAGCCCGCACCGGAGACCCGGCAATGAACTCTGTTTCAGCATGGACCTCATCATCATCAAGAAAGAGATCGGGATCTATGTCTTCGGTGCTACCCTTGCGCACCCGAGACCAACCTGAGCCTGCGAAGGCGTCAATGTAGATCAGCTTGAAATTCTGGTTCTTCATCACGTCGTGATATGCAGCCAGATAACTTTCAAGGGCATCCAGTTTCTGCCTTGCCCAGGGGCCAACAGCTTCGCTGGCATGAGACGTACTCATCCCAGGTGTCGATTCTGTATCTTCACTCATATCTTGTGCTATTCCCGGATGTGCCATGACAGCACGGTCCATTCTATCCAGCGGCGTTTGATTCGAGGATCGACCCGGGAACAAGTTGGCCGGGAAATCCATTCCAAACTTCGCCATCCAGCAAGCGTCCACCGGACTTCGGGCGTGCACCACCCCATTGCTTGAAGAAAAATGCGACGCCGTCCCTTGCGCATATGTCCCGGAGCCGTCGTGCCCAATCGGCATGCATGGGTCGCGCCCGGGGACCACTTTCGCCACCGACTATTGCCCATGCCATGTCACGCAGGTCCACGTCGTCGATAGCGCCAAGGAGAAGCTCGAACGATATGAAGCGGGCTTCGGAGTTGATGTCCCTCAAATGGGCTATGCGGCTGACATGTGCGGCATCCTCGACCGAGACGCCCAAC
>JAJEGJ010000109.1 GCA_022819905.1 Alphaproteobacteria bacterium
GCGGTCGAACAAAGCGCGCGCGCATGCCCGCGGTCGAACCTGACCCGCGGGCCGTCGACACTGCACCCGGCGTCCCGGAACAGGGACTGCGCCGCCTCGTCGCCCCGGAACTCGATGCCGATCTCGGCGAGGATCCAGTCGGCCTGCTCCTCGATGTCGCACAGCGCCTCGTCCGCGAGCAGCTCGTACGCGGGAATCCGGCGGCGCGGCTGTGGCGTCGGCGCAGGCACGGACGAGTCGCCGGCCGCACGGCGGCGCCCGCCCCTGCGCCGTAATTTGCGCGAACCCTGCTTGTCGGAATCGTTAGTCAAGGATGTTGCACTTGCCGCTACTGCTCGCCAGGAGCAAGCCCGTCAGCTTCCCCATGTCGATATTATTGGGCATGATGTCTTCCAGATCCGTGTCGATCCAGAGGGTGGAGCCGCTCGAATGGTCGAGTGACCGTCCGGGCACCGCGATAACGGGAGCTACGCAGCTTGGTGGAAGTGGGATCACCGCTCCTTGAAGTGGAGAATATCGAGAAGCGCTTCGGCGGCGTCCGGGCGCTGCGAGGGGTTTCGCTGTCCATTGCGGAGGGTGAGACGGTTGCGCTCGTCGGCGACAACGGGGCCGGCAAGTCCACGCTGGTCAAGGCGGTTGCCGGTGTGCAGCCGGCGGACAGCGGCACGATCCGGTTGCGTGGACGGGAAGTGGCGATCCGCTCGGCAAAGGACGCCGGCGCGCTCGGCGTCGAGGTCCTCTACCAGGACCTGGCTCTCGCCAACACGCTCGACGTGGCGGCGAACGTGTTTCTCGGAGACGAGCCCCTGCGGCTGAAGCTCGGGTGGTTCTCGGTCCCCGACACGCGCCGGATGGACGCCGAGACCGCTGCCACGCTGGATCGGCTGCGCATCGACATTCCCGATCCGAAGCGGCCCGTGGCGAATCTCTCCGGTGGCCAGCGCCAGGCGGTAGCCATCGGGCGGACCATCCACCGGGGACGCCGGGAGCTTCTCATTCTCGACGAGCCCACCGCGGCGCTGGGCGTGGAGGAGGTGCGCAAGGTCCTGGCGCTCATCAAGAGCCTGCGCGACGATGGTCAGACGATGATCATCGTGTCGCATGACCTGGAGCATGTCTTCCAGGTGTCCGATCGCATCGCCGTCATGCGCCAGGGCCGCGTTCAGGCCGTGGTACGCACGGGCGAGGTCACGAAGACCGATATCGTGCGCCTGATCGTCGGCGATATCGAGGATGCAGTCGCATGAACGATCCTGCCAGTCCCGCCCGGAACCGGATCCACGGTGCGGGCGGTGCCTTCGAGCGGGCGCTCGGCCTGCCGTTCTTCAACGTCGCCGTCGCGATCGTGATCCTCTATGCGGTGTTCACCGCCATCACCGGTGAGACGTTCAACACGGTCAACAACCAGATCACGATCATGCGCGCCGCGGCGGTCTTCCTGATCCTCGGCGTCGGCCAGACCTTTGCCATGACCACGGGCGGGATCGACATTTCGACCGGCTCCATGATCGGTGTCGTCGGGGCAATCGTCGGCTCGGGACTCGAGCTGGGCTGGATGGATCCGATTTACGCCATTCCGTCCGCGATCCTCGTCGGTGCCGTGCTCGGCGCGTTCAACGGCTTCAACATCACCGTACTGGGTGTGCCGCCGCTGCTCGCCACGCTCGGCACTTTCGTCGCCTATCGCGGCTTCACCCAGTACTACATGGGAGTCAACCTCGTCACCGGTCTGCCGGACGTGGTGGTGGCGGTGGGACGCGCGACCGTGCTCGGCCTGCCGATTTCCGTCATCGTGGCTCTCGCGATCGCCGCGCTCGGGTGGTTTGTCCTGAACCGCACGCTCTACGGCCGCTACATCACGGCGATCGGGTCGAATCCGAGTGCCGCCGAGGCGACGCGCATCAACGTGAAGGCCATCACCGCCTCGACCTACGTGATCCAGGGAGCGCTCGCGGGGGTTGCGGCGCTCGTGCTCATGGGGCGCCTCGACTCCGCTTCCGCGGCAATGGGCGAGGGCGTCGAGCTGCACGTGATTGCAGCCGTCGTGCTGGGCGGCACCTACCTCTTCGGCGGTCGCTCGACGATGATTGGAACCCTGCTCGGCGTCTATCTCATCGGCATGCTCGAGAACGGCCTGATCCAGACCGGCGCGGGATTCTTCGTGCAGCGCATCATCCTCGGTCTTCTCATCATTGCCGCCGTGGCGCTGCAGTTGCAGCAGCGCAGGAGCGGGCCGGGCTAGGTTCGGCTGATGGAATTGCGGAGCACCACGGACGCGAAACGGGAGGGAATGCCATGAGATAGCTTTGCCGGCGATGGCCCGGCCGCCATCGCGTTGGGGTTGCAGCAGCGCGTGAACGGACTCGGCCGGCGCAGTCGATGGAAGCACGGAGAACCAGCACACCAAGAGGGAGAGGAAACATCATGAGACAGCTTTTCAGAAGATTGCTTGTCGCCGCGGCGCTCACGACCGCTGCCGCGACCGCTGCGGTGGCCCAGGACAAGCCGCTGCGCATCGGTTTCGTGTCGCACCAGCACGACATCACCGATCTGTTCGGGCAACTGGAGATCGGCTTTCGCGAAGCGCTCGACGCAAAGGGCATCAAGTACGAGCTGTTCCAGGCCGCGCCGACCGCCTCCAACCGCCACGACGAGATGCTCAACATCCTCGAGAACATGGCGAACCTGAACCTCGACTACATGGTGTTCGGACCGTCCAGCCTCGAGCAGAACACGCCCGGCCTGGTCACGGTCGCCGGCGCCGGCACGAAGATCCTGATGGTCGACTACGAGCCGAAGGAAGGTTCCAGCTTTCCGTTCGAAGACGCGGTCCTGAACTGGTCGGTCTACAACCACGGTCAGATGGGCGAGGCGACCGGGCGCTGGATCGCCGAGCACCTGAAATCGCAGGGCAAGGACAGCGCGGATGTCATCATGATCTGGGGTCCGATCGCCTCCGAGATCAGCCAGGACCGCGGAAACGGTGTGCTGAAGGGGATGGAGGAGGTCGACGGCTTTACCCCCAACATCATCTACGACGGCTACGGCGACTTCCAGCGGGAGAAGGCCTATGCCGAGGTCGAACGCGCACTGATCGCCTATCCCAGTGTCGAGGTCATCGTGGGGATGAACTCCGTCATGGCGCTGGGTTCCATGTCCGCGCTCGAGGCCGATGGCAAGCTCGACGACGTCCTGGTGACCGGGATGGGCGGCCAGCCGGACGAGCTGGAGATGGTCGCCCGCGGGAAGATCGGTGTTGCCGTGTCCCGCGATCCGCGCAACATGGGCGAAAACACCGCCAACGCCCTGATCATGCACCTGGAGGGGCGGGAGGCGGAGATCCCGCGAGTCCTCTATACGGCTCTGCGAACCCTGGATTCGGTTGATTCGATCCGCAAGTGGGTGCCCAAGGCGATGCTCGACATCGACGCCAAGCTCGCCGAGTGACCTCTACGCATCGACGGCCCTCGCTCCGCCGTGGACGGGAGCGAGGGCCGTTGCGGGCAGGCGACGGAGATTCGATGGGCATCATCCGATCCGGTAGCAGGCTGTTCGATCTCTCCGTTCCCGTCGTCGTGATCGGAGCCGGCGCCTGCGGCTGCAGCGCGGCGTTGGCCGCCAACGAGCGCGGGGCCGACGTCCTGATCATCGAGCGCGACGATCCGCCGTCGGGCAGCACATCGCTGTCCGGCGGGCAGATTCCCGCCGCCGGCACGAAGCTGCAGAAGGCGGCGGGCATCGAGGACACCCCGGAGGACTTCGCCACGGAGATCCTCGAGAAGGCACGGCATCAGACGGATGCGGAGATTGCGCTCGCCGTTTCACGTGGCTCGACCGTGTCCGTGGACTGGCTCGTCGACACCTACGGCGCGCCGCTCGAGGTCCTGACCGATTTCTTCTACCCCGGCCACCGGAAGCACCGCATGCACGGCACGCCCAACCGGGATGGCGCCGAGCTGCTGGCCTGCCTCCTCGAAGCTGTCTCGCGCGAAGGAATCGACATTCTGACCGCCGCCGTCGCCACGGACCTCCACGCCGACGAGGTCGGCAAGGTGACGGGCGTGCGCATCCGGCGCCCGGACGGGAGCCGTGAAGACGTCGGTTGCGGCGCGCTCGTGCTCGCCTGCAACGGGTTCGGGGGCAATCCGGTGATGGTCAGGGAGTACATTCCGGAGATTGCCGATGCCCTGTACTTCGGCCACGCGGGCAACCGGGGAGACGCGGTGACGTGGGGCCTGGAGCTCGGTGCCGAGGTGGCCGACATGGGGAGCTACCAGGGCCACGGCGCCGTCGCGACGCCGCACAACACCCACATCGGGTGGCCCTCGATCACCGAGGGCGGAATCATGGTCAACGCGCACGGCAGGCGCTTCAGCCACGAGAACCGGGGCTACTCGGAACAGGCGATCGACGTCATCCGCCAGCCCGGCAACTTCGCGTGGACGATCTTCAACGCGACCGCGCACGACGTCGCGCTGCAGTTCAGTCACCAGCGGGAGGCGGTGGAGGTCGGCGCCATCCGCGTCGCAGAATCGTTCGACCGGCTGGCCGCGATCACCGAGCTGCCCGCGAACGCACTGGCCGAGACGCTCGCTGATGTCAACGACATTCTCGCGGGTCGAAAGGCCGACGCCTTCGGACGGGATTTCGGGGACAAGGCCCCGCTTGAACCGCCGTACTACGCGGTCAGGGTGACCGGCGCTCTCTTTCACACCCAGGGCGGTCTCGTCGTCGACCCCGAGGCGCGGGTTCTGCGCAGGGGCACCCGGCAGCCGTTGCCCAATCTGTTCGCGGGAGGAGGCGCCGCACGCGGCCTCACCGGTCCGTCCTGCTGGGGCTACACCTCCGGTGCGGGCCTGATGACGGCGACCACGCTGGGACGCCTCGCCGGCGAAGGCGCCGCCGCGGTCCTCGCGTGAACTGGCCGGGGGCGGTCGGCTGCAGCGGCTTCGCTGCCGCCATGTGTGCGTCGCATCCGCTCCCTGGCTCTCGTCGTCCTCCGCCGGTTTCAGTATTCCCCGAGCCGTTCGTTCAACTCGTCGATCAGTCGCAGCCGCCGGCGTCCATGCGCACCGGCCTGCACGATCGCCTGGACGACGATCCAGTGGCAGAGCGACAGCACGGCGGCATGGTTGAATTGCGGTGACCGGGTCTCTGTTCGGCACCTGAAATGCCAGCGAAGGGTGGTGCCCGGCGCCATGCCTTCGTCCGAAATCAGTGCGATTCGCGCGCCGGTCGCCGAGATCTCGCTCAGGGCGGCTCCCGTGCCAGCCATTCGGCGGCGGAGGGCGAAGTAAATCACGAGGTCGTTGGATGCAACGCTTGCCACATGTTCGCCGAGGCTTTCGCCGCCCTTGGGAACGACAGCGATGTCCGGCACCAGCTTGATGAGCTGCCAGTAGAGGTACGTCGCGAAGGACTGGCTGATTCGGTAACCGACGATCCAGACCTTGTTGGCGGCGAGCAGGTCGGCGGCCAGCGCTTCGATCTCGCTCTCGGGAATGCGCTCGAAAGTCCTGGCGACGTTCTCGCGTTCTTCCAGGAGGGCCTGGTCGAGCTGACTGGTCGCCGGCGTGTCCTCGGCGCGGCTGAGAAAGAGCCGCGAGCCGGTCCGGCTCTCCTCGCGGGCAACGCGGCGGGCCTGGTCGTAGCTCGCAAAGCCAATGCGGCGAACGAATCGGGACACCGTCGCTTTCGAGACCCCGCTCAGCCGGGCGAGTTCCTGCGCGTCGTAGCTGGCCAGCTCGCCCGGAAAATCCAGCAGGAACTCCCCGAGGCGACGCTCAGCGCGATGCATGTCCGGAAGGCGTTCGTGAATTCGCGAGATGAATCCCGCGTGATCGTCATTGTGAAATTCAAATTTCATTCTGGGGACATTCGGCAGCATCCAGAATCCATGATAAGAGCTTTCCAATCAGAAGGAAACAAATGGATGTGACGTCGCCAGAAACCCTGATTTCTTTCAGTGGTGTATTGCAGTTTCTGCGAGGTGTCCTTTTTCGCCGACGTTCCAATGGTCGCTGTCGGAGATTGGAGATGGAATTGGAGTTTCACTTGATTCGATTGATGAAATTGGTGTTTCATGAGTGTCCGTGTGCGTGATCTCTGGGGATGCCGACTGTTTCCAGTAACCAAGGGGGTGAGCCATGACGACACGTAGAGACATACTTTCAGCAACGGTGATCGCACTTGGCCTCGGCCTGTCGCCGGGCGCGGGGGTGCTGGCCGACACTGCCTGGCCGGAGAAGCCCGTGCGCATTCTTGTCTCCTTCCCACCGGGGGGCGCGAGCGATCTCGTCGCGCGGCTGCTGGCCGAGAAGCTTTCGGCCAGCCTGGGCCAGAAGTTCGTGGTGGAGAACAAGCCCGGTGCGGCCGGCACGGTCGCGGCGACTGCGCTGCAAGGGGCGGCGCCCGACGGCCATACCCTCATGCTGTCGAATCTGACGCCATTCAACGTCGCACCGACCCGCTTCCCCGACACACCGTATGATCCCGTGGCCGATTTCGATCACATCACCTATATCGGCGCCGTGCATCTCGGTCTCTTCGTTGCGCCCTCGCTCGAAATCGACGACCTCGAGACGTTCATCGAAGCGGCGAAGGCGGCGCCCGGCAAGTTCGAGTACGGCAGCTCCGGTGTAGGGTCCTGGGGCCACATTATCGCGGAACGGTTCGTGGACGTGACGGGAGCGGAGCTGTTTCACATTCCCTACAAGGGCTCCGGTCCGATGCGGCTCGACTTCCGGGCGGGCGTGGTGCCCACGATCTTCGACGCGGTGCCGCAAAACCTGCCTTCGGTGGAAGAGGGCTCCGCGGTTCCACTGGCCGTGACCGCGACGCAGCGGATCGACACGCTGCCCAATGTGCCGACCTTCACCGAGATGGGCTACGACATCGTCGCCGAGAACTGGCTGGGGGTCAGTACCCCGACGGGCGTACCGGCACAGGTCCGGGAGAAGCTCGACGCGGCACTGCAGGAGGCGATGATGTCCGACGACGTGGTGGCTCAGTTCGATACGTGGGGCCTCGTTCGCGAACCGATGACCAGCGCCGAGTTCTCCGAGTTCGTGGCGGCGCAGTTTGCGGCCTGGAAGCCGCTTGTCGCGGCGGCGATGGACTGAGCGAAGAACAGGAATGCGGATCGCGGTCTTCTTCATCGGAGAGCTGCACGACGCCGGGTTCAACGCGAGTGCGCTCGCGGGGGTGCGCAATGCCACCGATGCCGGGCTGGCCGAGATCGAGGTGGTCTGCGGCGTCCCCTACGATCAGCCGGCGATCCGCTTGCGCATGGCCGATGTCCTCGCCCGCAACGACGGACTCGTGTTTGTCGGTGGGCAGGGAGACAAGGTCACGCCCGACTTGGCCGCTGCCTGTCCCGACAAGCGTTTCGCCATCGTGCAGGGGCGGATGACCGGACCGAATCTGGCCAGCTACGACGTCCGACAGGAGGAGTCGGCGTTCCTGGCCGGCTGCCTCGCCGCCGAGGTGACAAGGAGCGGCACGGTCGGGCACCTGTCGGGACATCGCGTTCGCCCGGGGCTGAAGGGACGGGCAGCGTTCGTCGCGGGGGTGCGGCACACCGATCCGGAGATCCGTGTCCTGACGGGTTTCTGCGGCACCCAGGATGACAATGCGGTCGCCGGGACCTGGACCGCCGCCGAGATCGAGGAAGGCGCCGATGTGATATTCACCATGCTGAACGGAGCGCGGCAGGGGGCGATCGACGCGTGCCGTTCCTTCGGCGTGCGTCAGATTGGCAATGCCCTCGACTGGGTGGCGGGGGACGAGGAAGTCTTCGTGGGTTCGGCCATCGCCCGTATCGACCTGGGGGTCGAGCGGGCCATCTCGGACATGGCCTCCGGACATGTGCCGACCGAGATCGCCGGCTTCGGTCTTGCGGACGGAGACTACGTCGCGCTCTCCACCGCACCGAGCGTACCGACGGGCGTGACCGTGAGGATCAAGACCACGGCACGACTCATCAGAGAAGGAGAAATCGTCGTTCCCGACAACTACGACGGCCCTGAATTCCGCCCGAATTCCGTGACATGCGCTTCCACCGCATGACATCTCAGATTGGTCCGCTCCTGATGCTCGGGGCAGGACTGGGATTCGCCATCGCGGCAGTTGCCACGCTTGATCCGGGCTCCGCCCGACGGATGGGGCCCGGGGCATTTCCCTTGCTCGTGGGCGCGGCGCTTACGCTGCTCGCGGCCATCACGCTCGTGCGGAACCTTCGCGCACCGATGGACTGGCACCGTCCGGACCCGCTGGCCGTGCTGGCGGTGCTGGGCGGGGCGGTGGCATTCGCATTCTTCACTCCTCTCCTGGGCGTGCTTCCCGCTGCCGTCCTCTCGGTACTGGCCACCAGCTCTGTGGTGCGGGAGTTTCGCTGGCCCTGGAAGTTCGTCCTTGCGTTCTCGGTGGCGGCCGGGGTCTGGCTCGTATTCATCGCGGGGCTCGGGATTCCGTTGACGGCGATTCGCGGGCTCTGATGGAGCTTCTCTCCAACCTCGCCCTTGGATTCACTACAGCGGCCACGCTCTTCAACCTGAGCTACTGCTTCGTCGGCGTCTTTCTCGGCACATTCATCGGCGTGCTCCCCGGGGTGGGTCCGCTTGCAGCCGTGGCGATGCTCCTGCCCGTCTCGTTCTATCTGCCGCCCGTGACAGCGCTCGTGATGCTGGCGGGCGTCTATTACGGGGCGGAATACGGCGGTTCCATCGCCTCGATCCTGCTCAACATTCCCGGCACGCCCTCCGCCTCCGTCACCTGCCTCGACGGCTACCCGATGGCCAGGGAGGGCCGGGCCGGCGTCGCCCTTTTCGCAACCGCCATCGCGTCCTTCTTCGGTGGCATCGTCGGGGTCACGGTGATGGTGTTGCTCGCGCCCGCACTTGCCGCGTTCGCGCTGCTCTTCGGTCCGGCGGAGTACTTCTCGGTCATGGTGCTGAGTCTCGTGGCCGCGTCCGTGGTCAGCACATCGGGGGCGTTGCGCGGCCTGAACATGGTCTGCCTCGGAATTCTGCTCGGCACCGTAGGTATCGACATCAACTCCGGCGTAACGCGCTTCACGGGCGGCGTTCAGGAGCTTCGCGACGGGGTGAGCCTCGTGGTGGTGGCGATGGGCCTCTTCGGGATCTCCGAAGTGATGGTCTCGGCACGGGGGGCGACCCGATCCTATGCGACCGAAACATTCTCCCTGCACCATTTTCTTCCCACTGTGGCGGAGTGGGTGAGTTCGATCGGCCCGGCGATCCGGGGGTCGGCGGTAGGCTCGTTCTTCGGAACCCTTCCGGGAACCGGGCAGACCGTAGCCTCGTTCGTCGGCTATGCGGTGGAAAAGCGGGTGTCGCGGAACCGGGACAATTTCGGGAAGGGAGCAATCGAGGGTGTGGTTGTTCCGGAATCGGCCAACAATGCCGCGGCGCAGACCGCATTCATCCCGACGCTCACCCTCGGCATCCCGGGCTCGACCACGATGGCCCTGATGCTGGGCGCGCTGATGATCCACGGCATCACACCGGGGCCGAGACTTATCGCCGAGCATCCGCACCTGTTCTGGGGGCTGGTGGTGAGCTTTCTGTTCGGCAACCTTTTCCTGCTGATCCTGAACATCCCGCTGATCAATCTCTGGGTCCGGCTGCTCCGGGTGCCGCATTACTTCCTCTACCCAACCGTGGTGGTACTGATCTGCGTCGGCGTCTACAGCATCGACAATTCAATCTTCGACATCTGGATGACATTGTTCTTCGGCGTGATCGGCTACCTGCTGCGGCTGTTTCGCTTCGAACCCGCACCGCTTCTCATCGGCTTCGTGCTGGGCCCGATGATGGAAGAGTTCTTCCGCCGGGCGATGCTTCTGTCGCGGGGCGATCCGATGGTATTCCTGGAACGCCCGGGCAGCGCTGCGCTACTCGGCGCCGCTGCCATACTGCTTGTTGCAGCCGTTGTGCCGATCAAGTCCCTCTTGGCCGGCGCCGGCTTCCGGCGACCGGCCCATGCCGACGAACACGAATGACCAACGAGCGGCGTTGCTCACGCGAGTCGAGCCACTGGGCAGCGAGCTGATTCTCTACCCTGGTCGCCGGCTCCAACCAACTTGCCTGCGGAACGCCAAACCGTACCGATTGCAGCCACCGTTATCGGACTGTCCGAAGACCCGGAAAGCCCGTCGGCGACAGTATCGGAATGTTCTGGAACGGAGACATCCCAAGAAGGTCCCGGTCCCCCGTGACCAGGCAGTCCGCCGCGCCCATCAGCGCCGTCTCCAGCAGCTTGTCGTCATCGGGGTCCCGGCACCCGAGTTTCGCGCCGGCGATCGGCACCCATTCGGAGACCGCTTCGAGCTGAGCCACGTAGACAGCCCTCCCTTCCCGGCTGACATAGCGATCGAACTTCGGGAGAAGCAACCGCGTTCGCAACTCGTCGAACGTCTCGTCGGAGAACAACAGCACGCCGCGCTCTTCCCGCACGGCGTCAACGACTGCGCGGGGCCGTCCATCCCGGCGAAGCGCCGCACTGATCAGGACGTTGGTGTCTACAACGACACGCTCAGCTTTCATCCGCCAGAAGCGCTTCGAGCCGGGCCTTGGTCAAGCCTTTCGCGGAGGCTTCCTCGCCCAGGGCATCCATCGTCGCGGTCAGACGCTCCCACGCGGCGCCCCGAAGCCGCTCATACTGCTGCACCGACATCATCACGCCGACCGCGCGGCCCTTCCTGGTCACCCGCACGGGCGAGCTCTGCGCGGCATCGAGCAGGTGGCCGAAGCGATTCTTGGCTTCTCTGGCCGCTACTTCCTTCATGTAGCCATGATAGCCATTATGACTTCTCCCGCATAGGTACGAAGGCTGAATCGACGGCGAGCATCGAGTGGGAATCAAGCAAGGACGTTGCTGGTCGGCGGCAGGCCGTCCACGAGCACGCGCCGAATCTCCGACGCCGCCTGCACCGCCATGGCGGTCTGCGCCTGAATGGTCATGGCCGCCACGTGAGGCGTGGTGAAGATGCTGTCGCAGGCGAAGAGAGGGCTGCCGAAATCCGGCGGCTCCCGGTCGTAGACGTCGAGCGCGGCTCCAGCCAGGCGCCCCGCGGTCACCGCGTCGACGAGGGCGTCCTCGTCGACGAGCGCGCCACGGGCGGTGTTGACCACGATCGCGCCCGGCTTCACGAGCCGAAGCCGTTCCCGGTCGATGAGATGCCTGGTCTCCGGCGTCAGCGGACAGTGCAGCGAGATGACATCCGACGTGCGCAGCAGCTCCTCCAGGCCGACCGCCGGCCAAGGGCTGTCCGCCACCGCCTCGAGGTCGATGTCGGTGACGATGACCCGCGCGCCGAACACCGCGAAGCAGCGCGCCGCCAAGCGACCGATTTGACCGAATCCCACGATCCCGACGACGGCCCGACCGAGCTCGCGGCCCATCAGGCTCTCCCGCTTCCAGGCCCGATCCCGCTTGATCATCGCCTCGCCGCGCGGGAGGTGTCGCAGGACGTTCAGGGCCATCCCGACGGTGGCTTCCGCGACGGCATTGGAGTTGGCGCCGGGTGTCGTCGACACCGGCACCCCCGCGGCCCGGATGCTGTCGAGGTCCAGCTCGTCGAGCCCGACGCCGTGACGTGCGATGATCCGCAGGCGCGCCT
>JAJEGJ010000068.1 GCA_022819905.1 Alphaproteobacteria bacterium
GACAGGTGTGTCAGTTACACATCCAGGCCAAGATGCGGCGTCAGCCGGAGACCAGCGCCCGCACCAGTCACGACGAACGTGCCGTCGCCGAACCCGCCGACCCTGAGGCGCTGTACAGGCGAAGCCGGACTGCCACCCCGAATTCTCCGGCGGCCCCGTATGCGAAATCCAGACCGCCCCGTTGACCCGTCCATTGAGGACGTTAACTTCGGCCGCCCATGTTCACCGGGATCCCGGCTGGGAGCTGATCCGCCGGGAGCGGTCGCGCCGCGGGCCGAGGAAACCAGGGCGGGCGGTCAAGGCAACGCCTCTGCATTCTGCCCCCGCCCCCGCGCCGCTGGGTCTCCGACCCTCCCGCGCGTCGTGCTCTCGTGGCCGCAGGGCACAACGCCGCCGTCGAGGGCGCCAGGTCGGCCTCGGACGAAGCCCGGCGCCGGATACTGGAGTTGGCCCAGTTCCGCGGACACCTATCCTCTTGGCGAGGAGGAGGAGTCCACGATGCCGAAGTCGAGACCGCCGTACCCGGCGGCATTCCGACAGCAGATGGTCGAGCTGGTTCGGTCCGGACGTACACCGGGAGAGCTGGCTCGGGAGTTCGAGCCGTCGGCGGAGGCGATACGAAACTGGGTCGCGCAGGCTGATCGCGACGCGGGCAAGCGCACCGACGGCCTGCGCACCGAAGAACAGGAGGAGATTCGTCGGCTGCGCCGGGAGAACCGGCGGCTGCGCGAAGAACGCGAAATCTTGGCAAAAGCCACGGCCTGGTTCGCGCGGGAGACCGGACCCGGGAGGTCTACCGGTTCATGAGCACGAACCAGGCTCGTTTTCGCGTCGCCACGATGGCCCGCGTGCTCGGTGTCTCCACGAGCGGGTACTATGCGTGGCGTCAACGTCCACCGTCAGCTCGTGCGCAGGCCGATGCGGAGCTGACGACCCGCGTGCAGGAGATTCATGCCGGCAGCCGGGGCACGTACGGTGCGCCGCGGATTCACGCCGAACTGGTCGAAGCCGGTGTCTCGGTCGGCCGCAAGCGGGTCGCGCGGGTGATGCGCGAGGCCGGCATCGCCGGGGTGAGCCGGCGCCGCGGCCCCCGCACGACGCGCCGAGAGGTGCAAGCGCGGCCGGCCCCGGATCGGGTCGAGCGGTGCTTCGAGGCCGAGGCGCCGAACCGGCTGTGGGTGGCCGACATCACCTACATTCCGACCTTGGCAGGCTTCCTCTACTTGGCCATCGTTCTGGACGTTTTCAGTCGGCGGGTGGTCGGCTGGGCCATGGCGGCGCACCTGCGCACGGAGCTGGTGGTCGAGGCGCTGGAGATGGCCGTGGCGCAACGCCGGCCCGCGGCGGTCATCCATCATTCCGACCAGGGCTGCCAGTACACGTCGCTGGCCTTCGGCGCCCGCTGCCGTGAATCGGGCGTGGCGCTGTCGATGGGTTCGGTGGGGGATTGCTTCGACTGTGAGCATAATCGTGCTGCTGTCCGGCGGGGTCTGACCCTTGCTTTGACCGACTTCTTGTCCTGGCGTTGATCTGTCGGCCTGGGCGGGCAGCACACATCGAGATGTTGTCTGGCCGGGAGGGCAGTGACCCGATAGGGGCCTGATCTGGAGACCCGTCACAGTCCTGTCCGCCCGCCCGACCAGACGGCGTCGCCAGCCTATGGAGGAGGCTTACGACATGCCGAACAGTCTCGCGTGCGAGGATCCGTCCGTCAAGGTGATCGTCGGCGTCGACACCCACAAACACGAGCACGTTGCTGTGGCGATCAACGGCCTGGGTGCTCGACTCGCAACGGGCCGGGCGGCGGCGAATCAGGCCGGCTATGCGGCATTGCTGGCGTGGGCTCGTCAGCTCGGCGTGATCGCAGCATTCGGAATCGAAGGCACCGGCTCCTACGGCGTCGGTCTCGCGAGCTTCGTCCGACGGCATGGGCTGCGCGTCGTCGAGGTCAACTACTGCGACCGGCGCAAGCGGCGCAACAACGGCAAGGACGACACGCTTGATGCCGAGACCGCGGCGCGGTCCGTACTGGCCGGAGTCGCGACCGCCACGCCGAAGACCGCCGACGGGGCGGCAGAAATGGTCCGCCAACTCAAGGTCGCCCGCGATTCGGCTGTAAAGGCCCGCAGTGCTGCGATCATCGCGCTGAAGACGCTCGTCGTGAACGCACCGGATGCGTTGCGCGAAACACTCGAACCGCTCACCGACCGACAGCTCATCGACCGCTGTGCCGCGTTCAGGCCTGGCGACATTATCGACCCGACCGCGTCAGTCAAGCATGCGCTCCGGGCGCTGGCAACGCGCTGGCGTACGCTCTCGAGCGAGATCGCCACGCACGACAAGGCGCTCGACACCATCACCCGGGCAGCGGCGCCGACCCTGCACGAAGCCTTCGGCATTGGTACCGACTCGGTGGCCGAGATGATGATCGTCGCTGGCGACAACCCTACGCGCATCCGGTCGGAAGCCGCGTTCGCCAAGCTGTGCGGCGCCTGTCCCGTCCCCGCGTCGAGCGGAGTCACGAACCGGCATCGGCTCTTCCGCGGCGGTCACCGCCAAGCCAACGCGGCGCTCTACCGGATCGTGATCGTCCGCATGCGCTGGCACCAACCGACCATCGACTACGTCGGTCGCCGTACCGCCGAAGGCCTGTCGAAGAAGGACATCATCCGCTGCCTGAAGCGCTTCGTCGCTCGGGAGATCTACCACGCACTGATCGACGACCACAGAGTCGGTGCGGCGTGCGCCGAGGCTGCCTGATCTGGCGGCGTTCTCTCTGTCGTGGACTCTCCCGCGAGGCGGTCGCTGCCTTTGGCTGCAACTCGCGGGCGTTATCGCAACGCAGTCCGTTCCCGCCGGCTCCGAGCCGCAGGAGACCAAGTGACCCCGGCGACGGGAGCCGTCGCGGGAATCGAAGCCGTCTGCGTACCGGGACGACCCCGCGGCCGGCTCGTTCAGTGCGTCAATCGGTGAGTTCCTCCTTCCTTGAAGAATGGTTTTCCGGCTGTCGGGCAAGATTTCCTGGGACCGTGCGCGGAGCCGGTGTCAAGGCCGCAGCCCCGCGTAGCGGGGGCGTCGCGCAGCGACGCGCCTTGACGCCGGTGAGCACACGGTCACGCTGGCCGGCCCGACAGCGCGGGTTGGCGCTATCCGGTGTTCGACGCAGTTGCGCATTCTGTCGAGCCGACGCGTGTTCGGCGTCAACTTCTTTGGCCGGCGCGTTAGCCGTCACGCCCGAAGCCCCTGGGCAGCTCGACAGCCTCCAGTACCGACAGATCCAGATCGCAGACCTGCTCGAGCAACTCCGCGGTCGCGGACCCGGCCAGCGATTCCGGCAACGCGTCGCGCCACTCGCGGCGGTACTGTTCCTGCAACGCCAGGAACGTCTGCACCGCGTCGTTCCACTGCTGTGGCCGCGACCGCCGGTCCGCTGGCCGGCGGTACCGGAGCGGGAATTCGCCGGCCTTCCGCCGCTCCCGGTACCGTGCCTGCCGCTCCGCGTTTGTCAGCGCCACAAGACAATACCGCACCGTTACGTAACGGAGAGGAGGGAAGCGGTCGGCCGAGCGTTGACAGGCACAGCGTCTTCATGTCCGTCTCCAGATGCGAGGGCTCGATAGTCGCGGTCGCCATCAGTCCGACAGCGTCGGAGCGGGCACCGTAATCTGCGCCAGCTCCGGGCGCACCCCGTCATCGGCGGGCAGACCCGGCGGCGGGCCGGCCTGCTGCTGCCGGAGGAGGAGCCGCACCGTCTCCAGGCGCGGTGAATGCCGTTCGAGCGCAGCGGCCACCGCGCGTTCGACGGCCGCGGTCGGGTACGTCTCCATCAGCCGCAGCATCCGGACCCACCCTGATCCGGTCCCGCCACGGGTCCAGGCTGCTGGCACGCGGCGGCGACACCCGCGCCCGCGGCGTCGGCCGGTCTACGGCCCCGGCGCACGGTCTTGACGTCCAACTGGAGACGCCGCGCAATCTCCTTCTTCGGTACCCCCTCCACCGGATGCAGGTGGCGGATCTCGGTCCACTGGCTCATCCTGATCACCTCCACGTCCTCCTGGCGATATCGACGAGACGACCGTCTCGTCCCACCGATTCATCGCCGCAGGAACGCCATTCCTTGGGTGCTCAGGGGGGCCTTTTCATCTTGCCGCTACCATCGTCCGCGCTCGTGCCTGCAACCGTAGCCTCCGCGGCGGAGCGGCGGTCTCTTGACATATAGGGGCGTCAACGCGATGGCGGAGAGCTTTTTCGCGACGCTCGAGTGCGAGCTGCTGGCCCGCACGAGCTTGTCCACGCACGCCGAGGCGCGGGCGGCGGTTTTTGATTTCGTCGAGGGCTGGTACAACACGCGGCGCCGGCATTCGGCGTTGGGCTACGTGTCGCCGCTGGAGTTCGAACGTCTCCATGCGGCAGAACCTGCGGACGGGGGCCTGCCGGTGGAGGCTCTGCCGGCGCCCACGAGTCAGGTGGAGCTCGGATTGCCGGTGACGACTCACGCCGCCACCGGCCTTGCTGCGGGGGCTTGAGGCCAGTTACGTAACGGTGCGTAGTTGACTTGGAAACCCACGGAGGAATGGTGAGCAACAGCGTACACGGCTCGCCTTCGGCTTCGCGAGACGAACCGCTGTTGCGGGCGCGTGCCGCATCCACGGGGGCGCTGTGGAAGTGCCCGGTCTGGGGACGCCCGGTCAACGTCGCGCTGAATCTGAAGGTCGGCGAGGCGGGCGCCCCCAGCCCGTTGGAAATCTCGCGGGCGATCGTTGCCGATCACGCCTGCACCGGGGCCGCGAGATTCCCACACTCCCACAGCGGTCGTCGTCGATGACTGAGACGGAAACGACGTTCATCGGAGGATGTGTCATGATGTGAGCCCGCAAGCATTAACCCGTCCACGGGATCGGGGCAACCTCATACTGCCAATCGCCGAACGTGCGCACCGGAACCCGGCCCCCGCACGCGGTCGCCCCCGGCACGCCG
>JAJEGJ010000030.1 GCA_022819905.1 Alphaproteobacteria bacterium
GATGTCGCGGCGTTGCCTTGCCCCGGAGCGCGCTACGCGGTCTCCGCCGCATCCGGATCCCCGAAGCCGGATCGTACGAATTGGGATCGCATCGTCTCGGGCAATGGCGCTTCAAGCCGGAGCGTGTACCCCTCAAGGTCAGGCACGGTGAGTTCGCGGGCATGTAGCTGCAGCTGGCCGCCACCCTCGGCACGAGCACCGCCGTATTTCGAATCGCCGTGAATCGGGCATCCGATCATGGCGCAGTGAACCCGCAGTTGATGGGTTCTGCCAGTGACCGGGCGTAATTCGAGCCATGCCGTGCCGTCCGCGAATCCTCTTGTGCTGTAGTGGGTGGTCGCGGCGCGCCCTGTGAGACTGCCGATCATGCGTCGCTCCCCGCCGGCGGTGATCTTCCGCAATTGGCCCGAAATCTTGCCGGTGCGGGGACTGGGGGCACCGGCGACCAGGGCCCAGTAGACCTTGCTGGCGCGGCCTTCCCGGAACACCTGCGCGCAATGCTGCGCAGCCCTGCGGGACCGCGCCAACAAGAGGATGCCGGTCGTGTCACGATCGAGCCGATGTACCAGCCGCGGGCGCTCGTCGGCGCCGAAGCGCAACGCATCCAGCATGCCGTCTAGGTGACGGGAAATTCCCGATCCTCCCTGGACGGCAAGTCCCGCCGGCTTGTTAAACGCGATGAAGTGATCGTCCTTGTAGAGGATTCGGTCCGCTAGCGCCGCGACGTGCCGTCCAGTTGAGGCGTGTGCTGGCTCCTTGCGGGCTTGGCGCTGGACAGGGGGAACGCGTACCATCTGGCCCGCGGCCAGTCGAAGATGGGCCCTCGCGCGATGTCCGTCCACGCGGACCTGACCGGTGCGGATTAGCCGTTGAATCAGCCCAAAAGGCAGTTC
Organism: Alphaproteobacteria bacterium; assembly: GCA_022819905.1. Lineage (GTDB taxonomy): Bacteria > Pseudomonadota > Alphaproteobacteria > TMED109 > TMED109 > VXPW01. Next base: position 894 of record JAJEGJ010000030.1, read on the forward strand.
GGGCAACTGCTCGCGCAGCCAACGGTCGAGCCGAATTCCGTCATCGTCGGGACGGACTGTTTCCGGAGTGGGGTTGCTCCTCACGATAGGGCCAGCCGCACGCCGCCGGCACCGAGATAGAAGCCGCCAATGCAGAGCGAGACGGAAAGCCCGACATAGAGGATGCCGGAGATCATCGCTTGGCGATCGAAGAGGTTGGCCGCATCCAGCGCGAATGTCGAAAACGTTGTGAAGGCCCCCAGGAGCCCCGTGGCGATCAGGGCGCGCAATTCGGGCGTCAATTTCAAGGTCGATGCACCGGCTTCGACAACGGCGCCTAGGGAAACGGATCCAAGCACATTGACCGCCAGTGTCCCCCACGGGAAACCCATGCCCAACCAGCTGTACATTCCAGTACTTAGGGCGTGCCGGAGTACGGCGCCGATGGCGCCGCCGACAGCGATGGCTACGAACATGTTCATTCGTTGGACACACTATTCCGATCTGGCGGACGCGCGCGGATTGACAGCTGCGTGGCAACCGGCTTCGGGCGACTGCGCATTGCGGCCACGGCACGCCGGCGGGCGCCTGCGCAGTATGCGCTACGAACGGACTCTTCGCATCGGGCCGAGGCGTTTGGCCGTCGGGGCCATTCCTGTCGGGCCTCCAGCGCCGCCGAACCAGGCTTTCGCACCGGCGGATCGCGCACTTCTCAGAGAGGAACCCTGTCTGCGGGTTCATGCAGGGCGATCGCGAGGTTCCACCGGGTGCGATCGGCACTTGGGCCGTTCCGGGGCCGTTCGGAATGACCGGGACGGTCGGCCCGCCCCGGGGCCGACGTGTTGAGCGGTCGGAAAGAGCGTTGTCCGTGAAGGCACAGCCACACGCATGCGTCCGGTGCCAATGATGATCCGTCGGCTGGTCATGTGGACGCTTCGCGGACTTGCCAAGCCGTTGATTCTGCTTACTGCGTTCCTCGTGATGGTTTATGTCGCGGTCGGCCCGGAGGAAGGAAAAGAATTCCCTGGCCTTTCGTCCCTTGGTGAGCGGCCCGGGCCCCACCAGTCCCGGCCAGCGGCCAGCCGACTTGGGACCGATTTGCTCTCCCGGGCGAGCTGCGTGTTGGGTCCGCGCGGGCCGTGTGAACGATACGTCGCCTTCGCTGTCGGCTATCAGGCGTGGCTCGCGCAAACCCGGGACGGCGAGGACCATACGCGGCTGACTCCCGAGATGGTGGCCGCCCTGGCCGGTGCAGAGCGACGCGCCAGACGAGCGGTACGGCGACGCGCCTTTGACGAGGCCCTGCAGGAGTTGCGCGCCGCAAGGAGCGCCGTCGAAGCACAGTTGGCCCCGACGGAGTCACTGATTGACGCCGGTGATTCGGCGCCGAGCCAGGCGACCGCGCCAGCAGTGAACGGGCATTCCGAAGTTGAGAGGAAGGTCGGCGGTGAACGTCCCCGGTCCTGGATGGAAGGCGACTTGCACGTAACGGACGTACCGGAATCGACAACCGCGCCGAACCCGAGTGATCGTCCGGTCGAAGTCACGGTGGTGTCGGATTAGGCCACCGTGGTGATGATTCGTGGGGTTCGGTCACTGGGCCGGCTGGATCGAACCACGGTGACCCTGCGTCCGGAGACCCACGTATTTCAGGGGTACCGGGCTGGATATCGGGCGACCCAGATGGAGGTGCGCGTGGCTGCAAGCGGCAAACCGGCCGAGGTGGTGGTCATCTGCGATGAACGGATGTGAGTTGACGCCGAAGGTGGTGTGGGAGCGGTGACGGGAATATCCGGAACGGGCCACGACCGGTTTCGGCACATCTGGACCGAGCACGGAGTCGGATCGCCCAAGGTTGCAGGTACCACGTAGGACGGTCAGGAGCCAAGGCCTCGGGGCGTCGTCGGGGCCTGAACGGTCGGCAACGACTCTGGCGTCCTGCCAGCCGATTCAGCCACGGTTCCGGTGGTATCTTGGCTCCATGCCACCGGTCGCCCGGATGCGAGCATTCTGAAGATGGCCTCACGAGATGCGCCGGAATTCAAGGGTCCGGCTCCCTCCGCGCAGTCAGATCCATCCGCTGCTACGGCTACGGCCCCGGCAGGCTCGCGCAAGGTCGAAGCCGCCGACGCAGAGACGAAGCAGACCGCCCAGGACGGGCGGGGTGCCGGGAATGCCCAGAGCGGGAAGCGCGCGGGCCAGCCGTCAGTACCTTCATCCACCGGTGCAGGTCCGGGAGCAAGAAGCAAGCGGCGCGCATCCACCGCGGCCACCGGGCAACGACGACCTCGATGGCCACGTCTGGCCGTAATGGGGGTTGGTGTCGTCTTGGTGCTTGCTGCCATTGGTGTTTCGGTCTGGGAACTCAGGCATCAATTCACGGCGGCCGTTGAGGAGACCCGGACCTTGGATCTCCGCGTCCAGGAGCTTGAGCAGCAGGTGGCGACCATCGGGTCGCAAGCGCTGACCGACGCAGACATGCAGCAATTGGCCGTTCAGGTGGAGCGACTCACGGCCCACCAGGACGCCTTGGCGTTTGGGAGCGAGGTGGACGCACTCGGCGATTCGCTGGGCCGTCAGCTCCGCGCCGTCGAGGACAGGCTGGCAGCGCTGGTGCTGCTTCCAGGAACCGAGGTTGAGGCGATTGCGATGACTGGGCAATTCGCTGAGATATCCCGCACGGTGGCGGCGGACAGAGCCTGGCTGCAGGCCGGGCTTCGCGCCCTTGCGACGGCCCGGGTCCTGCGGTGGATCGGCACGGAAGCGGAGCACGGCAGGCCCTACGCGGAGCCGCTGGCACTGCTTCGCGAACTGGTTGGCGGCGATCCACAGCCGGCGGCCGACCTCGCAGTGCTGACGCCATACGCGCCGACCGGGTTCGCGACGCGGGCGGAACTGGTTCGCAAGTTCTCTGCCGCCGAACCGGCAGCCCGCGCGGCGCTTGGAGACCCCACGGCGACCGGCTTGGACAGGTTGCTCGACCGCGTGACGGGGCTGGTTGAGGTCCGACGGACCGAATTGCCGATGGGCGAGTTACCCGACTCGGTGCTGAGCCGGGTGAGTTTTCTCGTCGAAGCCGGAGACCTCCGGAGCGCCTGGCAAGAAAGCGGCGCGCTTCCGGAGGCGAGTCAAGCCGAGCTTGCCGAGTGGCAACGCGAAGTGGAGGCGGTGCTGGCGGCAGACGACGCCTTGCAGGCACTGGAACGCTATGCCGATGGACAGCTCGCGGATCTGGTCCGGAACGTGGAATTGGAACCCTTGCCGGGGTCACGATGATTCGACTGCTGGTTCTATTGGCGGTGCTCGCGGCTGTCGGAATGTCGGCTGCTTGGCTTGCCGAAATGCCTGGTCAATTTCGTCTCCAGTGGCAGGGATGGGAGGTCCGTGCCGCACCCGGTCTGTTGGCGGCGGCGCTCGTGGTCTTGGCTGCGCTGGCGCTTGGCGCACTGTCATTGTTCAGGCTCTTGTGGGGTCTCCCTCGGCGGCTGGTGACTGCATGGCGGGACCAGCGGATACGGCGGGGATGGCGCTCACTGGAAACCGGCCTGACGGCAGCGGCAGGCGGTGATGAACGGGGCGTTCGCAACGCTCTCAGGGGCGTGCGGGTGCTGCCCGCGGACGCACCACTGCGGCTGTTGCTCGAAGCACAGGCAGCCATGCTTGTCGAGGACGCAGCCAGCGCTCACGCTGCGTTCGAACGAATGGAGCACGGAGCTAGCACCAAGCTCGCGGCGCTCCGGGGCTTGGTCGCCGAGTTGCGGGAGCAGGGCCGACTTGCCCAGGCCCTTGACCTCGCGGAACGTGCGGCCAACCAAGTGCCTTCGCCACGCTGGGCGCTGCAGGTGTGTCTGGACCTCAGCTTGCGGCTCCGCCGATGGGACCGGGCAAAGCGGGCCGTTTCCGCAATGCGGCGTAGCGGACACATGGACGAAGCAGCGGCGCGCCGAGCCCGCGGAGTGATCGCCGTTGAAGTGGCGAGGGCTTGCCGTGCGGACCGGGATGCGGCCGGAGCGCAACGGGCGGCAGCCGAAGCAGTTTCGATGCTACCCAAATTTGCACCGGCAGCCGCAATTGCTGCAGAAGTATGGTTGGATGCGGGGCGGTCGGCCCGGGCCGCACAGGTGATCCGAGCCGCTTGGAAGTCGCAACCTCATCCCGACTTGGCGTTCCTGCTGCTGAGGGCTAGTGGGGCGGACGGTCCACTCGCCGGGGTCGGTCCACTGGAGGAGCTGACCAAGTTGACCCCGGATACGATGGAGGGAAATCTGGCGTTGGCGGAGGTGGCTCTGCGTGCCAAACTTTTTGGGGTTGCCCGCAAGTACCTTGAGCTGGTGCGGGGAAGCCAGCATGACGAGCGCGTGTATCGGATACTTGCCGATCTGGAACGGGTCAGCAACGACGATCCGGAGGCGGCGTCGAAGTGGCTGTCAGCGGCACTGGACGCGAAGCCGGCACCGACTTGGCTGTGCAACGCTTGTACCGAGGGATATCTGCGCTGGCAGGCAGTCTGTGACCGGTGCGGCTCGTTCGACCGCATCACGTGGGGAGTGGATGGCGAGGAGAGCATGCAGGCACCGATCAGGCAACTCCAGCGTCTGCCAGCCGAACCTGCAGCACTCGCTGGGGCAACACCATGATTAGGAGGACATTTCTCTCCACGCTCCTGACCATGCCTTGGGTTCTGGGTGCGAGCACATCCGCGGCAGGTTCTATTGATCTCGTGGTCGTGGAAAAACGACAGCGCACACTTCGTCTCTTGCGCGGAGGCCGCACCGTTCGAACGTTCCGGATTGCACTCGGATTCAATCCCGAGGGCCACAAGTCGCGCGAGGGTGACGGGCAAACCCCGGAAGGCTTCTACCGGATAAACGGGTTTGTGGCAGAGAGCGCATACCACAGGGCGCTGCAGATCAGCTATCCGAACGCATGGGATCGTCGCCGGGCAATGGAGTCGGGGTATGACCCCGGTGGCCAGATCATGATTCATGGCCTTCCCAACGGTGTATCGGCCAAGGAGGTCGGCCATGGAAGCGAGGACTGGACCAACGGCTGCATTGCCGTCACGAATCAGGAAATTCGAGAGCTGGTGGCGTTGGTGCCGGTGGGTACGCCGATCTTGATTCGGAAGTAGGCGAGTGCTGTACCGCCACGGTGACAACTCGGTCCGGTACCCGTGGTGCCGCCAGGTACCGCGCACACGACTAGGCGCGAGCCTGGGAACTTCGATGCCCGCGAAGGGTTGCCGGCGGTTGGGAGCCGGCACCAGAGGCTAAGCGGCCTAACGTCGGAGTCCTGTAAAGCAGGCTGCTCTGCTGACACCGCCAACACCCGATGACTGGGTGCGCTGGCCAGCCGCGCTCAAGGACTCGCCGGGTATGCTGTTTGCGGGCAGAGAACAACGTGTGTTCCACAGTCGGGCTGTCAGTTTCGGTGTCGGCGCCACCGGCTCCGGAGACAGTCGATCGAAGCGGGGACTTTGGTCAGAGCCGCCGCTCTGAATGCTCGTCAGCCGCCGTGATGCTGGCCCTACTGAAGTGCCAAACGCTCCAGGAACGAGCGCGTCAACGACGCGCATTCTGCCGGCTGCTCTAGCTGTAGAAAGTGAGTCGAATCAGGCACGAAATCGTAATCCACGGCCGAGATTTGCCCAAGATCAAAACTCGGGAGGTACACGCTTCGGATCGTCGGATCCCCGCCGATGACCTTCGTCGGGCAGGAGAGCAGCTCGAGGTTGAGCAGTGGGAAGAAGCCCCGGGCATAGTCCATCAACTGGGCCTCGTATTCCCGGGGACAGCGGAGTTCATAACCATCACCGCTCGCAGATGGTCGGAGGGTCGTTTCGGCCATCAGCTCCTGCACGCCGGGCACGACACGTGCAAACGTGGGAACTAGGTGAAGGAAGCTCGCAAACTCCTCGCGTGTCTTGAACTGATGACCTCGCTTCCGGATCATGGCGGCCGCGCGTTCAGCGGCATCATGCAATTCCAGCTGGCTCGCGCCAGGCTTGCATAACGGTGGGTCGAACAGCACGAGGGCGGAATATCGGTCGGTAAACGATAGGAGTGCCACGAGCGTGGACAGGGAGTGAAACACGCCTACCGTCGGTTTTCTCCCATAGTTGCCGTCAATCGATTCGAGAATGAGGTCATGATCATGCATGAGCGTCGGAATATTGTGCTTCCGCTGGGCGCTGACGGTGTTCCAGCCGTGGTTCCTGATGTCGTAGATGAATAGATCGAAGTCGTCGGCCAGCAGTGTCCAGAAGGGATAGTAAAGATCAATGGCAAGGCCACTGCCATGGCTCAAGATGAGCCGGACGCTGGCTGCCGGATTGCCATGCCGCCGGACTGTCGTGACTGTTTCGTCGTCAAGGGCAACGTCGTGAACCGAAACGGGCTCCGGTAATTCCCACATCGCTTCTATCGTTTCAATGCAAGGTGTGGCGTTCTCCCGGCGGCACTCTGCATTCAGCAAGACGCTCCCCGTAACATGCTCGCCGATTTGAGCTAATAGTCACAACTGCCCCAGAAGACTGAGGCAGTTGGCTCGACTCACATGGTTGCTACATCGCTGTCAGGAGCGACGGGTAGGTTCAGAGAATGGCTAGCCGGTCCGCGCGTCAATGTAGGCAACGACCTCCCGCAAAGTCCGGAACTGCAAGCAGTCCTCTGCGGCCATCTTTAGGTCGAATTCGTCGTTGACCTGCTTGAAGAAAGCCACCGCCTCTACTGAAGAGACCCCAGTCTCATCAAACGCCCTGTCGAAATCCGGCTCGTGATCCAGATCGAAATTGTCGTTGACAATCTGCCTTAGACGGTCTTCTGTTGACGCCATGTGCTTGGGTTCCTTTCTTTCCGTCGCTAAACGAGAGTGCGTGTCCCGGCTTCACCACTCGCCCACAAGAGATGGGATATTGCAGTCTGAAATACGGCGATATCCGGGATAGAAGTACGCGCAAAGTAACGTAATTTGACGACGCCCGCAAACAGACATGGGCGGAAGTATCAAGCTAACGTGGGTATCAATGCGGCGAACGGAACAGGCAACACACTCCCTCGTATACACCAGTGGAGACGTGAAGAAGGCAGAGATGCGCAGCAAACGGTATGCTCGGAAATACCTCGATGTCGGCACCGACTCGCTTCCTACCTGAACCTACCTCCCTCTCGCCTGCATGCATCGCCATCGAACAGCGACGTAGTCTTCCACCAGCGCTGATGGATTTTTTTTGCGCGCCAGACTCGGGCTCACCACGGACCGCTCACCGACCGCACGGGTCGTACCTCCCGTTGCCATCTCCTCCGCCAGCTGCACGCGCAGGTTCTTCCATGACGGAGCGGGCAGGGCTTCCGTCCATCGCTCTGACATCCGCCAAGACTTCTGCGTCACGCCCTTCCATCTGGCAGACATTTGTTCCCTGTTCCCTGTTCCCCGCACCCACGTTTCAACGCACTCGAAACTTGCCTGGCCGTGGCCGGCGAACTGGATTCATGATCGAACAGCCACCAATTTGGACGATTAGCAATACCGTCGGGGGGCGTGGATTATTTGTATCACTTAAAGGATATCTCAAATAGCGGCCAGCTGAAATCTGTAAGTTGCTCTGCGATGTTCGTAATGTGCGAGGCTAGGCCGCGACGAGCAGCAGAGAGGACGTACCTGTACACGTTGGTTCGGGATCAACGAATGATCGGCGCCACTCGGGCTCCGCCACGTGCGGCGCTGATGGACATGTGTTCAATCTCGTCGTAGCAGCAACGGCACCGCTGTGAACGCGCCTGCGAGAAAGAACAGCGCCAAGGCGAGGTGTCCATCCTGGAACGCGAGCTCATGCGCCTTCAGGGAGAGGACGTCCTGGAGATAGCTCTCGGCTAGGCCAAGGCGTTCTGCCATCGGGAGGCCCGTGGTCTCCAGGAACATGAATAAGTTGTCACGAAGATCCGTGGAGACGAAATTGTCGGCGGTCTGACTGATCGACAATTCGTGACTGTGCCCGGCGATGCGCGAATCCATGTAGATGGCGAGCGCATTGACCCCGATTGCCCCTCCCGTCATCCGAATGAAATAATTGGTGCCCGAGGCATAGGCCGCCAATCCGCGCGGTACGGCTTCCAGGGTGATCAGGCTCAGCGCCGGGTGAATCATGCTGAGGCCGACGCGGCCGAGCGCATTCAGGGCAGCCATCGTCCAGAACGTGGTAAGGATGCCGGTCCCAGCGAGCAACCAGCAGGAACAGACAAGGATCAGCAGGCCTGACCCGATTGTGACGTAGGCCGGGAATTTGCCTGCAATTTGCCCGGCAAAGGGAAAGGCAATCAACATGACGATGCCCCCGGGCAGCAGCACCAGCCCGGACCCGAGCGGCGACAGACCTTGGACGGTCTGCACCAGTACCGGGATGATGTAGAGGGTGCCGAACACGCCGGCCCCGAACACGAACGCGACGACCGCGGCAGCGACGTACTTCGGGTACGTGAACAGCCGGAGCTGCAGGAGCGGATTGGGCGTGGACAGTTCCCGCAGGATGAAGGCAATCATCGCGCTCGCCGAGCCGAACAGCAGGAAAAAGACCTGGTCGGTCGTCCAGCCGTCGCGTTGTCCGGCGCTGATGCCGGTGAGGAACAGCATGACCGACCCGACCACGAGCACGAAACTCACGGCGTTGAACGGGGTCCGGACGGCGTCTTCGTCGCGACCGGGAACAAAGCGTGATGCGAGGCAGGCCGCGACGAACATGACCGGGAGCGGAGCGGCGAGGACCATGCGCCAATGCGCCTCCTCCATGATGAAACCGCCGATCAGCGGCCCGATCGCCGGCCCGAACACGATGCCCATGCCGTACCAGCCCATGGCCTTGCCGCGCGCTTCCGGAGGAAACGCCAAAAAGACGACGCTGAGCCCCAGCGGCTGGACCAGACCGGCGCACAGGCCCTGGGCGATCCGTGCCATGACCACGCCGGCAAAACTCGGTACGTATTGGCCGAAGAGAGCTGCAACCGAGAAGACGGCCAACGTTCCCAGCAACACATTGCGCGGCCCGAACCGGGTCACCAGCGGGGCGTTCAGCAGCATGCCCGCTGCCATGGCCGACAGGAACCCGGTGTAGATCCAGTGCGCCTGGTCCTGGCCGATCCCGAACGTCCCCATGACGTCGGGGATCACCACGTTCCCCATTGTCGACGACATGACCGTCGCCAACGTGGCCAGCAAGACCGCCAGGAGGGTTCCCGTCCTGTGCAGGAAACCGCTGGGGGCGGGAGTGGCGGTTACGGCAGTCACGACCAGAACCCGTGGGCGGAGCCGTCGTTCACATACACCTCCACCATCACCCCGGTTTGAGGCGCCCATCGGGCAGCTGGCTGTTGATCCGCGCCTCGATTCGCCGGGTGACCGTCATGAACGTGCTTGAATCGTTGAGCCGCGGCAGCAGCGAGAACTGGCTGGTCGCCGCGTCTCCGATCCGGGTTATCCGACCCGCCACCTCGAGGTCAGGATCGGCTTCAATCTCAGGCCGCACTGGATGGCCGGCCGCCAGTCGCCCAGCCTCGGTCTTGCGGACGTTGGTCTGCATCCAGATGTCCACCTGATCGTTCAGCACCAGCAGCCGCCCCCTTCCCAACATGTACTCCCCCGGCCATCGCGAACGAACCGCTGACCAACCGTCGATCGGGCTGGTGATCGCGAGGTCGGCGATGTCGATCTCGTGGCGCTGCCGGCGCGCCTCGATCTCCGCCGCCCGCGCCTCAAGCGTCACGCGCCCAGCCTGGCTGACGCCCAACTCGGCCCAGTTGGTGACGGCTTCCTCCTGCAGCACGTGCGTCTTGATCCGTAGCAGGAGCTGATAGAAACCGACGTTCGGTTCCGATATCAATGGTTCGTCCAAACTCGAATCGCCTAAGCAGGATAAGGTTTCTTCTGGTTCTCAGGAAGATCAATACTATACGGCAACAGGATCATCGTGTGCGAGAGCTTGCGCGCTACAATGTCGCTATTGCTTCGCGCTGGCACGACGCGGGAACTCGCGCGAGAGGCCTGGCAGGCCTCGGATATCGATCCGTGCCGGTTGGAGTTGAACTCCGCCAACACCTTCAGGCGGCTCGTCTGGGTATGTCTCTGTGGGCGCGGCCGAACCGTTGCCGGGGGCGCTGAAGAGATTGCGCGCGAGGTATCGCCCTGTCGGACGTTCCATTCGTCACAACCGACTTCAGGAAATTCCGGACCGCCGCGCGCCACAAGACACCGCTGAGGATCACTCAGCGAGATCAGGAAGCGGAATACCTCCCGTGGCCAGTTGCATACAAGGAAGGCAGCGGGTGGGCCCTCAAGTTGTTCGTGCCGTATTGAAATGACAATGTGTGGGACAGGCTGGTGTTCTCGGCGATGCGTTCGACAAGGCACCCTCTGACTAGGAGGTATCACTCAGGCTGGCGCGCCGCTGCACATGGTCCGTCGCCTTCAGCAGTATCATGTTAAGGATATCTTGACGGTTCGAAGGACTGCGTCGGCGCCGGTCTGCGGGCAACAGCGCCCTTGACCGAGAAAGGATCGCGATGAGCGAAGCAAACCGGGTTACCGGGCAGGGTAAGGAACGGCACTCCCTCGCTGGGGGCCGCTCGCCTGAATCCTCCGACCCGAATCCGCCAATCGCGATCGTGGGCATGGCCTGCCGATTTCCAGGGGCGGGCGGCCTTCGCGCTTTCTGGAACTTGCTGGAGGCCGGCGGGAACTCGGTTCAGCAGGGTGTTCCGGGATCCGGCGTTGGGCGTTTGGGCATGTTGTTTCCCAACGACACAGGACAGATCGACGCCTGCCGCTTCGGAGCGTATCTCGAAGATCTCGACCAGTTTGACGCTGCCTTCTTTCGCATTTCGCCGGTCGAGGCGAATCTGCTTGACCCGCAGCAACGGCTGATCTTGGAGACCGGCTGGCGGGCGCTCGAGGATGCGGGCATCGATCCCGATCGGCTCAAGGACAGCCGTACCGGTGTCTATGCGGGTATCAGCAACAACGACTACCGGGGGCTGATCCTGGAGGCCCGCGAGAATGCAGGGCCGGCCGAACCTGCTGCCAGTCTTTATGCGGTCACTGGCACGTCGCTCAACACCGCCATCGGCCGCGTCGCGTTCGCGCTGGGCCTCGGGGGGCCGGCGCTGGCGGTGGACACCGCCTGTTCGTCGTCATTGGTCGCCACGCATCTAGCGGTCACGGGCCTGCAGCGGGGTGACGCCGATCTCGCGCTGGCAGGAGGAGTGAACATCATCCTGTCCGGCCGGCTTCTAGAATTTCGCGCTAACGCGGGAATGCTGTCGCCGGATGGCCAGTGCAAGGCCTTCGACGCCTCCGCCAACGGGTATGTGAGGGGAGAAGGCTGCGGCATCATCGTCCTAAAGCGGCTCGCTGATGCGGAGGCGGACAACGACCGCATCTGGGGCGTGATCCGGGGCACGGCACTGAATCAGGATGGGGCAAGCCCGGGTCTGACGGTTCCGAGCGGGGTGGCGCAGCAGCGCGTCATCGCGGCAGCGCTCGAGCGGGCAGGGGTCCTCCCATCGGACATCGACTATCTGGAAGCGCACGGGACTGGGACAGAGGTGGGTGACCCGATCGAGATCGACGCAATGGCGGCGGTCTACGGGCGTGGTCGCGGCGCGGACCGCCCGCTGCTGATCGGCTCGGTCAAGACCAATATTGGCCATCTAGAATCGGCGGCGGGGGCGGCAGGACTGATTAAGACTGTGCTGGCGATGAATCGGGGAATCATCCCGAGGCACCTGCACTTCCGCAACCCGAATCCGGCGATGGACTGGGAGCGGCTGCCGCTGCGGGTGACGTCTGACCCGACATCGTGGCCGGCCGATGCAGACCGCCCACCGCTGGCCGGCGTCAGCGGGTTCGGCTGGTCGGGCACCAACGCCCATGTTGTGCTGGAGGGATATGCCCCGCCCGGCGGTTCCGGGTCGGGCCTGGACGGGGACCGCTGGGTTGCCGGCGCTCCCCGGCCGATCACCGTTTCACTGCCTCACTCCATCACGCCATTGGGGGCGGAAGACGGGCTTACACCGCGCCAGACGCGTCTGCTGCCGTTGTCCGGGAAGTCAGGTGCCGCACTTCGCGACCTGGCGCGGCGCTATCTCGAATGGCTTGACAAAGAGGAGACAGCACTAGCGGGCGGCGGCGCGACGTCCGGTGCTCTGCTTTCGGACATGGCCTGGTCGGCCAGCATCGGTCGGAGCCACTTCAACCACCGCGCGGGTGTGGTGTTTCAAGACTCGGATTCGCTGCACGACGGGCTGCGAGCGATCGTCGATGCAGATGGCGGCCCGCCATCCCGCGAGGCCGCGAAGGTGGCGTTCGTCTACACCGGACAGGCCAGTCAATGGCCGGGTATGGGCGCGGCACTCTACGACAGCGAGCCGGTGGTGCGCGCGGTGCTCGACCGGTGCGAGGACGTACTCCGCGCAGACCGCGGTGCCTCCCTGCTCGACGTGATGCTCGGTCGTCCCGACGCCGTGGGCGAACTGGACGATCCGCAATGGAAACAGCCGGCGATCTACGCACTTGAATGCGCGCTGACGGCGCTCTGGTCGAGCCTGGGTATCCAGCCGGCCGTGGTGCTCGGACACAGCTTGGGAGAGATCGCGGCGGCGCATGCCGCGGGCGTGTTCAGCCTGGAGGACGGCTTGCGTCTTGCGGCGTTACGCGGTTCGCTGATCGGAGCGTTGCCCGGTGAGGGCGCGATGGCGGCGGTGTTCGCGCCGGCTGCCCGCGTTTCGGCGGCACTGGACGAACACAATGAGGCCTCACAGGGTGCCGGCATCTGCATTGCCGCCGACAACGGGGCACATCAGGTTATCAGTGGTCCGGCAGCGGAGATCGCCGCCATCCTCGATCGTCTGGAGGCGGCCAACATTCGGGTCGCGCGGCTGCGGAAGAGCCCTGCCTACCACAGCGCCATGATCGAGCCCGCGATGGACGACTTGGAGGCAGGCGTCTCGGAGCTTGCGTTTGCACCACCGATGCTCCCCTTCGTCAGCAATCTCACTGGTCGGCCGATCGGTTCAAGCGAGCCCCTGGATGCGACGTATTGGCGGCGGCAGATGCGCGCGCCGGTGGCGTTCCGCGCCTGCGTGGAGACACTGGCGGAGCTGTCGGTGGACGCGATCGTGGAGGTCGGTCCGCACGCGGTGCTAGGGCCGATGACCACGCTGGCCTGGCCGGACGCGGCCGGGGCCCAAACACCGGCAGTGATGTCAAGTCTGAAGCGGCCGGCAACTGGCGAAGAACAGCCGGCGCCCGGCTCCGGAGGCGGCTTCGTGGAGGCAGTCGCCGCGGCCTACGAGGCGGGGCTTCCGATGCGCTTCGAAGGGCTCTTTGCCGGCGAATCGCGCAGCCGTATTGCACTGCCGGTCTATCCCTTCCAGCGCGAACGCTATTGGGTCGAGGCGCCCAGGAGGCAGCGGTCAGGGACCGGTCACCCGTTGCTGGGTGTACGGCACGATTCCGCGGACGGCGTGATCAGCTTCGACACCGATTTGTTCCCCTCGGACCCGACATGGCTCGGCGACCACCGCGTGTTCGACCGACTGGTGGCGCCTGGTGCGCTGTACGGCGCCATGGCGGCTGCGGCCGGCACCGCGGAGGCCCCCGGCGCTGCGGTCGTCGAGGACTTCCAGATGCGGAGTGCGCTCGTCTTTCGCGGGGAGAAGGACGCCGCAGACGGAAGCGCAGAAGAGGGTCGTCGCCTGCAGGTGCTGCTGGATAGTTCCGGCGAGGACGCGTTGCGCCGTGTCCGGATTCTGAGCAGGGGAGCGGGCGACGATGGATGGACGCTGCACGCGGAGGGCCGGGTCTCGACAAGCCCCGGTTCAGCTCGTCCACCGGCTATGGCAGCGCTGGATCTCGCGCGGCTGAAGGCCGATTTGGCGCCGGTGGACCTCACCGACTACTACCGCGCCAAGACGGAGGTCGGAATCGACCTCGGCCCCTCCTTCCGCACACTGAAGGCGCTCTGGTCCCGGCCAGGCGATGCTTTGGGCGAAGTATCCCTGCCGGACTCCGTCGGCCCGAGCGGGCTAGATGTCCATCCGCTCCTGCTGGACGGTTGCTTCCAGGTCATGGGAGCAGCTCGCGGGCCGGTCGAATCTGGCGAGGAAGGCACTTACCTGCCCTTCGGGTGGGATCGGCTTGCGCTGCCGGACCGACTTCCGGATCAGCTGCTCTGCCATGTGTGCATGAAGGGTGAAGCAGGTAGTGGGCACGCTGACCTGCCGGAGGTGATTACGGCGGACATCACCCTCTGCGACATCGCCGGAACCCCGGTCGGGACCCTGAGCGGGTACACGGTAAAGCGAGCGACACGAAGCGCACTGCTTGCCGCCGTGGAGGGTGTGGAGGAGCTGCTCTACGAGGTCGAGTGGCGTGACTGTGGCATGCCGTCCGGCATGCTGCCGGCCGACTTTCTTCCGAGTCCGTCGGCTGCTGCGACCCGCTCGCAGCCGTTCTCCCAGTATCTGACCGATGAGGGAGTCGAGGTCGCGGACGAAATTGACCTGCAAGGGGAAATGGAACGGGCGGCGGGACGCTATGCGCTATCGGCCCTGGAAACACTGGGGTGGGAGCGCGAATCTGGTGCGGCCGTGGCCCCTGAAGAGCTGCGCGAGCGCCTCGAGGTTCTGCCTGAGCACACGCATCTGCTTCGCCGGATGCTGGAAATTCTGGCCCGTTCGGGCGTGTTGCAGGTGAAGGACGAAGGCTTCTCGGTGATGGTCGGAGCCGACGACCCATTGCCGGACAGCATGCCGTGCGCTTCCGAGGCGTTTCTGGCCCAGGTGACGGAGCGCTTCCCCCACGCAGCGAACGAGATCGGGCTGTTCCGGCGCTGTGCAGGTGCACTGCCTGAGGTGCTCCGCGGCTCTGAGGACCCCCTGTCGCTGCTGTTCGGCGACGCGGAGCCAACGGCCGGCGATCTTTACCGGTTGGCGCCGGTCTGGCGGGCGGCGAACCGGATGATCGGCGAGGTGATCCGGACGCTCGTGGACGAATTGCCGGACGGGCGGCGACTCCGTGTGCTGGAGGTGGGGGCCGGCATCGGCTCGGCAACCGAACGTTTCCTCCCGGAGCTTCCGGCCGACCGGTTCGACCTCATGTATACCGACATCTCTGCCGGCTTCTTCGCCGATGCTGAGGCGCGTTTCGGCACGGACGGCGCCTCGATCGACTTCCGGGTTCTGGACATCGAGAAGGACCCGATCGATCAGGGCTTCGACCCCCATGCCTACGATCTGGTGATCGCGGCCAATGTGCTGCACGCCACGCGCCATCTGGACGAGACGCTTGCCCACTGCCGGGCGCTGCTCGCGCCGTCGGGGCTTCTGGTGGCACTGGAGAACCAGCGCGGCCGGGGCTGGATGGATCTGATCTTCGGCCAGCTGGACGGATGGTGGCGATTCGCCGACCGCTACCGCGCGAACCACGCTCTCGCGGGGCCCGACGTCTGGGGCGAGGCGCTCGCCGATTCAGGGTTCGCGGCAAGCGAAGTTCTGGGCGTGGACCGGTCGGAAGCATCCGGCTTGCCGGATCGAGGGGTGATCGTGGCGCAGGGTCCGGCGAAGATCGACTTGCCGGAGGGTGTCTGGATCTTGGCCGCCGACCGGGGCGGCATGGCCGCGTCACTGGCGGCGCAGCTCGCGGCGCAAAATCAGCGGGTGGTGCTGGCGGGCGACGATCCGGAGGGCGCCCGCGCAGCGGCGGGGGGTGAGGCCGGGATCGTCGCGACTCCGGTGGAGATGGAGCGGCGCGAGTCGTGGCGATCGCTCATCGAGGATCTGCCCCCGGATGTACCCTTCGCCGGCGCCGTGCATCTCGTTTCCCAGGACGGTCACGGGGTGGACGCGACGACCGCGGACATGGCGGCCGATGCAAGGCGGGCGGCGGCGAGCGCTCTCGCGCTCACGCAGGCAATCGCGGATGCGGACGTCGTGCCCGAGAAAGGCGTGTGGTTCGTCACCCGCGGCGCGCAGGTGCTGGAGCGCGAGCGGACCGGGCAGTTGGCGGGTGCCACCCTGTGGGGCTTCGGCAGGGTGGTGGCACGGGAAGCGCCCCAATTGCAATCCCGGATGCTCGATCTCGCCCCCGACGCTGTAGATGCACAGGCCGTGCTCGCGGAAGAGTTGCTGTTCGCCGATTCCGAGAACCACATCGCGTATCGCGAGGGCCGCCGCCACGCGGCCCGGCTCGTCCGGGTTGGATCCGGCGTGGAGCGTCTCGCCCTGCCGGAGCAAGCGGATTGGGTGTTGGCGCCCGATGAGGGAGGTGCGATTGAATCTCTGCAGGTGAAGCCGCTGACAGCGCGCAGTCTGGAGCCGAAGGAAGTGCGCGTCACGGTCGAAGCCTGTGGCCTCAATTTCCTCGATGTGTTCCGGGCGATGGGACTGGTCGAAGAGGGGCTGCTCGGCGAGGAATTTTGCGGTCGTATTGCCGAAACAGGTTCCGACGTAACCGCCTTCTCGGTGGGCGACCGCGTGGCCGGCTTCGCGTTCGGCACGTTCGGACCGGAGGTGGTGACGCGCGAGGAGTTGGTGGCGTTGGCGCCGCCGGGCGTGTCGGCTGCGGCGCTTGCCACGATCCCTTCGGTGTTTGTGACATGCGTGCTGTCATACGAACTTGCCGGGCTGAAGGCCGGCGACCGGGTGCTGATTCACGCCGGTGCGGGCGGCGTGGGGCTCGCCGCGATCCAGCTGGCCCAGGCGTCGGGCGCAGAGGTGTTCACCACTGCGAGCTCGCCCAAGCAAGCCTATCTCCGCTCGCTCGGCGTCGAGCATGTGTTTGACAGCCGCTCGACCGCGTTCGGTCAGGACATTCTCGATGTCACGGACGGCGCAGGGGTCGACGTGGTGTTGAACAGCCTGACGGGCGAAGGCTTCATCGAGGCGAGTCTCTCCTGCCTCGGGGAGGGTGGCCGCTTCGTTGAGCTCGCCAGACGGGACATCCTGAGCGAGGACGAGATGGCAGCGCTGCGGCCGGACGTCGCCTATTCGATTCTCGATCTCTACACCCTGAAAGAGCAGGATCCGGCGCAGCCGGGCGCGGCCCTTAGGGAGGTGCTCCGTCGAATCGCCGCGGGAGAGCTCGCGCCGCTCACGCACACGAGATGGCCGCTGGCCGAGACCAGCGCCGCCATGGGCTACATGCGCGCGGCACGGCACATCGGCAAGATCGTGCTCACGACGTCTCCGCTCGGAACAGGACGGCTGCGGCAGGACCGGACGTATCTGGTGACAGGCGGCCTGGGCGGCATCGGCTGCGCGCTCGCCGAATGGCTTGCCGAGCACGGCGCGGGAACCGTCGTGCTGAATGGCCGCAGGCCGCCGGACACGGCGGCGGACAAAGCGATCAAGGCGCTGCGCGCCCGCGGATTCAGCATCGAGGTCGAGCTTGCCGACGTGACGGACACGGACGCGTTCGACGCCATGCTGGCACGGATCGACGGAACCATGCCGCCGCTCGCCGGGGTGATCCACAGCGTCGGCGTGCTGTCGGACGCCGCCTTGGGGAACCAGAGCTGGGGGAGCTTCGAAACCGTTCTGTGGCCGAAGATGCTGGGAGCTTGGCACCTTCACCGGGCGACGGCGGACCGCGATCTGGACATGTTCGTTCTGTTCTCGAGCGTCGCCGGGATTCTGGGCAATCCGGGCCAGGCCAACCATGCGGCAGCCAACACCTTCCTCGACCAGCTCGCCGCGCACCGGCGCGCGCTCGGGCTGCCGGGGCAGGCCATCGCCTGGGGCGCCTGGTCTGAGCTGGGCGAGGCGGAGGAGCAGCGGGAGCGGATCGCTGGGCGACGGGAGGCATCCGGCACCGGCTGGTTCACGCCGGAGCAGGGCTTCAAGGCATTCGAACGTCTGCTGCGGCAGGACGCGACAAACGCCGTGGTGGCGGCGGTGGACTGGCCCGTATTCGGGGACTCCCTCGGAAGCCGTCCGTCCGTGCTGGAGGACCTGCTCGCTGTCGCCACGGACGACGACGATTCGTCCCTGTC
>JAJEGJ010000039.1 GCA_022819905.1 Alphaproteobacteria bacterium
GCACCGTGGTGGCCTTTTCCGCAGGAAACTTGTGGGCCACGGCCCAGCGTGGCGCCCGGCTGACAAATCCCAGTCTCGATTGCCAGTCGAGCCGGTCGACCTTGTAGACCACGCCATCGATATCGAAGGGAAGTTCCGCACGCCTGTCGCCGATACGGCGATGACAGGCGAGAAGTTCATCCAGACCGCAGACGACACGCACGTCGGGCGCCACCGGCAATCCCCAGCCGGAGATGACTTCCAGCATGCCGCTATGCGTGGCGGCCGGCAGCGTGCTTGCCTCGCCCCAGGCATAGATGAAGAGGCGCAGGGGCCGCGATCGTGTCACCGAGACGTCGAGCTGCCTGAGTGAACCCGCCGCAGCGTTACGCGGATTGGCGAAGGGACGTTCATCCTGTGTCACCCGCTCGCGGTTGAGTTGGAGAAAGTCCTCGCGGCACAGATAGACTTCACCACGCAGTTCGATGACGTCCGGAATCGCCTCGCCCTGAAGGCACTGCGGCACTTCGCCGATCGTGGCCACATTGGCCGTGATGTCCTCTCCCGTGTGACCATCTCCCCGGGTGGCGGCACGCACGTAACGGCCACGCTCATAGCGCAGGGACACCGCCAGCCCGTCAACCTTCGGTTCCGCCACGACACCCAAGTCCTCGTCGTCGCCAAGGCCCAGAAACCGTCTCACCCTGGCAAGGAAATCCGCCACATCCGCTTCATCGAAAGCGTTCCCCAGCGAGAGCATCGGCACCCCGTGGGCAACAGTCGCAAAGCCGCCGGCAGGGGTAGCACCCACACGACGAGACGGGCTGTCGTCACGGATGAGATCGGGGAACTTCGCCTCAAGATCCTCGAGACGTCGCCTCAGCGCATCGTAGGCGGCATCGTCGATCTCCGGCGCGTCGTCGACGTGGTAGAGCCGGTCGTGACGACCGATCTCCCGTACGAGTCCATCGATCTCCTTCTTCGCTTCGTCTCGCGTCATGCCATCTCCATCCGGATACGGACCATCCGTCCCCACGAACCGGGTCCGGTGACAATCCCGCCCGAATCGCACCGGCGACTGCGTCACCGCACGTCAACAAACCTCGGCTGACCTCATGTGTCCGCCCCCGAATCATGGGTTCATGAAACCGGGACGGTGGAATTCAGTGTTCGTTCGGTCTGCGTCGATGTGACCAAGGGTTTCTATCCCGGAGGTCGTATCATGGTCAAAGGGATGGCCCGGACAAGATGGTGGTTATCACCGAAGAAGCACACGACCTCCGGCATGATCCACAAGTCGACAAATCACCCTCTGAATGCTCGCCAAATCACCCGTTAAAAATCCGCCGAATCACCCGTTGAAAGGTCCGAGTCGTCTTGCCATCAAGAGCTCCAAGCCCTACTGTCACAACACTTCTCTGTGTGACTGCGTACCGGTGGATGGATTACCTGCCACGAATCGTCGATGCCGAGTTGGTGGAGCTGCTAGAGGCCTCCGGGGCGGTGCTCATCGAAGGCCCAAGAGCCTGCGGGAAGACGGCAACCGCCATGCGTGTGGCCGCGAGCAATGTCTTGCTGGACATCGACGACAATGCCAGACGCATGATCGGCATCGATCCTGCAGCCGCACTCGAAGGCGACACGCCGCGCCTGATCGATGAATGGCAGCTGTCGATGACGGTCGAGAAGTGCACTTATTCGATGAAGAGCTCGGTGTAGCTGTGGGTAAGTAGCCCGCCGCAGCGACCATCAGGAGTCTGGCGGCGGGGGGCTACTTATCCACAGCGGGCGGTGTCGGAGATGTCGGTTTTGGCGCTCCGGCCGACGGTGACGTTGCGGGTCTGACAAGGCGAGCGGGCGGGCTACACTGGCGCCATCGAGAACGATGCGGCGCCGGCCCCGTTTGCTGGGCAGCAACAGCCAGCGCCGCACCCCCCGAGCCATGCAAGGCGCGGCCCGTAGGCGCAGTATCATGCGCGTTCAGGCGTGGGTCCACCCCGTTCTCATCGGTTGTCGCGATGAAGAACGCCCGCCTGTTCAACTGCGCCTCATGCCATGGCCAGGTGGTTCTCTGCCAGCGCTGTGACCGCGGCAACATCTACTGTTCGCGGGCCTGCAGCCACCAGGCGCGGCGGCGGTCGGTGCGCCGTGCGGGCCGGCGCTACCAGATGAGCCGTCGCGGCCGTCACAAGCATGCCGAGCGGCAGCGCCGCTACCGGGAGCGCCGCCGGTGTCAGGCGCCGGAGAATCCGGTCTCGACGCAGAAAGTGACGCATCACCCTTTGACCGCGGCCAGGCGGCGTCCTCTTGTGACGCCTGAGCCGGCGAGGCGGTCCGGGACCCGGCCATTCGGGCACGGCCGCCCCGCCAGGGTGTTCCGCTGCATGCGCTGCGGCCGGTTCTGCGGCCGGGCGGTCTATCCGGGCCTGCGTCCGGCACGAAGGGAGTGACCATGGCCATCGACAAGCAGACCATCGCGGAGATCCTGCGCCTCTACTGTGCCGAGAAGTGGAAGGTCGGCACCATCGCGCGCCAGCTCGGCATCCATCACAACACGGCGCGACGTGTCGTCATCGAGGCCGGGATGCCCCGGCATCCGGGCCCACGCAGGCCCTCGAAGATCGATCCCTTCCTGCCCTTCATCCGGCAGACCCTGAAGACCTGGCCCGGACTGCCCGCGTCCCGGCTCTACCAGATGGCCGTCGCACGCGGCTACCGGGGAAGCCAGAGCCACTTCCGCGCCAGGATCGCGCCCGAGCGTCCCAGGCCCGTGGCCGAAGCCTACCTGCGCCTCAGCGCCCTTCCCGGAGAACTGGCCCAGGTCGACTGGGCCCACTTCGGCACGGTGACGGTCGGCCGGGCAAAGCGCCCCTTGATGGCCTTCGTCATGGTGCTCAGCCACTCCCGGCGCCTCTTCCTGCACTTCTACCTCAATGGCGGCATGCACAACTTCCTGCGCGGCCATATCGAAGCCTTCGAAGCATGGCAGGGTGTGCCCCGCGAGATCTGGTACGACAATCTGAAGAGCGTCGTGCTCGAACGGCACGGCGATGCCATACGCTTCAACCCCCTCTTCCTCGACTTCGCCGCCCACTACCACATCCTGCCAAGACCCGTCGCCATCGCCCGGGGCAACGAGAAGGGACGCGTGGAACGGGCCATACGCTACGTCCGCGACAACTTCTTCGCCGCCCGCGACTGGCGCTCCGTCGACGATCTCAACAACCAGGCCAGGCAGTGGTGCGACACCGTCGCCGTCGACCGGCCCTGGCCGGACGACCGTTCCATCTGTGTGGGTGAAGCCTTCGAACGCGAGCGCGGTTCCCTGCTGGAGTTGCCCGGCGACCGCTTCCCGGCCGACGAACGGGTCGACGTCATCATCGCCAAGACGCCCTACGCCAGGTTCGACAAAAATGACTATAGCGTGCCGCATACCCATGTGCGGTGCACCCTCACCGTGGTCGCAACGCTCAAGGAGGTCCGCATCCTCGACGGCGTCGACGTCGTCTGCCGGCATCCGCGCAGCTTCGACAAGGCGGCGCGGATCGAGAACCCCGAGCACATCGCCGCCCTCGTCGCCCACAAGCGCCACGCCCGTCACCTGCGCGGACAGAGCCGGCTCACCCAGGCGGCGCCCAACAGCGAACTCCTGCTCGCCGAGACCGCCCGCCGCGGTGGACCCATGGGCACCACCGTCGCCGCCCTGTTGCGCCTGCTCGACGACTACGGCGCCGCCGAACTCGAAGCCGCCATCGACGAGGCCCTGGAACGGGGCGTCCCCCACCCCAACGCCGTGCGCCTCAGCCTCACCCGGCGCCGCGAGCAGCGCGATCAGCCACCGCCCATCCCCGTCGATCTGCCCGGCGATCCGAACGTGCGCAACATCACCGTGCGCCATCACGACCTCGGCGGGTACGACAACCTGGCCGACGACACCGACAAGGACACGAACACATGACCGACATCCTCAGGGAACGCGCCCGCGCCCTCGGCCTGCACGGCCTCCTGGCCCACTGGGGCGAGATCGGCGAACACGACTGGGTGGCAGAACTGATCGCCTGGGAAGAGGACGAGAGGCGCAGCCGCAGCCTCAAGCGACGCCTCACAGAGGCGCGGCTGGGCCAGTTCAAGCCCCTCGCCGACTTCGACTGGGACTGGCCGCGGCGCTGCGACCGCATGGCCATCGAGGACCTCATGGGCCTCGACTTCCTCACCGAGGCCGCCAACGTCGTGCTGGTCGGCCCCAACGGCGTCGGCAAGTCGACCATCGCCGCCAACATCGCCCACCGCGCCGTCCTCGAAGGCCATACCGTGCGCTTCGCCACCGCCGCCACCATGCTCGGCGAACTCGCCGCCATCGACTCCGACACCCTGCTCCAGCGCCGGCTGCGCTTCTACGCCCGCCAGCATCTGCTGGCGATCGACGAGGTCGGATACCTCTCCTACAGCAACCGCCATGCCGACCTGCTGTTCCACATCGTCTCCAGCCGCAGCCGGCAGCGCTCGACCATCATCACCACCAATCGGCCGTTCTCCGAATGGGGCGAGGCCTTCCCCAACGCCGCCTGCCTCGTCGCCCTCGTCGACCGCCTCGTCCACAACGCCGAGATCATCGCCATCGACGGCGACTCATGGCGCCGCAAGGAGGCCGAGGAACGCGCCAGGGCGCGCAGCGCCGAACGCCGCCGCCGGCGCAAGGCGACAGGGCAACGCCGCGCCTGAATGCACCCCTTGCGCACACGGGTCGTGGCCGAGACCTTGCGGACCTCGTCCCTCGAAGACGTCGCCCGCGCCCTCGGCTACCGCCGCGATCCCGACGATGCCGCGCGCTGGAGACGTCCCGGATCGGTGGTCAGCATCAACCGCTTCATGTTCTACGACCATCTGCGTGGAAAAGGCGGAGCCGGGGCCATCGACCTGGTGATCCATGTCCTGGGATGCTCCCCCGCCGACGCCCTCGATGTCCTCGCCACACTGCCGCACCCGCCACCGCTCACCCATGGCCGCCAGAACGCCCGCTGGCCCGCGCTGCGCCAGGACCTCGTCGGGCGGTGTGGCCTCGCCGGTGCACTCGTCGACCTCGCCCGCGCCCTCGGCCTGATCGAGGCCGACCGTCACGGCAGGCCCGTGTTCCTCCGTCGCAACGCCGCCGGCGAGGCTGTCGGCATCGAGACCGCCGGGCTCATGACGGAACCCGCCGATACCGGCGGCTTCTGGATGTCGTGGGATCCCGAATGGCCGGTCTCGGTCATCCTCGCAGCCAGCGCCCTCGACGCCCTGTCCATCCTCTCCCTCCACCTCGTCCCGGCACAGCATGGGTGCGCCGTGGTCTCCACCGGCGCCGTCAGCGCCACGATCCCTCCATGGATCGAAACCTGGAACCCACGCCGCCTCTTCTGTGCATGGCAGGCCACGCCAGACGGCGATGACGCCGCCCGGCGCCTCTTCGCCAGGGATACGAGAATCATCCGCATGCGTCCCGGACTCGACGGCGAGTCCTGGAACGACATGCTCATCCGGGAGCGCGCCGGGGAACCCCTCGAAACCGATGACCGGTCCATCCCATGAACACCGGCGGCCGAACTCCTCGCCCTGAAGGAGCACAGGATCTCCGCCGCCTCGACAAACCCCCGACACACGGCGCCTCATGCGGCGCGACAATCAAGTCGAGACCCCCGCGTCAATCAGGATGAGACGGGGGGCGGCAGCGAAGCCATCAAGGAAATCGTGACACCGCTCGGCTGCGGACGCCGTGCACAGCCGCCGCCCCCCTTGCACGCGGTAACGTTACCGGAGCGACAGACATGACAGCCAACACCATCCCTTCAGCGTCACACCAGTCCGTCCAGCACCTCGACTTCATCAAATAAATGCACTTCCAGACCGTCGCTAACAGCAGCTGGAGCCCACATTGTGGAACCATGTTCGCAGGACGGTCGACCGTCGTTCCCGATCCGGCCAATTCATCCTCACCGGATCTGCGGTTCCTGCGGACGACATGACCCGTCACACCGGCGCTGGACGCTTTACCCGACTTCGCATGCGCCCGCTGTCGCTC
>JAJEGJ010000059.1 GCA_022819905.1 Alphaproteobacteria bacterium
GGTCGGCATGAATGATGGCGTTATGCTCGACCCTCATTCCGTACACGTCGACAGGGCAACCGGTCTCCACGACGTGCACGTACGCATGGCTGGGACCCACCATGCCGGCCAGTAACTGAAAGCCGGGAGCGCAGGCATCCAGGTCTCGGATGGAGCCGTTCGTGACGACCCCCTGCACTCCGAGGCCCTTGTGCACAGCCGTGTTCACCTCGCCCCAGAAGGCACCGAAGCCAGGATTGGGGTCGATATCTTGAATCACCGCGACCGCCGGTCGCGCGCCATCTGCGACGTATTCGTAGTACGCGATCCTGCCGCGTTGCTGCTGTTCAGCCGGTGCCTCGGACGGGACGCTGCAGCGGATCGTGGCCGTGCGCGCCCAGCCGACGATTGGCTTGAGGTCGGGATCCGCACAAACCATGGGGCGGACGGTGAAGCCGGTCGCCCGCCGGTCCGGCACCACCATCTCGAGCGCGTTGCAAATTGTGGGTGTGTCCCAAGCCGCAAGGTGCTCAAGATCCTGGGCGGTCACGTGTGTCATGAGAATCCCTCAAGTAGTTGGCGGTACCAGCGTGCCGCCTCGCGCCCTCCCGAGCATTGCGCCTGGTGTCGGGCATGCGACGCGCGGAACTTGCGGCCGCGACAGGGTAACCGAGTCACCGCGCACAGCGCAGCACCTGCCCGACCGAAGCTGCACGACTGCCTGCCGACCGGCGAACACCGTCCACGCGGCGGCAGGCGCGGCAGCAGACTCCCGGGTTCCGTGATGGCGGCGAACGCAACGCCAGCTGCCGCAGCGTCGGATTGACAGCCCTTCTAGTATCATCGTTCCCGCAAGAACCTCCGAGGGAGACCATGGCCGCCCAGCATCGAGGAGCGCTGCAGAACTCTTTCCTGAATCGGCTCCGGAAGTCGCGTACGCAGACGACGGTTCACCTCATGAACGGCGTACGGCTTCGCGGAACCGTTACGGCATTTGACGAATTCTGCATCTGGCTTTCAACGTCGGGTAACCAGCAGCTGGTATTCAAGCACGCGATCTCCACGATTGTTCCGAGCAAGCCGATCAGCCTCGGAGAACCGGTCGAGCCGGAGGCGCGTGGGCCCGAGCCGGCTTCAACGGACGAGTGACTGCAGCACCGGTCGCCGCGGTTCCGGTCTGGGTCGTTCACCCGGTTGTCAGGGGGAACGACCCGCCACTTCGTACACAGGCCAACCGGCTCGCGGAAGCCTGTTCGCTGGCCGATTCCATCGGTCTTCGGGTTAAACGGGCAGAGCAGTTCAGAATCCGACAGCCGCGGCCCGCCACACTGCTCGGGCCCGGCGTCCTGGAATCCCTCCGGGCGGACATCACCGGCACCGCGGAAGCACCACACCTGATCCTGTTCAATGTCGATCTGACGCCGGTCCAGCAGCGCAACCTGGAAGATCTGCTGCAAACGAAGGTCCTGGACCGCACCTCCCTCATCCTCGAAATCTTCGGTGCCCGCGCGCGCACCCGAGAGGGGCGCCTGCAGGTGGAACTCGCGCATCTCGAATGGCAGCGGAGTCGACTGGTCCGATCCTGGACCCACCTGGAGCGCCAACGCGGCGGTTTCGGGTTTCTCGGCGGTCCGGGCGAATCGCAGATCGAGCTCGACCGCCGTCTGATCACCGAACGCGTCATCCGGATCCGGAAGGAGCTTGAAGACGTGCGACGACGACGCAGATTGCACCGACAGCGTCGCGACCACCCGACCGTAGCCCTGGTCGGCTACGCCAACGCCGGCAAGTCCACGCTGTTCAGTCGCCTCACCGGACAATCCACCGACGCCCGGAACCTGCCGTTCACCACGCTGGATCCCCTGATGCGGGCGCGGGCGCTTCCTTCCGGGCGCACCGTGGTCTTTTCCGACACCGTGGGATTCGTCTCCGATCTTCCGACTCTGCTGATTGCGGCGTTTCGTGCCACCCTCGAAGAGGCAGTGCATGCCGACCTCCTCGTTCACGTCCGCGACATCACCCACCCGGAGACCGCAGCGCAGCGGCGCGACGTCATCGGCGTGCTGACCACGCTGGGAGCACTTCCCGACGGCGCCGACCCGCAACTCGAAGTCCTGAACAAGATCGACCAGATGGCCGACGAAGACGTGCAGCTGCTGCAAGCCCAGCAGCCGGCCGCGATTCCGGCATCAGGCCTGCTCGGTTCCGGTGTCACGGAGCTGTTGGAGGCCGTCGACCGGTGTCTCAGGCAAAGCCGCAGCGAGTTCGATGTCGAACTCTCGCTGGCTGACACTTCCACGCTCGCATGGCTGTACCGGAGAGGCGCGGTGGTACGTCAGCACGCTGACGCCACCTCTCTTCACGTGCGAGTGGCGCTGGACCCGGCCGACCGGGGACGTCTCAACGCACGGTTGGCAAAGGCGTCGCCGACCGATCCGTCCAGGTTGCAGACCTGAGATCCGACCCGCCGCCCGCTCGCGGGGTTCGGGGGCACCAATCCGCTTTCCCCAAGCCCCTTGACATCGGGGGTTGGCATCCCCACTTCTACCCCGAACGGATTTTTTGGCACTCTCAGTGCTAGAGTGCCAATACCGTTTGTTGGGCGCCTCACGGACGCGCCGTACGCCCAGCACCCCTTTCCAATCAGAGAGGCATGGAAGCATGAAATTCAGGCCGTTGCATGACCGCGTCATGGTCCAGCGCGAAGACGACGACGAGCGCTCGCCAGGCGGCATCATCATTCCGGACACCGCGAAGGAAAAGCCCATGAAGGGCAGGGTCATCGCGACTGGTTCGGGCATCCGGAGCGAAGATGGCAAGATCACGCCCCTGGATGTGCAAGAGGGCGACACCGTCCTGATCGGCAAGTGGTCGGGCACTGAAGTCAAGATGGATGGCGAGGATTACGTCATCGTCAAAGAGTCCGACATCATGGGAGTCCTGGCCTAGGCCCGGTCCCGTCATCCCGCAGAGAAGGAACTCACACACATGCCTGCCAAAGAAGTTAAGTTCTCGGGGGACGCCCGCGAACGCATGCTCCGGGGCGTTGACGTCCTGGCCAACGCGGTCAAGGTCACCCTGGGACCCAAGGGCCGCAATGTCGTGCTCGACAAGTCGTTCGGCGCTCCCCGCACGACCAAGGACGGCGTGACCGTCGCCAAAGAAATCGAGCTTTCCGACAAGTTCGAAAACATGGGCGCCCAGATGGTGCGCGAGGTGGCCAGCAAGACCAATGATGTCGCTGGCGACGGGACAACCACCGCGACCGTGCTGGCACAGTCGATCGTCCGCGAGGGCACGAAAGCCGTCGCCGCTGGAATGAACCCCATGGACGTCCGGCGCGGCATCGAGATGGCTACCAACGCCGTGGTTACCGAGCTCAACAAGATGAGCCGGAAGGTCCAGGGCCACGACGAAGTCGCACAGGTCGGGACCGTGTCCGCGAACGGTGAACGGGAAGTCGGCGACCTCATCGCGCGGGCGATGGAGCGGGTCGGCAAGGAAGGCGTCATTACCGTCGAGGAAGCCAAGTCGCTTGAAACGGAACTCGATGTGGTCGAAGGCATGCAGTTCGACCGAGGCTACCTCTCCCCGTACTTCATCACGAACGCCGAAAAGATGACGGCCGAGTTCGAGGACCCGTACCTCCTCATCCACGAACAGAAGCTGTCGTCCCTGCAGCCGATCCTTCCCGTCCTGGAGAAGGTCGTGCAGTCCGGCAAGCCGCTGATCATCATCGCCGAGGACATCGAAGGCGAGGCCCTGGCCACGCTTGTTGTCAACCGCCTGCGTGGTGGCCTCAAGGTCGCCGCGATCAAGGCGCCCGGGTTCGGTGACCGCCGCAAGGCCATGCTGGTCGACATCGCCACCCTGACGGACGGTCAGGTCATCAGTGAGGAGCTGGGAGTCAAGCTGGAGAACGTTGATCTCCGGATGCTTGGCCGCGCGAAGCGCGTGCTCGTCACGAAGGAAGAGACCACCATCGTGGAGGGTGCCGGGAACACCAAGGACATCGAAGGGCGCTGCAACCAGATCCGCGCGCAGATCGAAGAATCCACCTCGGACTACGACCGCGAGAAGCTGCAGGAGCGGCTCGCCAAGCTGGCCGGCGGCGTCGCCGTCGTGCGGGTCGGTGGTGCGACCGAGGTCGAGGTCAAGGAGCGCAAGGACCGCGTCGACGACGCCATGAACGCCACGCGTGCGGCGGTCGAGGAAGGCATCGTCGCCGGTGGCGGGGTCGCATTCCTCTACGCAGCGCGGCGGAGCTTGAAGAAGTGCAAGCCAGGCAACGACGACCAGCGCGTTGGTATCGACATCGTCCGCAAGGCCATGGAGACCCCGCTGCGCCAGATCGCCTCGAACGCCGGCTACGACGGCTCGATCGTGATCGGCAAGGTGCTGGAATCCAAGGACGAAGGTTTCGGATTCGATGCCCAAGAGGGCGAATACGGGGACCTGTTCAAGGCGGGCGTGATCGATCCGGTCAAGATGGTGCGGACGGCGCTCCAGGACGCTGCGTCCGTGGCCGGCCTGCTCATCACCACCGAGGCGATGGTCGCCGAGAAGCCGGAGAAGCCCAAGAACGGTGCTGCTCCCGGCGGCGGCATGCCCGACATGGGCGGGATGGACTTCTAACGAAGCCCAACCGGCTATTCCCAATGAAGGGGGGCCGTGCCCGGCACGGCCCCCCTTTTTTGCTTCAGCAATCTGTCCCTGCGTGCCTGCCCGTTGGCGCGCCCGCGGAATTCGATTCACGGATTGATGCCGAACCGGGCTATCGGTCGTCGACCTCCCGGCCCCAAGCCGCCGTCGCCGCTCGCAACACCTGCCGGCCTCCACACGGCCAGCCCGGTTGCGTACGGCGCCCGCCTGATTCCCGCGACCGTCCGCATCCAATGTCAATCAATGTATATAGGCCGTTCGGGACGCGACGGGCCGCTACGGCCGTAACCAGCCGAGCATCCATCGGCTGCCAATTCGATGTTCCGTTGCGCCGTCTGCGCAGGACCGCCGTCTAACATCTGGAGAAGCCGAGGCAATGGCCAACCCGCAACGCACTGCATTCCTAGGTCTTGGAGTCATGGGCTATCCCATGGCCGGCCATCTCGCTGCAGCCGGCCACGACGTCGTGGTCTACAACCGAACCCAGACACGGGCCGACGCCTGGACCAGCCAACATGGCGGCGAATCGCGACCGACACCCGCTGCAGCGGTCGAAGGCGCCGAGACGGTCTTCGTATGTGTGGGTAACGATGACGACTTGCGGAGCGTCGTCACCGGAGAGACAGGGGCGCTGGCCGGCATGCAGGCGGGCTCGATTCTGGTCGATCACACGACAGCGTCCGCGGGAATCGCCCGGGAACTCGCAGCCGCCAGTGCCGACGGCGGCGTAGGATTTCTCGACGCCCCGGTCTCCGGCGGTCAGGCAGGAGCGGAAAACGGCCAACTCACCGTCATGGTCGGTGGCGAGTCCGGCACGTTTGAGCGTGCCCGCGGGCTGATCGACTGCTACGCCCGCGCCACCACGCTGATGGGGCCGGCCGGGGCCGGCCAGCTCACGAAAATGGTCAACCAAATCTGCATTGCCGGCTTGCTCCAAGGGCTGTCCGAAGCCATGAATTTCGCGAGCCGCGCCGGCCTCGACGGCGAGCAGGTCATCGACGTGATTTCGAAGGGAGCTGCGCAGTCCTGGCAGATGGAAAACCGCGCCGGCACGATGCTCGAGGAAAAGTTTGATTTCGGCTTTGCCGTGCAGTGGATGCGGAAGGATCTCGCGATCTGCCTGGAGGAAGCGAACCGCAACAACGCCCGGCTCCCGGTGACAGCGCTGATCGACCAGCTCTACGCGCAAGTGGAGGCACGTGGCGGGAAACGGTGGGACACGTCCAGCCTTATCCACTTGCTACAGAACGACTAGCAGCGTTTCCGGACAGCGGAGCCCGGCAGTCCGGGCTCCGTCCGTGCCCACGGCTCCCGCGATGCGGGCTCAACCCATCCAGGCGGCGCTACCGGCTGTGCCAGACGCTGGCGCGCTGGTCGGGGGTGGCGTCCTGCAATCCCTTCCCTTCGTGCTGCAGCGTTCGCTCCAGCCGGCTCACTCGCTGCTGGAACCGCGCGTTGGCATCATCGAGGGCGGCCTCGGGATCCACTCCGCTCATCCGCGACAACCGCACCAGCGCGAACATGGCATCGCCAAGCGTACGGCGGGCGTCGGCGTCGCCCGGCGCGACCGAGCGCAGCTGCTCCAGCGGCTGGTAAGTCTCGGCTGCTCGCTCGGCCGCGGGATCCGCGGTGTCGCGAGCCGCCCGGTCCAAGGCATCCTGTAATTTCCGCGCCCGTACCAGCGCCGGGCCTGACCGCAGCACCCCTTCCAGCACGCTCTCTCCGTTGTGGCTCGGCGCCGCCTCCGCAGCCTTGATGCGCTCCCAGTTGCGCACCACCGCCTCCGAATCAGCAGCCGCTTCCTCCGCAAACACGTGCGGATGCCGCCGCACCAGTTTGTCGCTCAGCGCATCGATTACCTCGGCCATGGCGAAAGCTCCGGCCTCCTCCGCCATCCGCGCATGGTAGATGACCTGCAGCAGCAGGTCGCCGAGCTCGTCGCACAGCGCCTCCATGTCGCCCGCCCGAATGGCGTCGACAACCTCGTAGACCTCTTCGATCGTGTACGGAACGATCGTCTCGAACGTTTGGGCTTGAGTCCACGGGCAACCCCGCGCCGGATCCCTCAGGTCCGCCATCAGTCCCAGCAGGCGTTGAAACGCGGGACCGACCTTGCTAGTGGCAGTTTCTGGAGTCCGGGGAAGGGAATCCTCGCGCGTTCGGCGGTGATCGGGCATGGAACACTCCGGCAAGAGCCTGCGATGCCTGCGCTCGACAGGCGTTGCAAGCGCTCCAGTGTAGTTACGGAAACCCGGGAGCGAGGCCTTGCAACTGCGTGACTTCCGCGCCCTCAGCTTCGACTGCTATGGCACTCTAATCGATTGGGAAACCGGGATCTGGGACGCTCTCAGCCCCCTGCGACGGGCCGGCTTGTCCAACCGATCAGCTGCTCTTGCGGCCTTCGCAAGACACGAAAGCGCTGTCCAGAAGGCGGAACCGAAGGCCAGTTATCCGGACGTGCTTGCCCGCGTGCACCAGCGCCTGTCGGAAGAGTTCGATTTTCCTCCCGACCCGGGGCTCGACGTCCGGTTCGGCGGCTCGGTTCAGGATTGGCCGGCGTTTCCCGATTCGGGGGCTGCGCTTCAATACCTTGGCCAGCACTTCCGGCTGATCATTCTGTCCAACGTGAGCAGGGCGGCGTTCACATCGAGCGAGCGCCGTCTCGGAGCCCGTTTCGACGCTGTGTACACGGCCGAGGACATCAAGAGTTACAAACCCGATCCGCGAAACTTCCGTTATCTGATCAAGCACTGCGAACAAGACTTCGGAATCGGCAGGGGAGAACTCCTGCACGTGGCGCAAAGCCTGTACCACGATCACGTGCCGGCACGGGCGGCCGGTCTCGCCACCGCCTGGATCGACCGCCAGCAAGGACAGCCGGGCGCGACCAAGCCGGTGACCGACCGCCCCGACGTCAGCTTCGTCTTTCCAGATCTGGCTGCGCTCGCCGCATCCCACCGGGCGGAACACGATTCTGCCTAGGGACGCCGCCACAAGATGATGACACGGTGGTCGGGACCCGCCTGCGGATGCGGGCCGCTGAACGTCAGAACCCCGTTCTCCCAAACGATGTCGCGTTCAAGGGTAGAACCTATCAGCCTTGGATCGTGCGATAGCTGGATCGTATGCCGGACCCTAGAACCAGAAAGGGTCCACGAACCCTGATAGGCGAAGAACCCAGCCCACGCCCGCGCCGCCGCCGCGTCCGGCACCGGATTCTCCGGAAGCGATCGGTCGGAGCCGGCCAGCATCGCGATTACAGTGCGGTCGGCCCCGTAATAGATCAAGCCCCGGGGGTTCTCTCCGAGGAGCGGTGTCCGCTCGCCATCCGGCGCTTCCAAATAGGTGTCTACCAAGTCCCAACGGCCCAGCAGGTCACGCTCAACAACGGCCATGAACCTCCCCAAAACCCGCGAAATCTGCTATAATCAATACGATTTCGCAACAGGGCACAACATCCTCCTGGCTGACCGACTCTGGCGCCCTTATTGATGGTCTACGCGGTGGTGACAAATCGGAGTTGCATATGGGGCAGTCACTGAAACTCGACATTCCGGTCCAAATCAGCGCTCTCAGTGATGTGACCACCAAGGTTGAAGAGTTTTGTGACGCGGCCGATATTCCGATGGCAAGCGCCTTCAAAGTCAACCTCGTGATTCAGGAACTGGTCACCAACAGTTTGAATCACGGAGATTTCGGTGACCGGAAGCCGAAAATATCGCTATCAATCAATTGCGACGGCAGACAGGTCGAGATGCTGTTCGAAGATAATGCTGCCCCGTTCGACCCCTTCACCGAAACGCCAGCACCTGATCTCAACTCAGATGTCAGTGAACGTTCGATCGGTGGTCTCGGAATCCACCTGATCCGGACGTTTTCGGATCAGTCCAGCCACGAGCACGTCGATGGCAAGAACCGGATTCGGCTGATCAGCCCGGTTGAATAGCTGATCCCGGAGCCCCCGTGCCTTTCTTCACGGTGGCCAGATCCGGAAAGTTTCTCGTGTTTTCCCTGTCTGGTCGTATCGAAGGTGTGCGTGTGTCGGAGTTCGCGGAACAACTCATGCGGCAAATTGACAGCGGGGAAAACCACATCGTCCTGGACTGTTCAGCGGTCTCCTGCCTTGCATCGCCAGCCAGCAGGGTGCTCCTCGCGGTGGCCCGCCGGCTGGAATCCCGCGGCGGCCTGTTCCGGGTCGCCGGTTTGCAACCGGCACTGCGAGCTCCCGTCGCAGAACTTCGGGGGCCGGGCGGCCCACTGTGCCTCTTCGCGAGTCTTCCCGAGGCGCTGAATTCCCCGTGACCCAGCCCTACGCGGATTTTCGACCGTTCGAGCACGCCAATCCCCGCGGCCGTTTCCCGGCGCTGCTCGTCTGCGATCACGCGGTGAACACGGTGCCGGAAGAACTGGGCGGCTTGGGTCTGGACGCCCGGGAGCTCGAGCGGCACATCGGCTGGGACCCCGGCGCCCGAGCCGTGACGTTGGAGCTGGCCGCACGCCTGGATGCACCGGCCTTGCTCGCCGGCTACTCCCGTCTCGTGATCGATCCGAACCGGTCGCCACATTCAGAAACGTCGATCCTCGAGAACAGCGACGGCACGATCATTCCCGGCAACATCGGGCTGGATGCAGACGCCCGCGACGATCGGATCACGGCCTGCTTCCGGCCCTATCACAATGCCATCGACACGACGCTCGACGGGCTGGGCGCGCGCTGTGCGGCGCTCCTGTGCATCCACACCTTCACCCCCGCCCTCGCCGGCGACGGTATCGCGCGTCCATGGCACGCATCGATTCTGTGGGGCGGGAAGCAAGCACGGTTTGCAGACCGGATCCGCCTCGGACTCGGGCGGGTCACCGGCCTCAACATCGGCAACAACGAGCCGTACGCCCAGACCCCGGAGTTCGGGTACACGGCCGAAGCCCATGGGGAAGTTCGGGGACTGCCGAACCTTCTGATCGAAATCCGCCAAGATCTCCTGGAAGACGAGAACGCACCACGAAAGTGGGCCGACCATCTGGCGGAGGTGCTCGTAGCGGAGCTGGCGACGGTCTGAACCTCGGCGTCGAACCGGGACCGGCTGCTTCGCGCGCAATGACCGCCCACCGTGAGGCTGTGTGTCGCCGTGCACGTTCGGCTCCCGATGGAAATGCAAATCCCCAACGGACGATGCTGCCCCCCTTGGCCCAGGCGGCTCGGACCGCGCTTCCGGCGTTGCCCGACGCCGCTCGCAAGCCATATATTGTCGACGGAAATTCAAGGAGAAGCCCTCTCATGCGCCTGCTTCCCGCCCTGGTAACCGCGCTGCTGGTTTGGCCCGCAGCTGCCGAGGAGTCCGGCGAGCCGCTGCTCGAAAAGATTCTCGGAAGTGCGGACGCACCGCATGAAATCATCGAGTACGCGTCGCTTTCCTGCCCCCATTGCGCCGCCTTCCACAACGAATCGTTGCCGGACATCAAGAGCCGCTTCATCGACACGGGACAGGTGCGGCTCGTCTTCCGGGACTTCCCTCTGGATCAGCCGGCCCTGACCGGATCCATGCTTGCCCACTGCCAGCCAGACAAGCACTTCTTTCCAGTACTTGAGCAGTTATTTGCGCACCAGACGAAGTGGGCGTTCGCCGACGCGCCGAAGGACGTGCTGAAGGAGATATTCCTTCAGTTTGGTATCAGCGGGGACGATGTGGATGCGTGCTTCGCCGATACCGAAGCGAATCGCGCGCGCCTCAATCGCATCCTGAACACCCGCATGGACGGGCAAAACCGGATGGATGTGGATTCCACGCCGACGTTCTTCGTCAACGGGTCGAAGGTAGACGGACGATTCGACGCCGATACGCTCGCGGAACTGATCGAATAGGTAGCGGCGCTTCAGGGAGCATTCGCTCCCGTCGAATGGACCGGGTCTCCGCCCTGGGTCGGGCACCCGCCGCGATAGACTGATTCGCTGCTTGCCGCTATGCTGACTTCCCGCTTGTGAGCGGTATCGAAATGGCAATGGCGTGCGCCATTCGAGGGCGTTGTCCTCGAGTCGCCCGACGCACAGACCGCAACGCTCGCCGGGTAGCCCGATATCCTGCTACAGCCGACCTGAAGGGGGCCTGTAACATGTTTCATCCCTCTCGCTTGATATCAATGCTGTTGTTGGCCCTGCTACCGGCAACCATGGCTTCAGCCGGGAACGTCGTAGATCCTCTCGTCCGCTACTCGACAGACTATGACGGTCGAGCGCACAGCCTGAGCATTACCGCCAGTTCGACCCGAGTGACCACACCGGACCAAACGTTCCGGGTGTCCACCCGCATGGTACTCCAATACGACTGCCACGAAGTCGCGCCCCTGCATCCGGGAATACCCCTCCAGGCCGAGGCCTGGCACTTTCGCCTGCCGGTAGAAGCAAAGGCCGCGGTCTCGGTGGAATCGCCTGCCAACTTCCTCGCCGATTTCTTCAATCTCGAGCCACCGCCGTTCGTGGAAACGTCCGGCGTGTTGCGGGTCACCGATCTCGGTACGGGCGGATTTGTGGAGACGCCCGCCACGGTCATTCGTTCCGGCCACGGCTTTTCTACCGACACAGTCTACGAGACGCAGTTCGATTCCGGAGTGATTGCTCCAGAGAGGCTGCTCCGTGCATTCGACGCAGGGCACTCCGTCGGGATTGAACTGGAATCGCCGGAATTCTCCTTGAGCGCGGTCTTCTCCCTGTCCGCCGAGCAATCGGCCCCGCTGGCCACAGTCGCGAGCCGCTGTCCGCGGTAAGGCCTGAAAATTCGGCAGTTTCCGGCGTCGGCCCCAAGACCGACGAGTGGCGGTTGACGCCGGCGCCGGGCTGGCCGGCGCCGACCCATCGAGTTCGTAGCCGCACCGTCCATCCGAACTGAACGGTCGAAGGGGCCACGGCCATGAACCATTCTCGCGCAGATGAAGCCGGGCGGATCATTCACGATTGCTGGGCCGCCGGCTCGGTAGTCGACGAACTGCCGGAGAGCTGTCGACCGGCAACGCTGGAGGCCGGCTACGACGTACAGCGGTCCTTCGTGCAACACTCCGGCGAGACCGTGGTGGGCTGGAAGATCGCGGCGACGAGTATCGCCGGCCAGCGCCATATCAATGTCGACGGACCGATCGCCGGGCGGCTGCTCGAGAGCCGCGTGCACCATAACCCCGGCAGCGTGCAACTCGGCCAGAACCGGATGAGCGTCGCCGAGGCGGAATTCGCATTTGTGCTCGGCAGGGCGTTGCCGGCCCGCGGTGCGCCCTATACGGAAGCAGAGGCATTCGCGGCGGTGGCGGCTGTCCATCCGGCGATCGAGATCCCGGATTCCCGGTATCTCGACTTCACACGGGCCGGCGGCCCCCAGCTCGCCGCGGACAATGCCTGCGCATGCCAGTTCATCCTGGGTCCCGCGGCTCCGCCGGACCTGCAGTCGATGGATTTTGCGGCCCACCCGGTACGTCTGGTCATCGATGGCGAGGAAGCCACCAGCGGAACCGGCGCCGACGCGCTCGGCGATCCGCGAACCGCCCTCGCCTGGATCGCCAACAACCACGGGCTGCAAGGAGGTTCGCTGAAGGCCGGCGACATCATCACGACGGGCGTGTGCGGGCAACCGAGCCCGATCAGACAGGGGAGCCGGGTCGTCGCGGATTTCGGCGGCCTGGGCACCGCGGAAACGGTCCTGCTCTGACCCGGCCGTCGACGGTGTAGATCCTGCATTCCCGGCCCTCGGCCACGGCGGCCAGGGCAGCCCGGGAACTCTTGCGCCGGTCCTGCCGGGAACGCTCCATCCGCCGGGACACGGACGCGACTGCCCGGCAGCCGAAA
This sequence comes from Alphaproteobacteria bacterium, assembly GCA_022819905.1. GTDB lineage: Bacteria > Pseudomonadota > Alphaproteobacteria > TMED109 > TMED109 > VXPW01. Next base: position 12,467 of record JAJEGJ010000059.1, read on the forward strand.
TGGCGTGCCCGGCTCACCGGTCAGGATGCGCCGGCGGCCCCGCATACCGCCGGGGACCGGAGCGCCTAGCCCGATTTCTGGTAGATCTCGCTCCCGCCCTCGCGGAACTCCTGGGCCTTCTCCTGCATGCCCCGCTCGGCGTATTCGCGAACCTCCCGCGTGATTTTCATCGAGCAGAACTTCGGCCCGCACATCGAGCAAAAGTGCGCCACCTTGTGGGCTTCCTTCGGCAAGGTCTGGTCGTGGTACTGCTGCGCGGTTTCCGGGTCGAGAGACAGGTTGAACTGGTCCTCCCACCGGAAGTCGAACCGAGCTCGCGACAGCGCGTCATCGCGCGCCCGCGCACCCGGATGCCCCTTCGCAAGATCGGCGGAATGCGCGGCCAGGCGGTACGCGATGACGCCCTCCTTGACGTCGTCGCGATCCGGAAGCCCGAGATGCTCCTTGGGCGTCACGTAGCACAGCATTGCCGTGCCGAACCAGCCGATCATCGCCGCACCGATGGCGCTGGTGATGTGGTCGTAGCCGGGCGCAATGTCGGTCGCCAGCGGGCCCAGCGTGTAGAACGGAGCCTCGCCGCAGATCTCCAGTTGCCGGTCCACGTTTACCTTGATCTTGTCCATCGGCACGTGGCCCGGTCCCTCGATCATCACCTGCACGTCGTGGTCCCAGGCGATCTTCGTGAGCTCGCCGAGGGTCTCCAGCTCGGCGAACTGCGCCCGGTCGTTGGCGTCGGCGATCGATCCTGGCCGGAGTCCGTCACCCAGGGAGAAGCTGACGTCATACGCGGCCAGCAACTCGCAGATTTCGGGGAATTTCTCGTACAGGAAGCTCTCACGATGGTGCGCAAGACACCATTTGGCCATGATGGATCCGCCGCGGCTGACGATGCCGGTAACCCGCTCGGCAGTCAGCGGAATGTGGCCGAGACGCACCCCCGCGTGGACCGTGAAGTAGTCGACCCCCTGTTCGCACTGCTCGACCAGCGTGTCGCGGTACAGCTCCCAGGTCAGTTCCTCGGGGACTCCACCGACCTTCTCGAGGGCCTGATAGATCGGCACCGTCCCGACCGGTACCGGCGAATTCCGCAGGATCCATTCGCGGATGTTGTGAATGTTGCGGCCGGTCGAGAGGTCCATGATGGTGTCGGCGCCCCAGCGCGTCGCCCAGACCATCTTGTCCACTTCGTTGGCAACGGAAGACGTCACGGCAGAATTCCCGATGTTGGCGTTGACCTTCACCAGGAAGTTTCGCCCGATCACCATGGGCTCGAGCTCGGGATGATTGATGTTGGCCGGAATGATCGCCCGGCCGCGCGCCACTTCCGCGCGCACGAATTCCGGCGTCATCCGATCGGGAATGTGGGCACCGAACGATTCTCCGCCCCGTTCCGCGGCCCCGTTGTCCGCTGAACGCCCCTGATTCTCGCGCTCGGCGATAAACTCCATCTCCGGCGTCACGATGCCTCGCCGCGCGTAGGCGAGCTGGGTCACCGCAGCGCCGATCGCCCTCCGCGGGCGCCTCGGAACCGGAAACGACGGAACCCGATTGGCCGCCGACGGATTGCCGTTGTCCACGTCCTGCAGCGGTCGGCCGGCATCGACACGCGTGTCGCCGCGGGCCTCAACCCAAGCATCGCGCCACCGGGGCAAGCCGGCCTCGATGTCGATCTTGACGGCCGGGTCGGTGTATGGCCCTGACGTGTCGTACACGCGCAATGGCGGCTCGCCGGCCGATGGATGCAGGGAGATGTCACGGTGTGGCACCCGCATACCGCGGGCCGAGTCCCCGGTGTACACCTTGCGCGACGCGGGCAACGGGCCGGCGGTCACCTGAATGGGAATGGGCGTGTCAGCGTCCATGTGGAGTCTCCTGGGCCCGGAGGCCACGTTCCGAAGGACGTGCTTCGGGATGCGGGGCCGAGAGGACCGGGGAGATCCGGGCGCGTCCCGATCCCTCCGCCGGCATCACCCGGTTCAGGTTCGAAGGGTCCCCGCCAGACGGATCTCAGCCCCGGAACTCGGTCCGGGCACCCCTTCGGAACGACGCAGGATGAAGTTTGCGCTGAACGGAGGCTGACGTCAAACCGTGGCGGCCGGAAACAATTGTCGAGGCGAGGCCGGCACGCGCCATCGTGCCGCGCCGTTGCACGCTGCCGGTCCTACCGTAAACTCCGCGCCACGACCCGGTCCCGCCATCCAGACGTTGCTTCACCGCAGGGTATCGTCTTTGCTGTCGGGTGCGGCGGTCCCGGCCGGCCCCCTGCAACCGCGTTCCAGGTAACGCCCTGTGCTCCGAATCGCCTTGTCAGCAGTTGCGATTCTGTTGTTCGCGACGGCGCCGAATTCGCACGCCGTACCCCCCTCCCTGCCCCACATCCAGCCGTTCAGCCTGATCGGCTCCGCCTTTGTCGGCGGGTTCCGTGCCGGCGAAGCCGTAATGGAATTCGACATCAACGACGACAGCTACTCGGTACGTTTCAACGCTGAATCGCAGGGATTGATCCGACTCCTGTTTCAGTGGGCTTTCGAGCTGGAGGTGCAGGGCACGCTGGCGGCCGAACACGCCGCCGGGCTCCGGCCGGCCGTGTACCAATCACGGCGCTACCATCGGGACGGACATGTCGAACGTCATGTTCGCTTCCGGGCCGGTTTCGCCGAGACGATTCTTCCGGAGGGTGCGGACCCGTACCCGCATCCGGTGCCGCCAGAGGAACGACGCCAGGTACTCGATCCGGCAAGCGCCCTGTTGTCGGCCGGATTGGTGCTGGCCCGCACCGGCCGCTGCGAACAGACCATCCGCGTATTCGACGGCAAGACGCGAAGCAATCTGGTCCTGACGGACCGGGGCGACGGCCCGGCGGCCGGCTCTCCGGATTCGGGGCATCTGAGCGGTCACGCCAGGCAATGCGCATTCCGGAGCCACCGCGTCGCCGGGTACAGCGATCGGCACATGCGCAAGCCTCCCGTTGAGGGTGAGATCTGGTTTCGCCCCCACGTCGACGGCCTGATGGTGCCGGTCCGACTGCAAACCCCTACTCTGATCGGGATGGCGATCTTCCACTTCGAACTTCCTGCCAGCTAGGTTCAAAGGGTCGCGTCGAAACCGTGACATCCGCCGGCACCGCACCGTCCGACGGGCACGGATAACGGCGGTTCCCCTCCCATCGTTCCCCACATCGCCTGTCATCGCGAGGTTCCATGAAAGCAGTCCTCTGCCACGCCTTCGGTCCGATCGAGTCGCTGTCGGTCGGTGACATCGATCCGCCGGTCCCTGCGGCCGACGAGGTCCGCATCAAGGTCCATGCAGCTGGCGTCAATTTCCCGGACATCCTGATCGTCGAAGGCAAGTACCAATTTCGCCCAGAATTCCCCTTCGCGCCCGGCTCCGAATGTGCGGGCGAGGTGATTGAGGTCGGCCGGGATGTGACGGATCTGGTCCCGGGCGATCGGGTCATGGCCCCTGCTGGGCACGGGGCCTTTGCGGAGGAAGTCTGTGCGCCGGCCATCAAGGCGGTGAAGCTGCCGGACGAGCTGGACTACACGATTGCGGCGACGCTGCTCCTGACCTACGGAACTTCCGCCCACGCGCTCATTCAACGCGCCAATCTTCAGGCCGGAGAGACGCTCCTGGTGCATGGCGCTGCCGGAGGGGTTGGCCTGGCCGCGGTCGAGATCGGCAAGGCACTCGGGGCCACGGTCATCGCCACGGCAGGATCCGACGCGAAACTCGCCTTCGCGCGCGAGCACGGCGCCGACCACGGTATCAATTACACCGACGGCCCCTTCAAGGATCGTGTGAAGGAGCTGACCGGCGGCCAGGGCGCCGACGTCATCTACGACCCGGTCGGGGGCGCCGTCTTTGACCAGTCGCTCCGCTGCATCAACTGGAACGGGCGGCTTCTCGTCATCGGGTTCACGTCCGGGACGATTCCCTCCGCACCAGCGAATCTCGCACTGCTGAAGGGCTGTTCGATCGTCGGCGTGTTCTGGGGTGCATGGGTGGAACGCGACCCGGCCGCGCACCGGGCGAACATGGCGCGCCTGCTTGCGTGGCAGGCGGAGGGTGTCATCCGTCCCCATGTGGAACTCAACGTCGGACTGGATGGCGTTCCCGATGCGCTGCAAGCCCTGCGTGATCGCACCATCAAGGGCAAGGCAGTGGTCACGGTCCGGCCGGGCTGACCGAGGCCGTTCGCCCGGATTCTTGCCGGCGGCGCGCGGCGGCGCTGCCGAGCCATCGCGCTTGCCCCGTTCGGCTTGCGCCCTGTGAACCGTCGGCCCCTTCGGTGCCGGCCATCAAGCCGATTTGCGCCGCGCTCGAGCAGCGGAACGCCGACCGGAAGCCGGTGATCGGGCACGCCGCAGCCACTTGAAGCCGGAGGTATCGCCCGGCGCGTTGCGGACGCCTCCACGGGGGCCATAATGCGGACGAACGTACCGTCGTCCGGGAGGGCCGACCAATGTTGGAGCGTTTTCCGGTAAACGGCGATGCGTGGTCTGGAAGCGTCCTGGTCACCGGGTCCGGCGGCTGCATCGGGGCCTGGACGATGGCGCTTCTGGTGCGCGCCGGCGTGAACGTCACGGCGCTCGATCTTGACCCCAAGCCGCGTCGGCCAGCGCTGTTGATGTCTGACGACGAACTCGCCCGGATCAACTGGGTGGTCGGCGACATCACCGATCCCGAGACCGTCCGGCAGGCGGCAAAGGGCTGTCAGGCGATCATTCACCTCGCCGCCCTGCAGGTGCCCTTCTGCATGGCAGATCCCATCGGCGGCGCCAAGGTCAACGTGGTCGGCACGGTCAACGTGTTCGAGGCCGCCCGGCATGAGGGAATCCGTCGCGTCGGCCACGCCAGTTCCATCGCCGCCCACGGCTTCTTCCCGGACAGCCCATACCTCAAGACCCTGTACGGCGCCTACAAGACGTGCGGCGAGCAGATCGCGGCGGTCTACTGGCAGGACTGGAACGTGCCCAGCGTCGGGCTGCGCCCCAGCGTGGTGCAGGGGGTCGGGCGTGACCAGGGAGTCACCTCGAAGACGACGGTCGCGATCCAGGCGGCGGCGCTCGGCGCCCCCTATACCGTGCCCTTCAGCGGACCCGTGTCCTTCCTCCACGCTGGCGAGGTGGCCTCCGCATTCATCCAGTCCGTGGCACGTGACGGCGACGGCGCGCCGGTCTTCGACATCAATGGGGGCGCTACCACGGTGGAGGCGATCGTGAGCCAGCTCCGAACCCTGGCACCCGACTCGAACATCGCGATCGAAGGTGACCCGCTGCCGTTTCCGGCAGATCTGCCCGATGCGGCCGTCCGCGCCCACCTCGGCGACTACGGCTCGATCAAACCCACAGAGGGCGTCGAAGGCACGTTTTACGCCTTTCGGTCACTTGCCGCGGAAGGCCGCATGACGGCCTCGGACATCCGCTGATCCGTACCGCCTCGGTTCTGGCATGCCCTCCGAGGACGTGCGGATGAACACGCAGGACGGCGAGAGGCCGGTCGCGTTCGCCGCCGACCACGCCGGCTACGCCCTCAAGGAGCACCTGCGCGGGCGGCTGGCCGACACCGGCGTCCCGGTCCTGGACCTCGGCACGGATTCCGACGAGTCCGTGGACTATCCCGACTTCGGAAACGGGCTGGCCGACGCGCTGCTGCGGGGAGACGCGTGGCGCGGCGTGGCGATCTGCGGCACCGGGCTCGGCATCAGCATGGCGGCGAACCGGCACCCCGGCATCCGCTGTGCTCCGAGCCACGACGTCGATACCGTCAAGCTTGCCCGCGCCCACAACGACGCCAACGTGCTGGCCCTCGGGGCACGGTTCATCGATTCGGAAACCGCATGGAAATGCCTGCAAGCATTTCTTGGGACCGAGTTTGAAGCCGGACGCCACGTGACCCGCGTGCGCAAGCTTGGTTGATCGCGCGCCTTGACCGGACGTCTCCCCGCACAGGTCCAGCCGCGACTGGGCACGGACGGGATGCTGGCTGGTGACCCGGAGGTTCGCGCCGGGCTGAATCTCGAGCTCGAGCGGCAGCGCTCGACCATTGAACTGATCGCTTCCGAGAACTTCACGAGTTCAGCGGTGCTCGCGGCGCAGGGGTCGGTCCTGACCAACAAGTACGCCGAGGGCTATCCGGGTCATCGCTACTACGGCGGGTGCGCGGCCGTTGATGTAGTCGAGGACCTTGCCATCAGACGGGCTCGCGAGCTGTTCCGGTGCGCCCACGTCAACGTGCAGCCGCATTCCGGTTCAGCCGCCAACCAGGCCGCCTTCCTGGCGTTGATCAAGCCGGGCGACACCGTGCTGGGCATGAGCCTGGCCGCCGGCGGACACCTCACCCACGGCAATGCGCCCAACCTGTCGGGGCGCTGGTTCCGTACGGCCTTCTACGGCCTGGGAAGCGACGACCGCATCGATTACGACGAAGTGGCCAGGCAGGCTGCCGAGGCGCGCCCGCAACTGATCATCGCCGGCGCGTCCGCCTACAGCCGGGCGATCGACTTCCAGCGTTTCCGGGCCATCGCCGATTCAGTCGACGCGTTTCTGCTGGCTGACGTCGCCCATTACGCCGGCCTCATCGCCGTGGACCGCTACCCGTCACCACTGCCGCATGCGCATATTGTCTCCACCACGACCCACAAGACCCTGCGGGGACCGCGCGGGGGCATGTTGCTGACCAATGATCCCGACATGGGCAAACGGATCGACCGGGCCCTCTTTCCCGGACTGCAGGGCGGCCCCCTGATGCACGTGATCGCCGCCAAGGCGGTCGCGTTCGGGGAGGCGCTGCAGCCAGACTTCCGTACCTACATCGACCAGGTATGCGCCAATGCGGCGGCGCTGGCGCGGGTGCTGCTGGCACGTGGGTTCGACATCGTCTCCGGCGGCACCGACACGCACATGGTGCTGGTGGACCTGCGTCGCCATGACGTCACCGGGCGCGATGCCGAGCACGCGCTCGAGCGGGCCGGCCTCACCTGCAACAAGAACGCCGTACCCAACGACCCGCGGCCGCCGCTGGTCACGTCCGGGATTCGGCTGGGGTCACCGGCTGCCACGACGCGCGGCTTTGCCGTGTCGGAGTTCGAAACCGTCGGGCACCTCATCGCGGACGTCCTCGACGGCCTCCGCTCGAACGGGTCGAGCGAGGACGCCAACGCCGCAGTGGAAGCGGCGGTCAGGCGCCGCGTCGGGGAATTGACCCGCAGATTTCCCCTCTATCCCGAACTCGGCACCGAGTCGTCGGGAGAGCTCTGATGCGCTGTCCGTTCTGTGGTGCCGAGGAGACCCGCGTCACCGACTCCCGCCCGGACGAGAACAAGACGGTGACCCGCCGCCGTCGCACCTGCGAGGGGTGCGGCCTGCGGTTCACCACGTATGAACGCATTCACCTCAGGGAATTGATGGTCGTCAAGAAGAGCGGCGAGCGGGTTCCGTTCAACCGGGACAAGCTGGTCCGATCCATGGAAATCGCCCTACGCAAGCGCGACGTGGCGCCAGACCGGATCGAGCAGGCTGCCAACGCCATCGTGCGCCGGCTGGAGACCTCCGGCCAATCGGAATTCAACTCCACCGAAATCGGCGGCCTGGTCATGCAGACGTTGAAGCAGATGGACGAGGTCGCCTACGTGCGGTACGCCTCGGTGTACCGAAACTTCCGGGAAGTCGAAGAGTTCGAGAGAGCGGTCGAGAGCCTCCGGGACGGTGATCGCATCTCCTGATTCGGCGCACCTGCGCGCGGCCCTGGCACTGGGGCGGCAAGCCCTCGGCACGACGTGGCCCAACCCGACGGTCGGCTGCGTCATCGTGGCTGCCGACGGGCGGGTCGTCGGATGCGGCGTCACCGGCATCGGCGGCCGGCCCCACGCCGAGATGCAGGCGCTGGCCGAGGCCGGTGAGCGGGCCGCGGGAGGCACGGCATACGTCACGCTCGAGCCGTGCGCGCACGACGGCGCCACGCCGAGCTGCGCCCGGTTGCTCGCGGAGGCCGCGCTCGCGCGCGTGGTGATCGGCACGCACGACCCGGACCCCCGGACCAACGGCAGCGGCGCTGCCCTCCTGGCGGCGGCCGGCGTCACGGTCACCAGCGGTTTGCACGAGGACGAGGCCAGGCGGCTGCACGCCGGCCACCTGCGCCGCGTGGAATCGGGCCGCCCGCACGTCACGCTCAAGCTCGCCACATCGCTCGACGGCCAGATCGCGACGTCCACGGGGGCCAGCCAGTGGCTGACGGGACAAGTGGCCCGCCGACACGGGCATCTCCTCCGCGCCCGGCACGACGCCATCCTGGTCGGGGCCGGCACGGCCGTCCGCGATGATCCCGAACTCACCTGCAGGCTCCCGGGCCTCGGCGACCGCTCACCCATCCGCATCGTGATGATCGGCGCCGACACCGCGCTGCCGGCGGGGCGCCTCCTGTCGACGCTCGGCAGGTCCCCGGTCTGGCTCCTGGCCACGGCCGCGCGTCGACCGGACACGGCGGACCTGCAGGCCGCGGGCGTGGAGGTCATCGACGTCGCAGCGGATTCCTGTGGGCGCCCGTCCCTCGAGCAGGCCCTCGGGACGCTGGGCGCGCGCGGCGTGACGTCAGTGCTGGTCGAAGGCGGCCAGACGGTCGCCACCGCGCTTCTGCGCGACCATCTCGCCGACACGCTGGTGTGGTACAGTACGGATGCCATCGTCGGGAGCGACGGGCTGGCAGCGGTCGGCGGACTCACCCGCACCGCGCTCAGCGAAACGCGAGATTTTCGAACCTTCCGCGCGCGTCGGCTGGGGCCTGACCACGTCCGTTTTCTGGAGCGGGCCGCCTGACCGCGTGCGGCACAATCCGCCTTGTTTCCGACTACACTCGCGCGATCGTCTCCGGCGGCAATACCTATCAAGCAATGTTTACTGGGATCGTCGTTGACACCGGCACCGTCACGGAGACCTCCGGACCCGGCGAACGTTCGGTCCGGATCAAACCGAATCGCGTGCCCGACTCTCTGCGCCTCGGTTCCTCGATCGCCTGCGCGGGCATCTGTCTCACTGCGACAGCGGTGGACCCGACCGGCTTCTTCGTCGATCTTTCCCCGGAAACCCGGGCGCGGACGACGGCCGGCACATGGCAGCCCGGAACCGAGATCAACCTGGAATATGCCCTCCAGGCAGGTGATCCGCTCGACGGACACATTGTCACCGGTCACGTCGACGCGGTCGCCGAGGTCCTCGACGTCACCGCGGCCGACGACTGCAGCATCGTGCGCTTCTCGCTCCCCGCCTCGATCGCCGCGATGATCGCGTCCAAGGGATCGATCGCCGTCGACGGTACGTCGTTGACGGTCAACGCCGTGGATCGGAACGGGTTTTCCGTGACCCTGATCCCGCACACCGGTCGCGTCACCACCCTGGGCGCCCTGGCGGCCGGCTGCGCGGTCAACCTGGAGGCCGACATCCTCGCGCGCTACGTGGCCCGGGCCCTTGGCCGCGGCGGACCCGGAGACGCGCGTTGACCTCGCCCCTGGTGCAGCCGAAGGAAGTCTTCGCCTCGGTGGAGACTCTGATCGACGAGGCCCGCAACGGGCGGATGTTTGTGCTGGTGGACGACGAAGGCCGGGAAAACGAAGGGGATCTCGTGATCCCCGCCCAGATGGCCACCCCGGACGCCATCAACTTCATGGCCACCCACGGGCGCGGGCTGATCTGCCTCGCCCTCACCGGCAAACGCACCCGGCAGCTCGGCCTCGAACCTCTCGACCGGCGCAATCCCGGCCCGAGGGACACGGCGTTCACGCTGCCGATCGAGGCGCGTGAAGGCGTGACGACCGGCATTTCGGCGGCCGACCGCGCCCGCACCATCCAGGTTGCGATCGACCCCCGCAGCGCCGCCGACGACCTGCGCACGCCGGGACACGTGTTTCCGCTCGCCGCCCGTGACGGGGGCGTCCTCCTGCGGGCCGGTCACACCGAGGCGGCCGTCGATATCGCCCGTCTCGCGGGCCTGGTACCGGCCGCCGTCATCTGCGAGATCATGAAGGCGGACGGCACCATGGCGCGGCTGAACGACCTCGTCCCGTTTGTCGACCGCCACCAACTTCGTCTGGGCGCCATCGAGGATCTCATCGCCTGGCGGGTACGGCACGATCCGATCGTCACGCGCGTCCTGGAATCCGACTTCCTGTCCGGCGAGGCCGGCGCCTTCAAGCTGTACATCTACCGCAACACGGTCCTTGACGTGGAGCACGTGGCCCTGGTCAAGGGCAGCATCGACGACGGCCGGCCGGTGCCGGTCCGCGTGCACGCGCTCGACGTCCTCGCCGATGTACTCGGCGGCGGTACGGACACGGCCGGGTGCGAACGCGCGGGGACCCTGCGGGCGGCCATGCGCACGGTCCACGCGCTCGGGCGCGGTGTCGTCGTTCTGATCCGGGAATCCGGGACCTCCGGACTCGCGCAACGGCTCAGCGCGGACGACGCGCCGCCCGGCGACCTCCGCGAGCACGGCGTCGGCGCCCAGATCCTGCGCGACCTCGGCGTGCGCGAGATGATCCTGCTCACCCACACCCAGCGCCCGATCGTGGGACTGGAGGGGTTCGATCTCAGGGTGGTGGAGCGGCGTCCGCCGGACGAGACCGCATGACTCGCGATACCTTCCTGATCGTCCGAGCTGTGTTCTACCGGGATGTCGCCGACATGCTGACCGGCGGCGCTACCGCGGTGCTTGCGGCGTCCGGGCGGAAATGGGAGGTGGTCGAGGTTCCCGGCGCCTTCGAGATCCCGGGCGCCATCGCACAGGCGGCGCGGGGCGAGGGCTTCGCTGGTTACATCGCCCTTGGCTGCGTCATCCGGGGCGAGACCACCCACTACGACTACATTTGCAGCGAGAGTGCCCGCGGCCTGATGTCGCTGGCCGTCCGGGACCGACTGGCAATCGGCTACGGGATCCTCACCTGCGAGACGCGGGCGCAAGCCATCGAGCGGGCGGATCCGCAGCAGGGCAACAAGGGGGCGGACGCGGCCAACGCCGCCCTGGCCGTAGCCGAGCTGGGCTCCCGCTTCGCCGCGCCATGAGCAGCGCCGCCCCACCGAAGAAGACACAGCGGACGTCCGCGCGGGAGGCAGCCGTGCAGGCGCTCTTCCAGATCTCGGTCACCGGTGCCTCGCCCGAAAGGGTCATCCGCGAGTTTCTTGATCGTCCGGTCACCGATTCAAGCGTGGCCCACAAGCCCCAGTTCCGGCGCATCGTCACCGGCGCGGCCGGATGCCTGACGGAACTCGACGCAACGATCGATCCCCTGCTCGGTGAGCGCTGGTCGCTGAAACGCATCGACACCACCCTGCTGTGCGTACTCCGCTGTGCGATCTGGGAACTGCTCCATGCCGCCGGAACGGCACCCGCACGGGTGGTCATCGCCGAGTACCTGAAGGTGGCCTACGGATTCGCCGAGGATGGCGAAATCAGGTTTGCCAATGCCCTGCTGGACCGCGTTGCGAGGACCGCGCGCGTCAGCGAATTCGCCTGAACCTCAGTGGATGAGCACGACATTCTGACGCGCTGCCTCCGTTCGCTGGCTGCGGACTTCGCGCCGGCGCACCGGCTGCTGGACGATGTGGCCGTACTGCCACGCGACCGGGCGCTGGCCGTCAGCACGGACACCTTGGTCGAAGGCATCCACTTCCCGTCCGGACTTCTGTCGGCGGAACAGATCGCCAGGCGGGCGCTGCGCGTGAACCTGTCCGATCTCGCGGCCGCCGCCGCCACACCGCTCTGTTACCTGCTCGGGCTCCAGCTGCCGCCCTCGACCGACCTGGACTGGATGGCGGGGTTCGCCGCCGGGCTCAGACAGGACCAGGAGCGTTTCGGCATCCGCCTCGCCGGGGGTGACACGGTCCGGACGCCCGGCCCGCTGGCCGTGTCGATCACGGTAATGGGGCGACTCGCTTGCGACGGTACGTTGCCGCGAACGGACGCCCAAGCCGGCGACGCCCTGGCGGTGACCGGTACCATCGGCGACGCCTGGCTCGGCCGACTGGAGCTGGAAGGCAAGCTCCCGGTTGCGGCGGGCGCACCGGCGCTCGCCGAACGTTTCCTGCTCCCTGCACCCCGGCTCGCCGTCGGCCAGGGGCTCGCTGCGCTGGCGCATGCAGCCATCGATGTTTCCGACGGCTTGATCGCGGATGCCGGTAACCTCTGCGGCGCCGCCGGAAAAGGGGCACGGATCGCGCTTGACCACGCCCCGCTGTCCGAAACCGCCCGTTTCCGCGTGGACCGGGGCCATGCGACGCTGCCAGACCTGGCTGCCGGCGGCGACGATTACGAACTTCTGTTCAGCATTCCCGCGCGCGCCGTCCCGCAAGCCACGGAAGTCGCCGCCGCGTGCGGAGTGGCGCTGACCGTGATCGGCGAAGTGACGGACGACCCGGGCGTGTCGGCGTCCACTCCGGACGGCGACAGACCGGGTACCGCCACGGGCGGTTACGTGCACACCTGGGAGGGACCGGCGGACTGAACCGGATCGCGATCCGGCCTGCCGTTGCGTCCAATGTCCGCAGTTTTTATCTTCTGTCCCGGCTCGAGCTAGTTGCCAACCCAGAATCTTCCCCCATCGCAGGACACGCCTGGACATCCCGAGTCCGGGCCCAACTGAATCCCTCCTAGGAACGTCAACTCATGAGCATGGAACTTTGGTTCGCAATCGCATGCGGCGCACTCGCTCTGGTCTATGGCTTGTTCACCGCCCGGTCGGTCCTGGCCGCCAGCGCCGGTGAAGCCCGAATGCAGGAAATTTCCAACGCCATCCAGTTAGGTGCTGCCGCCTATCTCAACCGGCAGTACCGGACGGTGGCCGTGGTTGGCGCCGTGATCTTCGTCATCCTGGCGCTGGTCCTCGAGATCTCGGTGGCGATCGGCTTCCTCATCGGCGCGGCGCTGTCCGGGGCCGCCGGATACATCGGCATGATCGTCTCGACACGAGCGAACGTACGCACGGCCGAGGCTGCACGGACGGGGCTCGCGGCCGGACTGTCGCTCGCGTTTCGCTCCGGCGCCGTCACCGGCATGCTCGTCGCCGGTCTCGCGCTGCTGGCCGTTACCGTCTACTACATGATCCTGCTCGAATTGGGCGCCAGCGGGAGAAGCTTGATTGACCCGCTGGTGGCGCTCGGTTTCGGCGCGTCGCTGATCTCGATCTTCGCGCGGCTCGGCGGCGGGATCTTCACGAAGGGGGCCGACGTCGGTGCCGACCTGGTCGGCAAGGTCGAAGCCGGCATCCCGGAGGACGATCCGAGAAACCCCGCGGTCATTGCCGACAACGTCGGGGACAACGTCGGCGATTGTGCCGGCATGGCGGCCGACCTGTTCGAGACCTACGCGGTGACCGTGGTCGCGACGATGGTGCTGGCGTCGATCTATTTCGCCGGCGCGGACATGTCGGCGATGATGGCGCTGCCGCTGGTAATTGGCGGTGTCTGCGTCATCGCCTCCATCCTCGGTACCTACTTCGTTAAGCTCGGTGCCAACGGGTCCATCATGGGCGCGCTGTACCGGGGGTTCGTGGCGGCTGCTGTCCTGTCGCTGTTCGGTATCGCGGTCGCGATCGAGTGGCTGATCGGTTTCGGAAGCTCCGTCGGGGCCGCCGGTGAAACCCTGTCCGCTGGGGCATTGTTCGGATGCGCCGTGGTCGGTCTCGTCGTGACCGCGCTCCTCATCTGGGTCACCGAGTACTACACCGGCACCAACTACCGTCCAGTCCGCGCCGTCGCCAAGGCCTCGGAGACCGGCCACGCCACGAACGTCATCCAGGGGCTTGCGATTTCCATGGAGGCGACCGCGGTTCCGGCGGTGATCATCTGCGCCGCCATCATCGTGAGCTACCTGCTGGCGGGTCTGTTCGGGATCGCCATCGCGGTCACCAGCATGCTGGCGCTGGCCGGAATGGTAGTCGCACTGGACGCCTACGGACCCGTGACCGACAACGCCGGCGGGATCGCCGAAATGGCCAACCTGCCCAGTGACGTCCGGAAGACGACCGATGCGCTCGACGCGGTGGGCAACACCACCAAGGCCGTCACCAAGGGTTACGCGATCGGTTCGGCCGGCCTCGGCGCACTCGTGCTGTTCACGGCCTACACCGCCGATCTCGAGTACTTCGGCAGTGACGCGGAGACCTACCCCTATTTCGCCGGGATCACCCTCGACTTCTCGCTCGCCAACCCGTACGTGGTGGTGGGCCTGCTGCTGGGCGGCCTGATGCCGTACCTGTTTGGCGCCCTTTCCATGACGGCGGTGGGGCGGGCCGCCGGAGGCGTGGTGCTGGAAGTTCGCCGGCAGTTCAGGGATATCGCCGGAATCATGGAGGGGACCGCAAAGCCCGACTACGGGCGCGCGGTCGACATGCTGACCCGAGCGGCGATTCGCGAGATGATCATTCCCTCGCTGCTGCCGGTGCTGATGCCCATCGTTTTTTTCGTGCTGGTCAATCTGATCGCCGACAAGGCCGCCGCGTTCTCCGCGCTGGGCGCGATGCTGCTCGGCGTGATCGTCACCGGCCTGTTCGTCGCCATCAGCATGACGGCCGGCGGGGGCGCCTGGGACAATGCGAAGAAATACATCGAAGACGGCAATCTCGGTGGCAAGGGATCCGAAACCCACAAGGCAGCCGTCACCGGGGACACCGTGGGTGATCCGTACAAGGACACGGCTGGACCAGCCGTGAACCCGATGATCAAGATCACCAACATCGTGGCGCTTCTGCTGCTTGCCGTGCTGGCGCACGCGTAGCCAGCGGCCGCTTGACGCGGAGCGGCCCGCCCGCAACGGCGCGCCGCTCTGCTGTCGGAGCGTAACCGGATCCGGCCGAGATCTGTCGCGCGGCTCCGGCTGCCAAGGCTGCGGGTCCCGAACACCTTTGCGCCACGCCGCGTTCGGTCGAATGCGGTGAACCGACGCGCGGCACCGCTCCACGAGGCTGCCAACCACCAAACCGTGCGGCGCGGCAGATCCGGTACCGGGTCGACGGCTGCCCGGACCGTGCGTGCGGGTACGATCCCTGTTCGGGCCGAGACCCGACGGCACGTGGCCGGCGACTTCGATCATGCCTGCGCGGCAACACGGCGACCGGCGCTTCGGGAATTGACTCATGCGCCTGCTCGGATCGTCGCCGGCGATCGACCGCGAAGATCATCGATACTGCGCAATTCTGCGCTTACAGACGATTTACATGCATCTACCTATGATCATAAGACTGCCCGGACACCGGATTCCTCGGTCATCTCGAACCGGAGCAGCGGATGGACCTGCCGAACATCGACACGCGACGGGTGCGGTCATTCCTGACGGTCGCTGCGGAACGCAGCTTCTCGGTTGCAGCCGAGTTGCAGGGGTGTTCACAAGGCACCATGTCCCTCCGGATCCGGACTCTCGAGGACCAGCTGGAGATTCGCCTGTTTGACCGGACGCACTCAAAGATCAGGCTGACCACCGCCGGCCAGGACCTCCTGCCCAGCGCGCAGGAGCTCGTGAGTACCCATGACCTGATGGTCGGTCGTGCACGCACGATCCAGCACACCGGAGCGGTTCGTATCGGCGTGGCAGAAGGAAACGGGATCCCGCTGCTCACGGAGCTGCTGGCAGGCGTGCGGGAACACAGCAGCACCATCGAAATCAGCATCCTGTGCCAGCTCAGCGGCCACCTGCTGCAAAAGATCCAGACCGGCACGCTGGATCTTGCGGTGGTGACGACGCTCGAAGAGATTCCCTCGGCGATCCTGCTGGACCGGCCCCGACTGTTCTGGGCGGCAGCCCCGGAATTTGCGGCAGACAGCGGCGCGCCACTGCCCGTAGCCCTCTCTCCCGACGGCTGCCAATTGCGCACCGCGGCCCTCGAGGCGCTGCAGCGTCAGGGAATCTCGTACCGGGAAATGCTCGCCAGCCCGAGCAGGGCGCTGATCGAAAGCACCGTATCCGCTGGACTTGCCGTGACCATCATGGCCGAAGGGGTGGTCCCGCCGAATCTCCGAGTCATTCGGCGGCCCGCGCTGCTACCCCCGCTCGGAACGGTTTGCGTCCACCTGGTGCAAAGTGCTGCCCCGCAATCCGAGGCCGTCCGCGCCGTCAAGCAGGCGATTGCGCGAACGTACCACGCCTCGTGGCCTGGCCGGGACGATCCCGGCGCCTAGCCGCTTCGACGCCGGGCACACGCGACCACGGGGGCGCGCGACCCGGTCCTCTCGCCGCATGATCGGCCTCTTCCAGGGGGGCTGACCGTTGCGATTCGACTGGCGGCCGGGCTGACCGCTGGCACCAACCCGCGGGGCACTTGCGAACCGGATCGACGGCCGGCGCCCTTGCCGGCAAGAGACGCGGGCTTCGAACGCGGCGCGCTGGGGTAGCCGCGCGAGTGCGGGTGCCCGGCCGCCGCCACGGTAACCTGCGGCGAGATCCAGGCGCGACGGCCCGGCCCGGGATGTATGACCGCCGGTGTCGCTAGCGCCGCTCTGCGGCCATCATCTGGAGTTCGGTGGCGCCCATGTCGGACCCTGCGACGTCGTCTCTCACGGCGTGTATGTAAGTCCTGAACAGAACCCTTTACGCTTCGCACGCGTCCGGTCTGCGCGGACGTGAAGCATTGGACGGAGGAAATCCAGCTGCGGGAGGATCTCATGACGTGTATTCGCGACATCCTGATGGAAAAAGGCATCCAGGTCACCACGGTGAGCCCCGAGGAAACCGTCCAGAAGGCGGCGGCCGTTCTCTCCCGCCTCGGGATAGGTGCCCTGCCGGTCATTCAGGATGGGGCGCTTGTGGGCATCATCTCCGAGCGCGACATTGCCTATTCGGTCGGTGTCAAGGGCGTCCGCACGTCCACGCGCAAGGTCCGCGAACTCATGTCAGGGAACCCCAAGACCTGCTCTCCCGAGGAACCCGTCGAGGATGTGCTGGAGCGCATGAACCAGCGCCGGGTTCGTCACCTCCCGGTGATGGAAGGCAACAAGCTGGCCGGCATTGTCAGCATCCGCGATCTTGTTCGAGTTCGTCTTGGCGCCGCCTTGGCGGAGGCCGACCAGCTTCGCGAATACATCCAGAACTAGCCGCAGGCACCGGGCCCGTGTCACGCGAACCAGTCATGCTGCCACCGCTGCCGCTTCACTCGGCCCTAGACCTCATCGGCAACCCACCACTTGGCGGACTGACGCACGCCGCATCGGGCGGTTGCCAGCCGGTCCTCACGCTTGCATGCCGGAAGGCGGGAGGTTCCGCCCAGGACCGCCCTGCCCGGCGGATGACCGCGGAAGCCGAGCAGTCCGGCAGGCGGCAGCCCGGCGGGGCCATCGTCGCGGGGGCCGCCGGCAACACCGGCCTCGGCCTCGCCATGATCGCCCGCCGGGAGTCGGCCATCGATGCCAAGTCAGCGCGATCCGATCTCGCGCGCATTGTCGGCCAGAAGGGTTACGCTGTGGTCACGGATGACGGACGGCTGGTCGGAGTGGTCTCCGCGCTCGACTTGCTGCGCGATGCCGGGCGTACCGGCGTCAAGGAGCACTGATGAGCGGGCAAAACACACGATTCGAGACGCGCGCCATCCATGCGGGTCAGCAGCCGGATCCTGCGACCGGCGCCGTCATCACGCCGATCTACGCCACGTCGACCTACGTGCAGCGCGAGCCCGCCGTGCATCAGGGCTACGAGTACTCGCGCACTGGCAATCCCACGCGGGCCGCCTACGAACGATCCATCGCCGACCTGGAGGGCGGGACGCACGGTTTCGCCTACGCCTCGGGCATGGCCGCCACGGACGCCGTGCTCACTCTGCTGGACTCCGGCAATCACGTCCTGGCCATGGATGACCTGTACGGCGGGACCCGGCGCCTCTTTGAACGGGTGCGGCGCGATGCATCCAATCTCCGGTTCTCCTTCGCCGACCTAGCTGACGACGCCGTGGCGGACCGCGCCATCGATTCGGGCGTGCAGATGATTTGGGTTGAGACGCCCACCAACCCGATGCTCAAACTGGTGGACCTGGCCAAGGTGGCGGAGCTTGCCCACCGGGCCGGCGCCATTGCGGTCGCCGACAACACCTTTGCATCCCCCTTCCTGCAGCGACCCCTGGAACTCGGGTTCGACATCGTCGTGCATTCCGCAACCAAGTACCTGAACGGCCATTCGGACATGGTCGGCGGGGTAGCCGTGACCGGAGACGCCGGGATCGCCGAGCGGCTCGCGTTTCTGCAGAACGCCGTCGGCGGTGTGCAAGGGCCCTTCGATTCCTTCCTTGCGCATCGCGGCCTGAAGACACTGGCCCTGCGCATGGAGCGACACGTCGCCAACGCCATGACCATCGCAGCGTGGCTGGAGGGGCGACCGGAAATCGAACAGGTGATCTATCCCGGACTGCCGAACCATCCCCAGCATGCGCTCGCACGCCGCCAAATGCCGCTGGGATCGGGCGGGATCATCACAGCGATCCTGCGCGGAGACATCGAGTCCTCGCGCCGAATGCTGGCTTCCTGCGAGCTCTTCACGCTGGCCGAATCCCTCGGCGGTGTGGAGAGCCTGGTCGAGCATCCGGCGCTGATGACACACGCGTCGGTGCCGCCGGAGGTGCGCACTGAGCTGGGCATCAGCGACGGGCTGATTCGTCTATCGATCGGCATCGAGAATGTCTCGGACCTCATCGCCGACCTGGAACAGGCCCTCAGCGAAGTCCGCTAGCCTTGCGAACCCTCTATCTCCTGCGGCACGCCAAGTCCTCGTGGACCCGGCCGCTCCTGCGCGACCACGACCGGCCGCTGGCCCGCCGGGGCCGGGAGGCCAGCCGCGTCATCGCCGAATACATCGCGAGCAGTCACCCTCTTCCCGACCTCGTAATCACCTCGACCGCAGCGCGAACGCTGCAAACCGCCCGGCTGGTCATCGCACGGTGGAACCCCAAACCGCGTGTCGTGGAAGACGCCTCGCTCTATCTCGCCACCCCGGGCGACATGCTCAAGTGCATTCACGCGGTCGCGGATGCCCCGGTACTGATGCTGATCGGACACAACCCCGGGACCGCGGAGCTTGGCCACCTGCTGGCCGGCGACCGCCAGCTGTTCGGCGGCAAGTATCCAACCGCGGGTCTGGCCGTGTTCACGTTTGACATCGACGACTGGGCGCTTGCCGAGCCAGGCGCCGGCGACCTCCAGGCCTTCGTCCAGCCGCGTGGCCTGATCGCTCGGTCCGCCTGACCGGCCGGACGCGCCCGGGCGGAGCCGACGCCCAGCCGCCGTCCTAGTCCGTTGGCGGTTTTGTCACCGTATTCCGCACGGACGGCAGGTCCTGCAGCCAAGCGACCAGTGCGTCGAGGTCTTCGGGCGTCATCTTGCCCGTGCTGTGCTCCACGACCAGTGCCATGGCGCCACCGGCAGCATCGCCGTCCGGCGTCAGTCCGGTCTGCAGGAAGAAGCGAAGGTCTACCGCGTCCCAGTCGAGGCCGGTTTCGGGGTCGGAGGTAAGGTTGCCGGCCACGTCGCCGTCGCCCAACCTGGCGCCCGCCATGGCCATATTCCTCCGCAGGGCGCCAAATCGGTTCCGAGGGGTATGGCACTCGCCGCAGTGCGCCAGCGCATTGGCGAGATAGCCGCCGCGCGAGGCGGTATCGCGGGAAGCGTCCGCAGGGTCGAAGTAGAGGAGCCGCCAGGCCCACAGGCCGGTCCGGACGGAGAACGGGAACGCCAGATCATGGCCGCGTGACGCCTCCCGGACGGGCTCCACGGTACGGAAATAGGCATACAGATCACGTGCGTCCTGGTCGGTCATCCCGGCATAGCTGAGATACGGAAACGCCGGGTAGTACGGCTGCCCCGCCGGACTCACGCCCTGCTTGAGCGCCTGGACGAAATCGTCCTCGCTCCACCCGCCGATTCCGTGGTCGGGGTCGAACGTGATGTTCGGTGCCCGAAAGGTCCCGAAATCCGAATGCAGCGGTGGTCCGCCGGCGTAGTGCCTGCCGCCGTGCTCGAAGTCGGTATGGCACGACGCGCATCCCGCGACGGCCGCGAGGTAAGCGCCCCGTTCAGCGTCGCCCGCGTGGGCCGCGGCCGCGACAAGAAACGTTGCCGCGGCCATGGTGATGCGGCCTACTACTCGTCCTTGATTCGGAATGACTTGTGGCATGCGCCGCAACTCTTGCCGAGCGCGCCGAGTGCTGCGCCTACTGCCGCCATGTCGCCGCCCGCGGCCGCCACTGCAAGCGCCTCAGCCTTGCCGATCGTGTCCTCGAGCGCAGCATCGAACTTCGCACGATCCTGCCAGATCTCGGGCTTGGCCTTGGTCTTGCCTTCAGCCGTGCCCTCCGGGAAGGCGATACCCGCGTTCTTCAGCAGGTCAACGATGGCCTGCGAGTCGGTGCCCAGTCCTCCGGAAAAATCGACCTGACCTTTCACCAGCAGTGCCACATTGCTGATGTGCCCGCCGACGGCCTTCATCAGGTTCTGCCGGTACTTGATCACGTGCTCCGGGGCGTTCGCGGCGGACGCCGCTCCCCCCACAACGGCGGCCGTCAGGATCGCTGCCAGGGCGATGCGGACGAAATGCTGCATGACCCCCTCCTTCCAAGGGTGTTTCGCGTACCGCAAGTGTGTGGCGTTTTGGAGGTCAGGGCAAGCCACGTCGCGGCCGGGACCCAAAGACCGGGCCCGAAGCTGCCGGTGCCGGGAAGCAGCTATCCGGGGCTGATCGGGAGGGCACCCCGGGTCGGCGGGTTCGCTAGACTGCCGGCCTTTGCCGGAAGCCAACGTCCCGCCCGAGATGCGCGCCCATGCTGAACCTAGCCACCGTCCTCGAATCCAGTGCCCGCGACCGTCCGGACGCGACCGCGATCACGTTTCCCGGCAGCACGTTCACCTACGCGGAAGTCGATGGGCTGGCGAACCAGGTGGCCATCGGGATCCGGGCGGCAGGAATCGAGCCGGGTCAGCGTATCGCGCTCTGCTCACCCAATGTCCCGCAGTTCATCTTCGTCTATTTCGGGATCATCAAGGCCGGTTGTGTCGTGGTCCCGTTCAACGTCCTGCTGGCGGAGGACGAGTTCGCGTACATCCTCGAGGACTCCGGCGCCGTCGGGTTCTTCTGCTTCGAAGGCACGAACGAGCTGCCGGTCGGAGAAACCGGCCGGAGAGCATTCGACCGGGCGGACGGCTGCCGTTACTTCTGGTCCATTTCGCTGGATCCGCAGGCGCCTGACCCGTTCCCGGGCGCGAGCACGTTCCATTCGCTCGTGCAGGGAGCGGACGACCACTTCGACACGGTTGATCGGTCGGGCGAAGACACCGCCGTCATTCTTTACACCTCGGGCACCACCGGCCGCCCGAAGGGCGCAGAGCTCACGCACTCCAACCTGGTGCTGAACACGGTCGTGCTGGCGAAGGTGACCGATCTGTCAGATCAGGACCGCATCCTCGTGGCCCTTCCGCTGTTCCACGTGTTCGGCCAAGTGGTCCTGATGCTGGCAGGGTTCCTCGGAAACTGCCGCCTGGTCCTCATGCCGCGATTCGAGCCGGCTGCCGTGTTCGAACGCGTCAAGGCGGAACGGGTCACCGTCCTGGCCGGGGTTCCGACGATGTACTGGGGCCTGCTCACGTTCGCCGAAGCCGAACCCGGGCTGGACGCGGGCGGTGCGCTGGAGACCGTCCGGGTCTGCGCGACCGGCGGGGCCGCCATGCCCCTCGAGGTCCTCCGAGCGGTGGAAGAACGCTTCAATGTCACCGTGCTGGAAGGCTACGGCCTCTCGGAAACATCGCCGGGCGTCAGCTTCAACAGCGTCGATGTCGAACGTCGGGCCGGGTCGGTCGGACGCGCGATCTGGGGCGTCGAGATGCGCATCGTCGATCCCTCTGACAACCCGTTGCCGCCCCGCGAGACCGGCGAGGTCGTCGTCCGCGGACACTGCGTGATGAAGGGTTACCTGAACCGGCCGGAGGCGACCGCCGAGGCCATGCGCGGCGGCTGGTTTCATACCGGCGACCTGGGCTACATGGACGAGGAGGGCTATCTCTACATCGTGGACCGGCTCAAAGATCTGGTGATCCGCGGCGGTTACAACGTCTATCCGCGCGAAGTGGAGGAAGTCCTGATCGAGCACCCCGAGGTGTCGTTGTGCGCGGTCATCGGTGTCCCGCATGAACAGTACGGCGAAGAGTTGAAAGCGTTCATCGTCCGCGAACCCGGCTCCCATCTCGACGCCGAGACGGTGATCGCGTTCGCGCGCGAGCGTGTTGCGGCCTACAAATATCCGCGAATCGTCGAGTTCTGTGACTCGCTGCCCATGAACGCTACTGGTAAGATCCTCAAGACCCACCTTCGGAAGCAGCCGTGAAACGGATCCTTCTGGCCAACCCCCGGGGCTTCTGCGCCGGCGTCGAGCGCGCGATCGAGGTGGTCGAGCGGGCCATCGACATCTACGGGCCGCCGGTCTACGTCCGGCACGCAATCGTCCACAACGAACACGTGGTCGCGACGCTCCGTGATCAGGGCGTCGTATTCGTCGACGAAGTGGACGAGATCCCGGTCGGCGCCATCGCGGTTTTCAGTGCCCATGGCGTCGCCAGCAGCGTCGAGAACGCGGCGGGAGTCCGGAGCCTGCGGGTGATCGACGCCACCTGCCCGCTGGTCTCCAAGGTTCACAAGGAGGCCGTGCGCTACCACGAAGCGGGGTACGAAGTCCTGCTGGTCGGCCATCGCGGCCATCCGGAAGTGGTCGGTACTACGGGCCGGGTCAAGAGCGGCATCTTCGTGCTCGAGACGGTCGCCGACGTCGAAGCATTCACGCCGCGTGACCCGGAACGCCTCGCCTATGTCACGCAGACCACGCTGTCGATGGACGATACGCGCGAGATGATCGACGCGCTGCAGGCCCGGTTCCCGACCATCCGGGGACCCGATCTGCGGGATATCTGTTACGCCACCCGGAACCGGCAGCAGGCCGTGCGGATCCTGGCCGGGCAATCGGACCTCATCATCGTGGTCGGCGGTTCCATGAGCTCCAATTCGGCGCGGCTGCGCGAAATCGGCGAGCAGGCCGATGTCCCGAGCTACCGCGTCAAGAGCGCGGACGACCTCGAGACCTCGTGGTTTGACGGCGTGTCGACGGTGGGCGTCACGGCCGGCGCATCCACCCCGGACGTGCTGGTCGACATGGTGGTCGAGCGCATCCAGACCATCGCCGGGCGCACCGTGGCCGTCCAGGAACTCGAGGCAAAACCAGAGAACACCCGGTTCCGGCTGCCCAAACATTGGCCTGAGGCTGAAACCCCGCTGCATCCCGCGTAGGCCAGAGCCCTTTTTTCGCACGTGTCGGGCCCGGGCAATCGCCAAGCCGAGGCCCGGCGTCTTCCATCAAGGTGCAATCGCCGAGTTCGTCGAGCGTCACGCCCGATGCCGCTTCTCGCCGCGCAGATCGCATACATCCCGGCACCATTCCGACAATGGTCCTGGCGTCCGGCCGCCGATCAAGCCCGGCCAGGCGACAGCATGGCCGACGGAATGCCACGCGCCCGGAACGGCGCCGCGACCAGGAAGCCGGGACCGTCCTGACCGGGTTGGGACCCTGAGCCCTGCTATGCTCCGCATCCTTTCACGGTCAAGGGGCTGAGGAAGGAGGGTCCATGGCCACGAAGACGACTTCGCGCCGGATCTTCATGCAGTCCGCGGGCGCCGCCGCAGCCGGAGCGCTCGCCGCCCCCTATGTGAAGACCGCCACGTCGGCCGGAAGACTGAAACTGGGCGTCCTGGACCATTGGGTGCCGGGCACGAACCAGGCGCTCCGGCAGATCCTGACCCGGTGGGGCGAGGCCAACGGGGTCGACGTCTCCGTCGACTTCATCACGTCGCTCGGAAACAAGCCCCTGCTGACCGCGCAAGCGGAAGCCCGCGCGAGGGCCGGGCATGACATCTTCATGCATTCCTCCGCGATGGTCCCCTTGTTCAAGGACCGGCTCGTCGCCCTTGACGACGTGGTGGAAGATATTCTGTCCACGCAAGGCCCGATCGCCGACGTCTTCCGATACGCCGGCCACCTCGATGGCTCCTGGCGGGTGAGCCCTGCCCCTACCGGAACCAATTGCTACGCAACCGTGGCGCGGCGCGACCTCTTCCTGGAACACGCTGGCGTCGACCTGACGGAGTTGTTTCCGGCGAACGATTCGCGGGACCCCGCAAAGGTGGAAAGCTGGGACTGGGAAGCCTTTCGAAACGCGGCGGGTGCGCTCCATGCCGCCGGCGTCCCCGTCGGAGCCCCCGTTGCCCCGATCCCCGACAGCACCGGTTGGCTGACCCAGCTGTTCGCCGCCTACGGCGCCGCCGTGGTCGACGAACGGGGTGACGTTTCCGTCAATTCCGACCCAGTACGGGAGGTACTCGAGTACGCCATCCGACTCCTGGAATTCCTGCCCGACAGCGTGTACGCGTGGGATGACGCGGGCAACAACCGATGGATCATTTCAGGCTCGGGCAGCGCCATTTTCAATCCGCCGAGCGCCTGGGCGGTCGCCAAACGCGACAGCCCCGACGTGGCTCGTCACATCTGGCACTGCGATTCCCCCCGGGGACCGGCCGGCCGGTTTCGCACCTTCAACACGATCTTCTGGGGCCTCTGGGACTTCTCCGAAAACCAGTCCGCCGCCCGTGACCTGCTGCGCTACGTGGCGGAGCCGCATGTGGTCGCGGCCATGCTGGATGCTTCGCAGGGCTACGACCTCCCCATGGTTCTTTCGCACTACGATCACACGAACGTGTGGGCGGATGGCCAGCCGCCAGCGGGCGGGCTGTACAACTATGCCATTCGGGGCGACGAACGGCCGATCGTCGGCGGGTACCCGGCGCCCGCTGAAATCGGCGCGAGCATTACAGTGCAGCGGGTCGTGTCCAATCTTGTCGCCCGCGTGACCCAGGGCGGGGACAGCATCGACGCGGGCATAAGCTGGGCCGAGAACGAGCTTGAAGGCGTGCTCCGCGGCTGACGGGTGCGGCTGGCAGCTCCCACCGCGGCGGTCCGGGCTTGCCGGCAGGAATTGCCGGTCTCGGACATGATTCCCTGCTGGCCAGACCCGCATCCGGGGCCGCGCCCCCGGTCAGCCAGGTTTCCTGACCGTTCGTGTCCCTTGAGGTGACGAAGAAGGAAGCATGGACTTGACGACAGGTTCGACCCGCCGAACTTTCCTGAAAGCCGCCGGCGCCGCCGCCGCGGGGACACTCGCGGCCCCTTACGTGCAGACCGCTGGCTCAGCCGGCCGGCTGAGGCTTGGGGTCATCGACCATTGGGTACCGGGCACGAACGAGGTCCTGCAGCAACTCCTGGAACGATGGGGCGAAGCCAACCACGTCGAGGTCACGGTCGACTTCATCACCACCATCGGCAACAAGCTGCTGCTGACCGCCCAGGCGGAGTCGCGCGCCGGGTCCGGGCACGACCTTTTTGCGCTCGAATTTCACATGGTCCCGATGTTCAAGCACCGCCTGATTGCCGTCGACGACGTGGTCAACGACATCGTCGCTGCGTACGGACCCATTGCCGAACTGTCCAGGCAAGCCGCATTTCTCGACGGCGCGTGGAGAGGGGGCCCCTCCCCCGTGATGAACGCCTCGGCAGCGACCGTGGCCCGGCGCGACCTGTTCCTGGAGCACGCCGGAATCGATCTGACCGAATGGTTTCCGGCCAGCGATTCCCGCGATCCCGCCAAAGTCGACCGGTGGGACTGGGAGGCCTTCGGCAAGGCGGCCGCAGCTCTCCACGCTGCCGGTCGACCGGTTGGCGCCGCGATTTCTCCCGTCACCGACAGCAGCGCCTGGCTGGCCCAACTGTTCGCGTCCTATGGCGCGGCCATGGTGAACGAGCAGGGCGAAATCGCCGCGGATTCAGATGCGGTTCGCGAGGCCCTCGAATACCTGACCCGACTGGCGGAGGTCATGCCGGACAGCGTGTATGCGTGGGACGATGCCAGCAACAACCGCTGGATCATCTCGGGCACCGGCAGCGCCATCTTCAATCCCCCGAGCGCATGGGCCGTCGCCAAACGCGATAGTCCTGACGTGGCACGACATCTCTGGCATTGCGATGTGCCGCGCGGCCCGGCCGGCCGCTTCCGGGCCTTCAACTCGGTCTTCTGGGGCATCTGGGATTTTTCCGAGAACCAGTCGGCGGCCCGGGACCTGCTCCGCTACGTGGCCGAGCCGGAAGTGGTCGTCGCCATGCTGGAGGCTTCGCAGGGCTATGACCTTCCCCTGTTTGCCTCGCATTACGATCGCACCGCGGTGTGGGCGGAGGCCGGGCCGCCTGCCGGCGGGCTCTACAACTACGCCCTCCGCGGGGACGAGCGGACGCTGACCGACGGCTACCCCGCGCCCCCGGAGATCGCGGCACGGATCAGCTTGCAGCGCGTCGTTCCCAATCTCGTGGCCCGAGTCACGCAGGGCGGCGAGAGCTTTGACGACGCCATCGGATGGGTGGAGAACGAACTCGAAGGCGTGCTCCGGAGCTGACCGCCACGATGGCCTGATCGCGGCCATCCCCTAGGCCTGACTGCCCCGGCGCCCGCCTCGCCCTGCCCGTAACGGACCGAGCGTTCCGGCCGCGTCGCACCACGAAAACGGCCCGGTTCACAACTCGTTACCCATGCTGGTGCGGGCCGGCACGTCACCGCAACAACTGCCGGCCGCCGGCGCCGCGAATACGGTCGGAACGCGATGCAGGGCGCTCGGCGTCAAGCAGGCGCCATGGTCTCTTGCTATGCTCGGCGTCCTTTCAAGGTCAGATGGCTGTGGAAGGGGGGGACATGGGTACGAAGGCGACCGCTTCACGCCGAACCTTCATGAAGACGGCTGGCGCCACTGCGGTGGGGGCGCTCGCCGCTCCCTACGTCAAGACCGCGTACTCCGCCGGCAAGCTGAAACTGGGCCTCTGGGATCACTGGGTGCCCGGCGCCAACGAGGCGCTGGAGCAGATCCTGACCCGCTGGGGCGAAAACAACGGCGTGGAAGTCACGATCGACTTCATCACGTCAATTGGCAACAAGCTGTTGCTCACGGCCCAGGCCGAGTCGCGCGCCGGCTCGGGCCACGACATCTACTCGCACGCGTTCGCGATGGTGCCGCTGTTCAAGCATCGGCTGGTGGCCGTGGACGACGTGGTCGAGGACATCCTTTCCTCCCAGGGGCCGATCGCCGAGATCTCAAGGTTTTCCGCCTTCCTCGACGGCGCATGGAGGGGGAGCCCCTCACCCACGGGAACGCTCTCGTACCCGACGGTCGCTCGCCGCGACCTGTTTCTGGAGCATGCGGGAATCGACCTCACGGAGCTGTTCCCCGCCAGCGACTCGCGGGATCCCGCCAAGATCGACGGCTGGGACTGGGAGGCCTTCCTTCAAGCTGCGGCCGGGCTGCACGCGGCTGGACGCTCGTTCGGCGCCCCGCTGGCAACCACTCCCGACGGCAGCGCCTGGCTGGCCCACCTCTTCGCTTCCTACGGGGCAGCCATGGTGGACGAGCAAGGGGAAGTCGTGGTCAATTCGGATGCCGTCCGCGAGGTACTCGAGTACCTGATCCGAATCGCCGAGTTCATGCCCAACAGCGTGTACGCATGGGACGACGCCAGCAACAACCGCTGGATCATCTCGGGAGAGGGCGGCGCGATCTTCAACCCGCCGAGTGCCTGGGCCGTCGCCAAACGCGACAACCCGGACGTGGCCAGACACATCTGGCATTTCGACGTTCCCCGGGGACCGGCCGGCCGGTTCCGCGCCTTCACGTCGTTCTTCTGGGGAATCTGGGACTTTTCCGAGAACCAGTCGGCCGCACGCGATCTACTGCGTTACGTCGCCGAGCCGGAAGTGGTGACCCAGATGCTGCGGGCCTCTCAGGGCTTCGACCTCCCCATGATCCGCTCGCACTACAACCATTCGCAGGTCTGGGCTGAGGCGGAACCTCCGGCGGGCGTGCTTTACAACTACGCCATGCTCGGCGACGAGCGGACGGTGTTTGCCGGCTATCCCGCCCCCCCGGAAATCGGGGCGCGGATCGCGACGCAGCAGATCCTCCCCACGTTGGCCGCACTGGTGACCCAGGGTGGCGAAACCATCAACGATGCCATCGGCTGGGCCGAGAACGAGCTCGAAGGGGTACTCCGCGGCTAATCGCCGCGGACTGGCCGGTCGGGAAGTGATGCAGGGTACCGGCTCCGAATAATGCGCGTGCTTCCCCCGTTGCTCCGGCGCAAACCCGCCGTCGCGGTACTCATGTGCGTGCCGCTGTTCGCGCTCATTCTCGGCCTTGTGGCGTATCCGTTCTTCCACGCACTCTTCCTGGCCACCCTCAACAAGGCGGAAACCGCGTTCGTCGGGCTGGACAATTTCAGCTTCCTGTTCGGACGCCAGACGTTCTGGATGGTGGTTCGCCAGAGCCTGCTGTTTGCGCTCGTGGCCGTCGTCTTCAAGGCGCTGATCGGACTCGCGGCGGCCCACGCCATCAACACGATCCCCACCAAGGGACAGCGCAAGTGGCGCGGCATGATGCTGATTCCGTGGGTTATTCCACCGGCCCTCTCCACCCTCGGATGGTGGTGGCTGTTCGAGCCCACCTACAGCGCGATCAACTGGGGGCTGACGAAGCTGGCCGTGCCGGCCGTGCCGTGGTTGTCCGATACGTTCTGGGCCCGGTTCTCGATCATCCTCGTCAATGTCTGGGTCGGCGCCCCGTTCTTCCTGATCATGTATCTGGCGGCGCTCAAGTCGATTCCCGGCGAGCTCTATGAGGCGGCCGAGATGGACGGTGCCGGCCCCTGGCAGAAGTTCTTCCACATCACGCTGCCGATGATCCGGAACATCATCGCCATCACCACCCTGTTCTCGATCATCGTCACCCTCGCCAATTTCGACATCGTCCGCGTCCTGACCCAGGGCGGTCCGCTCAACACGACCCACCTGTTCGCCACGTACGCATTTCGGGTGGGTATCGAGTCGGGCGATATTCCGTTGGGCGCGGCGGTCTCGCTGTTCATGTTCCCGATGCTGGCGATTCTCGCCTTCATCATTCTCCGAAACGTGCGCCGTCGGGCGGCGAGCCTCGCATGACCGCCGTTCCAGTCACGAGCGCCACGAGTCTTCGGGCCAACCGTCGCTGGGCGCTGATCGCCGCCTACGCGTGCCTCGGCATCTTCGTGGTCTTCTTCCTGTTCCCGCCGTACTACATGCTGGTGACGTCGCTGAAGACGAATGCGGAGATCGCCGAACTCGCCTCCAATCCCTGGATCGTGACCGACGGCGTGACGTTTGGCCATTACAAACACTTGCTCACGGAATCGTCGTTTCCGCGGTTCTTCCTCAACACCACCATCGTCACGGTCGTCGTGGTCGCGATCACCATGGTGATCAGCGTGCTCGCCGCGTACTCGCTGGCACGGCTGCGGTTCTGGGGCTCGGGCGTGCTCGCCACCGGCGTGTTCCTCACCTACCTGGTGCCGGACACGCTGCTGTTCATCCCGCTGTTCAAGATCGTGGGCTGGCTCGGGCTGCTCGACACGTACTGGTCGTTGATCCTCGTGTACCCGACCCTCACCGTCCCGTTCTGCACGTGGATCATGATCGGCTATTTCGGGTCGATCCCGCGCGAACTCGACGAGGCCGCACTGATCGACGGCGCCAACCATCTGCAGATGCTGCTCAAGGTCTTCATTCCGGTGGCCCTGCCGGGGCTGATCGCGGCGACGATTTTCGCCTTCACGGTGGCGTGGGCCAATTTCCTCTACCCGCTTGCCTACATCTATTCCGAATCGGAGATGGTCCTGACCGTCGGAACGGTCACGACACTCATCAAGGGCGACGTGTTCCACTGGGGCGGGCTGATGGCCGGCGCGCTGCTCGCCGCGGCGCCTCCCGTGATCCTCTACGCGTTCCTGATGGACTACTACATTGCCGGTCTCACCTCGGGCGCGACCAAAGGCTGATCCCGATGGCAGACGTAACCCTCCAGAACCTCGTCAAGACCTTCGACACCGTGGAAGCGGTGCGGGGCATCGATTTACAGATTCCGAACAACGAATTCGTGGTCCTCGTGGGCCCGTCAGGCTGCGGCAAGAGCACCGTGCTCCGCATGATCGCGGGACTGGAGGACATCACCTCCGGCGACATCCGGATCGGCGATCTCCGCGTGAACGACGTGCCGCCCAAGGACCGGAACATCGCGATGGTGTTCCAGAACTACGCGCTGTACCCGCACATGACGGTCGAGCAGAACATGTCCTTCGGCCTGCGGCTCCGGAAGGTCGCGAAGTCGGAGATCCGCGGCAAGGTCCAGCGCGCCGCCGACATCCTCGGCATTGCGGAACTGCTCGGCCGGCGGCCGCGGGAGCTCTCGGGCGGGCAGCGGCAACGAGTCGCGATGGGGCGCGCCATCGTCCGCGACCCGCAGGTGTTCCTGTTCGACGAACCCCTGAGCAACCTCGACGCCAAGCTCCGTGGCCAAATGCGGATCGAGATCCAGCGGCTCCATCAGCAGCTTCGGACGACCACCATCTACGTCACGCACGACCAGGTGGAAGCCATGACTCTCGCCGATCGCGTCGTGGTCATGAACGCCGGTCGGATCGAGCAGGCGGGTACCCCCGACGAGGTGTATCACCAGCCGCGCACGCGCTTCGTGGCCGGCTTCATGGGGTCGCCCGCCATGAATTTCCTCAACTGCCAGGTCACCGAAGAAAACGGCCACACCGTAGCGCGCCTGGCCGACGGCCCGGCGCTGCCGCTCCCCGCCGAGCAGGCCGCGCGCGTGCGCAGCTACGCCGGCCGCACCCTGGTGGCCGGCCTCCGGCCAGAAAACATCCGCGAGACGGCCAGCCACGACGGCGGCAACAGCAGCGGTGTCCCGCATGACGTCTCGATCGACATCGTGGAGCCTCTTGGTCGCGAAACGATCGTCTATTTCAGGCTGGGTGACAGCACCCTGTGTGCGCGTGTCGGGACCGAGGTACATCCGCGGGCGGGCGAGCAGACGTCACTCGTGTTTCACCCGGACAGACTGCACCTGATCGACCCCGAGACCGACCTCGTGCTGTGAGCCGGGGTTCCGTCGGCCACGCGTCGAGACACCGACAGTGCCAGGTCCTCGGGTGATGCCCGAGGTCAGCAATGCCGTCCGGCGGGACCTGAAGACCGTCGTCGGAGCGGCCGGTATCTTCACCGATCCCGCGGATCTTGAAGCTCATCTGGTCGACGAACGCGGGGCCTTTCGGGGCGTGTCCCCGGTACTCCTCAAGCCCGCCACGACCGACGAGGTCGCCGCGGTCGTACGAATCTGCGCGGATGCCGGCGTGGGCATCGTTCCGCAGGGCGGACGGACCGGGCTTTGCGGTGGAACGGTACCTGTGACGCCGGGGGGCGAGGTCCTGGTCAGCCTCGAGCGCCTGCGGCGGATTCGGGAGCTGGATGCACAGGGATTCACGGTGACCTGCGAGGCGGGCTGCATCCTGCGATCCCTGCAGCATGAAGCGGAGCGCGCCGATCGCCTCTTCCCTCTGTCGTTGGCGGCGGAAGGGAGCTGCACCATCGGCGGCAATCTCTCCACCAACGCGGGCGGAATCAACGTGCTGCGGTACGGCATGGCCCGGAACCTCACCCTTGGTCTTGAAGTGGTGCTTCCGGACGGGACCCTGTGGGACGACCTCGGCGCCCTGCGGAAGGACAACCGCGGCTACGACCTGAAGCAGCTGTTCATCGGCGCGGAGGGGACGCTCGGAATCATCACCGCCGCGACCATGGAACTCTTCCCGCGACCCCGGGACGTGGATACCGCGTTCCTCGCGGTGGCCGATCCGGAGGCCGCCCTCCAGCTGTTCGCTGTCGCCCGCGAGATCGCCGCCGACATGATGGTCGCCTTCGAGCTGAACGACCGAAATGCCATGGACATGGTGTTCCGGCACATGGACGGTGTCCGCGATCCGTTTCCCACCCGGTACAGCTGGTACGTGCTGCTCGAGCTCACGGCCGGCGTCGACGGCCACGCCCGGGCCGCCGGCGAGCAAATTCTAGCGGCGGCGGTCGACCGCGGTCTCGTGCTGGATGGCGTGCGCGCCGCGAGCCTCGCCCACCGCGCCGGTCTATGGCGCCTGCGGGAAACCGTGACCGAGGCGCAGAAGCACGAGGGGCGCAGCCTCAAGCACGACATCTCGGTTCCCGTGGTCGCAATCCCGCAGTTCATCGACGAAGCCACGGCGGCGGTCCAGCGCGACTGGCCGGGATACCGGGTGCTCGCGTTCGGCCACGTGGGGGACGGCAACATCCACTTCAACGTGTTCGGGCCGCCCGGAGATGACGGCAACCGTCTGTTTGCGGAAAGCGACGTGATCGAGGACGCCGTGTTCGCGATCGCCGATCAAATGCAGGGAAGTTTCAGCGCCGAGCACGGGATCGGACAGCTGAAGCGCCGGGCCCTACGGCAGTACGCCCCGGCCGGGTCCCTCGAGATGATGAAGGCCTTGAAACGCACGCTTGACCCGCAGGGGATCATGAACCCCGGCAAGGTGGTGTGAGGCCACGCTCAGGCTTCCAGCAGCTTCTGGAAGGCCGCCTCGTCCAGCACCTCGATGTTCAATGCTTCGGCCTTGCGCCGCTTGGCGCCTCCGCCTTCCCCGGCGACGAGGTAATCGGTCTTCGCGGACACCGCTGACGCCACGCGCGCGCCAAGTGCTTCCGCACGGGCCTTGGCCTCGTTCCGGGAGAGCCCGGCCAGCGTTCCGGTGAACACCAGCGTCCGACCGGAAAGGGGAGAATCGGCGGCCGGCGCTTCCGCATCCTGCACGTTCACTCCGGCCGCCCGGAGGTTGTCCACGACGGTTCGCGTGGACGGGTCCGTGAAATGGTCGACCAGCGCGCGGATCTGTGCCGCACCGATCCCGTCCACGCCCGCCAGTTCGGCGTACTCCGGCGTTTCCGGGTCCCGTGCGCGCTCGGCCAGTTCCATGAGCCTGCCGAGCGACTCGGCGGCGCGCGCCAGTTGGGCTGCGTTCCCCTGACCGACGTGCCGGATCCCGAGCGCGAACAGAAACCGCTCCAGCGCGACGTCCCTTGCCCCGCGAATGGCGGTGCGAAGGTTGTGGACCGATGTCGGTCCCCAGCCCTTTTCGTCGCTCAGCGCCTGCAACCACTGCTCGTCCTCGGCTACCCGGAAGATGTCAGCGGGCTCGCGAATATCGCGGCGGTCCCAGAACGCCCGCAGCTGGCGCTCTCCCAGACCGTCGATCGCGAGGGCATTCCGGCTCACGAAATGCACCAGTTGCTGGAACGCCTGCGCCTCGCAGGCTCGGCCGCCCGGACACCGGGTCACGACCTCGTCGGGTTCGCGCTCCACCGGGCGACCGCAGGCCGGGCACTGCTCCGGGAATTCGAACGGCGCCGACGTCTCCGGTCGACCATCGAGATCGACGTCCACGACCTGCGGGATCACGTCGCCCGCGCGCTGGACCGTCACGAGGTCGCCCTCGCGGACGTCGAGACGATCGATCTCATCGCGGTTGTGAAGGGTGGCCCGCCCGACCACCACGCCGCCCACGGTCACGGGCTGGAGACTCGCGACCGGTGTGAGGGCGCCGGTTCGGCCGACCTGCACGTCAATTGACAGGACGCGCGTCTTGGCACGCTCGGCCGGAAACTTGCGGGCAACGGAATGACGCGGCGCGCGCGTGGAGGCGCCCAGCCGCTGCTGCCAATCCAGACGGTCCACCTTGTACACGATCCCGTCCACGTCGAATCCGAGCTCCGAGCGGTCCGCGTAGAGCTGTTCGGCGAACCGCACCATGGCGTCGATGTCCCGGCAGACCTCGGTGCCTGGCGTGACATTGAAGCCGAAGCCGGCCAGCCGCTCCCTGGCCTCCGTCACGGTGTCGCCAAGCGTCTCGGAAGTCTCGCCCCAGCTATGGACGAAGAACCCGAGGTCGCGTTCGGCCGTGATCACCGGATCGATCTGCCGAACGGACCCGGCCGCGGCATTGCGAGGATTCACGAACGCGCGCTTGCCGGACGCCAGTTGCTCGGCGTTCAAACGGTGAAAGGACTCGATCGGGAAGTACACTTCGCCGCGCACTTCAAGGCGTGCGGGCGGCCGGCCCTGCAGCCGCTCCGGCACGGCGGCGATCGTCCTGAGGTTGCGCGTGACGTCCTCGCCGTCCCGTCCATCGCCGCGGGTGGCGCCTACCGCCAGCTCGCCGTCGTCGTACCGCAGGGAAGCCGAGAGGCCGTCGATCTTCGGCTCGGCCGCTATCGCGATTTCGACCGCCGGGTCCAGGTTGAGAAACTTTCGGACCCGTTCCACGAATTCCTGCAACTCGTCGTTGGTGAAGACGTTGTCCAGCGACAGCATGGGTTGCGGATGCCGTACCTTGCGAAAGCCGGAGGTCGGCGGCACGCCGACCCTTCCCGACGGGCTGTCGTTTCGAACCAGCTCCGGCCAATGCTCCTCGATCTCTGAGTTTCGACGACGGAGAGCGTCGTAGTCCGCATCCGAAATCTTCGGTGCGTCATCGATGTAGTACGCGCGGTCGTGCCGCAGGATGGCGGCCGCCAGTCGCGCCAGTTCGGACCGGGCCTCCTCCCGGCTGAGCGCCGCGACGGCGATCGCCGCGGTACCGGCGGTCACTTGCCCCCTTCCTGCAGCAGCCGCTTCGCGGCGGCGCGCGCCTCGTCGGTCAGTCCGCTGCCAGACATCATGCGGGCAATTTCCTCGACGCGGGCAGTCTCGTCGAGTTCGGAAGCCGACACTGCATCTCCGGACCGAAGGATCAGCCATTGGCGCCGGCCGCGCGCCGCCACCTGCGGCTGGTGGGTAACCGCGAACACCTGGTGGCGCCGGGCGAGGCGCGCCAGGCGCGCGCCCACTGCATCCGCCACCGCACCTCCAACCCCCGCATCGATTTCATCGAACACGAGCGTTGCCGGTTCGGTGACCCGTGCCAGGACGATGTGGACCGCCAGCAGGAACCTGGACAGTTCGCCGCCCGAAGCGATTCGCTCCAGGGGGCCGATGGCGGCCCCCTGCATGGTCGAGACGCCGAAACGCACCCGCTCTCCGCCCTGCGGTCCCCACTTGTCCCGCGGCAACTCTTCGAGCGCCGTCACGAACCGCGCCCGCCCCATGCGGAGCGCCGCGAGTTCGTCACCGATGCGCTCGTCAAGGAACGCTGCCGCTTTCCGGCGGCCAGCGCCCAGCACCTCGACCGCGGTCTCAAACGCCTGGCGAGCGGCACCGGCCGCTTCCTCCAGTTCTTTCACACGGTGCTCGTCAGCGTCGGTCTTCGCCGCCTGTTCCCGCAGTTCCCCGAGAACCGTGCCCAGTTCATCCGGGGACACGCCATGGCGGCGAGCCGCGGACCGGAGCGCAAACAGCCGGGTCTCCACCTGTTCCAGTTCGTTCGGGTCCAACTCGAGGTCTGCACGCACCGCGTCGAGCAGGTTTCGGGCCTCCCCCAGCTCGACCAACGCACGGTGCAGCGTCGACTTGAGCTCTGCGAACGGGCCCGCAACTTCCGGAAGCCCGTCGAGGGCTGCCGCCGCGTCGTGCAGGGACGGCGCCGCAGTAGCCGGGGTCGACCCCTCGCCCATGATGGCGGCCAGTTGTTCGATCACCGCCAGGACCCGGCCGCTCTGCATCAGGAACGATCGGCGCTCCGCCAGCTGTTCGGCTTCGCCGGGCTCAGGCGCCAAAGCCTCCAGCTCTGTCAGCCGGGCCCGGATTTCCTCCTCGGCGGCACGGGTGCTTGCCAGTCCTTCGGCGGCCTCGCGATGGGCCGCCTCGGCTTCGCGCCAGGCCCGATGCCGCTTGCCGAGGTTCCGCAACTCTCGGGACAGGCTTCCGAACGCATCCAGGAAACCCTGATGCCTAGTGGCATCAAGCAGTCCCCTCCGGTCGTGCTGGCCATGAATCTGCAGCAGGCGATGACCGAGTTGCTCGAGCAGGCGGACCGTCACCGGAACGTCATTGATGAAGGCCCCACCCCGACCGTTACGCGCCAGCACCCGGCGACACAGCAACGCGCCATCGCTCTGGATTCCGTGCTCGGACGCAAATGCCACTGCCGGATGGTCGGCAGCCACCTTGAACGACGCGGTGACGACTCCCTCGTCCGCTCCGACCCTCACCAGGCTGGCATCGGCCCGTCGACCCGTCGCCAGCGCGAGCGCTTCCATCAGCACCGACTTGCCCGCACCGGTTTCACCCGACAACACGCAAAAGCCCGGGCCGAACGAAAAATCGAGAGCCTCGATCAGGACAACATTCCGAACCGAGAGGCTGATCAGCACGAGATGCCCCGCCCGATCAGAACAGTCCGAAGAACCAGGAGGACCGCGGAATCTCCGGCCCATCTCCTTCAAGCAAGTCGTAGGCGTACGCGTACCAACGGTTATTCGGATAGTTGTGGCCGAGGACGGCCGCGTGCAGACGTGCTTCGCTCTCGAGGCCGAGGGCCAGGTTCAACTCGACCATCCGGGCGAGAGCCTCGGCGACATGCGTAGTCTCGGGATACGATCGGACGACCGTCGCGAACCGGCGCAGCGCGGCAGGATATTGACGCAGTTGCAGATAGGTCCGGCCCACCTCCATCTCCTTGCCCCCAAGATGGTCGTAGACGAGATCGAGTTTCACCGCTGCGTCGCGCGCGTAGACGCTGCCGGGATAGCGGGCAACCACCCCTTCCAACGCTTCTCTGGCAAGCCGGGCTTGCGTCTGGTCGCGCCGGACATCCGGAATCTGCTCGTAGTGACACAGAGCGATCAGGTACCGGACATAGGGCACGTCAGAACTGCCCGGGTGCAGATCGATGAACCGCTCGGCCGCCGCGACCGCCAGGGTGTAGTCGTTCTTCAGGTAGTTGGCGTACGCGACCAGCAACTGTGCCCGCGTGGCCCATTCCGAATACGGATACTGGGCTTCGACCTGCTCGAATTCCGTGACCGCGAGCACATAGTTGTCGTCAAGCAGCGCGCCGAGAGCGGTGTTGTAGATCTTCTCCACCGGGCGCTCGACGGCGGGCTGCGGGTCCTGAAACACGGAGCATCCGACCAGCAGCACCACCAATGCGAACGATCCCGCGATTCGCGAGCGGGGCCAGAGGCGGTCGAGGGAGGAGACGGGCATTGGGGGTGTATACCACGCGAAATGGGTCGTGGGGCCCGGCGGGCCCGGCGCCGGCGCCACTGGCGCAGCGTGCCGGAAGACCGATCAAGAGCCTGAAGAAATTCGCAAGAATCTCGCACGTACCCAGGTTCGGTCGGGGCCGAACGGGGAGCGCCGACGGCCCGGCCTGAACGCCTTCCGCGCTCGCCTCCCGCCGACATTCGCGTGCCTCGAGACACGCCGGCACCGCGTCCCCCGGCGGGCAACCTGCACCGGCCGTTGGCGTTTCGTACGGCTGCACCCGGGCTGCCCCGGTCGGGTCCGTGCAACCGGCGCACCGGCCATCGGGGCAATTCCTCGCGCCACGCGGCATGGTCCGCCTGGCAGTGATCCGGGCCCACGGAGGCCGTGTATCGTGGCTCCCCACCGGCGCACGAGTTCCAGTCCGATGGCTTCCTACGACGAATTCCTGAGCTTTGCGCACGAACTCGCCGATCTCGCCCGTACGGCGATCCAGCCACTGTTTCGGTCACGCGAGGCGATCGAAGTCAAGAGCGGGAAAGGAAGCCGGCTGCAGCTGGTGACCAAGGCAGACCGGGCGGCCGAAGCCAGGATGCGCGACGCGATCGGCCGCCGCTTCCCCCATCACGGTGTCGTGGGTGAAGAATACGGGTCCGAAAATACTGACGCCGAGCACACGTGGATTCTCGACCCAATCGACGGCACCAAGGCGTTTGTCGCCGGATTGCCGGTCTTCGGCACACTCGTCGGACTGCTGGAGCGAGGGCACCCGACGATCGGCGTCATCGATCAGGCGATCACGGGAGAACGCATGTGGGGAGCGCCACAGGGAGCCTGGCTAAACGGCGAGCTGGTGACCACCTCCCGCCCGGCGGATCCGGAACGCATGATCGTCGCGATGACCGAGCCTGGCATGATTCGCTCTGCCGCTGCTCGTGCAGCCTTCCAGCGGCTGGCCGATGAGGCCCTGTTTGTGCGGTACGGCACGGATTGCTGGGGGTATGCGATGCTGGCGGCCGGCTACATCGACGTGGTCGTGGAATCCGATATCAAGCCCTGGGACGTGCTGCCGGGAATGGCGATCATTTCCGCAGCTGGTGGCATTGCCAGCGCCTGGGACGGATGCCAGCCCGGATCCAACGGAACCGTCCTCGCTGCCGGCGATCCGGACCTGCATGCGGCGCTCGTCGATCGCTTTCCAGACACAGACGACTAGCGGCCTTCCATCCTTGGTCGCAGCGGTCCGTCCCGGCCCGGCGGCGCAGACCGGCCGGGCCGCCGCACGTCTCCACGTCGCAGCACGCCCCCCAACAGCCCTGGTTCCGGACCGGCGAGGACTTGCACCACGTCCGTCGCTCTTCTACGAAACTGCAGTCAAGGGAGCGCATGCCCGAAACGTCGGGCGAGGGCACCCGGGGCGAGGGGCCGGTCGCAGGCCAGGCGCCGCTATCGGGCGGGGGCGCGGAGGTCCGACCCCGTCAAGGAGGCCAAGCTGTCGACTGTAATCGTGGCTAACGGAATACCGCCGGAGCGATCGACCCTCGGCCCGACCGACCTCGTCGATGAACTGGAGAACTTCGCCGAATTCGGAACACCGA
Organism: Alphaproteobacteria bacterium; assembly: GCA_022819905.1. Lineage (GTDB taxonomy): Bacteria > Pseudomonadota > Alphaproteobacteria > TMED109 > TMED109 > VXPW01. The sequence continues at coordinate 51,190 of JAJEGJ010000059.1, forward strand.
CCCAGGTCGAGACGATGGACGGTGTGCGGTATTTCGTTAACGAGTTCTGGACCTCACGGCAACGCCAGGCGCATCGCATTCACGAAGTCTCGTACCGCGCCTGCTTCAAGCCGCAGCTCCCGGGGTTCTACATCCGGCGCCTGACGGCTAGGAACGACGTTGTCTACGACCCCTTCATGGGGAGGGGTACGACTCCGATCGAGGCGGCGCTGGCCGAACGGATTCCTTTCGGGAACGACACCAACCCACTGAGCAAGGCCTTTACCGAGCCCCGCATCAATCCGCCCACGCAATCCGAGGTCGTGACGCGTCTCCAGTCGATTCCCTGGGACAGTTTCACCCGCGTTGACCGCGGCGATCTGGAGGCCTTCTACCATCCAGAGACCCTTGCCCGGATCGAAGGGCTTCGACGATGGATCCTGGACCGCCGGGACGCCGGATGCCTGGACCGGGTGGACAAGTGGATCCGGATGATTGCGATCAGCCGGCTGACCGGGCATTCGTCGGGGTTCTTCTCGGTGTACACCATGCCGCCCAACCAGGCGGTGTCACTGGAACGGCAGCGGATCATCAACCGGCGTCGCAATCAGGTGCCGCCCCGCCGAGATGTTCCAGCGATCATCGAACGAAAGTCGCGGTCCCTGCTGTCATCGCGCGGGCTGCCGGCGGCCAGGCGCCGCCTGCTGTTGACCGAACAATCGAACGAAACATTCCAAATCCCGTCCGGGGCGGTCGCCTTGACCGTGACCTCGCCCCCGTTCCTCGACGTGGTCGACTACGTAACCGACAACTGGCTTCGCTGCTGGTTCCTGGGAATCGACCCCCACGACGTCAGGCTCTCTCTGCTCCGGAATGTCGACGACTGGCAGCGGTTCGTCCGGTCCACGCTCACGGAGCTGGCCCGGGTCACGAGGTGGGGCGGTCACATCGCCTTTGAGGTGGGCGAGGTCCGCAACGGAACCATCCGTCTGGAAACCCATGTTGTGGCCGCCGCCGAGGGATTGCCGCTGGAAGTCCTCGGCGTGATGATCAACCAGCAGGAATTCACCAAGACCTCCAACTGCTGGGGGGTTGCGAACAACCGGCGTGGAACAAACAGCAACCGTATTGTTGTGATGCGAAAGGTCTGATGCCGCGTAACGCGATATTGACCTGTCGGATCAATACTCTACGCTTCGGCTGTCCGCCCGCGGGAGAGTTCGGCGCACGTCGCCGACGCCGAAGGAGCAACGGGGCCTCGGAACCTCTCAGGCGCCAGGGACCGCGGGATTGGAGCACCTCTGGAGAGCGGCGGAGGCCACTCCGCCCACCGAAGGGGTAAACCCGTCATCCGTTCCGGGAGCCGGGCGAATCTCTCAGGTTCCATGACAGAGGAGGCCTTGCCCGGCGCGGGTTCGTCCGTGCCGGATGGAGGCTCTCCTGCCAGGATCTCCAGAAGGAACGCCCCGCCGCACACCGCTCCATGACCTGCACGTGGCTCGTGGGGCCAAGCTGGTCCCGTTTGCCGGCTGGGAACTCCCCGTGCAGTACGAGGGCATCCTCGCCGAACACCGCTGGACCCGCGAATCGGCCTCCCTCTTCGACGTGTCCCACATGGGCCAGGTTGAAGTGTCCGGCGACGATGCGCTCGCCGGGCTCGAATCCCTGATCCCGGCCAGCCTGCAATCTCTCGCCCCCGGTCGCACCCGATACGCCGTCGTCACCAACGACGACGGCGGCATCGTGGACGACTTGCTCCTCACCCGCCGAGACGACGACGTCTTCCTGGTCATCAATGCCGCCAGGATTGACGCGGATCTGACGTGGTTCCGGGCACGCTTGCCCGCACTCACGTTCAATCACCGGCAGGAGCGGGCGCTTCTCGCGCTCCAGGGACCGAAGGCGGCCGACGCCTTGTCCCGCCTGACTCCGGCCGCACTCGAACTGGCGCCGTTCGCCTACGGGGAGTTCGAGCTCCTCGGCGTGCCCTGCTCGTTCAGCCGCAGCGGATATACCGGCGAGGACGGTTTTGAGATCGGCTGCGACGGGGCCGACGCCGTATCGGTCGCCGAGGCGCTGCTTGCCCGTCCGGAGGTGCGGCCAGCCGGCCTCGGCGCGCGCGACAGTCTTCGCCTCGAGGCCGGTCTGTGTCTCTACGGGAGCGACATCAACGCCGACACCAGCCCCGTCGAAGCGGGATTGGCGTGGACGTTCGGCGCGCGACGACGGGGCGCCCTCGCGGTGCCCGGCGGTGCGCGCATCGAGCGCGAACTGGCGAACGGCCCTGCCCGACGACGCGTGGGAATCCTGCCAGAGGGCCGCGGCGTGATCCGCGGCGGCGCCGCGGTCCGGGACGCATCCGGACACGAGATCGGCGAGGTCACCAGCGGGACCTTCGCACCGTCGCTCGGTGTTCCCGTCGCGATGGGATACGTCGCCACCGAGTATTCCGAACCCGGCGCCGTGCTCCAGGTTGAGCTCCGGGGACGGAAGGTGCCGGCCAAGGTGACCCCACTTCCGTTCGTGCCCCCTCGCCGTCACCAAACCCGGCCCAACTGAGGACATGCGTATGCCAAACCTTCGCTACACCAAGGACCATGAATGGGTCACCGTGGACGGCGATATCGCCACCGTCGGAATCACCGAATACGCGCAGGACCAGCTGGGTGACATCGTATTCGTCGAACTGCCCGAGGTCGGCCGGACCGTTGCCGCCGGCGAGGAAGTTGCGGTCGTCGAATCGGTCAAGGCCGCATCCGAAGTCTATGCGCCGGTGGCGGGGCAGGTCGCGGAGACCAACCCGGTCCTGAGCGACGCGCCCGAGACCGTCAACGCAGATGCCACCGGCGACGGCTGGTTCCTCCGGATCCGGATGGCCGACCCGGGAGAGTTTGACCAGCTTCTGGATGAAGCGGCCTATGCAGCTCTGACCGGCGAGGCCTGATCCCATGCGTTGGCTTCCGAACACCGAAGCGGATCGCCGCGCCATGCTGGACCGAATCGGGGTGCCGGCGATCAACGACCTTTTTTCGGACGTGCCGTCCGACGTCCTCGACCCGGCGCTGGACCTGCCTCCGGCGGCCAGCGAGATCGAGATCGAACGGGTGTTCGAGAAGCTGAGCAGCCGAAACCGCGCCGCCGGCGACGGGCCGTTCTTCCTCGGCGCCGGCGCGTACCGCCACTACATCCCGGCCAGCGTCGACGCGCTGATCCAGCGCGGGGAATTCCTCACCTCCTACACGCCCTATCAGCCGGAGATCAGCCAGGGAACCCTTCAGACCCTGTTCGAGTTCCAGACACAAGTCGCCCTGCTGACCGGGTGCGAGGTTGCCAACGCCTCGATGTACGACGGCTCGACGGCGTGCGTGGAGGCCACCCTGATGGCCGCCCGCATCACCCGACGCAGCCGGATCGCGGTGGCCGACCGCCTACACCCGCACTGGCATGAGACCCTGGCCACGTACTTCCACTTCGCAGGCCTGGAATTGGTTCCGCTGTCGGGCGCCGAGCCTGGACAATGGCTGCCGGCAAGTCCTGATGCACTTCCCGATGACTGTGCGGCCGTGCTGGTCCAGTACCCGGACGTCTTCGGCGCCGTGGGCGATCTGCGCCCCTGGGCAGAGGCGGCGCATGCCGCCGGCGCCCTGCTGATCGTGGCAGTCCCCGAAACCGTCGCGCTGGGTGCGCTCCGTTCGCCCGGCGAAGACGGCGCGGACATTGTGGTTGCCGAAGGACAGTCGCTCGGCGTGGGCCTGGCGTTCGGCGGACCGTACGTCGGCTTGTTCGCTACCCGGGACAAGTACGTGCGGAACATGCCGGGGCGGCTCGCCGGCGAAACGGTGGACACCGAGGGCGAACGCTCCTTTGTATTGACCCTCGCTGCGCGCGAGCAGCACATCCGACGTGGCCGTGCCACCAGCAACATCTGTACCAACAGCGGGCTGTGTGCGCTCGCTTTTTCCGTCCATCTCTCGCTCCTCGGCGAGACCGGTCTGGCGCGCCTCGCCCGCCTGAACCACGAGGCTGCCGTCCGGACGGCAGAGCGCATTGACGCGGTCGAGGGTGTCAGCGTTGCCAACAGCACGTTCTTCAATGAATTCCTGGCTGCTCTCGATCGTCCTGCCGAGGACGTGGCCACGGCGATGCAGCAGGAGCACGGCGTGCTCGCCGGCGTACCCGTCTCTCGCCTCTACCCGGACCGCG
>JAJEGJ010000011.1 GCA_022819905.1 Alphaproteobacteria bacterium
CGATGACGTTGAAGAGGGTGGTCTTGCCCGCACCATTCGGCCCGATCAGGCCGGTGATCGCCCCTTTCCCGATGTTCAGGTTTGCGCCATCGACCGCCCGCACGCCGCCGAAATGCTTGTGCAGATCCACCACGCGGATCATCCGGATACCCTTCCCGGGGTGCGTTAGATCAGCAACGAGGCCGGGACGCCGCCAGGGCGGGAGGCGCCCGCGGGTCCCGCGCCTCGCGATCGGTCAGTGGACCCGAATGGTCGTGAACTCTCCGTCCATGACTTCATATTCCTTGTAGGGGCTCGAGGCATCGCCTTCTGCAGTCAGCTCGACGTCCGTCGCACCCTGGTAATCGATCGCCTTGCCCTCGGCGAGCAGGTTCAGGCCCCTGGCCAGTTCGGTCGGACCGATTTGCTCCCCCGGGGCATTGCTGACTTCGAGAATCTTTGACTGGATTGCCGCCCGATCCGTCGATCCCGCCGCCTGGGCGGCAAGGATGATCAGCGCCGCCGCGTCATAGCTTTCTCCGGCAAATGCTTGGGAACCGTCGATGCCGGCTTGTGCCGCGGCCGCTTGGAACCTCTTGGCGTTCGGGGAATCGGAACCAGGCGTAGTAGCTACGGACCCGTTCAGCGCCTCCCCGATGGCTTCAACCAGGGCATCGCCAACCATGCCGTCCGCGAGTAGGAACCTGTCGAAGGCGCCGGCATCAAGCGACGCCTGGATGATTCCCTTGCCGCCCTGGTCGATATAGCCGAACACGGCGAGATGCTCCGCGCCGGACGCGGCAAGCGCGCCGATCTCCGCTGCGTAGTCGGCCTTGCCGTCCTCGTGCGCGGCAGACAGCACGACCGAGCCGCCGGCCGCCTCGAAAGCATTCGTGAATGAGTCCGCCAGACCCTTCCCGTAGTCGTTGTTAGTATAGGTAACCGCAATGTTCTCAATGCCGCGTGCCCTGGCGATCTGAGCCAGCACCTTGCCCTGCCTCGCATCTGACGGGGCGGTGCGGAAGAGATAGCCCTGATCCTGGAGCGTGGTGATCGCCGGCGATGTGGCCGACGGCGAGATCATGGTGACGCCGTTCGGCACGCCCACGTTGTTCGCCACGGCAATGGTCGCGCCCGAACAGTTGGCGCCCACGATGGCCGCGACCCTGTCCGACGTCACCAGACGCTCGGCTGTGGCCGTCGCTGCTGCGGCATCGATGCAGGTGGAGTCGCCGCGCGCAGGAATGACCTGCTTCCCGCCCAGGAACGCGCCGGACTCCGTCGCTTCCTGCATGGCGAGTTCGGCTGCAGCCGCGATGTTGGGCGCAAGGGACTCGACCGGTCCCGTGAAACCCATCAGGACGCCGACCTTCATGTCTGCTTGCGCCGCCGATGTCGCCATCGTCAAGGTCGCGGCCGCCATCAGAAACCGTCTCATCTGCCGTCTCCTTCAGTTGCCCATGTTCATGGTCTGCCGGAAGTATCGCTGCTTTCGTGTCAATCCGGATGTCGAGTAGGTCATCCTGGACAAGGCACCAGGCAGGATTACAGTCCGGAATTGTACCGGACGTACCAGACAACCCATAGAACTCGCCGCAGTGCGCAGGTGAGTGAGCTTTGTGCGCATCGCGAAGCACATCCCGACCGCCGCGCGATCGATAGGAACGTCTGGCTACTTCGCTAAATCAATCAGGACGTAAGTCCATCAGTACGGCGGACTGCCGGTGGCAACAGGCGAAGCGGCGCAGCCCGACCGGCTCCACTTGAAGAAACGCTTGCAGCGCAGGCAACCTGACGGGGCGTCCTTGACTCGCGCCGGGTTCGGACCGCGGGGTCACCGAAACCCCGAGGCCAACTGCGGTTCCAGCATTGGCTGCTTCGTTCAACTTGGAGCTTCCGCCGTGGTGCGGAGGACTCGGTCACTGATCCCGACCGGCCGATAACCCCCCTCTTGAGATGCGCAGCCCGCAGTTCTCAAATCCACTGCACCGACGCCTCGTCGTGGTGAGCCGGCCGGACGTGTTCAGCCGATCGATGCCGGTGGTCCGACCGCGACCTCGTTTTGGAGGAGCCAGTCCCGACCTGCCGATCCTGACACCCAATACCGACCTACGCGGCGGGGCGCACTGACCTGATGCTCCCGAGAACGGACCCGCCCGGCGTCGTCACCAGCCCATCGCCCGGCTGCAGCGCCGAGGATCGGCGGCACCTTCGAGCTCGCCCGTCGCGAGGTCCTTCCGGACCGCGCATACCCCGCCTGCCCAATGGGTCCAATCCGCCATGCGTTCAATCCGGTGTCCGCGTGCGGCGAGACGGTCACATGTGGTCTCGTCGATTCGCCCTTCGACTGTCAGCAGTCCCGGTTGGGCCGCGTGAGGGGCGAAGCTATCGGGATGGCTGTGAGTGACGAGGCGGGGCGCTTCGACCGCGTCCTGGATCTGCATTCCAAAGGCCAGATGATTGAGGAGCGATTGCAGGTTCGCCTGGATCTGGACGTCTCCGCCCGGGGTGCCGACCGGCATGATCCAGCGTCCGGGAGACAGGACTAGGCAAGGGCTCGGGGTGAGGCGGGGACGTTTCCCGGGCGCGATGCAAGAGGGATGACCGGGCACCGCCCACGACTGCGCCCCGCGCGCCGACACCGTGAAGCCCGTACCTGGCACCACCGGCGTGTCCCAGCTCGTGTCCGACGGGGTTGAGCAGAGCGCATTGCCCTCGCCGTCGATGACGCAGACGATCGAGGTGTCCGGCGGCGGTCCAAGCGGCGCCTCGCCAGCGGCGCATGGGGGAATGTAGGCCGTATGGCCCGGGATGCTGCCGGGCAGCGGCATGCCCGGGGACGCGGCCTTGGGATCGATGGCCTTGCGCCTCTCGGAGGCGTATGCGTTCCCGATCAGCGTGTCCAAGGGCACGTCCACGAAGTCCGGGTCGCCCAGGTAGCCCTCGCGATCCGCCAGGGTCAGCTTGAGCATCTCGGCGATGGCATGCAGGTAGGCATCCGAGCCGTGTTCCATGTCCGGAACCCCGGCCGCCTCCGCGATGGAGAGCGCCTCGAGCAGGAACAGTCCCTGGCACCACGCGCCACAGGCGTGGACCTCGACCTCCTCACCGTTGAGACGAAGCCGGCGCGAGACTGAAGGGACCACTTGGCAGCGAAACGATTCCAGGTCCTCGGCCGCGAGCAGTCCGTCATGGGTACGTTGGTGTGCAAGAATATGGCTGGCGATGTCGCCACGGTAGAACGCCCGGCGTACCGCCTCGAGCCCCGACCTGCGGTCACCGCCAGCCGCGCGCTCCTCGTCACACAGGAACTGGAGGGTTCGGCCGAGGTCCGCCTGCACCAGCCGATCACCGGGCTCGGGAACCTCACCGCCAGGCATCCAAATGGCGACGTTGTCCGGCCAGTGACGCATGTCGTCGCTGTACTGGCGCAGGTAGTCGAGCATGACGGGATGGCGGGCGAAGCCCTCGGATGCGTAGCGCACGGCCCGTGCCGCCACATCCCGGAACGTCATGGTGCCCCACCGTTCCAGCGCCTGGAGGCAGGCATCGGGCGCGGCCGGCACGACGGTGCGCCGCACGCCGAGCGGGATGTTGCCCCGGTGCCGCGCGATGAACGCGTCGGCGTCGAGCGCACGTGGCCAGCCGCCGACTCCAGCAATCGTGATCACCTCTCCGGTTTCGGCCAGGCGGATGATCATTGGCGCGACCCCCGCAACGCTCACCTGCTCGCTGTAGACCACTTCGAGGGCTAGGATTGCGGCGACCCCCGCATCGATGGCGTTGCCGCCGTTGTCCAGCACCTCGAACGCGGCGAGTGTCGCGAGTTCGTGCCCGGAGCTGACGACGTAATGGTGACCACGGGTGACGGCCACTACGGACATGGCGGCCTCCGACGGAAAGTGATGGGCGAAGTGGCAGGGCGCAGTGTAGACACCACCCGTTCGAGGTCAGACAGCCGAGAGCTGACCGGCCATCGAGTCCGACGTCGAGTTCGGCTGTCAGTGCCCGGGCAGCGCGGTACTCACCAACAGTGCCCTTGGGCCGACGACCGGCGGACTGGTGGTCGCTTGCTGAGCGAGGGTGACGCTGCCGCTTCGCTCGGGGTCACTCTTAACGAAGTGCGCGCGAGAAATAGTCGGTCAGGGGTTTGAAGAGGTAACTCAGCGGCGAGCGGTCCCCGGTGCGGAGATGGACTTCCGCCGGCATGCCGGGGCTGAGCGCAAAAACGCTCCCGTGCGCCGGCGCGCCGGGATCGGCCTCGCGGGCGGCGTCCTTTTCCATCAGCAGGAAGCACTGCGCATCAATCTGCGTGCCACAGTCGAGTACCAGGCTGATGCCGGAGGAGCGGATGCCTCGCTGCCGCATCCGCTGCCCGGCGTGAAGGGAAACCTCGAGCCCGTTCGTCATGACTGCGCCTCCTCGGCGTCGGCACCCGAAGAGGTTTTTGTGTCGGGTTTCCGGCGCTTCTCCACCGTCCCCCCGGGTTTCCGCTTCTTCCAGCTCCGAGCCGCTGACCCCTTTGTCTCCGCCAGCTTGTTCAATGGCCTCTCGTAGTCTTTTATCTCTGTCACGCCTGCGCGGGGATAGACCCGCACGATGCCATTGCCGCCGACCTGCCAGCCCGGTTCCCCCGCCTGCGCGGGGATAGACCGTTTCGCTCACCAACGCCGGGTGGGCTGACGCCGGTCGCCTCTTGGCGTCCGTTCAGACGAACGTAGGGGCCGGCATCGCGCCTGATCACGTGTCATCGGGGTTTAGGCTCCGGCCCTCGATGTGCGGACGATCGAGAGTACCTGAGATATTCCTGCTGCCCTTCTGAGTCTGACCACGGTCTCAGCGTTGCAACGATCCGCCCTGTCTATCCGCGTCCGAATCGAGCGCCACTTCCGCGCGCAGCTTCAGCCCTAGAGCGCCGACAACCCGCAGAACCGTGTCCAAGGTCGGATTGCGCTCTCCCGAAAGTGCCTTGTACAGACTTTCTCGGGACAGTCCGGCATCACCCGCGACCCGCGACATGCCCTTGGCACGCGCAATGTCCCCCAACGCCTTGGCAATGAACGCTGTGTCGCCGTCGGCCTCCTTGATCGCAGCTTCCAGATATGCGGCCATTTCTTCCGGCGTGCGGAGGTGTTCGGCAACGTCATAGCGCGAAGTGACGGTCTTGGTCATGGTCTACACCTACAAACCTCGAGCGAGGCGCAGCGCCGTCTCGATGTCCCGGCTCTGAGTCCGCTTCTCCCCGCCAGCCGGCAGAACAACGACCGTGCGCCCCTGCTTCTTGAAATACACCCGGTAACCTAGGCCGTAGTCAATTCGGAACTCCGAGACACCCTCGCCCACGGGCCTTACATCGCCCGGATTTCCGGCTGCCAGACGCTCGGCCCGAACCAGGACGCGAGGGCAGGCGCGAACGTCCCGCAAGCTGTCCAGCCACTTTACGTCGACCTCGGTCTTGCGGAGTTCGATCATACAACGCTTGTAGCCAACTGGCTACACCATTTCAATTCTCGCGCCGCATCCCGTGGTAAGGGTTGTCTCGCTCCGCCCGTGCCATCTTCCAACACTCGGCTCCGGGTGCCTTTGAGTGCCGCGGCTACCCCTATCCCCGCCGCAGTAACGCTTCTTGACCTCCACCAGTCGCAGCAGGGCAGACTTTGGCGGTTCCCGCAGGAAATGCAGAAATTAGCGAACTGAGAAGCTTGTGAGGGCTTAATGTTCCCGAAGTCTCCTTGACCGGGAGGTGCGTGTCCGGTCGTCACGGACTACCGTCGTGAGTACAGGGCCCATTCACATGGCCCACCGTAATCTGACCTGTTGTCAGCCCTGTGCCGGAGGCGGCGCCACGATGCGGGCCCAACGGCGATAGGTTTGAGGGAATGATCGTGGGAAAAGTCACGACCGGAAAGACAACTAAATGTTGATTATCAATAAGCTAAGTAAACTTTTCAACGCCTTCCGCCGGCCCTAAGGTCTGGTCGGTACGAGGCCCGTCGCCAACGGCACCGCACTCGACTTGAGGTGGAGGTCGCGCTGCGGGAATGGGATCTCGATTTGGTTGGCATGAAAGCCGTCCCAAACCTTCAGCAGCACGTCATTGATAACGTTGGCGCGTCCCGCTTGCGGGTCGTCAATCCAGATCCTGAGTTCAAGGCTCACCGAACTGTCTCCGAAGCCCGTGACAAGGCACCTCGGCGGCGGGTCAGCCAGCACGCGCTCAACGTCCCGTGCTGCCTGCAGGCACACCTCGGTAGCCTTGCGTAAATCGGACTGGTAGGAGACGCCAATCGGGACTTTCAGACGCACGACCCGGTCGCTGTGGGACCAGTTTTCCACCCGCTGCGTGATGAGTTCCTCGTTCGGGATCAGGTGCTCGGTGCCGTCGCGGGTCCGCACCGAGACATACCGGGCCCCGAGCGATACCACCCAGCCGTAGGTGCCGTTCACGGCGATGACGTCGTGCGGCTTGATGGACCTGTCCAGCAGCAAGAGGATGCCGCTCACCAGGTTGGCGATGACCTTTTGCAGGCCGATCCCGACGCCAAGACCTAGCGCGCCGCCGAAGACCGCGAGCGCTGTCAGGTCGACCCCGAGGCCGTTGATGACGACTAGGGCGGCGAGCGTGACGAGCGCGATCTTGAGCAGCTTCCCTATGAGCACCCGTACCGACGGGCTCAGACCGGTCGCCCGATCGATGCGCCGTTCCAGCAGACCCGAGATGAACACGGTCGCCCACAGCAGCACAGCGAGCGTCAACGTCCCCTGCACGACCATTAGCAGCGACACCCGCACCTCGCCGAGGTGCACGGCCAGGCCGTCGAGCAACCCGACCGCCGCGTCGAACAGCCCGAGGACGACGAGCGCCGCCACGCCCCACACGAACCAGGCCACGACACCGGCAATGGCCTCGTTCCGGATCGCCCGCGAGGCCAGTCGGATCACCACCCAGGCGGTCACCAGGCTGGCCGCGGTCCGCGTGATCCGGTGGCCGATCAGGTCCGTCTGTGCGGTCGCCTCGGCCGTGAGCCAGAGCAGCAGCAGGATCGCCGCCGGCGTGGCAAGGTCGGCGAGACGGGAGACCGCGCCCGAGAGGTCGGCACGCCATGAGCGGTGTTGCAGGGCCCGCAGGGTCCACGCCCGCCCGCGCGTCCCGAGCCAGCGCCCGACGAGCAGCGCCAGTGCGACCAGCCCGAGCTGAATTGCGTTGTCGAGGGACAGCACGTGCGCATGCACCCAGGCCTCGAGAGCGTCAAGGAGTTCCTCGAGACGGATCCATTCGATCGAGTTCATGACGGGTGGGCTGCTCTCACGACCTCCCACGATCATAGCTTGCGCAAGTGCGGCGCCGCCCAACAAGCTTCATCTCGTCACGATTCCAGCCAGTCGAAGCAGGGCGCAGGCAGGGGTGCCGTCTGGGTCGGAGCGGGGTCGCGCGGCCGGGACGCCGCTGGGGCCGGACGGCCGATGGGCGAGGAGCTGGCCGGGGCGATCGAGGGCGTGGATGATCGTGTCTTCGCGCTCGCCCGTATCGCCCGGAACCAGAGGGCGCGCGGGGAGCCGGCAGCGGGGCGGCGGACCGGACGGACCTCCGCCCAACGCCCGTTCCCCGGCGGTTTTCGCGGGCGCATTTCGACAGCTGCCACGACGCCGACCACGGGCTTGACGATGGTTGGGATCACAGCACCGGCTTCCGGCTGGTTGACCGTCCTGCTCTGGACACTCCCCGACCTTCAACTGCCATACGTCATCGGTGCGATTGGTCCATACCCGTGAGTTTCCTGTCCATCCTCCGTAACGTGTCGGCCGCTGCTGTGGTCCTTGGGGCCCCGGCGACGGCCGCGGATACCCTCTGTAGTCAATGGAACACGGAGATCGCTCGCGCGGCACATCGCGCACTGAGCCTCCTGCTGCGTGTCTGTCCTTGAGGGAATCTCAGGGGCTTCCGGTTCGGTTGAGCGATCAGGCCCGCGCGGGAAGTCTGTCGGGCTTCCAGTAGCCGCTGCTGCCCGTCCATCATCGCATGGATCTTGCAGGACTCGTTCGGGACGTCCGCGCCTTCACAAGATGCATCCTCATTTCCGGCAAGTGCCAGAAGCTCGGCGTCCCACCGGATGGTTCCGGAATCCCGGAGCTCCGCCTCAAGACGGTTCCGGCGCGCGGTCAGTTCCGCCAGCTCGGCCTCGAGAATCGCCTCTTCGGACCGGATCTGCTTGTCGTCGAGCCGGATCAGGTAACGGCAGCGCCCGCGTGTAGCCACCGGCATTGATGAAGACATCGTCAGCCATGGTCGTTGTCTCCTTCGTGTGCCGCTCTGACACAAACCGAGTGCAGCATGTGATGATACTATGGCCTGTAGTCCGATATATCAGATTTCCTAATCTATTTCAACGAGGCTTCAAGCTGAGATTCAACCCCGGTATCTCGTATTGAGTCCTTTAACTATTTGTGTCTGCTCTAAGTATGCACAGCCAATCCGGCCCTGTTCGATCCTCGTCGCTCGTTCCAGGCAGGCAGCGGTTCCAGCCGCAGCGGCGGAGTCGCGATGGGGTGCGGCATCCAGGGTGGCCATGTCCGTGCCGCATGACGGGCCGGCGTTGCCGAGCTGTTAGGGTGGGGCCGGGCGTCGATGCTGTGGAAGCCCGCTACCTCTGCGGCGGCATTGGCGACCACGAGTCGCCGGCGGAAAATGTCTCGATGCCGGTATTCGTGAGCAACGCGATCTTCTCGACCGCGGTCGTGGCCCGGCTCGTGCTTTGCGGGCTCTTCAACTGGGCAAGGATCCCGACGCCATCCTGATCACATGCCGCGCCGTGAGCCCATTGGCAGATTTCGAGTGGACCGTGTCCTGAGTATCATTTGTCCGATCAGGAGCGGGGCTGTGGGCGGCTGGGCTCGCCTTCATCCATTGCGCCACCCGTAGGCGGAAACATGTGAGCGCCGCTTCGGTCGCCCCGCGAGCGGCGTCACCACCCAGGCCGATCCTACCGTCCTTCGTTCCCGAACCCGTCGTCGACCATGACGTCTAGCAGCGTCGGCCCGTTGCGTCGGGTGGACTCGCCGATAGCCGGGGCAAGGTCGTCCGGGTCGGTGATCTGCCTGGCGAACACGCCCATGGAGCGGGCAAGTCCGGTGAAGTCGATCTGCGGGTCCTTGAACTCCATGCCGGTGTATTGCTCGACGCCGTGGAACGACTTCAGTCGCTCCTTGATGATCCGGTACCCGCCGTTGTTGGCGATGACGTAGGTGATGGGGAGCTTGGCGTTGGCGGCGGTCCATAGGGCCTGAATGCTGTACATGGCGCTGCCGTCGCCGACGATGGCGACGACGGGTCGATCCGGAAGGGCCAGCTGCACGCCGACTGCCCCTGCCATCGCAAACCCGATGCCGCCGCTGCCGAGCCCAAAGAACGACTTGGCGTCACGGAACGGATAGAGCGCCGGCAACGTGCGCGTGCTGAGGATGCCTTCGTCGACGACAACCGCATCCTTCGGCAGCGCGTCAACGATCCGAAGCATGGCCAGGTTGGGTGCCATCGGCGTTGCGGCGGTCTGCGCCAGCGAATCGGTGCGCTGCGCGTCACGTCTGGCAGTCCAGTTGGACGGGCCGAGCGCCGCCATGGCCGCCGCTGCCTTCCGGGCTCCTGCAGGGCCTCGCTTGTTCTCGATCAAGGTAGCCAGGGCTGACAGGGTTTCCTTCACGTCGGCGCGCAACGCAATTTCCGACGGGTAGTTCTTTCCCATCTCCCAGTCTCGCAGACCGACCTGGACCACGGCCAGGCCATCCGGCATCGGATCGGTGTCGCTGTACACGGACATGCGCAGCACGTCGGAGCCGATACAGAACATCAGGTCGTAGGGCGAGAGCGTTTCGCGGACCTCGCGCTGATCACGGGTGAGGGCGCCCATGAAGGCCGGATGCTCCGAGAGGAAGTGGGCCCCGTCGCACACCGTTTGCTGATACACCGGTGCGCCCAGCAGTTCGGCGAACGTCGCTGCTTCCCGCAGGGCGTCCGCAGTTGCGATCTCATGCCCGGCCACGATGACCGGTCGCTGTGCCGCCAGCAGCCGGTCCGCCAGGCGGTTGAGTGCCTCGTCGCTCGGGCGGCCGGCGGCGTCGACCCGCGTAGCTTGCCCGAGATCCAGCGCATCCCGTTCATTGAGAATGTCGCCCGGCAGCGAGATGAACACGGGTCCGGTCGGCGGGGTCATCGCGACCTTGGCCGCACGGTGCACGATGCGCGGCAAGTCCTGGAGCCGATTGACCTCTACGGCCCATTTCACCAGTGGCTGCGCAATTGGTACCAGCGGGTCATACAGCAACGGCTCGGTAAGCCCGTGCCCCTGCTCCTGCTGGCCGGCGGTGATGATGATCGGCGAGCCCATCCACTTCGCGTTGTAGAGCGACCCCATGGCGTTGCCCAAGCCGGGCGCGACATGAACGTTGCAGGCGCTGAGGTCGCCGGATGCGCGCGAGTAGCCGTCCGCCATGGCCACCACGAGCGCCTCCTGCAGCGCCATGACGTAGTTGATCGCCGGCCGGTCAGGCAGCGCGGCCATGATCGGGAGTTCGGTGGTGCCGGGGTTTCCGAACAGGTGCGACACGCCTTCGCTCTCGAGCAGCGCGAGAAAGGCTTCGCGACCGAAGATGCTGTTCATGTTGGGCGTGGTGCCTCTCTTGGGACGTAGCGGAGCCAGGGGGGACGATACCGATTTCTCGATCGCTTGGTCGTGGGCGACGGACGGTCGACCTGGGCGCGGCCGCACCTATGCGGCTTCGCAGAAACTCCGCATCCTCGCGAGGCCAGTCCAGCCGAAAGTTGGCGAGAAGTCAGGCGGCGCGCCAGGGTCGGGGTGCCTGCCGTTCCATCGGACGGAACGAACGGGACTGCTCATCCGCACGAAGCGATTTAGGCCGACGAGGCCGAAGACCGGTTTCCGGAACCGGTTGCAGGACATTCTGTGGCCGGAAACCGCAGGGCACTCCTGACTTCGGGCACGACATCAGCTTTGCCGTGGCCGGCCCGAACAACTACCTGGAACGTGGCGACGACCGGTTCGGCGTCCGGTCAGACTTCACACGCATCACCGTTGCATCCGACTTTGTTCCGCCCCGCCATCCTCAAAAGGGGAGGCAGGAACAGAACCAGGCCCAACGGCAGCAGCAAGGGAATTTGCAGGCACACTTTGCGGGTGGCAAAAGCCCCGGTGAAGACCCGCCTGCTGTTCTTGTCGACCACGACGATTTCGCCGACCGGTACTTCCCCCAAGGGCGACTCGTCGGTCCGCGCTTCGACGCGTTTCAGCCAGTCCATGCGGCATGTGCGGGCCGCCTGCCGGGCGCAACGGGGACAATCCGCATTGTAAAACAGCAGGATCCCCATCTCGCCTTCTCGTTCTCCCCCGGGGCCTCCGGTGTTGTCCGGATTACCTGCATTTCACCATCTTGCGGGTACTGCCACGCATGGGGGCAGCACGATGATACGCGAGCGGAACTATGGGGCTTCCCGGATCGCGGTTCGGTCTGGTCGTGCAGGCCTGGAGCGAAAGATCTTCGAGGGTCGGGTCGGGATGCCCCGCCGTGGTGGCCCGGTGGTCGACGGCTGCTGCAAGCTTCCGTGCAACATCCATGTCCCGGACCCGGCACGCTCCGAATTGCGTTTGTGCTGCGTCCCGCTAGCCGCGACGACCGGATCCACGACTGATGCGGTGCTGTCCCCAGTCATCCGGAGTGACGACGATGTTGCTTCGAGCCGGGCGGCGGATCTGCGGTGCCGACTAGTCGGCTCGGAACATTCGGGTTGGTTGGCCGTGGCTCAATCGTCGTCGGTCACATGCTCCTGCGAACGTTCGAGCATCTGCCGGTCGGCCTCAATGCGGTTAATTCGATCCCGGCCTGCGGGGCCGGCCGCGAGAGCAACAAACCCAATGAGCGTTTCGACGACGGCGAGCACCGCGACGTGGGAATCGAAGAAGGAAGGGCCTTGGCGGGGCACGGTGAGCAGGCGGTCGGAAATCCCGGCGAGCTTCGATGCGGAGCCATCGGCAATGGCGATCACCAGCGCATCGCGCTCCCGGGCGAGCTCCGCGACGCGAACCAGCGCACCTGGCGACGACGTGGCCGACAGGCAAACGAGCGCGTCACGGTCCGTCATGTCGACGACATCTTCAACGAAGGTGTCGCCGTCCAGGTGGACAATACGGAAGGCTGGCGAGACCGTGTTCGCGACGAATTGAACGTACTGCGCCAGATGATGGGCCGCCCGTTCGCCGGCGAGGTAGACGTGATCCCGCGTGCGGAGGTCGTGCGCAACCGCAGCAACGACATCCGGATCCAGGGTCCGGAAGACGACCGAGAGGTTGCTGAGCGCAGATCGTCTGAAGCCAACCCACATCGCCGCCTGCTCGCGGTCCACGGCAGTCACGTCGGCAGGTCCCGCCGCGCAGGTCCGGGGCCGATGATCGGATGGCCGATGCTTGGGCGAAGAGGTCTGGCGGCCCACTTGGCCCAGCATTCGGCAGTGATCATGGTTCCGGTTCCGAGCGGCTAAATCGCGAATGTTTCCTGAGACTTGTGTGGTTCATCGTCCATAATTCTGTCATCTGACGGCATGTTAAACGTACGGATGACGGCGTGTACGCAGTCGGCCGTTGATGCCGGCGGACGCCACCCGGCGCGGCACAAGGCGGGAGGGGAAGGGACAGAAGGCCGGAGGCAGTCTCGGCCCACCAGCGATCGACGTTCGCGAAGTTCGACGGATCCCGCGAAGGTTCGGGTGTGCAGGGTGCTGAAGCCTGGAGCAAAGGCAACGATGGTCGGCATCGCCAGGCGCCGCAACGGCAGGTTGAAGGCGCCGGCAAGGTGTCGGTTCGACGGACAAGTCCTCGCTGCGTCGCGTCAGGCACCGAGGTGCCGGGAAGCATCTGGGATCTGGCGGCGCGGTCCTGTGGGGAACACGGGGAGTTCGCGCGGTCGAAGGCTACTCGTCGGCGAACCTGCGGCGGTCCGCCTCAATTCGTTCGATGCGGTCGGTTGCTGTCTCTTCCGCGCCGAGCACGATGAAGCCGACCAGCATTTCCACAATTGCGAGTGCGCTGACATGGGAGCGGAAGAAGGACGGACTCCGGACAGGTACGATCAACAGGCGGTCAGACACGGCAGCCAACGGGGTCGTTCGGCTTTCCGTGATCCCCACGATGAGCGCCCCGCGTTCCTGCGCGAGTTCTGCCACGCGGATGGTGCCCCCGGATGGCATTGCTGCGGCCAGGCAGATCACTGCATCCCGGTTCGTGATGTCGACGAGACCGTCGCTGATGCTGCCGGACTCGCGTCCGATCAGGCGGAATGACGGCGCCACCATGTTGCCCAGAGACTGGAGGTATCTCGCCACATGCTGTGATGCGTGGGCCGCGGCGAGGTAGATCCTGTCACGGGAGCGCAGTTCGTCGGCAAGTTCGGCGATAAGTCCGGAATCGACGTTCTCGAAGGTGGCGGCCAGATTGCCGAGAGCCGTCTGGCGGAACTGGTGCCAAAGTTCTTCCGGCCGGCGGTCGGTACCCTCGAGGGCGGCGACGTGATCCGGAACGGAGTCCCCTACCGGTTTGCCGGTGTGGATTCGATGGCGATAGACGGCCCGCAGCCCGCTATATCCGGCAAAGCCCACCCGTTGCGCGAGCCGAGAGAAGTTGGGTGCCGCAACATTTGCCGCGCGGGCGATTTCGCGCATTGACATCGTGACGACGTCAGCCGGATGGTCCAGCATGTACGCTGCCGCCCGACCGAGTGTCGGCGACAAGGTCGGCCGGACCCTCGTCAAGCGCTCCCGGACACGCTCGTACTCGTCCTTTGCATCGCCTGCGGCTGCGCGCAGTCCTGCGCTCACGTTGGCCGGCATCTCATCTATCAAGCTGGCGCCAGGTGAAGGGTGCCATCCAGTTTACTATCAAGGATTGCGCAAGTATTGAACCATTTTGCCCATGCGTTGACGGAATATCGGGGCACCGACCGCGACTCCAGGTCAACCAGGGAGTGCAGGCGCCTCGAGAAGTCGATAGTTAACCCGGTGAAATCGCTGGAATTAGGGCCGTATGTTGCCGTGCATTGGGGCGGTTCCTCTCGAAGCCAGGGTCCGGTTGCGGTCGGCCGACTGGGACCCGGCTAGTCCGGCAGCTTCGCAACCTCGGCGGATTCCGTAGCCCACGTCTCGGTGCGGAACGGAGCCTCAGCAGGGCTGTCCCTTCCGTTCACGCGTACAGGAAGCGGAGCGTGTTCAGTCAGGCTTTCTGCCACGGCCAGTACGGAGTGCGGGGGTCGGCCGAACCCGCCCGCGTCCGACCCCGTAGTAGTGCAGGCCGGCACTCTGCACGTCCTGCGGGTCCAGTGCATTCCGAAGGTCGACGACGATGGGTTCACGCAGGAGTGCTGCCATCCGTTGTGCCGACAGGCTGCGGAACTCGTCCCATTCCGTGAGCACCACCACCGCGTCAGCTTCCCTCATGGCTTCCTCGGCGGTCTCGGCCCAGAGCACACCTCGAAACGCCGGCACGGAGCGAGCGTTGGCAGAGGCCGCAGGATCGTACGCGACGACCGATGCTCCCATCGCTGTCAGCTCAGGAATGATGACGAGGCTCGGAGCTTCGCGGAGGTCATCGGTGTTCGGTTTGAAGGTCACCCCTAGGACCGCAATCCGTTTGCCCGCAGCGCCGCCCCCCATGACCGCACGAATGCGCTCCGCCATGGCGTGTTTTCGTGCGTCATTCACGCGAATGGTTGCCTCGACCAGTTGGGCATCGACGCCGTGTTCCCGGGCGATTGCGACGAGTGCGTCCGCGTCCTTCGGGAAACAGCTGCCTCCGAACCCGGGGCCGGCACGCAAGAACCTCGGCCCGATGCGTTGGTCGAGCCCCAATCCGCGGGCCAAGTCCTGCACGTCCGCGTTGCACTGTTCGCACAGGTCCGCCATCTCGTTGATGAACGAGACTTTCATGGCGAGAAACGAATTGGACGTCAGCTTGATGAGTTCGGCGGTCGCGCGGTCGGTAAACATCATCGACGTGCCGCGAGCAATGAACGGGGCATAGAGTTCCCGAAGTACACGCTCCGCGTGCGCGTCGTCGGTTCCGCAAATGACACGGTCGGGATGCATGAAGTCCTCGATCGCCGACCCTTCCCGCAGGAACTCAGGGTTCGAGGCGACGTCGAAGTCGCGTCCGGGCCTCAATTCCGGCCTGGCTGCGACGACGAGTTGCTCAATGGAGCTTGCCGTGCCGACCGGTACCGTTGATTTGGTCACGATGACGGTTCGGCCCTGCTTCGGGTTGAGGCGTTCCGCGATGCCTCGGGCAGCCTGGTTCACGAAGCTGAGATCGGCTGCTTGACTGTCGCGTTGCGTCGGCGTGCCCACCGTAATGAAGACCGCATCGGCCCGCGCGATCTCGTCACCGAGGATGTCACGGAAGATCAGCCGTCCCGCTCCGGCGTTTCGCGCGACAAGGTCCTCGAGGCCGGGCTCAAAGATCGGGATGTGACCATCTTGCAGCTGGTGAATGCGCTCTGCGTTGGAATCGACGCAGGTCACATCGATACCAGCCTCCGCGAAACACGCGCTGGAAACAAGCCCGACATAACCGGCGCCCACGATCACGATTTGCATGGTTCGCTCCGACTGCATTTGCCTGGGGCCGCGCACCGGCGTCGCGGCGGCGGAAACGCGCCTGCTGCTCGATCCACGACTCGTCGGGTGAGCCGTTGAAGCCACACTAACGCATATGGCTGTTGTGATTTCGTGGCAGTCTGACCCATTGTCGAAAGGCCGTGCGGCCGGGGGTCACGCGAACAACCGTTGGCTCCCGACTGGACCGGCAGGGACGGAGATTCGGCGCCACGGGACAGGGCCAATGGTGGACAACGCCGATACGGGCCCCCAATTCGCCGTTGGTCACGCGCGCTCGTGTGGCATCCCGGTGCCCCGAAGACACGGAACTTCGCTGATGGCTTCGAACGAACGCTTTCATCGAAACAGTCCCGCGATTGCATGCGCACGAAAGAAACTCGTACCGTGATCGGACGACCGAGACTGTATGTCGGAATTCAGAAGTTGCTGATTAAAGAGCGATCTACGGCGGGAACCGGTCCACGGGCTGGCCGGTTTCGAAGGGCACCGATCTGGTCTGGCAACCGGATACGAGTGTCGGTGTGCTTGCCGATCCTGGTTGCGATTGCCGGCTGTTCCGCGAATCCGGTCACCGGCGAAAAGGAGCTCGTACTTTTCTCGACCGAGCACGAGATCGACACGGGCGAGAACTACTACCTGCCCGCCCAGCAGGCAGGAGGGGGACGTTACACCGCGGACCCGGCGCTTTCGGCATACGTGGCGTCCGTGGGGCAGCGGATCGCCAAAGTAAGCGACCGGACCCTGCCGTTCGAGTTCGTGGTGCTGAACGACAGCACACCGAATGCGTGGGCACTGCCGGGCGGCAAGATTGCGATCAACCGCGGTCTCCTGTTGGAACTGGACAACGAGGCGGAGCTTGCCGCCGTGCTGGCCCACGAGATCGTGCACGCCGCGGCGAGGCATGGCGCGCAGGCGATGAATCGTGACTTGATCTTCAATCTGATCCAGCAGGCCGCCGTTCTATCCGGCAAGGCGTCCGATGAACTTCTGGGCATTGGCCGCATGGCGTTCCACCTCGTCGGTCAGCGGTACAGCCGCGACGCCGAGCGTGAGGCGGACTACCACGGCATCCGCTACATGCGTGCCGCCGGCTACGACGCCAGTGCCGCCGTGACCCTGCAGGAGAAGTTTCTCGCACTTGCGACGAGCGGCGAACGAGACTGGCTTTCGGGCCTGTTTGCAAGTCATCCGCCCTCCGCGGAACGGGTGGCCAACAACCGTGCGGCAAGCGCGGCGTTTCCGCCCGGCGGCGACCTTGGCCGGGCCCGTTATCAGGACCGCATGGCGTATCTGCTCGGCCGACGATCCGCCTACGAGCGGGCGGATCAAGCGAACCGCCTGTTCGAGGAGTCGCCTGCAGATGCCCTCCGACTGATCGAGGAAGCCGTGCAGGCGGAGCCCCGCGAGGCACGATTCCACGGCATCAGAGGCAAGGTGCTGGCGCGGCAGGGCCGGTTGGCCGACGCGGTCGACGCCTACGGCGCGGCGATCAGCCGCGACGCGGGTTATTTCGAGCACTATCTCGGCCGCGGATTGGCGTATCGGTTTCTTGATGATCGGTCGCGCGCCAAAGCGGATCTGGAACGCAGTATCCAGCTGCTTCCAACCGTGCTCGCAAGCTACGTGCTGGGCGACATGATGCTCGCGGAGGGCCGGCGCCCGGAGGCCAAACGTCTGTTCGAGTCCGTCGGGAACGCCAGCGGCCCGATCGGTGCCGCAGCCCGCGAGGACTTTGTCATTCTGGACATTGCGGACCGTCCGCAGCGCCACGTTTCGGCGAAGCCCTTCCTCGACAACGGGCGAATCTTGGTGGAGGTCGGAAATACGACGGCGCACACCCTGAGTCGCGTTGCACTTCGTATCGATGCCGATGTCAACGGAACTCCGATCTCCCGCCGCCTGCCGAATCTGCGCCTCGAGGCGCATGCCCGCGGCGTCGTGGACAGCGGTCTGTACTACCGCGAGACGGATGCGATCCGCGTAGCCGCCGAAGTACTTCGCGCCGTTCCGGTTACGGAGCCACGTGAGGCGCGGCCATACAGGGCGTATCCCTAGCGAGCCGACGACCGTGCCATGGATTTTGGAGGGCGGTCGGCATCAGTGCGCTCGCCGGAGCGGATGCCTCTCCAAGCATTTCCTTCCATGCCGACGGCCACGTGCGGGCGGTCGATCCAAGTAACGGCTGACCGGCACCGGCTCCAATCGGCGATCAGGCCAGCCAGTGCTGGGCGTGCTGCGCTGGTGGCCGGCGCCCGTCGCCGAGCGAATCCCGGTCACCCGGAGGCATCCTCGAAGTGGCCGTAGCCGTAGTACCAGACGCTGCCTGCGTGGTGCGACGTCCGCAGCGTGTGTACGGCACCCGCAGGAATTTGCACGAGATCCCCGGGCACACAACGGGCGACGTCTCCCGCCACTTCAATCTCGAGCTCGCCCTCGGCCACGACGACAAATTCGTCCGTGTCGTGGACAAAGGCCGCCCAGACTTGTCCCGGCGGATCTCGGAAGACACCGAAGGAGAATTCCGGATGATCAGCCCTTACCGTGTCGCGCGAGACGGGAACGGTGTACGCACCGTGCCGAAAGAAATCGTGCATCCCCAGTTCCCTTCCGAACGGCAGTTGCCGGGACCGGCCGCAGCCGATCATCGATGGTCAAGATTGACGTCGCAGCGGCCCTGTCACCCTCTCGACCCGGCAGGAGTCATGATAGTTCCCACCTGGATCTGTCACGATGCAAAGGGGGCGATGCCGATACGCCTTCCGCACCGAAGTCTTCGGGCGCCCGGCCTGGCGAGAGGCCGTGGCCGTGGCCGGATGGGCATAGGCTGACGTTTCCGCAGCGCCCGATGCAGTGGGTGCGTCGGCGAAGCGTGCCTTCACAGCTTGTCTCGATCAACGTGACATGTGCCTTGCGGCGCGGGCACAGCTCGAACGCCGGTGACTGCAGCTCATCGCCCAGAGGAGCGAACCTGTGTTGATGAAGTGGATTGTCGGAACCGTGGTCTCGCTAGCGCTGGCCCTCGTGATTCTGTTCCTTCTGGGTCGCGAGACGTTTCACGCCGAGATCACCATAGACGCCACGCCGAAGGAGGTCTGGTCGGTGCTGACCGACGTCTCCAACTATGCGGCATGGCACCCGCTGCTTGTCCCGATCAGTGGCGAGATCCGCGAGGGTGCGGAAGTCGAGTACCGAATGACCCAGCCCGACGGCACCCGGTCCATCATGAAATCCAGAGTTGAGAAGGCGGTCGCCCTGAAGGAACTACAGCAGCGCGCCGGAATACCGGGCATCCTGACGGCCCACCACAGCTATCGGCTGGAACCGGTCCAGGGTGGAACACGCCTGATCCTGCATGAAGTCGACAATGGCGTCGCCATGCTGTTCTGGGAT
Organism: Alphaproteobacteria bacterium; assembly: GCA_022819905.1. Lineage (GTDB taxonomy): Bacteria > Pseudomonadota > Alphaproteobacteria > TMED109 > TMED109 > VXPW01. The sequence continues at coordinate 19,040 of JAJEGJ010000011.1, forward strand.
TCGAGCTGGGTCCAACCGACCTACGAAGCGGTGAACCAAGCGCTCAAGCTCCGTGTCGAAGGGCTGAGAGAGTCCCAGCGATAGTCGGTCTTCGGCCGGCGAGCCTCGTTCTTGATCGGTTATCCTGGCCGTCGGTGCTCACGCTTCGCGATGGCGGCCCCCGCGCCGGACACTGGGCCGAACCCCGGATCGACCGGCGGATACTCATCGGTCCATGGTTGCCGTCAAGGGCCCCAAGTTATTGCGCTTCGGGTCCGGACATGGTCGACTGGTGCGCGGCCGAGCACGGCGGATCGGCAATAGTGATAGCTTCACATCGGAAAGGGTGGGGTAACGAAATGGCTGCAAGAGTGATTCTCGAAGTCAAGGCGAAGCCCGGCACCGGGGATGAACTGGTTGCATTTTTCAGGTCGATCCTGCCGGAAACGCGGGCTCACGATGGCTGTGCCAGCGTCGAGACGCTGCGGAACAGCGACGACCCCGACCAGGTCGTGGTGGTGGAAGTGTGGGAATCCCGCGAGCAATACGAGAAATACCTGGCCTGGCAGCGGGACAGGGGTACCAGCGCCCGGCTGATAGGTCGCCTTGCCGAGTCACCCAGCATTCGCCATTTCGAGTTGACCGACGCCTGAAACGGGATCGGGGCAGGGGGAGCCCAGGCCCCGGATCGTACACCGTATGCTTGGCGGGGCGACCGACAATCTCGTCGCTCAGTCCGGGGCCCATACGGTCCCAACCCGGCGACACGGCCAAACTCCGGGAAGCCTTACAGAACGCACTAGCTGTAGTAGCGAAATTCCACCGTGGGATCACGCTTGATCTGCTCGAGCAGCGCCACCTCCCAGGTCAGATAATCCCGGGCGTGTTTCTCGTAATCCTCCGCACGCTGGTAAGGCCTGTACCAGATGTCATCCAGCGTCGTGGTGATTCTGTCGGTACCGGTCTCGACCGGCAGGCCTGCGTCAAACCAGCCGGAGTTTCCGCCCTCGAGCACCCTGATGCTTGCGGATGGCCAGAGTTCCGCTGCTTCGGGCGCCGCGTAATGGGCGAGCACTCCGTCAAGCGAGGTCAGCACCAGGAGCTTCACCGCCGGCAGAGTCGCGTGGGCCACATCAAGACGGGATCGCACTCCCCACCACGCCCCAGGGACGTGACCATTCCGAAAGCTAAGGCTGCTGGATAGGTCGATCACCGCGACCTCGTCACTGCCCAGCATCCGCTCAAGTTCATCTGCCTGCAGCGTCGGCCACCTCGAGAATCCGAGGCGCGTCGACCGGCGTTGACCGCGCTCTGTCGCACAGCCGGCAAATCCGTCATCGCCTTCGGGTTTCAGGACATACACATCCTTCAGTCCCATTTGGTTGAGCCAGGAGGCCGTCAGCACGGAGCGGACCCCCGCAGGGTCGATCAGCACAATCCTGGCGTTGCGCACCCCGATGTACTCGTCGGTCGCCTGAACCAGCTGCCCGCCCGGCGCATGGCGCGAGCCGGCAATCCGGCCGGCCTCAAATTCCTCCCTCGTGCGCACGTCCAGGACAAACAGCGTGCGTGTGGAGTCATGCTGCCATGCACGAACGATCTCACCGCCGACGAATTCGACCCCGAAGCGCTTGGCAATCCGGTCGGCTCCTGCCACTGCCATGGCATATCCGCGCGCGGACGGAGGAGCAGCCACGCGTGTTGCGCCCCGCTCGCAACCGAAACCGGCAATCTCCCATCCCATGGTTCCGTTCGTCAGGGCCGCCACGCGGTTGGGAATGCCCGCATTCCGCAGCGACTGGCAACCGATGATGCTTCGCGTACGCCCGGCGCAATTCACGACCACGAGCGCATCGGTGTCGGGCACCAGATCATGCACCCGGTACACGAGCTCCGCCCCAGGTACGTCAGTGCTGCAAGGAATGGTCATTCGGTGATATTCGTCGTAGGGACGCGAGTCGAGGACCACGACTGGTTCGCCGCGATCGAACATCGCCTTGAGCTCCTCGGGACGGATTGCCGGCGTTTGGAAGCGATGCTCGATGTATTCGCCAAACGCCTTCGACGGCACGTTCACGCCGCTGAATAGCTCCCTTCCGCTCGTTTCCCACCCGGAGCATCCACCTTCAAGCACCGAGAGATCGGCGTACCCGGCGTCGGCCAGCTTGCCCGCCGCGCGATCGGCCAGGCCTTCGCCGCCGTTGTCGAGCAGGATGACCGGAACCGTACGGCGGGGTACGAGATCGGCCACCATCGTTTCCAGGTGCGAAAGTGGCGCCGAACACGCGTGGAACGGGTGTCCCTGCGCATGCACCCCTTGCTCGCGCACGTCGAGAAACGCGAATTCGCCCGGTCCCGACAGCAACTCCCGCATGCACGCTTGCGACAGTTGCCGCGTCACGAAGAAGCTCCTGTCCAGGTCTGGATGATCCGTCGACCCCGTGTGTGCATCAGCTTCCGGTGACCTCTCGAATGGCGGGTCCAGGGCATCTGGCGGGCGCGAGCACCCAGGCAGGAGGGCAGGTCACGGCAAGACGCGTCACCATGTGGATCATCCCGTACTCGAATGCACGCCGGAACCCCTGGCGCCACCTCGGTCAGGCGACGACCGCCAGCCCGTGCATGCCTTCCGCCGTGGTCCCGTGCCAGCGGGAGAGCCGCTGCCCGCAGTCCTGGAATTCCGCGGCGCTGGACTTGGCCTGGCTTGGCTGCCACACATACTGCGCTTTCGCCTCGGTTCGGGCGAAGCGTTCGCGGGGGAGACGGCCATGGCATACGCGCTTGAGCAACTCGCAGCAGATTGCCGGGAGTCACTCCGGCGGGACCCGGGCCGAACCGGGCGAGAGGACGTCCGCAAGTTCATCGAGCGGGCCTGTGCCGATTCGGAGTTTGTGCGCGCCCACCTCGGACCAACCATGGAGGATGCGCGCAAGATTCTTTACGAGGATCCGGAGCTCGGATTCTGCATCCTGGCGCATGTGCACGTGGGCGTTGCGAGCAGCCAACCCCACGACCACGGTCCGAGTTGGGCCGTGTATGGACAGGTTGCCGGCGAGACCGAGATGATCGAATGGCAGGAAGTGTCGCCGGGACGCGTCGAGAAGGCGCGACAGTATCGTTTGCGTCCAGGTCAGGCCGTGGTCTACCACGAGGGGGATATCCATTCACCGCGGCGCGAGGGCGCGACCCGGCTGCTGCGGGTGGAAGGCGTCAACATGGACAACGTCGGCCGTCGCCGTTTCAGTCCCGTCGACCCGCGCGACCAGCTGGCGCATTCACAGTCCTGATCGAAGCATTTCCTACAGCGGGTACCTTGCGCCCGAGCAATCGCGTTCGGCAGACAAACCACGGCGCCCGTCGCTGGCTTGGCCCGGCGCGTGACAGCGCAGCACCGTGACTTCCGTCGGTGGCAGCCGCCCCGGTATCCGATCAGGGAGGAACGGCCCGGGCTCTGCCGGTGCAGCAGTCCCTGCGCCCGGCTTGGGTTTCTTCCTCAACGACAACGAGACTGGTGGCCGCTGTTCTCGACCGCCTCGGAAGTCCGCACGGTCGTGACCGGATCTTCGGGGCCGGAACCGCAGGCGCTCGGTGTCCCCCGCTCGTGCATGGAGGCGGATTGCCGGCATGCGGCCGGTGAGCGCAACGGCCGTCCGTCCGGCATGGTATGGTGCCGCCGCTGGAACGCTTTCCCGTACACCTGCGGCCATCTCCGGGCACGGCGCCGAAGACGGATGCTTCATTGGACTTCCGGAACATCGGAGGCAGCGGGCGGGACCGCGCCTTGCACCAGCAGAAGTCAGTGGGGAGGTTGTGAGTGCGGTATGAGGCACCCGAAACCATCGAAGGGGCGGTGAAGCTCCTCGCGGGCGGTGGCCCGCGGGGACGAGTGCTGGCGGGAGGCACGGACCTGCTCGTCCAGCTCCGCGCCGGCATGATCGCGCCGGAACTCGTCGTCGACATCAAGCGAATCGACGAGACCCGGGAGATTCGCGAAGAAGGCGGCAGGCTCGTCATCGGCGCTGCGGTCACAGGAGCTGAGTTGGGTGAGCACGCGGCTGCCAAGGCGATGTGGCCGGGCGTGGTCGAATCGGCCGAGCTGATTGGCTCGACCCAGATCCAGGGCCGGGCCAGCCTGGCCGGCAATCTCTGCAACGCATCGCCGGCGGCAGACACCGTGCCTGCTCTGGTGGCCGCTGCCGCCCAGTGCAGGATCGCGGGCCCGGGCGGCGTGCGCCGCCTGCCCGTCGAAGAGGTCTGCACGGGACCTGGCCAGCTCTCTCTGGACGACGGCGAATTCGTCGTCGCATTCGAGTTTCCGGAACGGCGGCCGCGTTCGGCCGACGCTTACCTGCGTTTCATTCCCCGCACCGAGATGGACATCGCGGTCGTTGGCGCCGGGGTCAACCTCTCGTTTGACGACAGCGGACGTTGCGCCGCTGCCCGGGTCGCCCTCGGTGCGGTCGCCCCTACCGTGATCCTCGTTGAAGCGGCCGGTCGGGCGCTGGTCGGCACCGAATGCGACGATGCAGCCCTGCAGAACATGGCTGCCGCGGCCAGTGCGGCCTGTCGTCCGATCGACGACAAGCGGGGCACGGTCGAGTACCGAACCAAGGTCGCGGGGGTACTGGCGACACGAGCGGCAAAGATTGCCGCGCAGCGGGCCAAGGGGGCGCGATAATGGCCAAGGCACACGTCACGACGACCGTCAACGGGGACCCGGTCGAATTCCTCTGTGACGCCGAGCAGACCCTGCTCGATGTACTGAGAGATGAGCTCTACCTCACCGGCAGCAAGGAAGGATGCGGTTCGGGCGACTGCGGCGCGTGCAGCGTCATCGTCGACGACCGCCTCGTGTGCGCCTGCCTGATGCTTGGCGTGGAGGCGGAGGGGCATTCCATCGAAACGATCGAAGGAATGGCCAATGGCGACCAGCTCCACCCGCTGCAGACGAAATTCCTCGAGCACGCGGCGCTTCAGTGCGGGGTCTGCACGCCCGGCATCCTTGTGGCCGCGAAGTCACTGCTCGAGCGCAACCCCGATCCGACCGAGATCGAGGTCCGGTACTGGCTGGCAGGCAATCTCTGCCGCTGCACCGGTTATGACAAGATCGTGCGTGCCGTGTTAGACACGGCGCAAGAGATGCGAGGAGGCTGAGCGATGGCAGCTACTTCAAACGGCAAGGCAAACGGCGCTACCCGGTGGATCGGAACCCGGCCGGTGCGGCCCGACGGCGTCGACAAGGTGACCGGCCGCGCGCGGTTCGGTGCCGATGTCCATCTCCCGAACATGCTGGTGGGCAAGGTGCTTCGAAGCCCGCACGCGCATGCGCGGATCCGGTCGATCGATGCGTCCGCAGCCCTGGCGCTGCCCGGCGTCAAGACGGTGACCACCCGCGACGACTTCAACGACCTCTCTTCCGAATTCGTGCCGGCCGGAGAGATGCTGGTGAACTACCGTGACGTGGTTCGGAACGTCATGGCGCGCGAGAAGGCGCTCTTCGAAGGGCATCCGGTCGCTGCGGTGGCAGCTGTCAGCGAGAAGGTGGCGAGAGAGGCGCTGGCCCTCATCGACGTCGACTACGAGGTCCTCCCGCACGTCCTTGATGTCGTCGATGCGATGGCGCCGGACGCACCGCTGCTGCACGAGGACATGATCACCGCCGGTGTCGAACCGACCCCCACGAAGCCTTCCAACATCGCCAAGGTCGTGGAGTTCAAACTCGGCGACGTCGCCGAAGGGTTTGCGGAAGCCGACATCGTTATTGAGCGCGAGTTCAGCACGCAGCCCGTGCATCAGGGCTACATCGAACCTCACTCCTGCATCGCCAACTATTCCGAGGACGGGCAGGCCGAGCTCTGGTGCACCACCCAGGGCCACTTCGTGGTCCGGGGACACTGCGCGAAGCTTCTCGGCATGGATGTATCCAAGCTCCGCGTTACCGCCTCCGAAATCGGCGGAGGGTTCGGCGGCAAGACCGTCGTCTACCTGGAGCCGGTCGCACTGATGCTGTCGCGCAAGTCCGGCCAGCCCGTGAAGATGACCATGTCTCGCGAGGAGGTGTTCCGGGCTTCCGGTCCTGCCGCAGGTACCCGCGTGTGGGTCAAGATCGGGATGACCAACGACGGTCGGATTACGGCGGGGGAGGCCGTACTGAAATATCAGGCCGGGGCCTTCCAAGGGTCGCCGGTCCAGCCGGGCTGCATGTGCGCGTTCGCCCCGTACGACCTGAACCACGTGAAGGTCGTGGGCTACGACGTGTTGGTCAATCGGCCCAAGGTGGCCGCGTACCGTGCGCCGGGTGCTCCGCAGTCCGAATTCGCGGTCGAGTCCGTCGTCGATGAACTCGCCAAGCGGATCGGGATGGATCCTGTCGAGCTCCGGCTGAAGAACGCGGCGAAGCAAGGTACCAAGGCCGCCTATGGTCCGACGTTTGGGCCGGTCGGGCTGGTCGAGACGCTCGAGGAGGCCAAGGCCCACGAGCACTACCGCGCGCCGCTCAAGGAGGGTCAGGGCCGAGGAGTCGCTTCCGGCTTCTGGTTCAACATCGGTGGCGAAACCTGTGCGACGCTCAATCTGGGAGAGGACGGCACCATCGCCCTCGTCGCAGGGACTCCGGATATCGGGGGCTCGCGCGCGTCGCTGTGCCTGCAGGCAGCCGAGACACTGGGTGTGGACGTTGAACGAATCCGCCCCCTGATCGGCGACACGAGCACGCTCGGCTACACCTTCCTGACAGGCGGCAGCCGGACCGCGTTCGCCAGCGGGATGGCCGTCGTCGAGGCAGGAAAGGACATGATCCGGCAGCTGTGCGAGCGCGCAGCGAAGGTCTGGGACATTCCGGTCGACGCGGTGGAATGGGCCGATGGCGAGGCGCGTCCCGCCGGGTCCAATGCCGGAGAGTTTGACCCGCTGTCCCTGGCAGACCTTGCGAGGCTCGCCGGCAAGACCGGTGGGCCGTTCGTCGGTCGTGCACAGATCAACGCGCAAGGCGCCGGACCGAGCTTCGGAACCCATATCGTCGACGTGGACGTCGATCGCGAGACCGGCAGAGTGACGATCGAGCGCTACACGGTCATCCAGGACGCCGGAACGGCAGTGCACCCGAGCTACGTCGAAGGGCAGTTGCAGGGTGGAGCCGTCCAGGGAATCGGGTGGGCCCTGAACGAGGAGTACATCTACGACGACAAGGGGCGGCTGCAGAACCCCGGATTCCTCGACTACCGGATTCCCGTCTGCTCGGACGTTCCGATGATCGACACGGTCATCGTGGAAGTTCCGAACCCGACGCATCCGTACGGGGTCCGTGGCGTCGGAGAGACGCCGATCGTGCCGCCCATGGCCGCCATCGCCAACGCTGTGGAAGACGCCTTGGGAATGCGGTTCATGGACTTGCCGATGTCCCCGCCCAGAGTCCTCAAGGCGCTGGAGGATGCCCGCATCGCCGAGGCAGCCTGACGGACGACACCGTGGCTCGCGTAGTCTTCACGGGCAACTTTCGGCATCTCGTCGGTGAAGATACCGAGGCGGACATTCCCGCTTCGAACGTGCGTGACCTGCTGAACCGGCTGGGCGAGCGCTACCCGGCGCTCGCCCCACACCTTGATGAAGGAATTGCGGTCGCTATCGACGGCGAGATTCACCAGGATGCGCTCTTTTCGCCTGTCGGCCCGGACAGCGAGGTGTACCTGATGCCGAAGATTGCGGGCGGCTGACACGGGACAAGGCAGTTCGCGAGGAACGGAACCTTGCATGGAGCTCGGTCCAAACCCCTGCAGGGCGAGTTCGCTGGCCCGTCAACGCAGGTAACAAATGCCGTGGCCGGATCGAAGGTTTCGATGAACCCCGCTGTGGGGCGTAGCGTGCGACAGCCGGACCCAGTCTCGACCCGGCCCCCGGTTCAGCATTGAGTTCTCGAGCCTCCCGTGCTCGGGCTCCGGCGCATGGGCTGGGGCTGTTCCCGCTGTCCATGTTTCCCAGCTGGCGAGGATCGCAGGAAGTTCGCGACCCTCGCCACACCGAGGGGAGCCCGATGTGCCCCCGTCGGCGATCGGTTCCACGGAGGCACCCGCATCGTCCTTGAGCCGCCCGGGTACATGGTTGCCGCACGACGAGACTGTTGCCCGGAGCGACTTGGCCGTGGGCCCGTCCGGCTCCATGGCGACGGTAGTGTCATTGTCGATCTCGTCCTGCTCGACCGCAGCGATGCAGGGGGGTGTTTCCCGGGCTTCAAAGGCCGTCGTCTGCGGCAGCTTCAGTTGGTCGCTGTACGCCCTGATGTCGGCCAGCAGCTGACGATGGATTCCGGGATGGGCGACGACCCGGCGGGGTTCGCGCAGGAAACGACCGAGTTCCGCCTTCGTTTGGGCAGCCATCCTGGCGACGTCCTCTCCCGGGGCCTCGAGCCACGTCAAGCTCGTTGGGTTCGGTACGTTGGCTGCAGGAGAGCTCACCAGATGGGGGATCACTACCACCGCCAGCAGGGTGCACGTCAGGACTAATCGGATCGTCCAGACCGTGTTCATGAGGGCCGCGAATCGCTCCAGAGCCCTGTTGGCCCCGAAACCGGCTCGGGACGGCCCGCCGGTTTTGCTCGCCGCGTGGTTACCGGGCATGCGTTGTTCTCCTTTCCTGGTGCTTTGCCATTCGACGTTTCTTGCCGGCATCGGCCTGATTTCTCCGGGCATCCGGGATCGGGTGCATGTGCGTCGGGAGCACGGGGCCAGGACGTCCCCGGGCGTGTTTGCCCGTTGGAAACAGGCGGTGCAGGCCGGGCATTGCCAGTGGACGAAAGGACTGTTCTTGATTCGTCACAAAGGATCGAACTGATTTCTCTTTAAATGTCGGCCGAAGTATACAAACAGATGTCTTTCTCATGTGTTCAACGTAGTGCGGTTTCGGCCAGAATCACAGTCAAACGTCCATGTTGTATGCAAATACTGCATGTCTTGATATGAATTCAAGCGAGAGCTTACAGTAACGATCTTCGTTATTGTCCTTGATATAGCCTCATCCCTAATTGTTTATAAGTAAAGCTACAGGTGCGGCATAAGGTTTGTTTTGCAAGTGAGCGCAGACCAGAATTAACGGCAAAGCACTGTTTGCGCTGTCAACCGGCACCGCTGCGCCGACGGGCCGGTGCCGGCGGCGTTTGAAGATGTCGAACCTAGCCGCGAATCAGGTTGGGCAGCCAGAGCACGAGGCTGGGCCAGAGCGAGACGATTACGATGACCGCGACGTGGCTGGCGTAGAACGGCATGGAGGCCCGGATCGCGCGCTCGTAGGTCACCCCGGCCAGTTGTGACGCCGTCATCAGGGTCATCCCGACGGGCGGTGTGATGTTGGCAACGTTCAGGGTCACGATCATGACGATCGCAAAGTGAAGGGGATCGAAACCCAGGCTGAGCATCGCGGGCACCAGGACCGGCGCGACGACGATGAGGGCCGGTAGGACGTCCAGCACGGTGCCGACGGCGATCAGGAACAGGTCCACCAGGAGGATTTGGACGGTCGGCTCGGTACTGATACTCGCGATGAAGCCCGCTGCCTCGCGGGCCACGCCCGAACGCGTAATGAACCACCCGAGCACGGTCGAGGTCGCCAGCAGGAAGAACACGACCCCGCTGAAGCGCACCGTGACGAGCAGGGCAGCGCGGATTTTCGCGAGATTGAGCGTCCGGTATCCGAAGAGACCGATCAGTAGCGCATAGACCGCGGCGAAGGCGGAGGCTTCCGTAATCGTGGTGAGTCCTCCGAGGATGCCGCCGAGGATGATCAGCGGCACCAACAGGGCGGGCACTGACGCGAAGAAGGCGACGATCGCGGTGCGAAGTGGTGCCCCCGGGTGCTTCGGGTGGTTTCCGAGGTAGGCGAGAATGCTGCTTGTCACGAGCAGCATCCCGGCCATGAGCAGCCCCGGAACCATCCCGCCCGCGAACAGGTCAAGCACGGAAACATCCCGCAGGATGGACGCGTAGACGACCATGACGACGCTCGGCGGGATGATGGGACCGATAATCGACGAACAGGCCGTCACCGCGGCCGCATAGGCGGGGTCGTAGCCTTCCTTCTTCATGGCCGGGATCAGCAGCCGCCCGATCGCCACGGCATCGGTAATGGCCGCGCCCGTGAGTCCGGCAAAGAACACGCTGGTGGTGATGTTCACGTGGCTGAGCGCGCCGCGGACTCGTCCGAGCAAGGCGTTGTTGAACGTCACGAGTTTCTGGGTCAGACCCGCCTGGTTCATCAGCTCTGCGGTGAAGATGAAGTACGGGACTGCGATGAGGACGAAGCCCGAGACGCCGGAGAACATCCGGTCGGCAAGCATCCCGCGCAGGTCAAGGCCGCCCAGGGAGATCGCTCCCGCGAGGCCCGAAAACGCCATTACGAGTGCGACCGGTGCTCCCACCACGAGAAGGAACAGGAACACCGCGGCGGCGGTCATGCGCCGTGTTCCACGTCCGGGATGTCCGGCGATGGTCGGAGGAGAACGTGCCCGTGCACCAGGTGCACGAGGATGATCACCCCCGTGATCGGGACAGCCGCCGCGACCCAGCGGTGATGCACCTGAAACTGGTCGGAGACCATGTAGTACTGGGTGGAATTCAGGAAGAAGTCCCAACCGGTCTCGATCAACAGCAGTCCCAACAGTGCGAGGGCCGCGAGCACCAGCCACTGCATCGTCCGTGCCCACGGTCGAGGTACGTTCCTCGATACCAGCGTCATGGCAACGTGCTCTCCGTAACGGAGTGCGACCGTGGAGCTAAGGAGCCCAATCCATGGCACGAAGAGGCGGGCAAGCGAGTAGGTCCAGCTCAGCGAATCTCCGGTGATCACCATGTAGAACGAACCCGCGAACGAGATCGCGAGCATCACGCCGACGAAGGCAACGCAGACGTAGATGACCGCGACGTTGAGCAGGTCGCTGAGGCCGCGGAGGAACTGCATGGGAATCCGGTTTCGGTCCCTGGCCGCAGGGGGAAACCGACGCCGACGGCAGCGGCGGACCGGGCGACGGATCTGCCGGTGGCCTAGTTCCCGTAGCGCTCCATGTCGCTGGCGGCAAGGGTCTGATCGATCCGGTCCACTTCAGCCCACAGTGCGTCGACTAGCCCCGCATCGACGCCAAAATCCTCCGTGATCCACTGCCGCCACGCGGGCCGGGCGATCGCCGCCATCCTCTGCTTCTCGTCGGCGGCCAGGATGTGGCATTCCACGAACTCCTCGCACGAGGCCACCCACCCCCGCACAGCGGCAAGGGTCGCGAAACCGTGGGCCATCTGGATAGCTTCTCGTGCCGACTGCACGACGATGCGCTGGTAGTCCTCGGGCAGCGACTGGTACCAGCGTTCGCTCACCATCCAGGAAATGGAGTTGTAGACGTGGCCGCTCCAGGTCGTGTAGTCGTTCACTTCCCACAGCTTGAATGCAAGGCTGGCCCCCGGGGCATTGAACTGGCCGTCCGCGAGGCCGGTGCTGAGGGCGGTGATGACTTCGCCCCACGGCAGCGGGGTGGCCGACGCGCCGAGCGCCTTCATGGTGGCGACGTGGGCAGGGTTTTCCTCGACCCGAATTCGCAACCCCTGGATGTCGTCCACCGTACGGATAAGGCGCTTGTTGTTGGTGAAAGCCACGAAACCGCCGCCGTCATCGAACGTGCCGAGGTAACGGAGTCCGGAGGACTCGATAGCGCCGCGCATGAAGTTCGCGTGCCACGCTCCATCGAAGTAGGCCCTCGCCACGTGGTAGTTCGGGAACAGGAACGGGGTTGTGATGATTTGATAGTCCTTGAAGAACGAAGACATCGCCCCGGACGACATAACGGCCGACTGAACGGTCTTTCCGATCTGTGCTTCCTTGCCGTTCTCGACTTCCGAGCCCAGTTGGCCGGCTCCGAAGATCTGGACGTCGATGTCGCCGTTGGTACGCGCTTCCACCTGCGACGTGAAGTGCATGAGCGCCGGCTGAACTTCGTTGTTGGTGAGGTCCTCGGGTAGCAGGTGCGGAATTACCATGGTGTACTCCGCCGCTTCGGCGCGTGAGGCTGTCCCGAGTGCGGTGATGCACACGACGAAGGCAACCGCCATGGCGGTCAGACGGACGCCACTCCCGGTCGTCTGGTTCGATATCGACATTCTGCTCTCCGTTTCCAGTGTCGCCGCCGGTTGCGAGATTGCCGGCGCGGTCGGCGTTCCCATGGTCGTGGCTGCGCGAAAGGCCGAGGTCACAAGCCGGTGGCCGCCAGGACGGATGCATCATTCACATCCCGGCACCTTCGAGACCTGAACCAAGGACGAGCTCCGTCGGCGCGACGAATCCCGTCAAGGCCCATTCAGGATGGCTCCACGTCTCGACCGCTCCACGTACCAACACCGGGAGGATAACGAACGAGCCACGGGCCACGAGGGCCGGCGTGGAGGCGGGAAGCGTCCGGGCAGGTGACCCCCTGCTCGTCGAAGCCTCTCCTGCGTTGCAATGGTCGATCGGGGGAAGCGATGGCCGGCTTGAGAACGCGCCCGTCGATGCGGTGTCCTGGGCGGGACCGGTGTTGCCGGTCGGGTTGCGCGAAGCCCATCCGCACCGTTCCCGGCGACGCTGACGGCACCGGCCGTCCGTGCACGTCAATCGATTGCACTGGCCCGGCTGCCCGGCGCTCCGAAATTCCCGGTCTGGTCTCTCGTCAAAGGCGGCAACAAGACGACCAACAACGCCAATAGACGCCATATGTCCTACAGATACATGCAATAAGCTCATAAAACTATTGTAAAAATGAATTTCACATAACGAGACCGAGGCGTTAGATGGAAACGTTGTGGGGCCGCTTTTTCGGTACCCCACGTCGGTGTGCGCAATTCGACATTCGGGTTGGCACGAGCCCGGAAAGGCAAACGCTGTTGGCCCGAGGTCCTCCGGGTTGCCATGAGCGCTGGTGACCTGGAACACGAAACGGGAGTTCGATAGCGCGCAGTCAGAAGGAGGAGAGCAAGATGAACGAAATGCCCAGGTACCTCACGCCGCGCCAGGCGGCAGATTGGCTCGGCTTGTCTGTGCGCACGCTGGACCGATATCGGGCGTCGGGCGAAGGCCCCGTGTTTCACCGATTCGGCGGCCGGATTCGGTATCTGCGAGGGGACCTTCAAGCCTGGGCGGACGCGCGTCGACGCACGTCAACCGCCGACGACGGCACCGACGGTAGGGGCGATTCCTGACCGCGAGGAGCGCGGGTGCCCGGTGTGCTGACTTATGCGGACGGTGATACCGACACCACGCGGATTCAAACGGAAGGGCGGGCCGGCTGCCAATGCAGATGCTCCGCCTTTCCCGGAGCTGCGTCGCACTGCTGCAAGCGTCTAGGTTCCGCAATCACTGCCGACGTGCCTTGACGGTTGGGGGCCTGGTCCGGCCTTCCTGCCCCAGCGCGAGAATTCAGCAATGCTTCGCAGTCCGACCGGTTGCGGTACTTCTGTTGCTACGGCCGACCGCACGGTTGGGGAAGACAAGTTCGTTACCGAGGCCGGCGCCACCTACGCAGGGCTCCATCTGATCGCCGACTTTTGGGGTGTGTCGGCCTTGGACAGCGCCGAGGCGATCGGTACTGTCATACGGAAGGCCGCCCAGGCAGCTGGCGCCACGATCCTCCACCTTCACCTTCATCCTTTCGGCGATGAGCAGGGCGTGTCGGGTGTCGCCGTGTTGGCCGAGTCGCACATGAGCGTCCACACCTGGCCGGAACGCGGATACGTGGCGTTCGATGCGTTTCTTTGCGGAGGCACTGACGCGAGCGCTGCATTGCAGGAGCTGGAGCGGCATTTTCGTCCGACCAGCAAGCAGGTCCAGGTGCTCCGCCGCGGAAGTTTCCCTGCCACCGGCAAATCGGCGTGAGCGCGGCAGCGGAGCGGTTCCTTGATGCCCGCCGTCGCCGGACACCTTGCCTTGTCATTGACCTGGGCGAAGTCGCGGCCGCGTATCGCCGGGTTACGGACAGGTTCCCCGGAGTGCGGGTTCACTATTCGGTAAAGGCCAATCCCGCACCGGAGATTCTCAGCTGCCTTCGGTCGCTGGGCGCTTCCTTCGACGTCACGAGCCGGTCGGAAATTGGACTGTGCCTGCGTCTCGGCGTGCCGCCGGAGCGACTGGCCTACGGCAATACGGTCAAGAAGGCCGCAGACATTGCTTGGTCCTGGCGTCATGGCATCTGCAGCTTTGCCTGCGATTCGCTGCCGGAACTGCAGAAGATTGCGAAGCACGCACCGGGATCCTCCCTCGTGGTCAGACTGGCGGTGGACAACTCGGGGGCCGCATGGCCGCTGGACCGCAAGTTCGGATGCTCTTCGGGGAGCGCCGTCGACCTGATGCGTCGGGCGGTCGCGCTGGGTCTTCGGCCGGCCGGCCTGTCGTTCCACGTGGGCTCTCAGCAGACGGATCCCGAGAGTTGGAACCGTGCCGCTGCCGTCGCGGCACGGACGGCGACGGGAATGGCCGCTGTCGGCCTGCCCGTCGAAGCGCTGAACATCGGTGGTGGCCTGCCGGTTCAGTACCACGACGGAATTCCGAGTCTGGAAGCGTGCGCCGGGGCGATCCGGAACGCGCTGGCCCGGCACTTCGGAGACGCTGTGCCGTCCCTTGCGATTGAGCCTGGGCGTTATCTGGTTGCGACCGCCGGCGTCATCGAGTCCGAGGTTGTTCTCGTGACCCGGAGGTCGCCAGCTGACAGGCACCGCTGGGTCTTTCTCGACATCGGGCGCTTCGGTGGGCTGGCGGAGACCGAAGGTGACGCGATCCGGTACCCCATCGCGGCCAGCGGCTCGCACGAACCATGCGGGCCGGTCGTGATTGCCGGTCCTACGTGCGACAGCGCCGACATCCTCTACGAGGCCGCCGAGTATCAATTGCCGCTCGGGCTCACGGCCGGAGATCGGATCAGGATTCGGTGCGCTGGCGCCTACACCACGGTCTACGCATCACGGTTCAATGGATGCCCGGCTCCGCACAGCCTGTTCATCGGCCCGGGGCGGCACGCGGGCTAGGGGGCGTCGGTGATCGCGCGGATCCACGCGGGGAGCGCGTAGGCGGCCCGGTGCACGTCGGGCGTGTAGGTTTGGGTTTCGAGGAGATCCCGTCGGGCTCTCTCGAGCGCGGCATCGAGAACGGGTTGGGTGACCGGTCTCGGGGAGCCCCGGGTGATGGCCATCAGGCCACCCGTATACGTCGGGGTAACGGCGAGATACGTGGACACCTCGCCCCAGACGGAACGCATCTTGCGGCAGACGTCCCTGAGCTCGTCTTCCTGAAAGAACGGCACGCCGCTCTGAAACACCGCGATGCCGGCGCCCCGGAGGGCCGCCGCCACCTGCTGATAGAACGACTCTGCAAACAGGCTTTCCGCTGCCCCCACCGGATCGGGTCGGTCAGCGATGATCAGGTCGTAGGTACGCTGGTGCCGGTCCAGGAAATGGCCGGCGTCGTCGAAGTGCACCCGCAGGCGGGAATCCTCGAACGCCTTTCCGTGCACGGTACCAAGGAATTCCCGGGCGAGCTCGACCACCCGCCGGTCAATGTCCACCAGATCCACGCTTCGGACCGACGGGTGCTTGAGCACCTCTTCTGCGACGGCGCCGTCCCCGCCGCCGGCGATCATCACGCGCTCGACTCCGCCGTGTTCGAATACGGGCGGATGTACCATCATCTCTGAGTACGTGTGCTCGTCGCGCTCGGTAATCTGGACAATTCCGTCGAGCGCGAGTACCCGGCCGAATGCCGGGTTCTCAAACAGCTGAATGTGTTGGAAGGCGCTCTGTTCGTCGGCCAACACGCGCGAAACCGCAAATATCTGCGCGTACCCCGCGTGAAGGGTCTCCGCGAATTCGCGCGTCATCGTCGAGTCAACCACCGGTGAGTCATGCTCGGGTCCTCGACACGAGTCCCGCCGATATACTGACGGCCCGAATTGACCAAGGGTTGCGCACGGGCTCTCATGAACAGCCTTATCCTGCTGATCGACAAGATTCTGAATCTGGTCATCTGGATCGTGGTGATTCAGGCGGTGTTGAGTTGGCTGATCGCGTTTGACGTGATCAACTTCCGGAACCGGTTCGTCTTCAGCGTGCACCAGACTCTCGGCCGGCTTACCGAACCGATGCTGCGCCCCATTCGCAGAATTCTGCCCGACACCGGAACCATCGATATCTCGCCGGTCATTCTCATCCTGGCGGTTTGGTTCGTTCGGAGCCTGCTGGTCGAACTCACGATGGGTTAGCGGTCGCCCTCCACCCGACGCCGCTGCCGCAGGCGGAGCGCATTGAGGCGAATGAAGCCTTCGGCGTCTTTCTGGTCATAGACCGAATCCGCTTCGAAGGTGGCAATGCTCTCGCTGTAGAGGCTTCTCGGCGAACGGCGTCCCACGACTCGCGCAGATCCCCGGTAAAGCTTGAGGCGGGCAGTCCCGGTAACGTTGCGTTGCGATTCGTCGATCAGGGCCTGGAGCATCTCGCGCTCGGGCGCGAACCAGAAACCGTTGTACACAAGGGAAGCGTAGCGCGGCATGATCTCGTCGCGCGTACGCATGGCGGGACCGTCCAGCGTGAGTGATTCAACGGCCCGGTGAGCGGTCTGGAGCAAGGTGCCGCCAGGCGTTTCGTAGACGCCCCGGGACTTCATGCCGACAAACCGATTCTCCACGAGGTCGAGCCGGCCGATTCCGTGGGCGCCCCCGAGTTCGTTGAGCCGTTCCAGCAGGCGGGCAGGGGACAGGCGCGTCCCGTCGACCGCGACGGGATCTCCCTCCTCGAAATCGATTTCCACGTACTGAGGCGTCTCAGGCCCGGCTTCCGGCGCAGCCGTTCGCTGGAACATTGCCTCGTCGGGCTCGTGCCAAGGATCCTCCAGCGCCTTTCCTTCGTAGGAGGTGTGGAGAAGGTTGGAATCGGTCGAATAAGGCGGCTCGCCCGCGCTCACGTTGTCGATCGGGATTTGGTGCGCTTCGGCGTAGGCGAGCAGGTCCGTCCGGGACTGCAGTTCCCAGGAGCGCCAGGGGGCGATCACCTGTATGTCGGGGTTGAGCGCGTAGTAGCTCAATTCAAAGCGGACCTGGTCGTTGCCCTTTCCTGTCGCGCCATGCGCCACCGCATCGGCGCCGGTTTCGGCGGCGATCTCGACCTGCCGGCGTGCGATCAGCGGGCGAGCGATCGACGTTCCGAGGAGGTAGGTGCCCTCGTAGAGCGCATTGGCCCGGAACATTGGAAAGACGTAGTCGCGGACGAAGGTTTCCCGGAGGTCCTCGATGCGGATGTCGCGAACTCCCATCTGCTCTGCCTTGGCGCGGGCACGCTCCACGCTCTCGTAGCCGAGGTCGGCTGAGAAGGCGACCACCTCGCACTGGTAGGTCTCCTGCAGCCAGCGCAGGATCACCGAGGTGTCGAGGCCGCCCGAGTAGGCGAGCACGACCTTGTTCACGTCCGACATCCGGGACTCCGAAGCAGGGCTAGGGCAGCGATTGCGGGCCGCGCGAGATAGGGGCGGCCTGACGCCGTGGATATAGCACGTCGAAACGGTTTCATAGGCGATTTATGTTTTCGGGCCCGGGAAGGATGCAGGGCGGCGGCAAGCCGGCATTTGACACCTTTCCGGTCACGTGCCAGACAGTGCCGTCGGAGGGGCCGTAGCTCAGTTGGGAGAGCGTCGCGTTCGCAATGCGAAGGTCAGGGGTTCGAATCCCCTCGGCTCCACCAAGGCCGTCTGCTGTCCTGTACAGGTCGTGTTCAACACCACATAAATTCTCACAGTTTGTCCCTTGAAGGGGCCTTGTCCGCTAGTACCGACGAGGGTTCGGCGCCCAAGCAAGCGATTTCTGCGGCAGGCACAACGAGGCATTGTCCCGATTGATGTGGCGCCGGTTCGTCCGGGGCACATGTCGGTGCTGCCGGATCACGGCTCTCGGGCGGTCCGTCGCTGAATACCGGCAATTTCGCCGAGTTCGTCAGCTTCATCTCGTCGTCTCGTGATGTCAGGGAGTTACGAGGTTTCCGTTCTCGGAGGAACCACCCGACTGGCTTCTCCCGACCTCGGAGACAGGTCGGTTCCTTCGACTTGATCAACGTTCACATTTCCGAGAATTCTCCGGTCTAGGTTCGGGTGCAGCTTGCAGCAGCAGAGGTACAGGTATATACCGGTATTTATGTGCCTGCCATCAGGAGGAGATTTCCATGTCCTTCAAGAATCTTTTGATCCCTGTTCTTGCTGCTTTGTCACTGGTTGGGGTGACACGTGCTGTACCTGCTACCGACTACGATCCGGCGAAGACCGCCATCTTGCTGGTCGATCCCTACAATGACTTCCTTTCACAGGGCGGGAAAGCCTATTTTCTAGGTCAAAGCACGATCAAAAGCGCCAATCTGATCGAGAACCTGAAGAACCTGGTGGCGGCGGCGCGCGCCACCGGTGCCAAGGTCGTCTACGTGCCTCATGCTCACTACGAGCCCGGCGTCTACGACGAGTACCCCTTTCTCAACCCGGCCCAGCGCAGCATCGTACAATTCGCCGTCTTCGAGAAAGGCGGTTGGGGCGCCGAGTATCACCCGGATCTGCAGAAACAGCCCGGCGATCTGGAGGCGCAGCACCACCGGCTGGCCAGTGGCTTTGCCGGAACGAACCTGCAAGCGTTGCTGGAGGGTGCGGGCCTCGAGTATGTCGTCGTGGCCGGGATGCGGGCGCCGACCTGCATCGCCTCGACGGCCTACTATGCCGTCGAGCTTGGTTATCACACCACGCTCTTGTCCGATGGGATCGCCGCCTTCGGCCAGGAGGAAGTGGACGCGGTGGTTAATGTCAGCTTTCCGACCTATGGTCACAAGATCATGCGAACCGACGCTTTCATCGCTGCTCTGACCGCGAATTGACGGGTTGGCTGCGCGACGCTCCGCCTAGGGTATGGACCAGTTCGATTGTCTCTGTATCCGGCTGCGTCGCGCTTCCCGCGCGTTGACGCGACTCTATGACGAGGCGCTGTCCGAGACCGGTCTGAACATCGCCCAGGTGGGGCTCTTGTTCTCTGTCTGGCAGGCCCAGCCCATCGCCATCAAGGCGTTGGCCGAGAAGAACCAGCTTGATCCCAGCACGCTGGGGCGCAATCTCGGGGTGCTGGAGCGCCGTGAGTTGCTCACGCTCTCGGCGGGCAAGGACGGTCGAACCCGGATGGTCACACTGACCCAGGCTGGTATGGGGCTGCTCGTTCGAGCGGCTCCGCTCTGGGAAGGCGCCCAGTCCTGCGCCCGCGAGAGACTGACCGCAGACGGTGAGCGCACGCTGCGGGCCCTGCTCACCCTTCTCGAGGAGGACGAATCTGATCCGGTCGCAGAAAGCCCGGAATTCCCGAGCGAGGAATCCTGAGACACCGGCGGCAGAGTGTCGAGCCGCCAACCCATCCGCAGGCCGGGCAGCATGTAGCCCCCGTCCGTGCGCTGGTCATGCCAGTACAAGCCCTCGCAGACGCCACGTTTCGCGATCAATTGCCCGTGCGCGAGCCCGTCCGTTCGGCAACCTTGACAATGACGTGGCACGGATACCGGAGCACTAGTCCGCGACCCCGTCATCCTGCTATACCCCATCGACAAGGTGCCCGGTACTGCCGTTAACCAGCCGAGACACCGCGGCCACGAAACTCATGCGCCCGGTCCGCCAAATCCTCCGAGCAGCCGTCCACGTTCGTAGCGTCCTCAGTCCATGGCCGAGAATCGCCATCGTGGTTTGCCAAGTCGCCTTTCTGCCCCTAGTTCGGCGATAGAATCAGGATTCCGAACATGCTTCCTCACTCAGACATCTCCAAGCAGTCGGTTCTACCTGACCGAGGCCGCAGGGCGCCTCGGATGGGCGCGAGCAATGGCGGCGCGCGGAGAATCGTGTTCCGTTGCGCAAGCGATCCTGCAGTACTCATGGGCATCGGAGCGGTCTGGACGCTGGCTACGCTGATCCGACCGGCAGCCCCCGACTTGGCCAATCAGATTGATTCGGCAAAGCGAACGGTCAGGCGCCGTCCCAGAATCTCAGGCAGCATGGCAATCGATGTGCTTCAGCGGCCCAAATCCGCCGGTCGTTGGATCACCGAGAGTGAGAACCTCCCAACGCGCCCCACGGACGCCGAGCCGGCTGAGCAGATGCGCGGGTAGCCAGACCCGTTCGGCTCCAAGGAAAGCCCGCAGGGGCACATTGGCGGTTCGATCCAAGTCGGCAACACGAGGCCCCGTGCCGCAATGCCCGCGGTACTGTTGAGCGGTGAGGTTTGCTGCGGCGTCCCCGCATCCGGACGCCAATGTCCGCTGCGATCGACAGCGCTTCGCGAAATCTGGTCCTGGGGTCCAGGTTCTCTGGCCGTGGAAGCCAGTCGCCGGTCGAGGGCAGTCCAGCCCGACCGCGGCACATCCGAGGCGCCGGTTCGGACCGGCTGGGCTCGCTATTGGGCCAGGGCGTCTAGCTCCGCCGGGTCCATGGCTTCGTACCGTCTGTACAGCTGAAGCACAGCCCGCCCGAACGTGGGACCGGCTTCCACCATTCCGGCAAACGGTTCCGGGACTCCGGGATCAAGGACTTCAGCCGGACTCTCACCGGTCAGTACAGCCTCGAGGATCCGGCTGCGCAGAAAGCGGATCCAGTCGCGCGTGTCAGCGAACCTGGCAGGGTCGTCAAGGATGGGGCCGTGCCCGGGCACGCCTGTCGTCCAGGGCAGCGATTCAAGTCGGTCAAGGTGCATGAGCCAGACGCCGATGTCGGCGTGCGGCACGGTGGCCGCCCTCCCGACAAACAGCAGATCGCCAAAGAACGCAACCCCGGATGTCCGGTCGTGGACAACGAGGTCGCCCGAACTGTGCCCACCCTCCAGCACGAGGATGTCCACCGGCCGGTCGCCAAGGTCCACGTGGCGATCCTCCGTCAGCGTCTCCGACGGCGCTTCGATGGTGGTTCCCTGGGTCCAGGCTTCGCCCACAAGTGCGGTCATGAACTCCAGAAGCGCCGGCCCCTCGTTGGCGAGACCTTCGGCTTCAGCGGGATGCATAAGGACGTCGATGCCGGCCTCTCGGAAGGCGCCGAGGCCGAAGGAATGATCGGGATGCCGGTGCGTAATCACGGCGTAGCGGACCGGCAGGTCCGTGACAGACCGGATGGCGGCCAACATTTCCTTGCCGTATCGCCGGGTCGGGCCGGCCTCAACCGCTAGGACCTCTCGCGATCCCACAATGAAACCGGTGTTCGCGATGTTGGCGCCATTGTCGGGAGTAAGGGCGTCCTGTGACCCGGGGAATACGTAGACGCCCGGCGCGACCGGCTGCGGACGCAATCCGTAGGACGCGCCGACTGCGTCCCACGCGACCGTGGTGAAAAGGATCAGGCAGGCGGCCGCCCGGGCGAGCCCGGCTGCACGACGACTACATGAGAGGGGCGTTCTCGAGTCCTTCAAACGACAGGCCTTCGGAGTCATTGCCCGAGACCCGCACGGACTGGCCCTCGGTCGGAAGATCGATGGTGATGACGGGATCCCGCGACATCGCTGCCCAGGTCAGCATGTCGGCGATCACGCCCCGCTCGTCCTCAATTCGGACCTTCTCGACGTAATAGGGCGGGACGACATCGCCATCCTCCAGGACGACGAAGCCGGTGTCCATCGGGTGATGAATGCGAACCTTGAGCCGGCTGGCGCCACCGTGCCGCTCGAACTGCTTGATATTGACGTCGCCGACTGCCGCAACCACTGCGCCATCTGGTGGCGGAGAAGAGCATCCGCCGGCGCTCATGACCAGCACCGATTTGGTGGCAACGTGCCAGATTCCCGATGGATCCAGGATGGCGGCTCGGACGGGTGTCGATTCTTCCAACCGGATGTTCATCCCGACGGACTCGAGTCGACGGTGCGGCGTGATCCGCGCAACCTGCTGAATGGGGTTGCGATCCACCAGCAGCACGAGTTCCTGCATGTCACGCAAATCGTGCGGTACCTTGACCATGATTGGCACTTCGTGCGCGCTCTCGACCCGGTCGGCCATCATGAGGCGAATGGAATCGTTGAACGTCACCTTGGCGTCCTCGCCGAGATAGGCGCCACTGAGGTCTTCCCAAAGCTCGGACCCGGCAGGATCCACGCCGCGGGCGTCGGCGGCCGTGATCAGCAACGCCGCGACGGCAAACAGCATCGTTGAACGCATCAAATTCTCCCATGCCCAGTGGCGGCACCCAGTTTAGAGGGGATGGGGCGCATTCCCAAATGCCGCTAGGCCAAGGTGAACGTGCCGCCCGAACTGCAGGTCGGCGGCACGCGATCAGAGCGGATGCGGCCGGCGCCCAGGATGTGCGGCCGGAGCGAACGTTCCGCCTGACACACTCTCCACGGTGGGCGGTTCGGGTGGGTTACACGACGTTCTGGGATCGAAGCTCGCCGATCTCGGTCGGCGAGAACCCGGCTTCTGCGAGAATCTCTTCGGTGTGTTCGCCTAGCAGAGGGGCCGGATGGGGTGTCCGCCCGACTTTCCGCATGCCGTGAAAGGCCACGTCAACGTATGGCCAGTGACCTTCCCCGGCCCCGTCTTGGCGTGGAACCGTCTGGAAGACGCCCCGATGGGTCAGTTGGGGATTTTCTCGCCAAACCTGCGGAATCGTCGACACGCGTGCGGCCGGAATGCCGGCTTCCGCCAGACGGTCTTCCCAGATCGCGGCGCTTTCTCGGGAGAACGCATCGCTGAGGATGACACGGAGTTCGTCGGCGTTCGCGATCCGGTCGGTCAGCGTCACGAAGCGAGGGTCGGTCGTCAGTTCCTCGCGGTCGAGCAGCGACGCCAGTGACAGAAACTGGTTCTGGGTGGCTGCGGCGATCATGACGAGGCCGTCGCTGGCCGGGTACACGTCTGCGACCGGGTTGCCGGTCTGCGACCGGTTGCCTGACAGGTTCGGGACGGTTCCGTTCACCGAGTACATCGTGAGATTTGGCGCCATGACGCCGGCTGCGGTGTCCAGCATGGAGAGGTCGAGAAAGTCGCCCTGACCCGTCCGCTCTCGGCAAAATAGCGAGGCCGAAATCGCGAAACAGGCCTGCGTCGCGGTCGTCATGTCGATCGTCCAATGACCCGTCTTGACCGGTCCCGTCTCCGGCGTGCCGGTCACGGACATCATTCCGGACGCCGCCTGGATCGCGGCGTCGTACGCGGCGGCGGACGCGCGTGGACCGGTTTGACCGTAGCCGGAAATCGCGCAGTAGATCAGCTTCGGGTTTATCGCGCTCATGGCGCCGTAGCCAAAGCCCAGGCGGTCCATCGTTCCGGCCTTGAAGTTCTCGACGAGCACGTCCGAGCCGGCAGCCAGACGGCGAACGACTTCACCCGCGCGTTCATGCTTCAAGTCGAGGGTCAGCGAACGCTTCCCCGTGTTCACGGCCAGGAACAACGGCGAGGCACCAAGCTCCTCCAGGTCCGGATCGGTTGCCGGGAGCGTCTGGCGCGCCTGGTCGCCGCCCACACGGTTCTCCACCTTGATGACTTCGGCGCCAAGCAGCGCCAGCTGTTGCGTGCAGTACGGGCCGGCTAGAACCTGCGTGAAGTCCAGGACGCGAACGCCTTCGAGGGTGTTGTGCACGAGCCCTCCGTATGCGGTGGAAAAGAGGCCAGCCTGACGTACCGGCGCGGAGTGTATAGAGCCTGCCGCTCCGCGCGAGCCGCGGCCTTGGCGGCAGCGTTCTCGGAGAGCCGGGGACAGTTGCGCAGATTCCTTGCAGCCGGTCTTTATGCTCCCCGGGAGCCGCGCGGGAGCGGCTGAATCGCAGCGCCGTCGACAACCCGGCTCGGACAGACGAAGCCAGGAGGGAATGCCATGGGTCAGAACAAACCGAGCCTCGGATACATCGGCCTCGGCCTTATGGGAGCGCCGATGACCGCACGGCTGCTCGAGGCGGATTACGAGGTGGCGGTCTGGGGCCGTACCCCCGCCAAACTCGACCGGGTCGTCGAACTCGGTGCGGAGCGGCGGCCGACAGCGGCCGAGGTAGCTCGCTCTTCCGATCTGGTTTTCACCTGTCTCTCCGATACCGAAGCGGTGGAGGCCGTCGTGTTCGGCGAAGAGGGTATTGCCGCCGGTGCCGCGGACGGAATGTTGCTTGTCGACATGTCCTCCATCTGCCCGGACGCCTGCCGGAACATGGCGGCGCGCCTGCAGCGGGAAACGGGAATGCGCTGGATGGACGCGCCCGTTTCGGGTGGGGTGATCGGCGCGGAAACCGGGAATCTCACCGTCATGGCCGGGGGCAGCGAAGCGGACTTCGAGCGTGCCCGCGAGGTGGTCGCCGTGCTGGCGCGCCGCTTCACGCTGATGGGGCCGATCGGCGCGGGCCAGACCACGAAGCTGATCAACCAGACGATTGTCGGTTGCGGGGTCGCCGTTCTCGCTGAGGCGGCAGCTCTCGCTGCACGCGCAGGGATCGACGCGGGCCGGCTCCCCGAAGCTCTCGCCGGAGGCCGCGCGGACTCCCTGCTGCTGCAACAGTTCTTTCCGAAGATGGTGGCCGGCGACGTGACGGTGGAATCGCACATCAGAACGATGCTCAAGGACCTCGACACGGTGTCCGATCTTGCGCGCGCGACCGCATCATCGATGCCCATGGCCGTGACGGCCGCCGAATTGCATCGGCTGATGGTCCAGCGCGGACACGCCGGCGCCGACAGCACTGCAATCGCGGCACTCTACCGGGGGGACCCGGTCTGAACGGGGCGCGACCGTCGTGAACCACTGCCGCCGCGCATCTGCCGTCGATCGTCCTTGCTGAAGCGATTGGGCGTCGCCGCTTGGCGCCGTGGTCAGGCCGCAACGGCTGGGTGCCCAAGCCCATGCGAACAGGCAGGAAATCGATCGTGCCGGCGCAGGACAGGGTGGGGAGCAGGCGCGGTGCAGAAGTTTCGAACGAACTCCCGGTCTACTTGGCTACCTGGACGCTCGGCCTGGCTGAGGGGAACGGTGCGTGCACGAAAGCAGGCGGCGTCTGCAGCCGGCGCGACACCTGGGGCTCTTGTTGATGGCGACGGATAAGACGGCAGGCGCGCAGCAGGTCGGAGTTTTCTTCTTCTTCTGCATGCTCCTGTCGTTCTCGACGATGGAGGCGTACGGGAAGTGGTTGTCGCAGACGTTTCCCGTGCTGCAGGTGGTGTGGGCCAGATACACCTTCCACTTCATTCTCATCGTCGCGGTGATGGCGGTACTCCGGGTGCTCGGACGAGGACCACGCTTCCACCGGAGTCATCGCCCACGCGCACAGATCGTCCGTTCCGTGTTCCTCTTCGGCATGACGTTCTTCTATTTCCACGCGCTTGCGCGGCTGCCCATCGCCGAGGCGACGGCGATCATCTTTACCGCCCCGCTCATCATGTCGGTGCTGTCCGGGGTGACGTTGGGCGAGCGCGTCGGCTGGCGGGAATGGTGCGCCGCGCTGATTGGCTTTGTCGGTGTCTTGATCGTGGTGCAGCCGTTCGCGCTGATCGCTGCGATGACGGGGAATCCGGATGCGCTGCCTCCCGGTACGCTGACAGGCGTCGCGGCCGGCATCACGGGCGCGTTTCTCTTCGCGTTCTACATGCTGTCCAGCCGGTTCGTGTCCGTGGTCGACCCGCCGGAAACCGGCCTTCTCTATTCCTCGCTGGCGGGGGTCGTGGCCACCAGCGCAACCGTACCGTTCGATTGGCAGATGCCGGATGCGGCGGGCTGGGGCATGTTGGCGGTGATCGGCGGTTTCGGTGCACTTGGCCAGTACCTGGCGGGCTTTGCCTTTGCTCGGGTCCAGGCGAGCAAACTGGGCCCCTTGACGTACATCCAACTCCTGTTTGCGGTCAGCTACGGGATTCTCCTTTTCGATACGGTTCCGGGCATCAACACGCTGGCCGGAGCGGGCCTCATCGTGCTCGCGGGCGTCTACACGTACCGACGCACCGCCCGAAGCTAAATGGCTGAACTCACTGCCATTCGCTCCTCGCGTCTGCAGGCCGATGGTGTCGCAACGGGCCGACGCAATGTTGGTTGCGGCGGAGTTGACCGGAACGCCCTGGCAGAGCCGCAAAGGCAGCGGTGACTGTTCGTCGAATACGCTACGCTGGAACCGATCAGGCCATTGAAACCGGTGAGCAAAATTTACAACCCGACACGAGAAAAGGGGAATAGGGACCAAATGGATCTTCGAGGGAAAGTGGTCTCCGCCGACTGCCATATCGATCTCATCTGGCTGCCGCCCGACCTCTTCACGGCAATGGCGCCGGAGCGCCTCAGGGACCGCATGCCCTACGTGGACCGGGACGAGCACGGACGGAGTGTCTGGGTGTCCAAGGGCGGTGCTTATTTCGGCCTGGTGAACGGAATGGGGTCGGCAGGGAGGGAATACGTGCCCGGCGAGATTCACCGGTCGGACCGGATGGCTGCGCAGGGGCTGTATGAAGACGGGCAGCGGGGAGTCCGACGCCTCACGGATCCGGAACTGCGGGTCCGGGACCAGGAACTCGACGGCGTGCGCGGCGAGGTGCTCTACGGAATCCTCGGGGCAGCGAACCGGTTGAACGATCCCGAAGCCGCCGCCGAGGTGATGCGGATCTACAACTCGTGGCTCGCCGATTTCTGCGCTTCCAACCCCGACCGCTTTGCCGGCATTGCCTGCGTTCCGAATCACGATGTCGGGGCTGCCGTCGCCGAGATCGAGCGGGTTACGAAGCGGGGCATCGTTCGCGGTCTCGAGATCGCCAATACCCTCGACATGAAGCCGCTCTATCACCACCACTGGAACCCGCTCTGGGAGGCGGTGGACGGCAGCGGACTGCCTGTTCACATCCACACCATCGGAGGCAGGCAACCGGAGCCGGAAGGCCTTACTCGGCTCGAGTGGCGGGCCGCCTTTGCCACATTCATCACCGGCTTCCAGCTCAAGATGGCCGACAAGTTGATGGAGGCGATCTACGGCGGTGTGCTCGAGCGGTATCCGGGAGTGAGGCTCGTTATCGGTGAGGCTGGGATCGGATGGATTCCGTACGTGCTCGAGCACATGGATCTTGAGTGGGAGGATCAGTTCCGGGACCTTGAACTCAAGATGAAGCCTTCCGAATACTGGCGCCGGCAGTGCCACGCCACCTACCAGAGCGACCCCATCGGCATTCGTCTGATCGACGTGCTCGGTGAAGACAACGTGATGTGGGGCTCGGACTTCCCGCATCCGGACGGCGTGTGGCCGGACAGCCAGGAGTTTATTGCCCGCGAGATGGCGGGGGTGGAGCCGCGGATCCAGCGCAAGGTCCTGTGGGAAAACGCGGCCCGGCTGTACGGGTTTCCGGCAGTGCGGCGCGCCCCGGTCACCGCAGGAATCGAGTCGGAAGCGGGGCGTTAATGCCCAAGGATTACCGAGGCCGCGCGGATGGCTCAGTGAACGCGGCGTCGTCACCCCGATCGGCGCAGCCGATCGCTTGAACGATCAGCGGAAGGCAGTGGGGCGAGGCCTTCGCGGCTTTCACGTTGCCGCTGGCATGCGTGCGGCCAAGTCTGGATGGAGGTGGCGGCCTGGGCACGTTTCGGATCGGCCGGAGTCCAGCCGCGCCGTGCGGTGCCCGTTGCGCGAAGGAGTGCCCCTGCACGGGTTGCTGGATGCCGGCTGTTTCGACGCCGTGATCCTCAAGGATTGGCGCCAGGGAGCCTGTTCGTGAGGAGGTGCCGGCCGCGAGACTGGCGGACGGACAGGCTCCCTGGCCGCACTGCTGTTACCGAGGCAGCTGGCGGTGTGACCCTCCCGATTCATCCAGTACCGGATACGTTCTTCGGGAATCGTGGATATTCCCACACGGACGGCCAAGGTGGCTGCTCCTAAGCGACCGTACCTGCCAACGCTCAGGAGTTACTGCCGGTCGGGGCGCAAGTCAACACCGGGCCATGACCTTACGGGGTCAATAGGTCTCGCGTTCGTCTAGAGGTAGGGCGCCCGGACCA
Organism: Alphaproteobacteria bacterium; assembly: GCA_022819905.1. Classification (GTDB taxonomy): domain Bacteria; phylum Pseudomonadota; class Alphaproteobacteria; order TMED109; family TMED109; genus VXPW01. The sequence goes on from JAJEGJ010000011.1 coordinate 46,988, forward strand.
GACCCGGGAGACAGCAGTTCGAACCTGCGACGCCGGACCCGAACCATGCAGGCTAACAGGTCTTGGGCAGTGCTATGGACAGCACGTTATGGGCCGGGGAAGCAGGCCCGTAGCTCCGTGGATAGCGCGCCAGCTTGCTAAGGCGGAGGTCGCGGGTTCGAGTCCCGCCGGGGCTGCTTCCAATGCGCCTGGCACCTGTCGAGTTGACAGGGCAAGCCGCCAAGAATCAGCTGCCGACGGGGGCGCAGGCAAAACTGTACGTAATGTCGCATCGAATGGACGACCAACTGCGCCTCCTGGCCCTGGAACCGATCGAGGGTGCCGATCTGGTCGGTGAGGTCCGGCGGGGCCTCGGCGGGCGCGGAAACCAGGGCGCTGCAGGGAGCGACGACCGGGATGTCGTCCGCCGCGAGCGGCTGCACCGTGGTGACCGATTACTTGCGCCGGACCCGGCCGGCGCTGCCAACGCCGTTCGAGTGCCGCTTCCAGCTCGCACTGGGGCGGCCGCCCCAGGCCGATCGCCGCGATCCGAGTGCCGATCTTGACTGGAGCGCGCCTCGGCTATTCGCGGGGCTGCATCGGCGCGGTGATGCGGGCCCGGATCGCGTGTTCTCCGGGGACCTCAGCGCCGAGCGCCTCTGGACGTTCTGGCGCGGGCCCTGCGAGGACGCCGAACACCGCGGCCTCCACCTCCACGACTGCCGACGGATCCGGGCATCCCGGGGCGTCATGAACGGTGTCGGTCTCACCCTGGTCGGCCGGTTTCCTGAGCACAGGATGCGAGACACGACCGCAATTGCCGAAGCGAAGGGATGCCGTGCCGCGCCGCATTCGCCGCGGAGAGACAGCGTGACGCACACGGACGGTGATGCATGCCACTTCCTCATCGGTACGAGGGGCGCCATCCGGCAACTGCGTGGAGGCGCGGCCCCCCGCGGGGCCGCCCCACCACCCGCCGGTCGGCGTGCGCGCCCCGCAAAGCGGCACTACAAACGACCCGCGCCCCCGCAACGGG
>JAJEGJ010000028.1 GCA_022819905.1 Alphaproteobacteria bacterium
GTCCGGTTCTGCGTGTCCTCTGCAGGCACGATTGCGCAAGGGACACCTTGGCATGACTTCCCGCCTGGGCGGAAGACCGGGACCAGCGTCTGGACCGGAGACTCCGCCTTTCCAGCTTGCCTCGGTTCAGCATTCTCGCAATTGTTTGACCTGGTCAGACTAAAAGGAAAATCGTATGTCAACCGTGCTGAGCCTCAGTGAAGCCAAGGCAAAGTTTTCCGAAGTCGTGGAACGTGCCAGCCTGGGCGAAGATATAATCATGGGAATTATATACATGACAAAACATCAGTCCTCCGTATACCGTTCCGCGTCCTGCCCCGGCAACCCGGCGACATGTGGTTCATGAACACTCTCCAACGTCCCGACATACTGCCCATTATCACGCTTCCGAACTGACGATTCACTACCGGTTCCATCCCTGTGCCGGGGAAAGAGTGGAGGTCAAGTCCCGTCGACCCTCGCCTTCCGGCGACACTCTCTACGTCCAACTGCCGGCGAGCGGGCGTCCGCTGGCGATTCGCGAATGGATGACCCGGCCGGAAGCGGCGACCTGGCCGGTGCGTGACCGTCCGAGGCTCGCGCGCGAGGCTTTGTCGGAACTGCGCATGATCGTCGATACAGTTGCCTGCAAACGTGCAGACGACGGAGGCAACGATGAAGCGCGACTGGCGAACGACACGGCAGGGGCATCTGTTCGAACCGGACGGCCCCCGCAACGTCCTGGAGGGGGACCGGAAGGCGGAACTGCTGGCGCTCCTGGCGCAACTGATCCGGGAGGCGGCGACGGACCGCGCGGCAGGCGAGGGAGGCGGGCATGAACAAGATCACGCCTGACCATCTCGCGCGAAAGGCGATCGTGTATGTCCGCCAGTCCTCCGAGCACCAGGTGCGCCACAACACGGGGAGCCAGGAGTGGCAGTACGGGCTCAAGGCCCGTGCCGGGATGCTCGGCTGGCCGGACGTCACCTTCATCGACCAGGATCTCGGCCTGTCAGGCGGCGGTGCCGCCCGGCGGCCCGGCTTCAAGATCATGCTCGACGCCGTCTGCAACCGGGAAGTCGGCATCATCCTCTCGGTGGACGCAACAAGGCTCTCGCGGAACGGACGGGAATGGCACACGCTTCTGGAGTTCTGCGGCGTCGTGGGCTGCCTGCTGGCCGACGAGCAGACGGTGTACGACCCCCGCCTGCCGACGGACAGGATGGTGCTCGGCATGCACGGCACCATGTCGGAGCTGGAGCTTGCGACCATGCGCAGGCGCTCGCTCGAGGGCCGGAACCGCAAGGCGGCGCGCGGCGAGCTGTTCCCGGCCGTGTCGGCCGGATACCGGCGCGTCGGCCGGAACGCGATCGAGAAGGACCCGGACCTGCGTGTCCGCGCGGCGATCGAGCTCGTCTTTCGCAGGTTCGACGAGATGCAGAGCGTTCGGCAGGTCCATCTCTGGTTCCGCGACGAGGCCCTTGAGCTGCCGTCACGGCCGACGGGCGAGAAAGAACAACTGCGATGGCGGTTGCCAAACTATGCGCGGGTTCACGAGATCCTGACCAATCCGGTCTATGCCGGCGCCTATGCGTATGGTCGCACCAAGAGCCAGGTCGAAATCCGTGACGGAGAAAAGAAGGTCACGCGCAAGGTGGTCAGCGACCGGGACGCCTGGCAGGTCTTCATCCCGGACAATCATGAAGGCTATATCAGCCTGGAGACCTACGAACGGAACCGGCGCGTGATTGCGGACAACAGCACGAAGATGATGCCATCGGGAAGCCGCGGCGCGGTGCGCAGCGGCGCCGCCCTGCTTGCGGGGCTGCTGCGCTGCGGTCACTGCGGCCGCAAGCTGACAGTCACCTACAGCGGAACCCGGGGCACCGTGCTGCGCTATATCTGCCATTCGGGGGTGCTCAACCACAGCGAGCCGAAGTGCATCTCGTTCAGCGGCGATCCCGCGGATGCGGCGGTCGGCAGGGAGATCGTCCGCATTCTCGAACCGATCGGCCTGGAGGCGGCGCTCCGCGTCATCGAGGACGATGCCAACACGGGGTCGGAGACGGTTCGCCAGCATGAGATCGCGCTTGAGCGCGCCCGCTACGAGGTTGATCGCGCGTGGCGGCAGTACGACGCCGTCGATCCGGAGAATCGGCAGGTGGCGGGCGAACTGGAGCGGCGGTGGAACGAGCGGCTGGTTGCGGTGCAGCAAGTCGAGACGGCGCTGCACCATGCGCGCGAGGCCTGCGCGGGCATGCGGATGGATGAAGAGGAGCGGGAGGCCTGCCTGCGGCTCGGCGCCGACCTTGAGGAGGCATGGAACCATGAAGGCGTCACTGCGGAAACCCGCAAGCGAATGCTTCGCGCCGCTGTCGAGGAGATCGTCGTTTGGTGTGAAGACAAGCGGGTCAGGCTGCTGCTGCACTGGCGCGGCGGCGACCATACGGAACTGTTCGTCGCCAGGAGAGCCACGGGCCAGCATCGCCATGCGACCGATGCCGACACCGGAGCCCTGATCACGGGACTGGCGCGACAAATGCCGGACATGGCGATCGCGGCATTGCTGAACCGGCTGGGACGGCGCACCGGCAAGGGCCACGGCTGGAGAACGGCGAGCGTCTGCAGCTTCCGCAACAGGCGCGACATCCCTCCCTACAGGGAGGGCGAGCGGCAGGAGCGCGGCGAAATGACGTTGAGCGAAGCCGCCGCAGCCCTGAAGGTCGATTACCAGAAGGCGCGTCGCCTGATCCGGGAGGGGCGCCTGCCCGCGCGGCAGCTGTGTCCGAGGGCGCCCTGGATCATCTCTGCGGCCGATGTCGAACGCCTGCGCACGGGCGAGCGACCTGGCACGGTTCAGCCGACGCTGTTCGAAGAGTCGGAGCAGCCACTGCCAGGCAGCGGGAAGCCCTGCGAAGACTGAAGGGCAACCATGTCACGGAGATCAATGGAACTGGACATGATCGTCATCGACTGCAAAACGGTTCTGTC
>JAJEGJ010000023.1 GCA_022819905.1 Alphaproteobacteria bacterium
ACCGTGGACGAGCCCGCCGAGACCTTTCGGGTGACGCTGAGCTCGCCCTCGAACGCCACGCTCGGCAGTCCTTCCAGGACCACCGTCACGATCACGGACGATGACGACGCGCCGACCGTGTCGCTGTCGTTGTCGGCCTCGTCGATTGCGGAGGGTGAGTCCGCGACGGTCACGGCGCGCTTGAGTCATCCTTCGAGTGCAGATACGACGGTGACGGTATCGGCTCCCGGCGTTACGGTCACCGGCAACCCGCTGACGATTCCGGCGGGCGATGAGTCGAGCAGCGGGAGCGTGACTCTGGCCTCTTCCGGCAACGCCGAGGACGGACCGGATCGAACCGTGACGGTTTCAGGCACGGCGACGAACTCGCAGGGCATAGCAGGCGACCCGTCTGCCGTGACATTGACGATCCGTGACGACGACGAGGCGCCCACGGTCTCCTGGTCCGCCGCTTCGTTGTCTGTGGACGAAGGCGATCCATCGGCCGGCCTCACCGCCCGTTTGAGCGCTGCCAGCGCCCGGGCGATCACGGTCCACTACGCCACCGCGGACGATTCCGCCCGAGCCGGCCCGGACTACGACGCTGCAGCGGGAACCCTGACGTTCGACGCGGGTGAACGGGAGAAGGCCATTTCGGTTGCGCTTTCCGAGGACACGACCGACGAGCCTGACGAGACGTTTACGGTGACGCTGAGCGCGCCCACCAACGCCACCCTCGGCAGTCCTTCCGAGGCCACGGTCACGATTGAGGACAATGACGCTGCGCCCACCGTTTCCCTGTCCTTATCCGCAGCCTCCATATCCGAGGATGGGTCTGCGGCGGTCACGGCGAGTTTGAGTCATCCGTCGAGCGCAGTAACGGAGGTGCAGGTCGTGATCGGGGGGATTACGTCGCAGAAGGATGGCCTGACCATTCCCGCGGGGGAGACGGCCAGCAGCGGGGCCGTTACGCTGAGGTGGTTGGACAATGACGTCGATGAGCCGGACGCGAGCGTGCGGGTGTCGGCCACCGTTCGCAACGCGCAAGGCGTTGCGGGCAAACCGCGGGAGTTGACGCTCACCGTAGTGGACAATGACCCGGCGCCTACCGTCGCGCTGGTTTTGACGCCGGCCACGATTGCCGAGAATGGGGGTTTGAGCGCCGTGACGGCGCGCCTGAGCCATCCGTCCAGCGAGACGACCCGGGTGGACGTGTCCTCGACGGGCGTGGCGCCTGCGTCGGTCATGGATTTTGTGCAAAGTGGGACGGCGCTGGTGATTCCCGCGCGGCAGAGGGCGAGCACCGGCGATGTCACGATCGAGGCGGTGGACAACAGCATTCACGCGCCGGACAAGCAGGTGACGGTATCGGGCGTGGCCCGCAATGCGCAGGGGATTGCGGACAATCCGCCGGACGTGACCCTGACCATTGAAGAGGACGACCCGGAACGGGTGGCGTTGACGTTGTCGGTGAGCGTTTCCGCGGTAGCCGAGGACGCCGGCCCGGTCGCTCTGACCGTAACCGGGATACTGGACCGGACCCGCTTGGCGGATACGGTGGTCCCGCTGACGGTGACGGCGGGCGCCGAGACCGAGGCCGATGACTTCACCGCCGCGCCGGCTTCGCTTACGATTCCGGCGGATGCGCTTGAGGCCACGGCGCAGTTGACGCTCACTCCCGCCGACGATGCGGTGGTGGAGGGTCCCGAGACGATCGTGGTCAGCGGCGCGGCGGCGGGCTTAAGCGTGACCGGCGCAGCGGTCACGATTACCGACGATGACGCGCCGGACTGGGCGGTATCGCTGGAACCGGCCTCGGTCCTTGAAGCCGGCGGCTCGGCGGCGCTGACGGCCGAGACGGGCGGGGTAACCTTCGAGGCCGATCAGACGCTCACGCTGATCCTCGGCGGCACGGCCACGGCGGGCACGGATTATTCGGTCACCTCGCAAGGCGCAGTCCTTGCAGGCCCGCCGTATGCGCTCACACTCACTGCGGGCGCGTCATCGGTTCAGGCGGCGATCACCGCCCGCGCGGATTCGGTGTCGGATCCGGGCGAGACGGTAACCGTCGAGGTCCGTCATGCCGGTGAGCCGGTCGGTTCGGGATCGCTGATGATCAGCGAGGGGATCTGCGCACGCACCCCGGCGGTGCGCGATGCGCTGGTGGAGGCGGCGGGCGCCACAAACTGCGCCGCGGTGGGCGCCTCAGCCCTTGCCGGGATCACGGCATTGGATTTCTCGACCCGCAATCTGGCGTCCCTGACGCCGAAGAGCGGGGACTTCAGCGGGCTGGCCGGGCTCAAGACACTGGTATTCCGCGGCGTGCCGCTCGGCGCTCTTCCGAGTGACGTATTCGCCGGATTGGGCGCGCTGGAGTTGCTCAATCTCAAGAATACCGGACTGTCCTAGTGTCATGTCCCACAAATAAGCAATATAATAGGGAGCGTCTTTACTCACCGGAGCACGCTCATGCCACGAGGCCGACCCATCACCCCCCTGGTCCTGCGCGAAGAGGACCAGGCCCAATTACTCGGCATCGCCCAATCCCGTTCGCTGCCTCATGGCATCGTCCGCCGCGCGCAGATCGTTCTGGCCTGCGCCCAGGGCGAGTCCAACGCCTCCATCGCGCGGCGCATGAAGCTGAACAAAATGACCGTTGGCAAATGGCGCCGGCGCTACCTGGAGCAGGGCCTGGCGGGGTTGCACGACCAACTGCGTCCCGGCCGCCCCCGCACCCACGAAGACGAACGCGTGGCCGAAGTCATCAACGCGGCGCTGCAATCGGCCCCGCCCAACGCGACCCACTGGACGGTCCGTTCCATGTCCGAGCATTGCGGCGTCTCCAAATCCACGGTGGCGCGCTGGTTCGAGTTGTTCGGGGTGCAGCCGCACCGCCAGCGCACCTTCAAGCTGTCCAACGATCCGTTCTTCGTCGAGAAGGTGCGCGACATCGTGGGCTTGTATCTCAACCCGCCCGATCATGCCGTGGTGCTGTGCGTGGACGAGAAAAGCCAGATCCAGGCGCTTGAGCGCACCCAGCCGATGCTGCCCATGGGATTAGGCTACGTCGAAGGCGTCACCCATGACTATGTCCGGCATGGAACCACCACCTTGTTCGCCGCCCTGGATGTCGCCAGCGGCCAAGTGCTGGCCCAATGCAAGCCCCGCCACCGGCATCAGGAGTTTATGGCCTTCCTGCGCCACATCGACCGCAACGTCCCCAAGACGTTGGACGTTCATCTGGTGGTGGACAACTACGCGACGCACAAGCACGCCAAGGTGAAAGCCTGGCTGGCGAAGCGCCCCCGATACCACGTGCATTACACGCCGACGTATGCGTCCTGGCTCAATCAAGTGGAGCGCTGGTTCGGCATCATCACTCAACAGGCCATCCGCCGCGGCACGTTTTCCTCGGTCAAGCAACTCACCCGCAACATC